>NZ_JBARYB010000001.1:0-30067 GCF_049647645.1 Achromobacter sp.
GCCACCGCGGTGTGCTGCCGGCCGCCTGGCGGCTGGACCGCGCCGAAGAGGCGCGCCTGCTGGCCGAAGCCGCGCGCCAGGTCGAACGCGTGGGCCTGGGCAAGCATCTGCACGACGAGGCAGGCTCCCTGGCCCTGGGACAGCAGCGCATCCTGGAGATTGCCCGCGCGCTGGCGTCCGATCCCTGCATCCTGTTGCTGGACGAACCCGCGGCGGGCCTGCGCTATCAAGAAAAATGCGAACTGGCCGAACTGCTGAAGAAGCTGCGCGCCGAGGGCATGGCCATCCTGCTGGTGGAGCACGACATGGACTTCGTGATGGGGCTGGTGGACCGCGTGGTGGTCATGGACTTCGGCGAAAAGATCGCCGAAGGCCTGCCCGCCGAGATCCAGAACAACCCCGCGGTGCTTGAAGCCTATCTGGGCGGAGTGGAATGATGAGCGCGAAATTGCTGGAAGTGCGCGACCTGCGCGTGGCCTATGACAAGATCGAAGCCATTTCGGGCGTCAGCCTGGCAGTGGGCGAAGGCGAGATCGTGACCGTGATCGGCCCCAATGGCGCCGGCAAGACCACCCTGCTGTCGGCCATCATGGGCGTGCTGCCGTCCAGCGGCCAGATCGTCTTCGGCGGCAAGCAGCAGGAGCATGCCGAGATCGAGGAAATGGTGGCGGCCGGCATGAACCTGGTGCCCGAAAAGCGCGAGCTGTTCGCCGAGATGACGGTGGAAGACAACCTGCTGCTGGGCGCGTTCCATCGGTTCCGCAACGGCTTGCGCGACCAGGACCAGACGCTGGCCGAGGTCTATGAGCTGTTTCCCCGCCTGAAGGAACGCCGCGCCCAGCTGTCCGGCACGCTGTCCGGCGGCGAACGCCAGATGCTGGCGGTGGGTCGCGCGCTGATGGCCAAGCCGCGGCTGCTGATGCTGGACGAACCCAGCCTGGGCCTGGCGCCGCGCATCGTGCGGGAAGTGTTCCGCATCGTCGCGCGCCTGCGGGAAATGGGCGTATCCATCCTACTGATCGAGCAGAACGCCCGCGCCGCGCTGCAGGTGGCCGATTACGCCTACGTGCTGGAAACCGGCGCCGTCACGCTGGAAGGCCCGGCCGCCCAGGTGGCGGAGGATCCGCGCGTGGTCGAGGTGTATCTGGGGCTGGGGCATGGGGCCCCTGCCGCGGCGCCGGCCTGAAGCGCCGGCCGCCGGGGGCCTGCCTGCGCGGCGGCCCCTAGGCGACCCCGCGGCGCCTGTCGCGGCGGTACAGGGCATAGCCCAGCGGCCACATGGCCGCCACCATGAACTTCGCCACCGGATTGGTCAGCTTGTAGGCCTGCACCGCCGTCGGCACGCCCGAATGCTTCAGGTGCAGGCGAAAGCGGGTATAGCGCGCCGCGGCCATGATGAACTCGCGCGGCCGGTAGCGGAAGAATTCCAGGTGATGCTGCAGCATGTCCCAGGCCAGCAAGTACAGGCCCTGGGCGTTGTTGCCCACGGACACCGCCCCCCGGCTCAGGCCGCCAGGCGTGTCATGGTAGGTACGCACCACGCGATTGATGAAGCGGCTGAGATAGCCCGCGCGCGCGATCGCCCACCACACCAGGCTTTCGGGCACGAAGCCGGCGACATCCTCGGGAAAGGGATACTTCCTGAGGATGTCGGTGCGCATACAGCCGAACTTCTCACCCTTGATGCGATAGCGGAAATAGACGTCCACGGCCGTGCTGTCGAACACGTCCTGCGGATAGCGGTCGCCGACGATACTGCCGTCCGGACGTGCACACAGGCCCGTCACGGCGACATAGGATTCGCGCCGCGCCGGCGGAATGCTGTCCCAGGCTTCCTTGAACGTGGCCAGGGCGTCGGGCGGCATTTCGTCGTCGCTGTCCAGGCCGACGATGAGTTCGCCGCGCGCTTCGCGCACGCCCCGGTTGAAGGCGGTTTTCTTGTGGCGGTTGTTCTGCCAGAAATAGCGGATCGGAAAATCGGCGCGCGCCTGCCATTCCAGGATGGATTCGTGGGTGTTGTCGGTGGAACCATCGTCCACCACGACCCATTCGAAATCCCGGAAAGTCTGCCGGGAAAGCGACTCATAGACCCGGTGCAGCGTGCCCGCCCGGTTGTAGGTGGGCGTCAAAACAGTGAAGAAAGTTGGTGTATCGGTCATGCCCACTGAGCCCCTTTGCGATGCGTGGTGCAAGCGCTGCGGTCTTGGTTTTGGTGTTTTCGCCTGAAGTTTAGGGGATATGCCCGCACGAACTTGTCCCGTGCCGCGCAAATTTGCAATCAAATCTGACAAAAGCCGCGCTTTACAGGGCTCGGAGAGCCCGCGCCGATCTTGGGACGTCCAACGTAGTGGCGGTACACTCGGGCGGCCAAAACCGGAATGCCTATGGAAGCCTCGACCGTCCAGCTCAATGACATCGCCTTGTTCGTCGAGGTCGCCAAGCGTAAAAGCTTCAGCCTGGCGGCGCGCGCGCTGGACATGCCGACCTCGACTTTGTCGCGTCGGATCAACGAGTTGGAACGCGCCATCGGCTTGCGCCTGATCAACCGCAACACCCGCCGCCTGGATCTCACGGAGGCTGGCGCGGCCTATATGCGGCGCTGCCAGGGCCTGATCGACGAAGCCCGCCTGGCGCACGAGCAACTGCAATCGCTGTCGGGCGGTCCGTCCGGCAACCTGCGGGTATCCATGCCGTACAGCCTGGCGATGTGGCTGTTGCCTGAAACCATCAACGACTTCACCGACCGCTACCCGGAAGTGGAGTGCGAGTTCGACCTGAGCATGATGACGGCGTCCGACGCGCAAGGCACGCCGTTCGACGTGGTGCTGCGTTTCGGCAACGATGCCCATCATCCGCGGACGTCAGCGGACACGGGCTACGACAACGGCAATGGCAACAGCACTGTGCACAGCGGCGCCGTGGTGCAGGAGCTGGTTTCCCTGGACAGCTACCTGTACGCCTCCGACCGCTACCTTGCGCGCCACGGCGAACCCAAGGTCCCCGCCGATCTCGCCCAGCACCAGTGCCTGCGCACCGCCATCGATGCCGCGCATTCGCACTGGACGCTGCACCGCGGCGCGGTCAGCGAACGCGTGGCGGTCAGCGGCCACCTCGCGGCCAACAATATGAGCATCGCCGGCACGCTGGCGGGCCTGGACCTGGCCATTACCCGCATGCCGCACTGCCATGCGCTCGCCCCCATCATCAAACGCAATTCGCTCAAGCGCGTGCTGCCGGGTTGGAAGGTGGATCCGATTTCGATCTACGTGGTGTATCCGTCCAGCATCCAGCCGGCCAAAACCCGGGCTTTCATGGATTTCATCCTGCCCAAGCTGGGCCCGCCCCAGGACCACGAGTAGACATGGCCCCGCCCAGATTTTGGGCCGACGAAAAAAAACCCGCGCGGCGCACCGGCGGGTTTTTTTTATCGGACCGGGGCAAGCCCCGGCCTGACGCATCGATTAGACGCGCTTGATCTTTTCCAGCATCTTGAAAACACCCTTGGGCGACTTGACGAACAAGCGCTTGAAAGCCTTGCCCAGGCAACGACGTTCCAGGGTGTTGCGACGCACGCGTTTGCGTTCAGCCATGTTGATTCTCCTGTTGAATTTGCGGTAGTGAAGCCCGCACAACCGGATACTGGGCTGGCGGAAAATTCGGGTAACTTGGCATTTTAGCCTGAAATGCACGGGACGCGCCAACGACGCAAAAATGCGGCGTTTCCGCCACGCTCCTGTGATGAGCCATTAAATTAGGGGCGGATTGCCTCCCCCCGCCCTGGGCAAGCACCCGCGCCTGCCCGGGATCCATCCTGCAATCAGCCGGAAATGCTCTTCAGCCGTTCCAATACCTGTTCCTTGCGCGGCAGCGGATCAACCGCGCCATAGCCCAGGGTGGACAGGGCCGCCGCCGCGTTGGCGTAGCGCACCGCGTCCTCCCAGGAATCTCCCTGGCAGCGGCGCGCCAGCAGGCTGCCCGCAAAGCAGTCGCCCGCCCCGGTCGCATCCACCGCGTCCACGCGCAAGGCGGCCACCGGAATGCGCTGGCGGCCGTCGTCGATGATGGAGCCATCCTTGCCCAGCTTCAGCACCACCACGCCGCTCGCGCCGGCGTCGCGGATCCAGTCCAGCGTGCGCTCCGGGTCGTCGTTGCCGGTCAGGTGCTGCATGTCGTCCATGCTGGGCAGGAACAGGTCGGCCGCGCGCATGGTTTCGCGCAGCACGGCGCGGGCGCGGTCCACCGGCCACAAACGCAGCCGCAAGTTCGAATCCAGGCTGACCTGGGCGCCGGCCGCGTGCGCGCGCTCGATGGCGGCGAAGACGGTATCGCAGGCGCTGGTGCTGATCGCCAGGCTGATGCCCGACACGTGCAGGTAGCGGGCGCGTTCGATCAGGCCCGAGTCCAGGCTGGCCGGCGTCATCAGGCTGGCGGCGGAACCGCGGCGCAAATAGCTGAAGGCGTGGCCGTCCGGGCCGTGCTGCACGAAGTACAGGCCGGTGTGCGCCTGCTCATCCACCTGCACGCCCGAGGTGTCCACGCCTTCGGCCTGCCACAGGTCCAGGAACTGCTGGCCGAAGGCGTCGTTGCCGACGCGGGTCAGATAGGCGCAGCTTGCGCCCTGCCGCGCAGCCGCAATGACGGCGTTGGAAGTATCGCCGCCGAAGCCTTGCAGGTACTGGCGCTGGTCCTGGTGCGTCTGGTTCAGTTCGACCAGCGGCTCGCCCAGCGCGACGATGTCGAAATCAGCCATGGGCGGCCTCCCGGGTGCGCTTGATCTGCGCCACCAGCGCGGCGGTGTCGCGGGCGGCGAAGGCCGCCTTGTCATAGAGGTTGCTGCCTATGCCCACGATGGCGGCGCCGGCGGCGAAGTACGTGCCCATATTGTCCTGGGTGACGCCGCCCGTGGGGCAGAAGATGGTGTCCGGGTAGACGGACTTGAGCGCCGCCAGGTGCTTGGGGCCGCCCGTGTCCGCCGGGAATATCTTCACCACGTCCACGCCCGCGCGGCGCGCCGCCAGCACTTCGGTGGGCGTGAAGGCGCCCAGCAGGCACAGCGCGTCGGCTGCGTGCGCCAGGTCGACAATGTCGGTGGCCAGCGCCGGCGACACCAGGAAGTCCGCGCCCGCGACCAGGGCCTCGCGCGCCTGGTGTTGGTCCAGCACGGTGCCTACGCCCAGCAGCAGGGCGCTGCCGTGCTTGTCGCGCAGCGCGCGCAGCAGGTCGGTGACGCCGGGGATGGTCCAGGTCAGCTCCAGGGTGGTGCAGCCGGCAGCCACGGCGACTTCGGCTGCGTAGGCGGCGGTGGCGGCGTCCGTGTAGCGCAACACGGGAACGACGCGGGCGGCCAAGAGGGCGGCGAGCTTGGAGGCGCGGGGAGCGGCGGATGCGGTCATGGAGTTCCTTGGTGGCAGACGGTCAGGCGCCGCCGGACGATGGCGGCAGAACGGCGAGTTTGGCCGCGGCGGCGTCGCGCAGCCGCAGCAAGGGTTCGATATAGGCGGCTTGCGGGTTTTCGCGCCGCCGGAACAGCAGGGTGCTGACGCTGACGCCGGCGACGGGCCGCCCGGCCGCATCGCACAGGGCCACGCCGTAGCAGACGATGCCAGGCTCGTTTTCCTCGTCGTCGGTGGCGTAGCCGCGGGCGGCGGCCACATCCAGCACGGCGCGGAGTTCCGGCAGGCCGGTCACGGTGCCAGGCATGCGGGCGGTCAGCGGCAACTCGCGCAGCAGGCGCTCGCGCGCAGTCTGATCCAGCGCCGCCAGGTAGGCCTTGCCGACCGCGCTGGAATGCAGCGCCACGGAAGCGCCGACGCGCGAAGCCATCCGCACCGGCCCGGGACTTTCCAGCTTGTCGATATAGGTCATCTCGTGCCCGGCGGGCACCGCCAGATGCACGGTTTCGCCGGTTTCGTCGCGCAGCGCCTGCAGGTCGGGCGCCAGCGCCGCGCGCAGGTCGAATTGCGACCAGGCCCGGCTGGCCAGCGACATCAGCCTGGGTCCCAGGCGGTAGACGCCGCCCGCTTCGACCACCATGCCCTGCTCGGCCAATGCGGCGACGATGCGGTAAACCGTGGGCCGCGGATAACCGCAGCTGCGCGCCAGCGACGCGGCCGTGGGCGGCTGGGGCGCATCCGCCACGGCCTGCAGCACCGTCATGAACTTGGCGAACGCCGCGGCGCCCGGGACCTTGGTTTCCAGCAAGTATGTCTCCAACTAAGGGCGACAAGCCTTTAGCAATGAATCAGCAGAATGTGCAAGCCGAACAGCGCGAATGTCAGACGAATCTGCGATACTGTTTATTTGTACAGCTAGTAAGCCGCACGATTGTCCATATTATGGACAGGCGACTCACAATATAGTCAATTATTCCATATCGCCGCGCTCGGAACCAGCGATGGGTTGTCGCTCGGGCAGGCCTCTCCCCTCAGGCTACGATACCGTCCATGAGCTCCCAAATTCGCATCGTTGGCGCCCGCCAGAACAATCTCAAGAACCTGGACCTGACCATCGCCACCGGCGAACTGGTCGTCGTAACCGGCGTGTCGGGGTCCGGCAAAAGTTCGCTGGCCTTTGACACCTTGTACGCCGAGGGCCAGCGGCGTTATGTGGAAACCTTCTCGCCCTATGCGCGCCAGTTCCTGGACCGCATGGACAAGCCGCAGGTGGACCGCATCGAGGGCATCCTGCCCGCCATCGCCATCGACCAGACCAATCCGGTGCGCAGCTCGCGCAGCACGGTCGGCACGATGACGGAACTGAACGACCACCTGAAGCTGCTGTTCGCGCGCGGCGCCAAGTTGTATTGCCGCGGCTGCGGCAAGGTGGTGCGGCGCGACACGCCGGACTCCGTCTATCACTCGCTGGCCGAACGCGCCGCCGCTGCCGGCGACCCGCGGCTGGTGGTGACCTTCCCCATCGCCGTTCCCGCCAATTTCACCGAAGAAGAAGTACGCGGCTTCCTGGAGCAGCAGGGCTACACCCGCGTGCACGCCGAGGAAACCGCCGCGCCGCGCGCGGCCGCCCCGGCCAAGGGCGTCAAGAAGGCCAAGGCCGCGAAGAGCAGCACCGAATCGCGCCGCATCCTGCACGTGATCCAGGACCGCTTCCGCTTCGCCGGCACCGAGCGCGAACGCATCATGGAAGCGCTGGACACCGCGCTGCGCATGGGCGCCGGCCACCTGGCCGTGTACGTCATGGACGCCGAAGGCGGCAATGCCCACATCTGGAAGTACAGCGATCGCCTGCATTGCGCCGATTGCGACATCGAATACACCGATCCCCTGCCCAGCAGCTTCTCGTTCAACTCGCCCTTGGGCGCGTGCGAAGCCTGCCGCGGCTTCGGCCGCGTGATCGGCATCGATTTCGGCCTGGTCATCCCGGACGAAAACAAGACCCTGCTGGAAGGCGCCATCAAGCCCTGGACCACCCCGTCCTACAAGGAATGCCAGGACGAACTGCAGAAATACGCGCCCAAGGCCGGCGTCCCGCTAGGCGTGCCCTGGAAGAGCATGAGCGAGGAACATAAGCGCTGGGTGCTCTACGGCACGCCCGACTGGAAGGGCGGCAACGACGCCTGGAAGCACCAGTGGTACGGCGTGCAGCGCTTCTTCGACTGGCTCGAAACCAAGGCCTACAAGATGCACGTGCGCGTGCTGCTGTCGAAGTACCGCAGCTACACGCCCTGCCCCACCTGCAACGGCGCGCGCCTGAAGCCCGACGCGCTGCTCTGGCGCCTGGGCACCCGGGAGGAAGCCGACACCGTGCTGCCGCCCGCGGACGGCCGCTACAAGCGCTTCATGCCCGTGAGCGCCAACTGGAGCCGCGAGCAGCTCGAAGGCCTGGGCGGCCTGTCGATCCATGACGTGATGCTGCTGCCCATCGAACGCGTGCGGATCTTCTTCGACACGCTGTCGTTCTCGGGCGCGCTGGATGCCGCCACCGACCTGCTCATGACCGAAGTGCGTGCGCGGCTCAAGTTCCTGTGCGACGTGGGCCTGGGCTATCTGACGCTGGACCGCCAGAGCCGCACGCTGTCGGGCGGCGAGGTGCAGCGCATCAACCTGACCACGGCGCTGGGCACCTCGCTGGTGAACACCTTGTTCGTGCTGGACGAGCCGTCCATCGGCCTGCACCCGCGCGACATGCACCGCGTCGTCGAAGTCATGCACCGTCTGCGCAACGCCGGCAACACGCTGGTGGTGGTGGAGCACGACCCGCAGGTCATGGTGGCCGCGGACCGCATCATCGACATCGGCCCAGGCCCCGGCGAACGCGGCGGCCAGATCGTCTTCGATGGCACGCCGGCGCAACTGCGCGCGGCGCGCACGCTGACGGGCGACTACCTGGGTGGCCGCCAGCGCGTGGAAGCGCCACGCCCCATGCCGGTGGCGGCCAACACGCCGCGCCTGCTGCTGGAAGGCGTCAGCGCGCACAACCTGAAGAACGTCTCGGTCGAACTGCCGCTGGGCCGCCTGGTCTGCGTGACCGGCGTGTCCGGCTCGGGCAAGTCCACGCTGGTGCAGGACGTGCTGTACCCCGCCCTGCTCAAGCAGAAGGGCAAGCCGTCTGAATCGCCCGGCGCCTTCGACCGCCTGCTGGGCGCGGAACAGATCGCAGACGTGGTCATGGTGGACCAGACCCCCATCGGCAAGACCGCCCGTTCCAACCCGGCCAGCTACGTGGGCGCGTTCGACGCGATCCGCAAGCTGTTCGCCCAGGCCCCGCTGGCGCGCGAGCGCGCGTACACGGCGGGCACCTTCAGCTTCAACGGCGGCGACGGCCGCTGCCCCACTTGCGGCGGCACCGGCTTCGAGCACGTGGAAATGCAGTTCCTGTCCGACGTCTACCTGCGCTGCCCGGACTGCGACGGCAAGCGCTTCCGCCCCGAAGTGCTGGAAGTGCGCGTCGAACACCTGGGCAAGAGCGCGTCCATCGACGAAGTACTGGAGATGACCGTCAGCGAGGCGCTGGACTTCTTCAAGGGCCTGCGCGACGTACAGACCGGTCTCGCGCCGCTGGCCGACGTGGGCCTGGAATACGTGCGGCTGGGCCAGCCCGTGCCCACCCTGTCGGGCGGCGAGGCGCAGCGCCTGAAGCTGGCCGGCCACCTGGCCGAAGCGGCGCGCAGCGGCATCTCCACCGCCAAGGTCGCCAAGAAGGGCAGCCTGTTCCTGTTCGACGAACCCACCACCGGCCTGCACTTCGACGACGTGGCGCGGCTGATGCGCGCGTTCCGCAAGCTGCTGGCCGCCGGCCACACGCTGCTGGTCATCGAGCACAACCTGGACGTGATCCGCGCGGCCGACTGGCTGATCGACCTGGGCCCGGAAGGCGGCGACGCCGGCGGCCTGGTCCTCGGCACCGGCACGCCGCAGGACCTGATGGACAACCCCAAGTCGCACACCGGCGCGGCGCTGCGCGACTATGAAGTCAGCATCCTGCCGGTCGACGTGGTCGTGAGCAGCGATGCCGACGCGCAAGAGGTCGAACAGGCCGGCCTGACGGCCCGCATCGCCGAGCCAGGCGAAGCCTATGGCGCGGACGCGGGCAGGCCGCTGCAATCCCTCGTGCGCGAGCGCCGCCAGGCCAATATGGCGATCGAGATCCGCAACGCCCGCGAGCACAACCTGAAGAACGTCAGCGTGGAGATTCCGCGCGACAAGTTCACCGTCATCACCGGCGTGTCGGGCTCGGGCAAGTCCACGCTGGCCTTCGACATCCTGTTCAACGAAGGCCAGCGCCGCTATCTGGAATCGCTCAATGCCTACGCCCGCGCCATCGTGCAGCCGGCGGGCAAGCCGGACGTGGATGCCATCTTCGGCATCCCGCCCACGGTCGCCATCGAGCAGCGCACCAGCCGCGGCGGACGCAAGTCCACCGTGGCCACGATGACGGAAATCCATCACTTCCTGCGACTCCTGTACGTCAAGCTGGGCACGCAGTACTGCCCGGACTGCAACGTCGCGGTGGAGCCTCAGAACACGGACCAAATCGTGGCGCGGTTGCTGCGCGAGCACCGGGGCGAGCACATCGGCCTGCTGGCGCCGCTGGTCACGGCCCGCAAGGGCTATTACACGGACCTGGCCAAGTGGGCTGGCTCCAAGGGCCACACGCACTTGCGCGTGGACGGCGAATTCATCCCCGTCGCGCCCTGGCCGCGCCTGGATCGCTACAAGGAACACACCATCGAGCTGCCCGTCGCGGACGTGGTGGTGGACCCGGCCAACGAAGCCGAGCTGCGCGCCGCGGTCAAGAGCGCGCTGGAAAACGGCCAGGGCGTCATGTCCGTGGTCTGGCCGGTGAACAAGCTGCACGAGGCGCTGGACAGCGACCTGCAGCAGCAGCACTTCTCGGTCAAGCGCGCCTGCCCGTCCTGCGGCACCAGCTTCCCCGAGCCGGATCCGCGCCTGTTCTCGTACAACTCCAAGCATGGCTGGTGCACCGGCTGCTTCGGCACCGGCCTGCAACTGCAGGGCTTCGACGAAGAGCAGACCGGCGAGGAAACCGCCTGGAACGCCTGGTACGAAGGCGAGGCCAAAGCCTGCACGCAATGCGACGGAGAGCGCCTGAACCGGGTGGCCCGCGCCGTGCGCTGGCGCGACAAGTCCATTGCGGAACTCGCATCGCTGCCGGTGTCGGACGCCCATACCTTCTTCACCGGCCTGGTGGCGCGCGGCCGCGAAGGCGAGATCGCCCGCGACATCCTCACGGAAATCCGCGGACGCCTCAACTTCATGCAGGAGGTCGGGCTGAACTACCTGGCGCTGGACCGGGCCGCGCCCACGCTGTCCGGCGGCGAAGCGCAGCGCATCCGCCTGGCCGCCCAGCTGGGCTCCAACCTGCAGGGCGTCTGCTACGTGCTGGACGAACCCACCATCGGCCTGCACCCGCGCGACAACCGCATCCTGCTGGACGCGCTGGCGCGCCTGGAAGGCAACGGCAACACCCTGGTGGT
Source organism: Achromobacter sp. (assembly GCF_049647645.1). Lineage (GTDB taxonomy): Bacteria > Pseudomonadota > Gammaproteobacteria > Burkholderiales > Burkholderiaceae_B > Achromobacter. Next base: position 10,955 of record NZ_JBARYB010000001.1, read on the forward strand.
GGTGGAGCATGACGACGACACCATCCGCCGCGCCTCGCACATCATCGACATCGGCCCGGGCGCGGGCATCCGCGGCGGCCGCGTGGTGGCCCAGGGCAGCGCCCAGGACCTGATCGACGCGCCCGAATCCGTCACTGGCCGCTATCTGGCCAAGCCCTTGCAGCATCCGCTGCAAGGCCGCCGGCCGGTCGAGGCCGACACGCCCATGATCGAGATCAAGGGCGCCCGCCTGCACAACCTGCGCAGCGTGGACGCAAAGTTCCCGGTGGGCCGCCTGAGCGTGGTGACCGGCGTGTCGGGCTCGGGCAAGTCCACGCTGGCGCGCGAAGTGCTGCTGGACAACCTGATGCAGGCCGTCTCGCAAGGCAAATCGCCGGGCTGGGCGGGCTGCGAAAGCATCAAGGGCTGGGAAGCCATCGACCGCGTGCTGGAAGTGGACCAGACGCCCATCGGCAAGACGCCGCGCTCCTGCCCGGCCACCTACGTGGGCTTCTGGGACGACGTGCGCAAGCAGTTCGCCGATACCCGCGAAGCGCGCATGCGCGGCTGGACCGCGGCGCGTTTCTCGTTCAACACCGGCGACGGCCGCTGCCCGATCTGCGAAGGCCAGGGCATGCGCACCATCGAGATGAACTTCCTGCCGGACGTGAAGGTGCCTTGCGACGCCTGCAACGGCGCGCGCTTCAACAACGACACGCTCAGCACGCAGATGCGCGGCAAGAACGCCGGCGAACTGCTGTCCATGGAAGTGGACGACGCCATCGGCTACTTCGCGGCGCACCCCAAGATCCACCGCCCGCTGCAGCTGATGCAGGACGTGGGCCTGGGCTACCTGACGCTCGGGCAGCCCTCTCCCACCCTGTCGGGCGGCGAAGCGCAGCGCATCAAGCTGGTGACCGAACTGTCCAAGGCCCGCCTGACCGACGGCCTGATCAAGACCGGCCGCGCCTCGCGCATCCCGCACACGCTGTACGTGCTGGACGAGCCCACCGTCGGCCTGTCGATGGCCGACGTGGAAAAGCTGATCCACGTGCTGCACCGGCTGGTGGAAGCCGGCAATACGGTGGTGGTGATCGAGCACAACCTGGACGTGATCGCCGAAGCCGACTGGCTGCTGGACCTGGGCCCCGAAGGCGGCACGGGCGGCGGCAAGCTGGTGGGCGAAGGCTCGCCCGAACACGTCATGACCTTGAGCGACCATTCCCATACGGGCCGGGTCCTGAAGGAATTCCTGGCACATCAACAGCAGTAAGAAGCATGCAATGTCGTTTTGAAGACCGACTGGCCGGCCGCGCGCTGCGGTTCGAGGGCTTTTGCTCGCGGATCGAGGCGCGCTGCGCCGCCGAGGTCGCCCCCGCCCTGGCCGCCATCGAGGCGCAGCGGCGGCAGGGGCGCTGGATCGCCCTGTTGCTGGATTACGAACTGGGCGAATGGCTGTTGCCCGAGGCCGCCAGGGCGCCGCCCGCCGGCCCCTGGACGCCGCCGCGCGATGACGGCAAACCACGCCTGACGGCGCTGGTTTTCGAACACAAGCAGGACGAAGCGCCCTGGGACGCGCCGGACGCCGGCAGCGCGCCCGCCGCCATCAGCCTGCCCGCGCCGCGCATGACCGAAGCGGAGTACGTGCGCCAGATCGACGCCATCCGCGGCCTGATCGGCGACGGCGAGCTCTACCAGGTCAATTACACCCAGCCGCTGGATTTGCAGCTACTGGGCGACCCGGCCACGCTGTACCGGCGCATCGCCGCCCGCAATCCGGTGGCGCACGGCGCCTACATCCAGGACGGCGAACGCACGGTGCTGTCGTTTTCACCGGAACTGTTCGTGCGCCGCGACGGCCCGCGCCTGACCACGCGGCCGATGAAAGGCACGGCCCCGCGCCACGCCGATCCGGCCGAGGACGAACGGCTGGGCCAGGCGCTGCAGGCCAGCGAAAAGAACCGCGCCGAAAACCTGATGATCGTGGACCTGCTGCGCAACGACCTGGGCCGGTTGGCCGAGCCGGGCTCGGTGCGGGTCGACGCGCTGTTCTCGCTGGAGCGCTATCCCACCGTCTGGACCATGACGTCCACGGTATCGGCGCAAGCGCCGCAAGCGTCGCTGGAAGAGGTGCTGCGCGCGCTGTTCCCCTGCGGCTCCATCACCGGCGCTCCCAAGGTCGCGGCCATGCGCCGCATCCGCCAGCTGGAAGCGGCGCCGCGCGGCCTGTATTGCGGCAGCATCGGCTGGCTGGCGCCCAATGGCGACTTCTCGCTGAACGTCGCGATCCGCACCCTGGTGCTGGACCAGGCCGGACATGGCGTCTACAGCGTGGGCGGGGGCATCGTGCACGATTCAGACCCGGCCGAGGAATGGCAGGAATGCCACTGGAAGGCCCGGATCCTGCGGGCCTGATGCCGCTAGCCCTGCGCCCGCGACAACCGCGCGGGCATCGGTAGTAGGATAGAGCGCGGCGGCAGCGCATCTACACACCAGGAGACTCCCATGCAACCCGAACTGATCGAGACCATCCTGGTCGATGCCGAACGACGCGTGCCGCTGCTGGCGCGCCACCTCAAGCGCCTGGAAACCTCCTGCAAGGCCCTGGGCTATGGCTGGGGCGGCCGGGCCGTCGAAGCCGACATCATGATCACCGCGCTGGGCCTGTCCACCCCTGGCCCGCACCGGCTGCGCCTGCTGGTGGCGCGCGACGGTAGCCGCAACATCCAGACCGCGCCGCTGCCGCCCCTGCCCGCCTTGCAGGAAGCCATGCTGGCGCCCGAAGCGCTGCGCTCTTCCGAGCCGCTGCTGCGCTACAAGACCACCTACCGCCCCTGGTACACCAAGACCATCGAATGGCTGCCCTCGCATCCGCACATCTTCGATCTGCTCTACCTGAACGAACGCGGCGAACTCTGTGAAGGCAGCCGCAGCAACGTCTATCTGCGCCTGGACGGCGACTGGTACACGCCGCCCGTGGACAGCGGCTGCCTGCCGGGCGTGCAGCGTGCCGAACTGCTCGAAACGGGCAACGTGGAAGAGCGCGTCCTGACCCTGGCCGACCTGCATGCCGCCGACGAGATTCGCCTGTCCAACGCGCTGCGCGGCTGGCTTCCCGTAACGCTGCGCGAGGCCTAATCCGCGAACTCGTCCACCACCACCTGCCGCAGCCACTGGTTGGCCGGTTCGCGGTGGTTGCGGGCGTGCCAGAACACATTGATGACCGACTCCGGGATCTTCACCGGACAGGGCGCCGTCGCCAGGCCGAACGGGCCGCAGGCGCAGTCGGCGAAACGCTGCGGCACCACGGCGATCATGTCGGTGGCGGCCAGCACCGGCCCCACCGCGATGAAGTGCGGCACCGTCAGGCGCAGGCGGCGGCGGATGCCGGCCTGCCCTATCACCTGGTCCACCACGCCGTGGCCCGTGCCTTCCGACGCGATGGCCACGTGCTCGGCCGCGCGGAACTGCCGGGCGGAAACTCCAGTGCGCGCCAAGGGATGGTCACGGCGGAAGATGCACACATAGGGCTGGCGGAACAGCAGACGCTGGAAGAAGCCGCTATTCAGATCGGGCAGGAAGCCCATGGCCAGGTCGATGCGGCCGCGCTCCATTTCGTCCTTCACATCGATCGAGGTGGTGCGCACGGTGCGCACCGTGACATTCGGCGCGGCGCGGTCCAGCGCGCGCATCAGCCGCGGCAGGAAATAGCTTTCGCCCACATCGTTCACGCCGATCACGAAGGCGCGCCCGCTGTGCGCGGGGTCGAACGCGGCGCGCGCGTTCAGGGTACTGTGCAGCGCCTCCAGCGCGGCGGCGATGGGCTGCGCCAGGTCCTGCGCATAGGGCGTGGGCACCATGCCGCGCGAAGTCCGCAGGAACAGCTCGTCGCCCAGCAGCTTGCGCAGCCGGCCCAGCGCGTTGCTGACGCCGGGTTGCGAGATGCCCAGGCTCTCGGCCACGGTGGATACCCGGCCGTGCTTCCATAGTTCATTGAAGACGACCAGCAGGTTCAGGTCCACGTCTTGCAGGTTCATCGGCTTGTCTCCACCAATATTGATTCTGGTGATTTATCTCATTGTGCAGATTCTATTTATTTATTTCACAACCTGCCCGATGATGCAACAAACGCCAGCGCCTATGCCGCGCCGGCTCTGCCGGACCGTCCCCGCGGTCCGCCGAACCAAGGAGACTAGCCATGCGTGCCTGTACGCTGCCCGCCGCCGCGCCCTGTAGCCGGAGCGGATCATGAACGCCCCCGAGCAACCGATCGAATTCGCCCCGCGCTGGCAAGGCGACGGCTCCCATCGCATCCCTTTCGGCGTCTACACGGACGCTGCCCTGCACCAGCGCGAAATGGAGCGGTTCTTCTACCGCGCGCACTGGAGCTACGTGGGCCTGGAAGCCGAGATCCCCAAGCCGGGCGACTTCAAGCGCACCGCCGTGGGCGAGCGCTCCGTCATCCTGCTGCGCGACAACGACGGCCAGGTGCGCGTGGTGGAAAACGTGTGCGCCCACCGCGGCGTGCAGTTCTGCCGTGAGCGCTCCGGCAACCGCAGCGAATTCGTCTGTCCGTACCACCAGTGGAACTACGACCTGCAGGGCAACCTGATCGGCGTGCCATTCCGCCGCGGCGTCAAGCAGGATGGCAAGGTCAATGGCGGCATGCCGCCCGACTTCAGGCCGGAAGAGCACGGCCTGACCAAGCTGGCCGTGGCCTGCCGCAATGGCGTGGTGTTCGCGTCGTTCGATCAGGACGTGGAGCCGCTGGAAGACTATCTGGGACCGGACATCCTGCATTATTTCGACCGCGTCTTTGACGGCCGCGAACTGGTGATCCACGGCTACAGCCGCCAGCGCATCCCGGGCAACTGGAAGCTGATGCAGGAGAACATCAAGGATCCCTACCACCCCGGCCTGCTGCACACCTGGTTCGTCACCTTCGGCCTGTGGCGGGCGGACAACCGCTCCGAGCTGAAGATGGACCGCCACTATCGCCACGCCGCCATGATCTCGACGCGCGGCCAGGGCGGCAAAGGCAGCGTGACCAGCGGCGTGTCCAGTTTCAAGGAACAGATGTCGCTGAACGACGACCGCTTCCTGGACATCGTGCCGGAGCCCTGGTGGAACGGCCCGACCGCCGTGCTGATGACGCTGTTCCCCAGCGTCATCATCCAGCAGCAGGTGAATTCGCTGTCCACCCGCCACATCCAGCCGGTGGGCCACGACGCCTTCGACTTCGTCTGGACCCATTTTGGCTTCGCCGAGGACACGCCCGAGATGACGCGCCGCCGCCTGCGCCAGGCCAATCTGTTCGGCCCGGCGGGCTTCGTGTCCGCGGACGACGGCGAGGTCATCGAATTCTCGCAGTCGGGCTTCGAACAAAAGCCCTGGCACCGCAGCGTGGCGGAACTGGGCGGCAAGACCGCCGAAAACACCGACCACATGGTCACGGAAACGCTGATCCGCGGCATGTACGCGTATTGGCGGCGGGTCATGGAGGCCTGACGATGCTGGACTTCGCTCTCTACTACCAACTGACCAGTCTGTACAACGACTATGCCGCCGCGCTGGACGCGGAGGAATGGGAGAAATGGCCCGACTTCTTCCTGGAAGACTGCGTCTACAAGGTGCTGCCGCGCGAGAACCACGAGCGCGGCTATCCGCTGGCGACCCTGTCCTTCGAAAGCCGCGGCATGCTGAAGGACCGCATCTACGGCGCCACCGACACCATCTTCCACGACCCCTACTACCAGCGCCACGTGGTGGGCGCGCCGCGGGTGCTGTCGGTGCAGGGCGACCGCATCGAGTCCGAGGCCAACTACGCCGTGTTCCGCACCAAGCCCAGCCAGCTGACCACGGTGTTCAACGTGGGCCGCTATCTGGACGTGGTTCAGCGCGGCCCGGACGGACTCAAGTTCGAATCGCGGCTGTGCATCTTCGACAGCGAGCTGGTGCCGAATTCGCTTATCTATCCCATCTGACCAAGGACATGACAGCTATGAGCACGCAATGGATCAAGGCCATCGCGCGGGACGAAGTGCCTGAGGAAGACGTCATCGCCGTGCAGGCCGGCGGCCGCGAGATCGCGCTGTATGGCGTGGACGGCGAGGTCTACGCCACCGCCAACCTCTGTACGCACGGCAATGCGCGGCTGTGCGATGGCTTTCTGATGGGGCATGAAATCGAATGCCCGCTGCATCAGGGGCGCTTCGACGTGCGCGATGGGCGCGCGCTCTGTTCGCCGCTGCGCGAGAACATTGCCACTTATCCGGTCAGGATCGAGGACGGCGTGGTGTTCGTGGCGTTGTAGGGCCGCTGTTCAGACGGCGAGGCGCAGCGCTTCGTTGGCCGCCGCCATGCCCATGGCGGCCGTGACGGTCACGACCGAGCCGTAGCCGGCACAGGACAGGCCTTGCGGCGCCAGGGCCGCCTGGCCCGAGGCGCCCATATCGTCCTCGCCTTCGGTGGGGCGGGTCCAGGCGTCGGGCAGGATGGCGGGCTGGTCGAACCACAGGGCATGGATGCCCATCTTCGGCACGCGCTTCAAAGCCTTGCCGTTCTGGTCGGAAGCCCGTGGAAAGCCGTGCTCGCGGCGCAGTTTGTTGCGCAGCTTGGACAGCAGCGCATCGTTGACCGCGGCGGACAGGTCGCCGGCGCGCAAGGCCAGCGGATCGGTCTTGCCGCCCGCGCCTCCGCACAGGAGCATGGGCACGCCGATTTCCCGCGCATGCAGGATCATCGCGATCTTGGCGGCGGCCTGGTCGGTGCAGTCGATGATGACGGAGTACGGGCCGGGCAGAACCTCGGCGACGTTCTCGGGCGACACGAAGTCATCCACGCGGGTCAGCCGGCATTCCGGGTTGATCGCCAGCACGCGCTCGGCCATGGCATCGACCTTGGATTGGCCTAGCGTGGCGGTGAGGGCGTGGATCTGCCGGTTGACGTTGGATTCGGCGATGTGGTCGAGGTCGATGAGGGTCAGCGCACCTACCCCGCAGCGGGCCAGGGCTTCGACGGTCCAGGAACCTACGCCGCCCAGGCCTGCTATCGCCACGTGGGCATTGCGGAGACGAGCTGGGGCTTCGGGGCCGTACAGACGGGAGAGACTGCCGAAACGGCGGTCGAGGTCGGCGGCGGGGTCCTGGGGGTGATCGGGGGTGTTCATGGGGGCGTATTTTATTGCAGACGGTGTTCTGGTTCTTTAGACGCCTGGCGGGGCGGGCTGTGTGCTTGGCGTTTTTCTCCCTGGCGAGAAGGAGAGAAAGAGCTTGCGGGGATGCCAAAAAACGGCCGCGCGGGCGGCCTTTTTTGGCATATGGGTATCGTTAGTTGTGCGGATGACGCTGCGCGCTGATGCGGCGCGCATTCATATGCAGCTCGTCGGCCAACAACGCTTCCTGTTCGCGCACAGATCATCAGAAGCGCGCAGCGCCATCACCAACCGCAAGACAGCGCGTAAGCCCCAAGAGGCCGCCCGGGCGGCCGGCCTGGGGCGGGCAACGCAAGACCTTCGCCCACCCCCACCGTCGGCGAGAACCCTACGAAAACCAGCTTCCCCGGCGGACGCCAAGTTTCAAAAACGGAGCCTGGCGCGTCGGGAGCCTGCGATGCGCGGGGCGTCGATAAGCCCGACGGAATCCGAAGGCAGCCGCCGCAGGCGGCAACGAGGATGAGGCAGGGGAAGTCCGGAGCGAAGGCTCCGGACCGCAATCGTTGCCCCGCGCATCGCAGGCTCCCGACGCGCCAGGCGTCTTAAGAACCAACCGCCGCCCCAGCAGCGGACTCAGCACCACCACCACCAACATCATCCCCACCCAGCGCCTGATAAACCGTCACCTGATTCACCAACCGATTCAACATATTCTCATCCCGGGAAACCTCAGCCACCCGCCGCTTCTCCTGCGCATCCAGCCAGTCCCGCAGCGGCACCGCCCCCGCCCGATAGCGCACTTCGTACAGCCGCTCGGCCTCGCGAGCCGCCTTCAACGATGCATCCAGCTGCTCGCCCTGCAAACGCAGCTGCGTGCGGTTCGACAAGGCGTTCTCGACGTCCGCCATCGCCTGGTACAGCGCCTGCCGGAAATTCACCACACGCTCTTCGTAGTCGGCCTTGGAAATCTTGATGTTGAGCTGCATCTGGTTCCATTGCAGGAACGGCAACGTCAGCGCCGCCCCCAGCGAACCGACCGGGTTCTTCAGAACATCGGACAGCGTCGGACTCGAGCTGCCCAACGCGCCGGTCAGCGTCAGCGGCGGATAGAAGCTGGCGCGGGTCGCGTCGACGGTGGACAGGGACTGGCGCAGCCGCAGTTCAGCCGCGCGCAGGTCGGGACGGCGGCCCAGCAGTTCGGCCGGCACGCCAGCGCGGGCTTGCGGCAGCGGATATTGCGGCAGCCGCGCGGGGTCGGCCATCATGCGGTCCGGCGGGCCGTCGAACAGGATGGCCAGCGCGTTCCCATACTCCACCCGCTGCTGCACCAGCAGCGCGTGGGCGGCTTCCTGGCTGGCCACGGTCTGTTCGGCCTCGGCCATTTCCAGCGCCGACGCGCCGCCCGCCGCGTACTGGGCGCGCACCAGGTCCTGCGTCTTGCGCGCATAGGCAATGCTCTCGGCGCTGCTGGCGATGCGCTGGTTGATAAAGGCGGTCTGCCAATACAGCGTGGCGGTGGTGCCCACCAGGGACAGCGCGGCGCTCTGGCGGTCCTGCTCGGTCGCCAGCGCGTCCCACTGCGACGCGTCGCGCTGGCTGGACAGCTTGCCCCACAGGTCCACTTCGTAGCTGACGGTGAGCTGCGCCGCGTTGGTACGGGAGATGGCCCGATCGCCGTACAGATTGCGGTTGCGCGTCACATCGGCGCTGCCGCCCAGTTGCGGCAACAGCTTGTCCTCGGTAATTCCAGCCTGGTATTGGGCCCGGCGCACCCGGATCGCGGCGGCGGCCAGGTCGTTGTTGCGCGCCAGAGCGGCATCAACCAGGCCGTTGAGCGTCGGATCGCTGAAGTTGCGCCACCACTCGCCGCCATCGACCAGCGGCCCGGGCTGGGCGCTGCCGGCCGACGCATGAGACCAGGCCGCGGGCGTGGAGGTCAACGGCGGCTCGTAGTCGGTGTGCAGCAGGCTGCCACAGCCGCCCAGGGCCAGTAGCAACGCCAGGACGGCCGGTTTGCAGATCAGGGAAACCGCTTTCATTTTCCTCATTCCCGGGCCAAGGCCTCGACGGGATCCAGGCGCGCCGCATTGCGCGCCGGCAAATAGCCAAAAAGCACACCGATCAAGGTCGAGCAGCTGAATGCCGCCACCATCGATGCCGTGGAATAAACCATCTGGAACGAACCGCGGGTGGCCTTGGACACCAGCACGCCCAGCCCGAGGGACAGGACGATGCCGATGGCGCCGCCAATCAGGCACACCAGCACCGCCTCGATCAGGAACTGCTGCATGATGTCGCTGCGCCGCGCGCCCACCGCCATGCGCACGCCGATCTCGCGGGTGCGCTCGGTCACGGACACCAGCATGATGTTCATGACGCCGATGCCGCCCACCATCAGCGAAATCAGCGCGATCATGGACACCAGCAAGGTCATGGTGGCCGTGGTGCGTTCGATGGTCTTGCGGATCGCATCCGTGTTGAACACGAAGAAATCCTTGGTCACGTGGCGCCGCGTCAGCGTGCGCACGATGGCCTGTTCCGCCGCCGCGGGCGGCGCGGCGTCGTTGACGCGCACCGTGATGCTCTTCAGGTGCTGCTGGCCCAGCACGCGGGACAAGGCCGTGGTGTAGGGGATCCACACGTTCAAGGTGTCATTGCTGCCGAATACGGTGTCCTTCTTCTGCGTCACCCCGATCACGCGCGCTGGCATGGCCCCCAGGAACACCACCTGTCCGATGGGCTCGGTATGCGAGCCGAACAGCTTACGCCGGGTGGCCTCGTCAATCACGACTTCCTGCGCGCGCCGCGTCACGCTGGTGTCGTCGAAGAACTTGCCCTGGGCCAGCTTGATGGCGCGCACGCGGAAATACTGTTCGCCCACGCCCTGGATCATGCCGGTCACCGACACGTTGCGAAAGCGCAGCGTGTTGTTGGTGGAGACTTCCGGCGTGACGCTGTCCACATAGGACTCGCGCGCCAGCGCCTCCGCGTCGGCCGGCACCAGGGTGCGGATATTGACGGCTTTCTCGTCGCCGAAGTCCTTGCCGGGAAAGACCTCCACCGTGTTGGTGCCGATCTCGCTGATGTCGTCCAGGATCTTGCGGCGCGACCCTTCGCCCAGCGCCACCACCGACACTACGGCCGCGATGCCGATAATGATGCCCAGCATCGTCAGCGAGGTGCGCAGCCGGTGCGCGTTCATGGCCAGCAGCGCCATGCGCAGCGCCTCGCCGCAACGGTCCAGATAGGCCTGCCAGACGGGCCGCGCGGCCAACGCGGGCGCATCCTCCTTGACATGCTCGCGCCGCGGCGCGTCGGGATTGCGCTTGTCGGCGACGATCTCGCCGTCGCTGATCTCGATGATGCGCTGGGCGTGGCGGGCCACGTTCATATCGTGCGTGACGATGATGATGGTGTGGCCGGCCGCGTTCAACTCTTCCAGGATGCGCAGCACTTCCTGGCCGGTATGCGTATCCAGCGCGCCGGTCGGCTCGTCGGCCAGGATGATGTCGCCGCCGTTCATCAGCGCCCGCGCGATACTCACGCGCTGCTGCTGGCCGCCGGACAACTGGCCGGGCCGGTGCCCGGACCTGTCGCCCAGGCCCAGCCGCTTGAGCAGCTCGTCGGCGCGCGCCAGGCGCGCCTCGCGCCGCTTGCCGGCGTAGACCGCCGGCACCTCGACGTTGCCCTGCGCCGTCAGGTCGGAAAGCAGGTGATAGCGCTGGAAGATGAAGCCGAAATGCTCGCGGCGCAGTTCGGCCAGTTCGTCTGGATCCAGTTCGCCCGTGCTGCGGCCGTCGACCCGGTACTCGCCGCGGGTCGGCCGGTCCAGGCAGCCGAGGATGTTCATGAGGGTGGACTTGCCCGAACCGGACGCGCCCACGATCGCCACCATTTCGCCGGCCTCGATGGCCAGGTCGACGTCCTTCAGCACCGCGATGGTCTGCTCGCCCGCGGGAAACTCGCGGCGCACGCCCTTCAGCGAGATCAAAGGCCCGCCCATGTCAGGCCCCCGGCGCCGCGGCCGGCGCGGCATCCGCCGACACGACGCGCTCGCCCACCTCCAGCCCTTCCAGCACCTGCGCCTGGACGTTGTTGTTCATGCCGATCCGGACCTGGCGCGTTTCGGTCTTGTTGTCCTTCAAGACGACGCGCACGGCGTAGCGGCCGTCCTCGCCGCGCTTGCCCAGCGCCGAGGCCGGCACCACGACCGTGTCCTTGGCTTCGCCCAGCACGATGAAAACCTGGGCAGTCATGGAGATGCGCAGCTTCTCATCCGGGTTGGGCACGTCGAACAGGCCGTTGTAGTAGACCGCGGCGGTGGTGGAGCTGCCGCTGGACGAACCGGTCAGCGAGGCTGTCGCGTCGTCTTTCTGCACCGAGTCCGGCGCCGGCTCCACCGCGCGCAACTGGGCGCGGTAGCGCTCGTCGGGCTCGCCCAGGATGGTGAAGTAGACCGGCAGGCCCGGCTTCACGCGGGTGACGTCGGCTTCAGATATCTGCGCCTTGATGGTCATGGTGTCGACCTGGGCCACCTTGATGATGGTGGGCGCGCTCTGGATCGAGTTCACCGTCTGGCCTTCCTTGGTGACCACCGCCACCACCTTGCCGTCGATGGGCGAGACGATGCGGGTGTAGCCCAGGTTGACGCGGGCGGTGTCGACCTGGATCTCGGCTTGCGCGATCTGCGCGTCCAGCGAAGCGATTTCGGCGCGGGTCACGCCCAGCGTGGCCTCGGCGCTCTCATAGGACTCGCGCGAGCTGGCGTCGGCCGCCAGCATCTGCCGCTGGCGGCGGAAGGCCAGCTCGGCCTGCTTCAGCATGGCGACCTTGGCGGCCCGTTCGGCGCGCCGGGTCTGCAGGGCGGCTTCGGCGTTGCGCAGTTCGTTCTGCTGGGTCATGTCGTCGATCTCGGCGACCAGTTGGCCCTTCTTGACGCGGTCTCCCAACGCCACCTTCAGGGATTTCAACTGCCCAGTGGCCTGGGCGCCCACGCTGACGCGTTCGATGGCGTCGATGGTGCCGCTGGCCAGGACGCTGTCCTCAAGATTGGCGCGGGTGACCTCGGCCACCGCGAAAGTAGGCGGCGGCGGCGCGGCAAAGAACGCGGCGCGCACGCCGAACACGGCTAACAGGAGCAAAACGGCGATCAGGGAGTAGCGCTTGAACTTGCTGCGGGGCTTTTTCATTGAACCTGCCGGATGTGGCGCTGGGCTCTCGGACCGGCGCCGGTATTGCGAATTGCGGACCAGGCAAGCGACCTTGCCCTTGATGCTTGCTCATCCTAAACGTCTCGTCCGCCGGAACCATCGACGATCTGTGGCAAAACGGTGAAAAACAGTAAAGCGGGGCGGAACGTCAAGGGTGGCGCGATTGTTCCGTTGCATGAACGATACAACGCTTTGTCCGCCACCCTTGAAACACCCTACCCGCAGATGCGGCGAACGTGCCGCCATCTTGCGCCATTAGCATGCGAGTTCACCCTTAGATGACCGCTATCATGCGATTGGCGCCAATATGCGTTTGCGGCGCTGCAAAACAGCCGTGTCTCGACATAGGCCGACGATATGGCCAGAATGAACGCAGTTGCGCCGTATCCGTGTCCACTTCTCATAGATCCCCCTCTTCGTCACCCAGTTCCCCAGAATTTTCCGGGGCGGTGCTTTTGTGCCTGCTGGCGATGATGAATCACGTCGCGCTGACTGGGGGACGGATCACCGTCTCGCTCACCGCGCTGCAAATGGGCCTGTCGACCTTCAAGGTCGGCACGCTGGTCGCGGTGTTCGCGGTGCTGCCCATGCTGTTCTCGGTGCGCGCCGGCCGCTGGGTCGATCGGGTAGGCATCGTGCGGCCGCTGGCCATCGGCACGGCCCTGGTCGCCTCGGGCACCGCGCTGCCCTTCATCTCGCAGACCCAGTTCGCCCTGCTGATTGCTTCCTGTTGCATCGGCATCGGCTTCATGTTGCATCAGGTCGCCACGCAGGACCTGCTGGGCCACGCGGAACCGGCTCAGCGGTTGCGCAATTTTTCCTTCATGTCGCTGGCGCTGGCCGGGTCCGGATTCTCGGGTCCGCTAATCGCGGGGCTGGCCATCGACCATCTGGGCACGCGCCTGGCCTTCGGTCTGTTGACCCTGGGGCCGCTGCTGTCGGCGGGTGGCCTTTATGCCTTACGTCACCAATTGAAGGCGGTAGATTCACAGCTGTCTGGCAAAAAAGAAGCCGAAAAGCGCCGCGTTACTGAATTGCTGGAAGTGCCCGCGTTACGCCGCATCTTGATGGTCAACACCATTTTGTCCGGCGCATGGGACACCCATTTGTTCGTCGTGCCCATTTTCGGCGTCGCCATCGGTCTGTCGGCCACCACGATCGGCATCATTCTCGCGTCCTTCGCGGCGGCAACTTTCGTTATCCGCCTGATATTGCCCCTTATCCAGCGCCGAGTGCGGTCCTGGACGCTAGTGCGGGTAGCAATGGCGACAGCCGCCATCGATTTCATGCTTTATCCGCTGTTCACCGACGTTACCGTCCTGATCGTGCTGTCTTTCATCCTCGGACTGGCTCTGGGCTGCTGCCAGCCGAGCATGCTGTCCCTGCTGCACCAGCATTCGCCGCCGGGCCGCGCCGCCGAGGCCGTGGGCCTGCGGATGGCCCTGATCAACGGCTCGCAGGTCTCCCTGCCGTTGACCTTCGGCGCGCTCGGTGCGGTAATTGGTGTAGCCCCCCTCTTCTGGGCCTATTCCATCGCCCTGATGGCCGGAGGCTGGGCCAACCGCAATCCCCCGATCGAGTCTGACCGTAAACCGTAGCCGTGAACATGCAGTCCTCCCCTCCCGCCGCCGGCAACGCCGGCGCCAGCCTGCCCTTTCGCCTCTGGACCCACGAAGAGCGGCAGGCATCCCTGGATGAGGCCCTGCGCCACTGGCAGTCCGGCGAAGACGTGTGGGTGTACGGCTATGGCTCCCTGATTTGGCGCCCCGACTTCGACTTCGTGGAACGCCGGCTGGCGACCCTGCGCGGCCATCACCGGGCGCTGTGCCTATGGTCGCGGGTCAACCGCGGCACCCCGGAATGCCCGGGCCTGGTGTTCGGCCTGGACCGTGGCGGCTCCTGCCGGGGGGTGGTCTACCGCCTGGCAGGCCAGCAGGTGCCAACCTATTTCCCCGCGCTCTGGGAGCGCGAAATGTCCACCGGCGCCTACCTGCCGCGCTGGATCAATTGCACTACCGAAGCCGGCACCGTGCGGGCGCTGGTCTTCATCATGAACCGCGACAACCCGGCCTACATCCGCGCCCTGCCCGAGGCCGAGCTGCTGGCCATCGTGCGCCGGGCCGCCGGCCGCTACGGCCCCTGCACCGAATACGTGGTGCAGACCGCCCAGGCGCTACGCGCCGCCGGCATCCACGACGCCCGCCTGGACGCCATCGCGCGCCGGCTGGAACTGGACGGGCATACCCTGCCGGAAGGCGCCTGAGGCGCGCACCCGGCAAATCTTGCCTGCGCCCTGAGCGGGGTCAATAAGGGTACCGCCTTCCAGGCGGTATAAACTCCTTGTTATCAACGCTGAACTACTCGCCCCATGTCCGTCTCTGATCTGCGTCAAAGCTACGACAAGAACGTGCTGCTCGAAGGCCAGGCCGCTGCCTCCCCGTTCGAACAATTCACCCGCTGGTTCGACGAGGCCCTGGCCGCCAAGGTCCCCGAACCCAACGCCATGACCCTGGCCACGGTGGACGCCGGCGGCCAGCCCAGCGCGCGCATCGTCCTGATCAAGGGCTTCGATGAGCGCGGGTTCACGTTCTTCACCAATTACGAATCCCGCAAGGGCCTGGACCTGCAGGCCCAGCCGCGCGCCGGCCTGCTGTTCTTCTGGCAGCCGCTGGAGCGCCAGGTCCGGATCGAAGGCGTGGTCGAAAAAGTGGCCGACGACGAGTCGGACGCCTACTACCACAGCCGGCCCGCCGGTTCGCGCATCGGCGCCTGGGCCTCGCGCCAGAGCCAGCCCATCACCCGTGAAGAGCTGGAAGCCCGCGAACAGGAGTTCCGCGAACGCTTCGGCGAACAGCCGCCGCGCCCGCCGCACTGGGGCGGCTACCGCCTGAAGCCCACCGCCTTCGAATTCTGGCAAGGCAGGCCCTCGCGCCTGCATGACCGCCTGCGCTATGTCGCGGACGGCCAGGGCTGGAAGATCGAACGCCTGTCGCCTTGATGCCGGGCGCCGCGCGCGCCCGCCCCCAACCAACGATTGCATGACCGCCTCCTCCCCTGATTTTGACGCTGCCTTTTTCCGCACCGCGCTGGGCCGTTACGCCACGGGCGTGACCGTCGTGACCGCCGCCGGCCTCGATGGCGCGCCCATCGGGCTGACGGTCAGCTCCTTCAACTCCGTGTCGCTGAACCCGCCGCTGGTGCTGTGGAGCCTGTCGCGCAACTCGTCGTCGCTGGCCGCCTTCGAGCAGTGCGAGCGCTATGTCGTCAACGTGCTGGGCGCGGAGCAGATCGCGCTGGCGCGCCGCTTCGCCACCGGCAAGACGCCGGACCGCTACGCCGGCCTGACGGTGCACCACGCGCCGGGCGGCACGCCCATGCTGGACGGCCATTGCGCCGCCTGGTTCGAATGCCACAACCGCAGCCGCTACGTCGAGGGCGACCATGTCATCATGGTGGGCGAAGTGGAGCGCTGCGGCCATAGCGGCGAACCGCCGCTGGTGTTCCATGCCGGCGGTTTCGACCTGACCCCGGCCGGCGCACCGTCGGAAAGGAAAGCGCCATGAGCGTGGATGTGGATTGCGTCGTCATCGGCGCGGGCGTGGTGGGCCTGGCGATCGCGCGGGCGCTGGCCCAGTCCGGACGCGAGGTACTGGTGGCGGAAGCCACCGAGGCCATCGGCACCGGCACCAGCTCTCGCAACTCCGAAGTCATACACGCCGGCATCTACTACCCGGCGGGCAGCCTCAAGGCCCGCCTCTGCGTGCGCGGCAAGCACCTGCTGTATTCCTATTGCGCCGAGCGCGGCGTGCCCTACAAGCGGCTGGGCAAGCTCATCGTCGCCACCACCACCGAACAGGCCGCGCAGCTGGAAGGCATCGCCCAGCGCGCCCGCGCCAATGGCGTGGACGACCTGCAGTTCATCTCCGGCGAGGACGCCATGGGCCTGGAGCCGGCGCTGCGCTGCACCGCCGCGCTGTCCTCGCCGTCCACCGGCATCGTCGACAGCCATGCGCTGATGCTGTCGTTCCAGGGCGACGCCGAAAATGCGGGCGCGCAATGCGTCTTCCACACGCCGCTGGTGTCCGGCCGGGTCCGCCCCGAGGGCGGTTTCGACCTGCAGTTCGGCGGCGACGAGGGCATGACCCTGAGCTGCAACGTGCTGATCAATTCGGCCGGCCTGCATGCGCCGGCGCTGGCGCGCCGCATCGACGGCCTGCCGCCATCCAGCATCCCCGCCGATTACCTGTGCAAGGGCAGCTATTTCACGCTGTCCGGCCGCGCGCCTTTCTCGCGCCTGATCTACCCGGTGCCGCAACATGCGGGCCTGGGCGTGCACCTGACGCTGGACCTGGGCGGCCAGGCCAAGTTCGGTCCCGACACCGAATGGGTCGGCACCGAGGACTACACGCTGGATCCGGCCCGCGCCGAAGTCTTCTACGAGGCCGTGCGCAGCTATTGGCCGGCCCTGCCGGACGATGCCCTGGCGCCGGGCTACACCGGCATCCGGCCCAAGATCTCCGGCCCTCACGAACCGGCGGCCGACTTCGTCATTGCCGGCCCGGCCGCGCATGGCGTGCCCGGCCTGGTGAACCTGTTCGGCATAGAATCCCCCGGGCTGACCTCCAGCCTGGCCCTGGCGGAAGAGGCCCTGGCCCGCTTGAATGGATAAGTCCCGACGCCGCGCACGCTTGCCGCCCCCCGCAGGGGCCGCCCTCCCTTGAGGCTGCCCGGCTCGCGGGCTCTACACTGCCATCCCCATTTCTCCTTTCTTGTCTCCTGAACCATGCAGCACAACGACTACATCCTGACCCTGTCTTGCCCCGACCGCACGGGCATCGTGTACCGCGTCAGCGGCCTGTTGTTCGAATTGGGCTGCAACATCCTGGATTCGCAGCAGTTCGGCGATGAAGAGACCGGCCGCTTCTTCCTGCGCGTGCACTTCGACGTGCCCGCCGGCGTGTCCGTGGACGATCTGCGGGCGCGGCTGGACGGCATGTCGGCCGAATACGGCATGGAACTGAAGCTGCATGACGCCCGTCGCAAGGAACGCCTGCTGATCATGGTCAGCAAACAGGGCCACTGCCTGAACGACCTGCTGTTCCGCGTGCACAGCGGCCATCTGCACGCCGAAGTGGCCGCCATCGTGTCGAACCACAACGACTACGCCGGCCTGGCGGCGTCCTACGGTATCCCGTTCCACCATCTGCCGGTTACCGCCGACACCAAGACGCAGCAGGAGCAGCAGGTGCTGGCCCTGGTCGATAAGGAAGGCATCGACCTGGTGGTGCTGGCCCGCTACATGCAGATCCTGTCGGAAGACATGTGCCGCGCGCTGAACGGCCGCGCCATCAACATCCACCACAGCTTCCTGCCCAGCTTCAAGGGCGCGCGCCCCTACCACCAGGCGCATGCGCGCGGCGTCAAGATCATCGGCGCCACCGCCCACTACGTCACCTCGGACCTGGACGAAGGCCCCATCATCGACCAGGACATCGAACGCGTGGACCACACCATGACCGCCCAGGACCTGACCCAGGTCGGCAGCGACATCGAGTCCCTGGTACTGTCGCGCGCCGTGCGCAGCCACGTCGAGCACCGCATCCTGCTCAACCGCAACAAGACCGTCGTCTTCCGCTAGACGCAAGGGACCGCCGCCAGGGCGGCCCCTCACGATCAGGGCGGCGCCCCCGCGCCGTCCTCTTTCCGCCCGCCTAGGAACTCGCCTCCGCCATCGCCAAGGCGGCGGCCGTGGCGCTCGCCACGTCGGGCTGCAGATGTCCCAGCAGCCGCTGGTACAGGCCGATGCGACGCACGATGTCCATCGGCTGCCCCATCAGGCCCGAAACGATCAGCGCCACCCCTCGCGCCTCGCACGCCTTGCTCAGCCCTTCGAGCGCTTCGGCGCCAGTCGAGTCCACGTAGATCACGTTCTTCAGGTCCAGCACCAGCGCGCGGGCAGGCAGGCTGTCTTCCAACGACTCCACCAGCTTGGTGGCGCCGAAGAAGACGGTGCCGTACAGGCGCCAGACCGCGATCTTGCCGTCCTGGCCGGCCAGCAGGGGCTGCTCCGCGGCCGTGATGCGTTCGGCGCGCGACAGGCTGGAGATGCGGTAGATGAAGGTCAGGCAGGCCGCGAAGATGCCGAACTCCACCGCGACCGTCAGATCGAAGACCACCGTCAGCAGGAACACCGACACCAGCGTGACCCGATACGGCAGGCGGTAGGTCTTGAGCCGGGCGAACTCGCGCCACTCGCCCATGTTCCAGGCCACGAACATCAGGATGGCCGCCAGCGTGGCCAGCGGGATCGAGGCCGCCAAGGGCGCGGCCGCCAGCATCACCAAGAGCAGCACCAGTGCGTGCACCATGCCCGCGACAGGACTGGTGGCGCCGCTTTTCACATTGGTCACGGTGCGCGCAATGGTGCCCGTGGCCGGCATGCCGCCAAAGAAAGGCGTGACGAAGTTGGCGACGCCCTGGGCCATCAGCTCCTGATTGGGATCGTGCCGGTCGCCTATCATGCCGTCGGCCACCCGCGCGCACAGCAGCGACTCGATGGCGCCCAGCGCCGCCAGCGTGATGGTGGGCATGAGCAGGAACCTGGCCGATTCCCAGCTGAACGCCGGCAAGGTGAAGTCTGGCAGCGCCGCCGGAATGCCGCCGAAGCGGCTGCCTATGGTTTCCACCGGCAGGCCGAACACGGCCACCGCCGCGGTCGCCAGCACCAGCGCGACGATCGAACCCGGCACGCGCGCCAGCCCGGCCGCCCGC
>NZ_JBARYB010000002.1:0-12958 GCF_049647645.1 Achromobacter sp.
AGGCTGGGGATCGAATCCTGGAGCAGTTTCTGCAATACTCCGACTGCGTGCATGGCCTGTCTTCCTTCAAACGGTTTGGTCGCCTTATGAAGGGTATAAGACTGGTGCCATGCATGCCCTGATCACCGTAAGCTAAAAGCTTGCCCCCGCTCTGCGCAACAAGCCATTGATTCAGAATGCGTTTCCCTGGAAATCCGTGGGGAAACCTCAGTGTCAGACCACAATTTCTCAGCTCTTAAATAGCGAAATTGTAGTCTGACACCTTTTTTTCCTGCGCCGGCACTCTGCCTTCAATCATTCCGCCTTAATGTGGCCGCTCATGGTCGCAGTAGTACAGATAGGCACAAAGCCTCCCCACATCTACTCAACCGATTTAAACCGGGTCGCACGGCGCTTGCACGGACAAATATGCATTCAGTCATAAGGAACATCTTTCAGTCTACCCTCGAGATCATCGGCAATAACGTGCATGAGAGGCGAGTCTCCGGATTCGGTACAGGAGAAAACCAATTACCAATATCCTCATTATGTTCCAGAATGAAATACTCTCCATTCACTCGCAACTGATATGATCGAGTAAAAATTCCATCCGTGAAATTCTCAACAACCGCGCCATATTGTTTCTTGAAGAATTCTAATAATGAATCAAAGAAATTCCAATCGCTGACACCGTCAATATGGTACTCGACCAATATCCCCGCATCAGATTTTATCTTACGTACAATCACATTCTCGCTCATAACCAGCCCCCCAAGCACCGACTTTTTCGTCCTCAAAAAACAGGCACCAGACTAAAATTTTGGCAGTTCAGGCAAAAAATAGCCAGACACCTTTTCGGACGATAACAAGAAGATCAACTACCACGTCCTAGTATTTCAGGGAATTTTTCCCAGTCCGGAGCTATCGGTTCGGCACCAATAGGAATTTCTGCATTTACCAATTTCTGCAATTGACTGATGGTGGAAGCCGAGGCAGCGGCTGACCCGGCCCAATCTTTTTTTTGCCAATGGAATCCAATTCCACTCTCCTTACGAATTTTGCAGTCTTTCTGAGCATCAATCTGCTCAATCCATACGGACATGGAAATTCTGTTCACGAATATCTCTCTGCATTTTTCCCCTGCCGTACAGCCCTGCCAGAAACTCTTCCTCTGTCCATCCCTGCGGAACTATAAGATCTTCGCCGGGGAATTTCAGCTCATCCATTCTGGCTTTAATCTCTTCGATCTTTTCCGCAAGCTCCCCTGCTCCCACAAAGACTGCTATTGCACCATGCAAGGCTACTAGAAAGTTCCCGCCGGCAATACTCTTGACCCTGAAATCCGTCAAATACCCAGCCTCGCTCAATGCCAAGCATGCATTCTTGCAATTATCGTCGGATTTTTTAATGAACAAGAGAGTCCCGTTCTTCATGATCGAAACCCCTCCTCTATTAGAAACGAGGGGACCAATCGCTTCTTCTATGTCACCCAACGGAACCGCATTTACGGGCTCCCACTTGATCTTAGGATCTTCCATTCTTACCTCGCGGATTTACGGCATTGGGAAATAAGGTGTCAGACTACAATTTTCGCGGTGAAAACTGTAGTCTGGCACCCTTTTTTCAAGAACTCTAGAATGGTATAGCCACCTCCGGCCGGATCGAATGATCGCCAAACTTCCGCAAATGCTGCTGCGGAAGACGGTCCGGAGGAAAGGTAGCAGGCTGCAATATCATCATATAGATCCCGTAACATCGCCGTCCGCCCCCTTCTTTTTCATTTCCTGAGCTTTACTCAGCCTTCTTTTCTTGCTTGGCCTTTCTTACCGCGACAGGAATTTTATTTTTAGAAGCAATCTCCACTGCGGCACCAACAGCTTTTTTCAGCAACACTCACAAATCTATTAATATTTTCATCTTTGGATTTTTTGTGATATTCGGTAATTCGCCTTAACGGGTCATTGATTGGAAAACCACCATAAAATATCTGCATTTCATAGCCAGTTTCCACTGTGTAGCTAAAAAACCCATCATCATTGATAACAATGGAAGTTTAAATGAGTTGCCAACGGTTTCTCTCCTCATCAATTCCTGCCGCCTTCCCTTTGGAATGCTCCAGAGAAAAAAGAGCCCCATATCCTTCGGATTTCTTGTACTGGTTGATTGCTTCGGCAGAGCCAGCTTGATGACCATCCCTAAAGCGCAAATCAAGCAATGCCGTCAATTCCGAGGAGGACTTATACTCAGACAACGCTATTTTCGCGTGCTCTGCTGATTTTTTCTCCACAAACGCATTTGCCTCGATTAAGTGCCGCCTTGAATTTAGCCATGAAAAAGGTATCCAAGCGTCACGCCTACGCCCCCTGCCACAACCGTCAAATTATTTAACTCCCACCCCATACGACTTCCTCTATGTGGAAAAAACTGGAAACAGTTTATCTGAACCGCCTGGAGACAATCCAGCCCCTCCGGGACAACATGACAGGACCGTTTTAGTTCTATCTGGCATCCTTATTTCACACTGTCGCTGATCCAGGGCCCTCCACCGCAACGCTGGCAAAGACGTGGGCAGATTCGATCCGATTGCGTCCCGCCGCCTTTCCCCTGTACAGAGCGGCATCAGCCTGCCGAAGCGCATCCTCCAACTCATTCGCACCATGGAACGGCGGTGAAACCCCAATGGTGACCGTACAGCGCAGCACATTGCCAGAACCCGCCACTCTGATTGCATGGTTTTCAACGCTGGCACGCAGACGTTCTGCCAAGTGGATTACGCGATCACCGTCAGCTTCCAAGAAGACAGCCACAAACTCTTCTCCGCCAATACGCCCAGTCAAGTCGCCGCGGCGAACCGTGGAACGAAGTATGTCCGCGACCTGGCATATCACTTCGTCACCAGCTTGATGTCCATAGGTGTCATTGATTCGCTTGAAGTGGTCTACATCCAACAATAGCAATCGAGCCGGTCCGGCATTTCGAGAATTGAATGACTGGGTCAGCGCATCCAGAAGCCCCCTGCGATTGAGCAGGTCCGTCAGCGGATCGCGCGCCGCCATATTGCGCAGGCTATCCGTCAGCCGTCGCAATACCAACCAGACGATGGAAGGCGGCACGATGGTGGCCAGGGTTGACATGTAGATATAGAAGATCATTTGAAATCGGCTATCCATGTGCAGCGCATCCAGGCCGCCATCTACGATTTTCAAGAACTTCAGCGCGTTCAGAACGCAAATTCCGCCGATCAGAAGCGCAAAAAAGAACATCTCTCCGTACAGGTCTTTTGCGAAAGTGCGGACTCCGTAGATCACGGTTATGGTCATCACAAAGAAAAGCACGCTCGCCATTGCCGCAAGCATTGCGTAGCGCGCCGTAGGCCCCGCGCCCCATTGCACCAGGCATTGCGCGATGCCATAGGCCACGGAAAATATGATCAACGTTCGCCACAGCCGAACTTGACGCCCAAAGAATCGCATGGCGCCTAGCCAGTAGGCGATCGGGGCGGCCAGCGTGAGCGTGTGGTTGATGACGCTCATCACACTCCAGGCGGGTCCGCCTTCAACCAATTGCAGGATATAGGCCAGCGCCAGCAGGAGATTACCTGCGGCGAAAAAATCCATCCCCATCCTGTTGCCGGGCAAGCGACGGCTAATCAGCATAAACATGACCGAAAAGCACAATAGATGTGCACACAACATGGCAACGAGAGTAGATGCAACCATAACCTTGACGTGGAGAGAGGCGAAAACTCCTGCACTGGAGCTGCTAAACCATCGGCAGCGACATTAACCAGGGAAACTCGAGTCTGGTCAAGTGCGACGTGCGACTTGATTGAGATCGAAAGCAAAGTCAGAGCCGTACGCGCCACGGTGTAGTGACGTGGATGCGTCCTCAACGCATGATTCCCATATGCAATCTGTGGAGGGCTGCCACTGGCCAAAAGCAGATATGTGCCAGACTGCCGCCGCGGCAGTAATGAAGATGGCGCCATGCTTGAGGACCCGCGCCAACTACGGCGGCGCGGCCCTAAGCTCCTCTTCCCGCTCCAATTCAACAAGTCCGTAGAATCTGATGTTGGCTATCTCGCCCGCTTCGATCTGGATCGCCGAAATTGACTGATCCCATCCCTAACGGCTCGATTTCGAACTGGTCAGATGGCGCCGAGCTTTCAATGGCTTGACACTCTTTGGGAGAGTTTCCGATTCCGTAGTGCGACCCAGCGCCGTCGCGCGTTGTAGCGTTGGACCGTTGCCAATCGGATGCCTTCTCGAGCCAAGTGTTTTCAACCCATAAGGAAGACAATGACGGATAAATCTTTAATGGATGCCAAGTTCGAACATTGGCGAGATGGCCTGACCCATGCGACGGGCAGCGCCAAATGGAATTCGTGGGATTGCGAAATCCAGACGGCGGTCAATGAATACAACCAGCATTTATCGGGCAAGGCTGGCTATGTATCCCTGAACTGGAAAATGATCAAGGCGATGGTCTGGGTCGAAACCGGCGCCAACCACTCCGAATGGAATGTGAAGCCCATGCAGATCGGCGTGACGGGCGATCCCGGGCTGCGTGCGCTGCTGTCGGGCACGGAAGGCGGGGAGCTAATTCTTACTCCGGCATGGAAAGGCCGCTTGACGTTCAGTTCGGCCAGAGTCAATCCATCGCACAACATCCGGGCGGGGATCGGCTATCTCCTGATGCGCATGGCGAACTTCGAGCACCAGAGCGTAGTGGCAAACGATGCAAGAATCCAGGTGATCAAGGTCCAACCGGGTGACAGCCTTGCGAAGATCGCAAGCGTGCAGGGAAGCACACTCGAGGTTATGCAAAAGCTGAACCCGCGGGCCACCATTCTGCGTCCAGGGCAATCCGTGAAAATTCAAAAAGCTTCCGTTCAGCGGGTTATTAAAAGTTGGCGCCCGGTGACTGCAATGTCCGTTGCGGTTCGCTATAACTCGATGCGCCGGGACAAGAATTATGCAAACAAGCTGGACCACGCCTATGGCCTGGTCAGCCAGGGACAGGTGGCCTCATGCGGCCGCTGAAACCTCTGGCGCTATGCGTATTGGCACTTGCACCGCTCGCTGCCGCGATGGCCGCCGATAAAGCGCAGACGGAACAGGAGCTGTACGAAGCCTGTTCCGGGGACTCCCAGGCCGGGATGCGGGATTGCCTGAGCCGCAAGGCCGATGAGAGCGTGAAGGCGTTGACGGCGGCACAGAAGGAAGCCGCCGAGGCTCTGGGAAAATGGGATGAGGATCGGCAATACGTCGACCATGCCAAGGCGCGACTAGCTGCATCGAATCAGGCGTTTCCGATTTACCGTTCGGCGCAATGCGAATTGTCCGCGTCATTGAGCGGCGGTGCGGCGGGCAATGCGCACGAGATGGGCAAGCTGGCCTGCTTGACGGAACTCAATCGGCACAGGGCCAGGCAACTGCGCGACGCTGTAGCGGATCTGCCCTTGAAGTAGCGCGCGCATGTAGCGCGCGCCCATCCGTTGCCACGCAATCAGACGGTCAACACGCCATCATCGGCTTTTGGAAATCACGTCGCTCATGTACTTGTTCAAATCGCGAAAATCCTGAACGGTCCAGGAGTGCGGCGCCAGCTTCACGCCGTTCTCCCTCAACGTTCTGGGAATCAGGTCTCCGTTCGGACGAAGGATTACCGACGAGACTATGACGCCCGGATAATCATTGAGCCGCTTCTTGAATGCGGCAGTTGTGAGGTCGGGCGTGGGAGGGTTGCTTTTCTTGGCCAATGGCCCCGTGCCCTTGATATCTGCGCCGTGGCACATCGCGCATCTCTGGATGTAGAGATTTTTTCCGTTGATGTTTTGTGCGAAGGATGGTGATGGTTGATACAACACCGCCACGCCCAGCGTAGCGATGATCAATTCTCTTGCTTTCATTTGGCCTTGTCGTATCACGCAGATTGGCGGGGGCCGAGTATAGACCCGCCCTGCCTTCAATCATCCCCTCCCCCCGCCGCATTCCTGGCCTCCGCCAGCGCCACCGTCAAATGCATCACCTTCTTCTTAAGCTGATCCCTTTCATCCGTCAGCCGAGTCAGCAATTCCCGTAACCGCGCCACCTCAGCCGGCAAATCAGCAATATTCTCAATAGGAATATCCGGCACCGCCTCCCGCGGCGGCGGCGCCTTGGCCTGGCGGACTTCGCGAGCAGCCTGCTGCAATTCCTTCTTGCCGCCCGCCACAGCGGCAGCCTGCCGCTCGGGCGGCAGCGTTGCCACCGCCGCCGCAGCGTTGATGGAGATCGCCCCATCCTTGACCGCCCGCACCAATTCCGGCGCCGCAGCCTTCTGTATCTTCTCAATCTGCCCAAGCGTATTGCTGCTGATACGCGCAGCCCGAGCCAGAGCCTGGCGGCTCAACGCCTGCGACACGACTGCGGCCGGCAACGGCGGCGGTTCACCGGAGTCTTCGTCCCAGGGCGGATCGTCGGATGCGGGCGCCGAAGGAGTACGTGCCTGCAGGATTTCCTTCTTGCGCAACGCCAGCACCCCACGCTGGAAGTCCGACACACTGCGCCGGCCCAGGTGGTTTTCGATCATCCAGAGGTGCACGTCCTCGATGGATTTGAACGAGGTGTTCTGGCGGGTCTCGAAGGGGATGCCGTGCTTCATGCAGAGCGCATGGCGGTTGTGGCCGTCGACCAGCAGGTCGCCCCATAGCACCAGGGCGTCGCGGCAGCCTTCGGCGAGCAGGCTGCGTTCCAGCGCTTCGCGCTCGTCGTCGGTCAAGGGGTCTATGTAGGCGCGCAGGCCCTCGTCTATCCTGATTTCCATGGTGTCCAAATACGGTTACGCCGAGGCCCTGTACGCAATACGAGCAATACGAGGCCCCTGGCATCTGCCCTAAACCAGCCCTTGATCTGTCCTAAGCCAGCCCCTGCCCCCGCAGCACGTCCTGGATCGCCGCCAGCCGCGCCACCGGATCGGTCATGGCGAGCAAGGCGGCTTTGTCGTCGGGCGGCAGCGGTAACAATTCGCACCAGCGGTCGGCGACCCAGCCGCTGTCGTCGAGCCTGAACGGCGGGCCCAGGGGCATTCTTTCGGGGGACACGCCGTCTTGCTGCCATTGGGCAACCAGGCGTCCCAGCGCGTCGGCGCTAGGCTGCATGGCCGCCGGCACGGGCGCGGGCGGGTCGTCGGGGATGGGCTCGGCCTGGCCCATCCAAAGGCCGTATTTTGCCACCTCGCTGGAAAGCAGCCGGAAACGGCTCGTGCCCACGCAGCGCAGCTCCAACAGGGCTGGCATGGGCGCGTCCCAGGCGTCGATGCGCGCCATCGTGCCCACGGGCGCCAGCATCTCCGTGCCTTCCGGGGTGCGCACCTCCTGGCCCGCCAACAGGCCGACCACGCCGAACTCGCTGCCGTCCGCGATGCATCGTCGGATCATGTCCAGGTAGCGCACCTCGAAGATGCGCAGATGCAGCACGCCGGCGGGAAACAGCGCGTTGGATAGCGGAAACAGCGGGATCAGAGACATGGCGGCCTCCTATTTCACGATGAATGCCTCGTCGACGGGCACTTGCATGGCGGTGACCATGGCGTTGGTCTGGGCGGCCATGCCGATCACACCCAGCAGTTCGGCATGCTGGCCGTCGGTCATGCCCTTGGCGCGGGCGGCGGCGGTGTGGGAGTGGATGCAGTAGGTGCAGCCGTTGGCGGTGGACACGGCGATGTAGATCATTTCGCGCACCAGCGGCGACAGTTCGCCGTCGGCCATCATGACCTGTTTGAGCTGGCCCCAGACCCGCTCCAGCTGCGGCGGATCGTTGGCCAGGGCGCGCCAGAAGTTGTTGATGAAATCCGACTTGCGCGTGGCGCGGATGTCCTCGAACACGGCCCAGGCCTGCGGGCTTTTGCGTACGTCTTCGTCGGACAGCAGTGTTACGGTGCTCATGCGGCGCTTCCCTGGAAACTGGTTCAATTCGATGAAAAGACATGTCACGCACTCGCCATATCGCGCGGCGCGGCCATGCCCTATGATGTAGCCCGGCCAGCGGCGCTCAGATGCTGCGGCCGTCGTACGGAATGCGGGGCCAGGCGTTCAGATCCACGTTTTCCAGGCAGCGCACGTTTACCGCGGCAGTCTCTTCGCCCTTGGCGCCTACGCCGAAGCCGAATGGCGCGCAGCCGCAATTGGCGCAAAAGTGGTGTGAAATCACGTGCTTGTTGAACCGGTAGGTCGACAAGCCGCTGGCGGGCGTGGCGAGGCGCACGCTGGCGCGGGGCACGAACCACAGCAGATAGCCTTTACGGCTGCAGTGCGAGCAATTGCATTCCAGGACCTGGGACGGTTCGCCGTCGACTTCAAACGCGATCTGTCCGCAATGGCAGCTTCCTTTAAGCATGGCCGGGCTCCTTTGTATGTGGGGGTCGGGCTTCCATCATAGAGCGGCGCCGCCCTCCTGGCACCGTCCGTTCACCACTCTGGAGAGATCATGCCCCAACTATCCGCCTACCTCAGCTTTGACGGCAATTGCGCCGAAGCCATGCAGTTCTACGAGCGCGTGCTGGGCGGCCGGATGGAGGCGATGATCCGCTATGCCGACGCCCCGCCCGACGCCGCCATGCCAGTCCTGTCGGATGAAGACGCCGGGCGCATCATGCACGCGCGCCTGGGGCTGGACGAGCAGACGCTGATGGGCAGCGACGCCACCGCCGGGCATCCCTACCCCGGCAAGCAGGGCGTGGCCCTGTCCCTGGCCTATCCCACGGTCTCGGACGCACAGCGCGTGTTCGAGCTGCTGGCCGATGGCGGCAACATTACGATGCCGCTGCAGAAGACCTTCTGGGCCGAGGCCCATGGCTCGCTGATAGACCGCTACGGCACGCGCTGGATGGTCAGCGGCGGGCGCGTTTCCCACTAAAACAGCAAGACGGCGGATCGAGCCGCCATCCACGGAGCAACAATCGATGACGCATGGAATACATGGCAAGCAACGCTGGTGGGCGCTGATGGTGCTTTGCCTGGGCGTATTGATGATCGTGCTGGACACCACCATCGTGAACGTCGCACTGCCCTCCATCCGCGAGGACCTGCATTTCACCGAAACCTCGCTGGTCTGGGTGGTCAACGCCTATATGCTGACCTTCGGCGGCTTCCTGCTGCTGGGCGGCAGGCTGGGCGACCTGCTGGGCCACCGCCGCATGTTCCTGGCGGGCCTGGTGGTCTTCACCATCGCCTCACTGGCTTGCGGCCTGGCCCAGAGCCAGGCGCTGCTGATCGGCGCGCGCGCCGCGCAGGGCCTGGGCGGCGCGGTGGTCTCGGCGGTGTCGCTGTCGCTCATCATGAACCTGTTCACCGAAACTGGCGAACGGGCGCGCGCCATGGGCGTGTATGGCTTCGTCTGTGCGGGCGGCGGCAGCATCGGGGTGCTGCTGGGCGGACTGCTGACCAGCGCGCTGTCATGGCACTGGATCTTCCTGGTCAACCTGCCGATCGGCGTGGCGGTCTATGCGCTGTGCCTGCGGCTGATTCCGGCCGCCCGGCCCGCCGCTGCGAGCACCCGGCTGGACGTGGCCGGTGCGCTCAGCGTCACGGCCTCGCTCATGCTGGCGGTGTATGCCGTGGTCAATGGCAATGAAGCCGGCTGGACGTCGACGCAGTCGCTGACCCTGCTGGGCGCGGCCGCCGCGCTGATGGTCCTGTTCCTGACCATCGAGGCGCGGGTGGAATCGCCGCTGATGCCGCTGGGCCTGTTCCGCCTGCGCAACGTGGCGACCGCCAACGTCGTGGGCGTGCTGTGGGCCGCGGCCATGTTCGCGTGGTTCTTCGTGTCGGCGCTGTACATGCAGCTGGTACTGGGTTACAGCCCCATGGAGGTCGGCCTGGCCTTCCTGCCCGCCAACCTCATCATGGCGGCGTTCTCGCTGGGCCTGTCGGCCAAGCTGGTGATGCGCTTCGGCATCCGCGCGCCATTGGCCACGGGCCTCTTCATGGCGGCGCTGGGACTGGCGTTGTTTGCGCGCGCGCCGGTGGATGGGAGCTTCGCCGCGGACGTGCTGCCCGGCATGCTGTTGCTGGGCCTGGGCGCGGGCGTGGCCTTCAATCCCATGCTGCTGGCCGCGATGAGCGATGTGGAGCCCAGCCAGTCCGGCCTGGCTTCGGGCGTGGTCAACACGGCGTTCATGATGGGCGGCGCATTGGGCCTGGCGGTGCTGGCCAGTCTGGCCGCGGCGCGCAGCGCGGGCCTGGCCGCCGCGGGTGCGGCGCCGACCGTGGCGCTGAATGGCGGCTATCAACTGACCTTTCTGGCGGGCGCGCTGATCGCGGCGCTTGCCGCGCTGCTGAGCGCGCTGCTGGTGCGCACACGTAACCACGAGCTGTCGGTCCAGGCCGGTACGACACACTGAACCCGGATCTTGCGGCGCGCGGGCAGACAGGCACGGCCCTGCCCGCCCGCGCCGCCATTGCCGCTACTTACGCGGCATCCAGTTCTCTGCCAGCTTCACGAAGGCGCTGGCGCCGATCGGCAGCAGCGCGTCGTTGAAGTCGTAGCTGGTGTTGTGGACCAGGCAAGGCCCCTCGCCGTGACCCGGTTCGCGGTGGTCGCCTTCGCCGTTACCGATGAAGCAATAGCTGCCGGGCACCTCTTCCAGCATGAAGGAAAAATCCTCGGCCGCCATGATGGGCGCCTGCACCAGCACGCGCTCCGCTCCCACCACCGCCGTGAGCGCGTTGCGCATGAAGGCGGTCTCGGCTTCGTGGTTGATGGTCGACGGATAGTGCCGCGTGAAGACGAATTCGCACTGCGCGCCGAACATGCCGGCCACGTGCTGCGCGACCTCGCCCATGCGGCGCTCGATCAGGTCCAGCGTTTCGCGGGTGTAGGCGCGCACCGTGCCGCGCAGTTCGCAAGTGTCGGGGATCACGTTGACGACCCCGCCCGCCTGCACCGTGGTCACCGAGATGACTGCGGTCTCCAGCGGTTTCTTGTTGCGGCTGATGATGGTCTGAAAGGCCTCGATCATCTGGGCCGCCGCGGGAATGGGATCGATGGCCAGATGCGGCATGGCCGCGTGGCCGCCCTTGCCGCGTATGGTCACGTGGAATTCGCTGTTGGAGGCCAGCACCGGCCCCGCGGACGAGGCGAAGCAGCCGACCGGGATGCCCGGCATGTTGTGCATGCCGAACACCGCTTCCATGGGGAATTTCTCGAACAGGCCGTCGCGCATCATCTCGCGCGCGCCGCCGCCGCGCTCTTCGGCGGGCTGGAAGATCAGGTACACGGTGCCGTCGAAGTTGCGATGGCGCGCCAGGTGCTGGGCCGCGCCCAGCAGCATGGCGGTGTGGCCGTCGTGGCCGCAGGCATGCATCACGCCGGGATGCTTGCTGGCGTGGCTGAACTGGTTGACCTCGTGCATGGGCAGGGCGTCCATGTCGGCGCGCAGGCCCAGGGTGCGCCCGGAGTCGCCGTTGCGGATCACGCCCACCAGGCCGGTCTTGCCGAAGCCGCGATGCACCGGAATGTCCCAGCTTTCCAGCAGCTGGGCCACCAGGTCGGAGGTGCGGTTCTCTTCGAACGCCAGTTCCGGATGCGCATGGATGTCCCTGCGGATGTCGCGGATGGACGGGGAGTTTTCAACAATCTCTTCGATCAGGTTCATAAGCTGCTGCGGGCTCCGCAAGCGGAGCCCGGAATTAGAGGGCCTGTGCACACTGAAGCGAGCCTTGCACTGGCCCTCGGGTTGGAAAGAGGAAATTCAATCGGGCTTGATGCCCAGCTTGCGCAGCACGGGGCCGGAAGCGTCCCGCTCCTCTGCTACGCGCTGGGCGAAAGCCGCTGCCGCCAGATGGTACGGCAGCGAGCCGTGGCTGGCGTACATCTGCTTGAGCGCGCCGTCCTGCTGCGCGCGGCCGATCTCCTGGTTGAGCCGCTGCACGATGGCGTCCGGCGTGCCGGTACGCGCCGCCACGCCCAGCCAGACCGCGCCTTCGAAGCCGGTGAAATGGCTGGCGGCCAGGGTCGGGGCCTTGCCGAAGGCGGCATCGGGTACGGTTTCGCTCATGGCCAGCACGCGCAGGCGTCCTTCCTTGACCATGGG
The DNA here is from genome assembly GCF_049647645.1 of Achromobacter sp. GTDB lineage: Bacteria > Pseudomonadota > Gammaproteobacteria > Burkholderiales > Burkholderiaceae_B > Achromobacter. Next base: position 12,055 of record NZ_JBARYB010000002.1, read on the forward strand.
TTCCACCAGCGCGGTGCCGGCAAAATAGATTTCGGTATCGCCGGCCAGCACGGAATTGAGCGCGCCGGTGCCGGTCTTGAACGGCACATGCATGATGTCGACGCCGGCCTGTTCGCGCAGCATCTCGAACAGCACGTGGGGCGGGCTGCCGTTGCCCGAGGACGCATAGTTCAAGCGGCCGGGCTTCTGCCGCGCCAGCGCCAGCAATTGGTCCAGGGACTTGGCCGGCATCTTGTCATTGACGGTCAGCGCCATGGGGATGACCGCCAAGGGGCTGACGGGTTGCAAATCACGCGCCGGATCGTAGGTCAGGGCAGGAAAAATATAGGGGTTCCACACCAGGTGCGCGTTCGTGACCAGGGCCAGCGTGTAGCCGTCCGCCGGCGCCGACTTGAGCTGCTGCATTGCCAGCATGCCGCCCGCGCCAGGCTTGTTCTCGACCACCACGGGCTGGCCCAGGGCATGATGCAGGCGCTCGGCCAGGGGCCGGGCGAACAGGTCGGGCAGGCTGCCGGGGCCGCCGTTGACCAGGATGGTCACGGGCCGCGCCGGCCAGTCCTGGGCGTTGGCGACAGGCGCGGCGGCCAGCGCCGCGAACGCGGCTACGCAGCCCGCCAAGTACCGCAGCAAGGGCCGGCGGGCGGGCGTTGCGGACAGATTGCGGGTGCGCAGCCGGGCATGCCGGACCTCGTGTAGCCGTATCACTGCTTGTCTCCTGGGCGTGTCTGCCGCCGGCTGCATGCCGGTCGTAGTCTCGACGCTTTTTTCTACGATAAGCAGCATAAATCTCGGCGTCAATAATTTTTATCGAGATTTTTTGAACGCAGTGATAAAGTAGCTTCCATGTCAGACGGCGCCACCCTCCCCCCGCTCGCCCATGCCGCCTCGGCCAACACCCTGGTCG
>NZ_JBARYB010000003.1:0-1607 GCF_049647645.1 Achromobacter sp.
GTATAAGCTCAGTAGGACCGTACGCATGAAAGCACTGCTGAAAAATGCATTACTACCTCCGGCATATAAACAAGAGATCATCGCGTTAGATAACTTTCCTCAAAAGCCATTGTAAGGTGATGGCTGGCTCCTCTTCGAATAGTCGATTCAGCGCAGTTTCCTACCAATATACACGTACACAAACGCCAACAGCGTAAACAGTATCACCAGGCCGACAGCATTGCTCATGACATTTGCAAAGCCCAGCACAGAAACGTCCACGAACGGATAAGGGTAAAACCCCGAAAAGAATCCTCGAATTAAAATGTAAACAAGGTAGACAAGCGGGAATACTAGCCCCATGGTTATTTGTGTAAAGGAAACGTTGTGCCGATCCTCGTATCTATACCAATACCCAATCGTCAATACCGGTACAACAGAGTGGAGCAGCTCGTCTACCACTTGCTGGAGACCCGTCGGCGTCCAAAGCTGCCTGAGTATAACATGGTAGACTAAACCGACAACCGTGATGTAAATCGTAATGGCGGTAAGTGTTCCCGTCTTAACTTTGCTTTTGCCAACGGCCTGCAACGTAAAAAATAGCGCCACCATCGTATTAGTAAGGATTGTGAAAAAGCTAAAAAAACGCACAATGGTTTCTGCTACCGGTTCTACTCGGCTATCCAGCATCAACCAGCATTGTGCAATTAATGCAAACCAGCCCACGGCGGCAAAAACAATGGCCAGTGGTCTCCTATAGCTGTTCATAAACGGTTCTTTTCATTGTCTTTCCAATTTTTTTTGAACGTTGCTGTTTTTTGTCCCAAAGCCGCCACCACTTGCAATAGCGCCCGGGCTTGCCAATTGTGCCTATCGATTGGTAAGTACAATAAAGCAACGATACTCCAAAACGAAAAAAAGTTGGTGTCCAGCGGTATCGCTTTAGACCAACTTCTCTTGTTTCCTGTAGCCCGTAGGGGAATCGAACCCCTGTTTCAAGAATGAAAATCTTGCGTCCTAACCCCTAGACGAACGGGCCGCTAATTATTGAATGCAAATATAACCGTAATTTGGATAGATGCAACTATAAGAACGAGCAATTTATATCAAATCAAAACCGATGTCTTTACGAAAATATTTACCTTCAAAATAAATGCGCCCCGCATCCGCCGTTGCTTGCTGCAAGGCATCGAAAAGGGTGTCTTCTAGCGCAGTGACTGCCAATACGCGGCCACCCGCCGTTTGTACAACACCATCAATTTCATTCGTACCCGCATGGAATACGATAGATTCTTTCACGTTTTCTATATTGTTGATGGCCTTTCCAGGTTCGTACACCCCCGGATATCCCCCAGAAACCAATACCACCGTTGCGGCGGTTTTCGGAGACAGGGTAAAGGAACGTTCGGCAAGATTGCCTTGCGCTACTCCTGCCAATAAGTCTATGAGATCACTTTCAATACGCGGCAACACACTCTCCGTTTCAGGATCGCCCATGCGCACATTATATTCAATCACGTATGGCTCGCCATCTACATTCATCAGCCCGATAAAGATAAATCCCTTGTAGGGAATGTTATCCTTCTTCAGTCCGGCAACGGTCGGCACGATGATGCGTTGCTCTACTT
>NZ_JBARYB010000004.1:0-21867 GCF_049647645.1 Achromobacter sp.
CAGCTGGACGCCGCCGCGGCGGCCCCTGGCCCAGGCGCCGGAGCCTGGCCTGCCCCTGGCGCATGCCCCCATACCGGTGGTTCCGGCAGCGCCGCCGGCGCGTCAAGACGGCGCGCAGGCAGCCCTGCGCCATATCGCGGCCCTGGCCGATCAGGGCCGGGTGCAGGACGCCATGGCGCAGTGCCGGGCGCATATCGACAGCCACGGCGCCAGCGCCGAGGCGCTGTATCTGCAAGGCCTGCTGCAGGACGCGGCGGGCGACGCGCGGCAGGCGCAAGCCGCCTACCGCAAGGCGCTCTACCTGGATCCGACCCATCGCGAAGCCCTGCTGCACCTGGCTGCGCTGGTGGCGTCGGACGGCGATCACGAAGCGGCCCGCCGCCTGCAGGCGCGCGCCGCGCGTGGGGAGGTGCGCCGTGGGTGAGATGATAGGCGCGCTGTCCGACGTGGACGATTGCTGGAACCGTATCGGCATCCGCGGCGACAAGAGTTGCGGGCAGTTGGCGGACCACGTGCACTGCCGCAACTGTCCGGTGTACGCGGCGGCGGCCAAGCGCATCCTCGACCGCCTGCCGCCGCAGATGGAAGACGTGGATGACGGCGCGGCCGCGGGGGAGAGCGCCAATCTATCTACGCTGCTGGTGTTCCGCGTGCACCGCGAATGGCTCGGACTGCCGACGCGGGCATTGGATGAAGTGGCCGGCACCCGCCGCATCCTGAGCCTGCCGCACCGCCGCGATCCGGCGATGCTGGGCGTGGCCAACGTGCGCGGCTCTTTGACGGTGTGCGTGTCGCTGGCGCGCCTGCTGGGCCTGGAGGCGCCGGTGGAGGACCCGCGCGAGCGGCCGGCCACGGCGCGCATGCTGTTGCTGGGCGGCGCGGGGCGGGCAGTGGTGGCGCCGGTGGACGAGGTCGAGGGCATCCATGCCGTGGACCTGGACCAGCTGGAACCCTTGCCGGCGACCCTGGAGGGCGCCAGCCTCAAATATTCGCGCGGCATGGCCCGCTGCGGCGGCCGTGCGGTCGGGGTATTGGACGAGAACTTGCTGATGCAAGCTTTGGAACGGAGCCTGGCGTGAATCCGGAACAGATGCGCGACGCTTCGCTCCTGGAATTGTTCCAGCTCGAGACCCGCACCCAGGTGCAGGTGCTGAACAACGGCCTGTTGGCGCTGGAGCACGACCCGACGTCGGCGCCGCAGCTGGAAGCCTGCATGCGCGCGGCGCATTCGCTCAAGGGCGCCGCCCGCATCGTCGACCTGCATCCAGCGGTGCGCATCGCGCATGCCATGGAGGATTGCCTGGTCGAGGCGCGGGAAGGGCGGCTGCGCTTGCAGGCCGCCGATATCGACGCCCTGCTGATGGGCGCGGATCTGTTGCAGCGCGTGGCCACGCCGGGCGCGGAGCTGGGCAACGAGATCGACGAACTGGTGGCGCGGTTGAGCAATGCGCCCCATGCGCCGCTAGCGCCGCCTGCCGCGGCGCCAGCCTCCAAGCCTGCGGATTTCCTGCCGCCGATCCCGGCCACGGAAGAGTCAGCGGCCGCCGCGCCGGCGCGGCGCAGTTCGGACCTGGGGCTGGGCGAGGGCGAGCGCGTGCTGCGCGTGACGGCCGACACGCTCAACAAATTGCTGGGCCTGTCCAGCGAGACGCTGGTGGAGTCGCACTGGATCGGACCTTTCGGCGCCTCCATGCTGCGTCTGAAACGCATGCAGGCGGGCGCGGTCCAGGCGTTGGACGGCGTGCGCGCGGCGTTGGCCGGGCAGGCGCTGGAGGCGCAGGCGCAAGCGGCGCTGGACGATGCCTTGCGCATCGTCCAGCAATGCCAGCAGGAGCTGTCGCAGCGCACCAGCGAAGTCGACGAATTCGGTTGGCGCATGGGCCACCTGGCCCAGCGCCTGTACGACACCGCGCTGGCCTGCCGCATGCGGCCTTTCGGCGACGGGGTGGGCGGCATGGCTCGCATGGTCCGCGACGTGGGCCGCGCGCTCGGCAAGCAGGTGCGCCTGGAACTCGAAGGCGAGTCCACCCAGGTCGACCGCGACATCCTGGAAAAGCTGGATGCGCCGCTGATGCATCTGCTGCGCAACGCGGTCGACCACGGCATCGAAATGCCGCAGGACCGGCTGGCGGCGGGCAAGCCGGCCGAAGGCCGGATCCGGCTGTCGGCGCGCCACGCCGCCGGCATGCTGCTGATCGAGTTGAGCGACGACGGCGCCGGCATATCGCTGGACCGGCTGCGCGTGGAAGTGGTGCAGCGCAAGCTGGCCAGCGCGGAAACCGCGGCCCGGCTGACGGAGGCCGAGCTGCTGGAGTTCCTGTTCCTGTCCGGCTTCAGCACGCGCGGCGAGGTCACCGAGATCTCCGGGCGAGGCGTGGGGCTGGACGTGGTGCAGACCATGGTGCGCCAGCTGCGCGGCGCGGTGCGCATCCAGCAGCAGACCGGGCAGGGCACCCGCTTCATGCTGGAGATGCCCTTGTCGCTGTCGGTGGTGCGCAGCCTGCTGGTCGAGGTGCAGGACGAGATCTACGCCTTCCCGCTGGCCTACGTCAACCACGCGCTGCAAGTGCGCGCCGAGGACATCGAGCAGCTCGAAGGGCATCAGCATTTCCGCTTCATGGACCGCCAGATCGGGCTGGTTTCCGCGCGCCAGATCCTGCGTTCCGGCGGCGCCGCGCCGGCTGCGGAGACGGTATGCGTGGTGCTGGTGGGCGATCACGACCGGCTCTACGGCATTGCCGTGGACCGCTACGTGGGAGAGCGCACGCTGGTGGTGCAGCCGCTGGATCCGCGCCTGGGCAAGGTGCAGGACGTGATGGCGGGCGCCCTGATGGACGACGGTACGCCGCTGTTGATCCTGGACGTGGAAGACATGCTGGTGTCGGTGCAGAAGCTCGTCGAAGGCGGGCAACTGACGCGGGTGGACGGCGCGGGCGCGGCCGAACAGGCGCGGCGGCGCAAGCGCGTGCTGGTGGTGGACGATTCGCTCACGGTGCGCGAGCTGGAACGCAAGCTGCTCCTGAACCGGGGCTTCGACGTGGCCGTGGCCGTGGACGGCATGGACGGCTGGAACATGTTGCGCAGCGAGGCGTTCGACCTGGTGGTGACCGACGTGGACATGCCGCGCATGGACGGCATCGAGCTGGTGTCGCGCATCAAGGCCGATCCCAAGCTGCAGGCCCTGCCGGTGATGGTGGTGTCGTACAAGGACAGGGAAGAAGACAGGAGGCGCGGGCTGGACGCCGGCGCCGATTATTATCTGGCCAAGGGCAGCTTCCATGACGATGCGCTGCTCGATGCCGTGGAAGATCTGATCGGAAAGGCGCGCACGTGAGAGTCGGAATCGTCAACGATATGCCGATGGCGGTGGAAGTGCTGCGGCGCGCGATCGCGCTGGAGCCGGGGCTGGACCTCGCCTGGGTCGCGACCAACGGCCAGGAGGCCGTGGACCTGTGCGCCCGCGACCGGCCGGACGTGGTGCTGATGGACCTGATCATGCCCGTCATGGACGGCGTCGAGGCCACGCGCCGCATCATGGCCGAAACGCCCTGCGCGATCGTGGTGGTCACCGCCGACGTGGCGCGCCACACCTCGCGCGTGTTCGACGCCATGGGCCATGGCGCGCTGGACGCCGCGGATACGCCTGTGATCGGCGGCGGCGACATGCGCACGGCGGCGGCGCCGCTGCTGCGCAAGATCCGCAACGTAGGTTGGCTGATAGGCCGCTACGGCAAGCGGCCTGCGCTTACGCCGTTGGCCCGGCCGATGCAGCAGGCGGACGCCAAGCGCCTGCTGGTCATCGGCGCGTCGGCCGGCGGCCCGCCGGCCCTGGCGCAGTTGCTCAAGGGGATTCCGCCGGGGTTCCCCGCCGGCATCGTGCTGGTGCAGCACGTGGACGCCTCGTTCGCCGCGGGCATGGCGGACTGGCTCAACGAACAGGCGCCGCTGCCGGTAAGGCTGGTGCGCGAGGGCGAATGGCCTGAACCCGGCCAGATACTGCTGGCCGGCACCGGTGACCATCTGCACATGCTGGCGGACGGCACGCTGCGCTACACCGAAACCCCCAAGGAAAGCCTCTACCGGCCTTCCATCGATGTTTTTTTCCATAGCGTGGCGCAGCACTGGCGCGGCACGGCCGTTGGCGTGCTGCTGACTGGCATGGGCCAGGACGGCGCGCGCGGGCTGAAGGCGCTGCGCGAGCGCGGCTACCTGACGATTGCGCAGGACCAGGCCAGCAGCGCCGTCTACGGCATGCCCAAGGCCGCGGCGGCCATGCAGGCCGCCGTGGAAATCAGCCCATTGGACCAAATCGCTCCCCGCGTGATCCAGGCCTTTGCCTGAGCGGACGGACCTCGAAAGAATTCAAGGACTCACTATGCAACCTCCCATTGACAGCTCGGCTTCGGCGAACCTGAATTCGCATGCGGCCATGGTGTTGCTCGTCGACGACCAGGTGATGGTCGGCGAGGCCATCAGGCGCGCATTGGCGACGGAGGGCAATATCGACTTCCACTATTGCTCGGATCCCGAAAAGGCGCTGACCGTGGCGATCCAGACCCGGCCCACCGTCATCCTGCAGGATCTGGTGTTGCCGGGCGTGGACGGGCTGAGCCTGGTGCAGGAGTACCGCAGCCATCCCGTGACGCGCGACATTCCCATCATCGTGCTGTCCACCAAGGAAGATCCGGCGATCAAAAGCGCGGCCTTTGCCGCCGGCGCCAACGACTACCTGGTGAAGCTGCCCGACTCCATCGAGCTGGTGGCGCGCATCCGCTACCACTCGCGTTCCTACCTGGCGCTGGTGCAGCGCGACGAGGCCTACCAGGCCTTGCGCCAGAGCCAGCAGCAGTTGCTGGAAAGCAATATGGAACTGCGCCGGCTGACCAATTCCGACGGCCTGACCGGCCTGGGCAACCGCCGCTACTTCGACGAATACCTCAATGCCGAATGGCAGCGCGCGCGCCGCGACGGCCGCGAAATCAGCATGCTCATGATCGACGTGGACCACTTCAAGGCCTACAACGACACCTACGGCCACATTGCGGGCGACGAAGCGCTCAAGCGCGTGGCCAACACCATCTTCGCCAGCTGCGACCGGTCCACCGATCTGGCGGCGCGTTTCGGCGGCGAAGAGTTCGCGCTGGTATTGCCCGGCACGCCCGCCGGCAGCGCGCGGCTGGCCGCCGAGAAGCTGCGGCGCGCCGTGGAAGCCTTGCAGATTCCGCAGAAGGACTCCGGCGACGGGCCCTGGCTGACGGTCAGCATCGGCACGGCCACGGCCATCCCCCAGGGCGACCAGCCCTGCACCGACTTGATCCTGGTGGCCGACCGCGGCCTCTATCAAGCCAAGCGGCAGGGCCGCAATCGCGTCGTTCCCGGCGTGATGTAGCGTTCGAAGGGCCGGGGCGCCTTGCGGGGCGTCCTTAAAGGTGCAGTCTGGTCGAGGACTTCACCTCGTGCATCGACAGCGTGCTCAGCAGCTCCTTGACCCCCGGCAGAGTGCGCAGGCGGCTGCGCACGAACTCCGAATAGGCGTCGAAGTCGCGCGCCACGATGTGCAGCAGATAGTCATGCTGGCCGGTGGTGTTGTGGCAGGCCAGAACCTCGGGCATGGCGAGCACGCTGGCCTCGAAGGCCTGGCAGGTCTTCTCCGTGTGGTTCTCCAGCGAGATGCTGACGAAGGCCACGACCCCGATACCCAGCGCGCGGCGATCCAGCACGGCCTGGTAGCCGCGGATCGCGCCGGACGATTCCAGGCGCTTCAGGCGTTTCCAGCAGGGCGAGGCCGACAGCGAGACGCGCTCGGCCAGTTCGGCGTTGCTGAGCCGGCCATCTTCTTGAAGGATTTTCATGATTTTCCAATCGATCGCGTCAAGTTGATGTAACAGGGCAGTGTCTTTCATTTAATCCTGTCTATAGGAAATATTGTTTCCCATTATCCATGCATGACGATGCAAATGGAAAGAATCTTGCCTGCGCCTGCCGCCATACTTCCATGCATCCCGAGGCGGGGGGCGCTATCGTCTTCGCATGCTAGACGCGCCTGTCCGGCAGCCCGTCCGGGCGCCCGGAAACCAGACAGAGAGGCACACCATGAGTTACTCCAGCTACCACAAGAAGGACATCTTCGGCCGCCCCTTGCATGCCGAAACCCAGATGATGTCCTACGGCTTCGACCCCTTTCTGTCGGAGGGCGCGGTCAAGCCGCCGGTGTTCCTGACGTCCACCTTCGCTTTCCGCTCGGCCGAGGACGGCGCGGCGTTCTTCGACCTGGTCTCGGGCCGCAAGCCCTTGCCGCAGGGCGAGTCGGCGGGGCTGGTGTACAGCCGCTTCAACCATCCCAACCTGGAAATCGTCGAAGACCGCCTGGCGCTGCTGGACGGTTCGGAAGACGCGGCGGTGACCTCCAGCGGCATGTCGGCGATCAGCGCGGTGTTCCTGGCGTTTCTGCGCCCGGGCGACCAGCTGGTGCAGTCGGTGCCGCTGTACGGCGGCACCGAAACCTTGATTTCCAAGATCTTTCCGGAATGGGGCATAGGCTCGCACGCCATCGGGGACGGCCTGTCGGCCCAAGGCATGCGCGCGGCGCTGGAGGCCGCGGCGGCCCAGGGGCCGGTGCGTCTTTTCTTTGTCGAAACGCCCGCCAATCCGACCAATGCGCTGGTCGATTTCGAGGCTATGAAGAACGAGCTGGACGCCTTCGAAACGCGGCACGGCTACCGTCCCGTGTCGGTGTGCGACAACACGCTGCTGGGTCCGATCTTCCAGAAGCCGGCCGAGCATGGCGTGGATATGTGCGTGTATTCGCTGACCAAATACGTGGGCGGCCATAGCGACCTGGTCGCGGGCGCCGTTACCGGCAGCAAGGCGCTGGTCAAGAAGGTGCGCGCCATCCGTAGCGCGTTCGGCTCGCAGCTGGATCCGCATTCCTGCTGGATGATCACGCGCTCGATGGAGACGGTGGTGCTGCGCATGAAGCAGGCCGCGCGCACGGCGACCAAGGTGGCTCAATGGCTGTCGGGCAATCCGCATGAAAAGGTGCGGATCTTCCATCCCGAAATGATCGCCGACCAGGCCTACCAGGAAGTCTATAAGCGCCAGTGCACCGGACCGGGCTCGACCTTCGCCTTCGTGCTGGATGGCGGGCGCGCCAAGGCGTTCCGCTTCATCAACGCCTTGCACCTGTTCAAGTCGGCCGTCAGCTTGGGCGGCACCGAATCGCTGATCTGCCATCCGGCTTCCACCACGCATTCGGGCGTGCCTGCGGCCGAACGCGATGCAGCCGGCGTGTCCGAAGGGCTGGTCCGCGTCTCCATCGGGCTGGAGCACGAGGAAGACCTGATCGCCGACATGGACCACGCCTTCCGCACCTGCTGATCCCTGCCGCAGGCCGGCGGCGCGGGCCGGCCCTCAAGCCGCCATGCGCCTGCGGTTCCATAGCACGAACCCGGCCGTGACCAGCAGCATCGCCGCCGCGGTGGCGATGACCGCGGCGTAGCCGGTGTCGAAGGCGGTCTTGGCCAGGCGGGTCAGCGCCATGCCCAGGTCCGACGACAGCCCGTCCGCCACGATCAGCGCCTGGTCCAGGCTGTCGCGCGCCATGTCGGACTCTGGCAGGCCTGCCGGCACCGCGAGCGTATGCGCATACACGCCGGACAGGATGGATCCCATCAGGGTGACGCCCAGGGCGCCGCCCAGCTCATACGAGACCTCTTCGATCGAGGCCGCCATGCCGGCGCGCTCGGGGGTGGCGCTTTGCATGATGGTGCTGGATGCCGCCGTCATGGTGGCGCCTATGCCCGCGCCCAGCACGCACAGGCTGGCCATCTGCGGCAGCAGCGCCGCGTCGTAGCTCAACAGGTAGCCGGTCATGCCCAGGCCCGAGACCAGCAGCGAGACGAACAGCATGGTGGAGCTGTTGACGCGGCCCAGCATCCAACCCGCCAGCGGACCGGCGATGAAAGCGGCCGCCGACAGCGGCAGGATGAAGAGCGCGGCTTCCAGTGGCGACATGCCCATGACCAGCTGCAGCCGCTGGCTGAACACCAGCTCCATGCCCAGCAGCGCCGCGGCGGCGAACAGCGCGGCCGCCACGGCCGAACTGAAGCTGAGGTTGCGGAAAATGGCGAAGTCGATCAGCGGATAGGGCCGGGCGCGCTGGCGCCGCACGAATACGGCAAGCATGGCCGCGCCCGCCGCGCAGGCCAGGCCGGCGTGCAACCAGGAAGGATCGGTCTTGCCCAATTCCTTCAGCGCGTAGGCGCACAGGATCAGGCCGGCCATCACTTGCAGCGAGCCCAACAGGTCCCAGGGGCGCGAAGCCTCTGGGCGGCTGGCGGGGATCAGACGCCAGGCCAGCGGCAGCGCCAGCAGCACGATGGGCACGTTGATGAGGAACACCGAACCCCACCAGAAATGCTCCAGCAGCACGCCGCCCACCACCGGACCGACCGCGGCGCCGCCGGAGGCCACCGAGGCCCACACGCCGATGGCGATGGCGCGCTCGCGTTCATCGGCGAAGGTCAGGCGCAGGATGGACAGGGTGGCCGGCATCATCATGGCCGCGCCCACGGCCAGCAGCGCGCGCGCCGCGATCAGCGTGGCGGCGCCGGGCGAATAGGCCGCCGCCAGCGAGGCGATGCCGAACACGACCAGCCCCGCCATGAACAGGCGCTTGTGGCCCAGGCGGTCGCCCAGCGTACCCATGCCCAGCAGCAGGCCGGACACGACCAGCGCATAGATGTTCACGATCCACAGTTTTTCCGACGCGTTGACGTGCAATTCGTGCGTCAGCCGGGGCAGGGCGGTGTACAGGACGGTCATGTCCACCACGATCAACAACAAGGCGCTGGATACGATGGCCAGCACCAGCCAGCGGCCGGGCGCGGCCGTGGCGACAGCGTTCGGTTCAGTCCGCTGCATGGTTCTACTCCTGAAACTGAAACGCCTGCCGCACCGTGTAAGCGGGCGGGGCCGGGATTGGCCGGGTTTCAGAGCCCGCCATTATCCATCTTGTAATTTGCAGAAAAAAGTTAGAAATCATCTATAAAATAGATGGGTAAAGGAGGGATCGAAACCGTGCAATGGACCCTGGAACAACTCCGCCATTTCGTCGCCGCGGCAGAATCCGGATCGTTTTCGGCGGCCGCGCGGGGCCTGGGCCGGGCGCAATCGGCGGTCAGCACCTCGGTGGGCCTGCTGGAAGCGGACCTGGGCGTGGAACTGTTCGACCGCTCGCGCCGCAACGCCACCCTGAGCTCTGCCGGCGAGGTCATGCTGCAGGAGGCGCGGGAACTGCTGCGGCAGGCCGGCGCGCTGGAGCAGCGCGCCTTATCCTTTTCCGCCGGGCGCGAGGCGCGGCTGTCCATCGCGCTGGATGAGGGCTTGCCTTATCTAGTGGCGGACCAGCTACTCAAGGAATTGGCCGAACGTTATCCGGCGTTGGAGCTGACCCTTCTCAACGGTACCGCGACGGAGGTGGAGGACTACGTGGAGCGGGGCCGTGCCAGCCTGGCCTTCCATTTCGACCGCGGCGACCCCGGCAGCGCCTTCGCGCACCGCCATCTGGGCAATGTGGCGCAAGGCATCTTCGTGGTCCGGGGCCATCCGCTGGCCGCGCTGCCCGAGGTCGGGCGCAACGACCTGGCGCGGCACCGCCAGTTGCTGATGCAGATGGACGGCGTCGATCAGGTGATGCTGAGCCCGGCGGTCTGGCGGGCCGACAGCAGCTACAACATCGCCGCCATGGCGGCCAATGGCGTGGGCTGGGCCATCCTGCCGCTGAACATCGGCGAATATCAGGGGTTCAGCAACGAGCTCGTCCGCGTGCGCTGCGCGGACCTGTTCCTGCCCATGCTGTCCGTGCGCACGCTGTGGCTGCAGGGCGGCAGCCTGAGTGAAATGGAACTATGGCTGCAGCAGCGCATGGGCCAGTTGCTGCGGACGGGGGCGCAGGCATAGCGCCAGCGTTCTGTCCCGTGGATGCGTCCGCATGACAGGACGCCAGGCGCAGGCCTCCGAAGCTTCAGCTGAGCAGCGCGCGGACCAGGTCGCCGTCGGTCCGGCCGCCGTTCTTGAAGTTCAGCGCCGTCTGCACATGTTCCAGATGCGCGTCCATCAGCGCGCAGGCGCGCTCCGCGTCGCCGGCGCGGGCGGCCTCGATGAAGGCGTGATGCTCTTGCGACGAGCAACTGGCGTCGTGCGAACTCTGGTACAGCACGGTGATGACGGCGCTGCGCGCGGACAGCTCGCGCAGCATCCCCGTCAGCACGGAATTGCCCACGGTTTCGGCCAGCAGGATATGGAAGTAGCCCAGCAGCCGGTTGCGCTCCTGCACGTCGCCGCCTGTTAGCGCCCGGCGTTCCTCGGCCAGGTGCGCGTCGATGCGGCGATAGTCAGCGGCCGTGGCCCGCGCCACGAACTCGCGCGCCAGGGCCGCTTCCAGGATGCGCCGCACCGCATAGACCTCGCGCGCCTCGTTCGCATCCGGCTTGCTGACGAACGCGCCCTTGTCCGGCACGATGTTGATCAGCTTGTCCTTGGACAGCATCAGCAGCGCGGCGCGGATCTTGGTCCTGCTGACCTGATACACCCCCGCCAGCGCTTCCTCGCGCAGCCGCGTGCCCGGCGGCAGCTTGTGCGCGACGATGGCCGCCGAGATTTCCTTGGCGATATCGTCGGCGCTGGGGTCGGGGCGGGCTTCCTGGGACATGGTGGGGTAAGGGGGAGAGGCCAAGCTTGGGCCGGTCAGTCTAGCAAAAGGGCAGGCCCGACGGGGGACGACGGCCTGCCCATATGGCCTGGACGACGGTGCCGCCTAGCGCTGCGCCGCCAGCGCGCCCATCGCCTGGCGCATGAACGACAGGGTGGCGTCGTCGGTCCAGGTGCCGGCGGTGAGCTCGGGCTCGCTCATCAGCGCATGGCGGAACTTGGCCTGGGTGGCGGGGTCGTTGCCGGCGTAGCTGCGGAACAGGTCCAGCCAGCGCCGGGCGAGCTCGATTGCCGTGGCGGAGTCCGGCGCCGCGCCCGCGTCGAGCGCGTCGCGCACGTCGGCCATCAGCTCGGGCCATTCGCCGATGCGGTCGCCATAGTGCTGCCGCATGTGGCGGGCCTCGTCCGGCGCAAGATACTTTTCATAGATCCGCAGCTTGCTTTCCGAGAAGGCGCGCAGCACGTAGTCGCGCATGGCCGGCGAGATGCCGATGTGCGCCTGCATCGCCGGCTCCCGCTCGTGCATCCGGTTCAGCTTGACCAGCAGGCGCGGGTCGCGGTTGGTGTCGCGCAGCAGCTGGGTCATCCAGCGCAAGGCCAGTGCGCGCGGCTGCGCATCCTCGGGCGGGACGCCGCCGTCCATCTGCGCCTGCACTTCCTTGATCAGCGCGAGCCAGCCGGGGTCGGCATTCTGGTTGCTGCGGTACATGGGCAGACGGGCCAGTTCATCGGGGGAGAAGTACTTGTCGTACATGGTCATGAGTTCCAGAGTGGTTAGCCAATCGGCCAGTTCCGGTTCCCTGCCTTGCGCCAACTGGCCCTGCAGCTGGGCGAGACGCTCGCGCAGCCGGGAGGCTTGTTGGATCTGGCGATCGAGCATCGCGATCTGCTTGGCGATGATCTCGTCCATGGGAGTGCCGGGCTGGTCCAGGTAGGCGCCGATCTCGGCCAGCGGCAATCCGAAGCGGCGCAGCGCCTGGATTTGATGCAGCCGGGCGATGTCGTCGCGGCCATACAGCCGATAGCCGTTGTCGGCGCGCGCCGAAGGCGTGAGCAAGCCGATCGCGTGATAGTGGTGCAGCGTGCGGACCGTCAGTCCGCTCCGCCTGGCCAGTTCTCCTACTTTCAGTTGCACGACATGCCTCCTGTTGATGGCGCGTAACGGACTCTGGGACATGACGTTACGTGAGGGTCAAGCCTGTTGCCGAACCTTCGCGGCCCCGGCCAGCAGCGCGACCGCGGCGATCGCCAAGGGGATGAACGACACCCACAACACGGTCGCCCAATCGTAGGCCGCCAACAGGCCGCCCGATGCGAAGGAACCGACCGCCATGGTGCCGAAGACGATGAAGTCGTTCAGCGATTGCACCTTGGTTTTTTCCTCTGGCCGATGGCATTCCAGCACCAGCGCCGACGCGCCCACGAAACCGAAGTTCCAGCCCAGGCCCAGCAGGATCAAGGTCACCCAGAAATGGGCCACGTCGATGCCGGTGAGTCCGATGGCCGCCGACAGGCCCGTAAGCACCAGGCCCGCCGTGACGATGCGTCCGGCGCCGAAGCGCGTGATGAGCCGGCCAGTGAAGAAGCTGGGGCCGTACATGGCGATGACGTGCCATTGCAGGCCCAGGTTGGCGCTTTCCTGCGTATGGCCGCAGATGTGCATGGCCAGAGGCGCGGCCGTCATCAGGAAGTTCATCAGCATGTAGGTGACCGCGCCGCAGATCACCGCCGTGATGAAGCGCGGCTGGCGCGCGATCAGCGCGAGAGGGCGTCCGCCCGCGACTTCTGCCGCGCTCGGCATGGGCAGGCGTACGCCCCAGAGGACCAGGGCCGAGAGCGCCGCAACGGCGCCCTGCATCAGGAAGGTCGCCGCGAACATGTGGACCGGCCACAGGTACATTGTGTGCGTGACGAGCTGCGGGCCGACCACGCCGGCGACCACGCCGCCTCCCATTACGAAGGACAGGGCGCGGGCGCGCCGCGCCGGGGTCACGCCGTCGGCCGCGGCGAAGCGGAACGACAGCACCACCGCGGCGTAGGCGCCGCCAAAGAAGGTGCCCAGGCAGAACAGCCAGAACGAACCGAGCACGATGGCCGCGGCGGCTAGCAGGCCCACCAGCACGCCGCAGGCCGTGCCGGTAAGAAAAGCCGCCCGGCGGCCGTAACGCCGGGCGATGGCGCCCATGGGTAGGATGCAGGCGGCCATGCCGACCACGAAGATGGATATGGGCAGGGTCGCCAGCGCCTTGTCCGGCGCCAGCATGTCGCCGACGATCGCGCCGGTGGCGTAGACCACCACGGCGTTGGCGCCGGCCAGCGCCTGGGCGATCGTCAGCCGGGCGATGTTGCCGCGCTGCGCCTGTGGCGTGAGTTCAGCGCTGGGCGCGGCCGATGGCGCCGGTATTGATGCGGACAAGAAGGTCTCCTCGATGATTGCGGTTTTAGTTGGTATGGGTACTCGGGTGCTGCGTCTGGTGTGCTGCGCGCGCGGCGTCCATGGTCAGGACCACGCGGAACTTCGCATCGCCGGACTTCAGGCGCAGCAAGGCGTCGGGCGCGCGTTCCAGGGCTAGAGTCTCGACCATGGGCAGCGCCTCTGCAAGCACGCTGAAATTCAGCGCTTTTTCAGTTTCCCAGGGCGTGCCGGTCATGGACCCGGCAATGACGCGTTCGCCGCCCACCAGAAATCCAGGCGCGACCTCGAGCGGGGCGCGGCCCACGCCCAGCAGCATCATCCGGCCTTGCGGCGCCAGTCCGCGCATGGCCTCGGAGATCGCTTGCGTATCGGTGACGGTGGCGATCAGCGCCTGCGCGCCGCCCATGGCATGGAGCCGTTGCGCGGCGTCTTCTTCGTGGGTGTCGATGTAGACATGCGCGCCCAGGCGCAAGGCGTCAGCGGCTATGTCGCGGCCTCGCCCGATGGCGACGACCTTCAAGCCCATGCGGCGCGCGTATTGCAGCGCCATGTGGCCCAGCCCGCCGATGCCAAGCACGGCGACGAGATCGCCGGCCTGCGCGCCGCATTTCCTGAGCGCGTTGAAGGTGGCGATGCCGGCGCAGAGTATCGGGGCGGCGTGCACGGAGTCCAGCTCCTCGGGGATGGAGATCAGCCCGGTCGCCAGGGCCAGCATCATCTCCGCGTAGCCGCCGTCCCAGGTCGCGCCCATCACCGGCTGATTCGAGCATAGATTGAACAGGCCCTTGCGGCATGAGGGGCAGACATTGCAATGGCCGCCCAGGCGGCCCACGCCGACGCGCTGGCCGACGGTCCAATTGACGTCGGCGCCGGGACCGAGCGCGGCGATGCGCCCGACGACTTCATGTCCGGGGACCCGGGGGCGCTGCGAGGAGGGATTGTCGATGTCGGCGGCGTCGGCGCCGCAGACGCCGCAAGCCTCGACGCGCAGCAGCACTTCCCCGGGCCCGGGTTGAGGCGCAGGCCGTTGCACCAGTTCAAGCTGGCCGGGCGCGGGACTCTGCATTGCGCGATAAGTGACGGCGGGAGTCTTCATCAGGCGGAGTCTCCGGGGAGAATGGAGGGGGATGCGCTTGCGGATCGGTGCCGCAACCATCGGACGCCGTTGGCGGCAGCATCAACCGCGCCGGCCAGATAGCCGGGGAACGCGGCGGACCATTCGCTGGCGATGCCGGCCAGACGGTCCTGCCATGGGCCGGCGTCCGCCGTCATGCCGGGCGCTGCCGCGTGCGCGCTGTGGTCGGTGCAATCGGCTGGCGTGGCGGTATGGGGATCCTGCGCCCAGTCCTTGAAATATTCCTGGACCGGGGTCAACGCTTGTGGCCCGAACAGCCGCGCGAGCTGTGCGCGGCAATGGGCCATCAGCACGTCCTGGCCCGCCGAGCGCCGCGCCGCGGCGGCCACGCCCACGAATCCGAACAGCGCCGGTCCTTGATCCGTGCTGGCATCGTGGACCTCGGCGAGCGGTCCCCGGGCGCTGCGCGCTGCGCCGGACAGGCCTTGCTCGCGCCAGAATGCCGAGCCGTAGACGGCCAGGTACTTGGCGTGCGGCGCCATCCAGGTCGGCGTGTCGCGCCATTGCGCCGCCCATGTGGCCGGCAGTGGCGGATCGAAGGCGATACGGGCTTGCGCCAGGCGCGGCGGGACGGCCAGCAGCACGCGCGAGGCGCGAATGACACGGGTCTGTCCGTCGCGATCCTGCACATGCACGTCGATGGCGTGGCCGGTCGCATGCAGCCGGGTCACGGTCTGGCCCAGCTTGGTGCGCGCCGGATCCAGACGTGCGCGCAGGGCTTCTGTCAGCCCGCTCATTCCTGCCGCCAGCCGCATGGAGGCGGGGTAGTTTGGGTAGCCTGGCATGCGCACGGGCGTTCCCGCACGTTCGACCATCATCGAACCCGCCTCATGCTGCGGGACGATGAGCAGGCCGAGTTCGCGGACGATGGCGCCCAGCTCGGGCTGGATCGCGGGCCAGAACCAGGTGGGGCCCAGATCGTGGGAGCCGGCGCCCAGTATGCGGCCGCCCGGCCTGTCGCGTCCTTCGAGCAGCAGGTAGTTGCCGGCGCCATGCCGTTCCAGCAGAAAGGCAGCGTACAGGCCGCTCAGACCCGCGCCGACGATGACGGTGTCCGCTTGCGTCGTCATGGCAGGCTCCGGCCATTCGGATTCGGCAGATGGCCGGTCTTCAGATAGACGGTTGCGCCCGCGGCGCCAGCCGAGAGCGCGGCCTGGGCGCCGGGGGCAAGGCGCAGCCAGCTGCCTTGCGGGTACGAACGGCGCGCATCGGCAATCGACCCGGCCAGCACCAGCGCTTCCGCACCGGTGGGCGCAGCCTGGAGCAGCGGCGCGTTGGCGGGCAGGCGCAGCAGGCGGACCTGCTCGTCGGACGACGCAAAGAGCGGGCAAACCGCGCTGTCTTTCTCGCGCCTCCAGACGGCGGGATCGCGCGTGTCGACGCGCACGGCGCGTTGCTCATCAGGCGGCATCTGCTGCAACTTTACGAAGAGGGTGGCTCCATTCCTGCTGGACGGCTCATGGCCGGAGCCGGGCGGGTTGCGCAGATACCAGCCTTGCGGAAAGTCGCCGCTCGCATCGGAGAAGATGCCCGACAGCACCAGTATCTCTTCGCCGCCGGGATGCCCGTGCCACGGAAAACGGCTGCCCGGCGCGTAACGCACGATGCTGGTGGCGCGCGCCTGCTCGCCACCGATGCGGTCCAGCAGCACGCGTTCGACGCCGCGCTGCGGCGAGGGCACCCAGGGTTGCTGGTCAGGCGTCACGATGGCGTTGCGCGAGAAATCGGCATTGATAAGCATGATATTGGTAGAAAAGCTGTATCTGAACCGGCGTGCGTGTTTGTTGGCCCCGTGTCTCTGTCGACATTGGGGCGGGCACCGGTAGGCCATATTCTTGGCCCGTCCGGATTCGCCGGCAAACCAGATAAACTACTTCTCACCAAAAGAAAATCTTTACCGGTACCCGGTCAATCGCACACCTCGGCGCGTTGCGCGACTACTTCGCGGGCCGGGTGAACCGCTGCACCATGAAATCCACGAAGGTGGTGAGCTTGGGCAGGGCCTTGCGGTCCTTGGGATACAGCAGGGTGATGGGCCTGGCGACGGGCCAGGCGGACTGCAGGATCGGGACCAGCCTGCCCGCGCGCACGTCCTCGGCCAGCAGCAGTTCCGGCTGCAGCACGATGCCGAATCCGGCCAGCGCCGCCTGCCGCAGCGCCTGGCCGTTGTTCGACACGAAGCGGCCGGCCGGGTAGGCGGCGCCGGCGCCTTCGTCCGCGTTCAGGCGCCAGCCGGTACGCCGGTTCCAGTAGGAAAAATCCAGGCATTGATGGCGCGCCAGGTCGCCGGCGGCCTCGGGCGTACCATGGCGTTCCAGATAGGCCGGCGCCGCGCAGATGATCATCTGATAGCGGCCGATCTTGCGCGCGACCAGGCCGGAATCGGCGGGTTCGCCGATGCGCACCGCCAGGTCGTAGCGCGAGGCCACCACGTCCTCGACGGCATCGCTCAGCGCCAGGTCGACGCTGACGTCGGGATACTCGGACAGATAATCGGCGATGGCGGGGGCCAGCGCGAACGAGCCGAAAGTCACGGTGGAAGTGATGCGCAGATGGCCGCGCGGCGCCGAGCGCATGGCCTCCGCACCCTGTTCGGCGTCGCGTATGTCCGACAGGATCACCTTGCAGCGCGCGAAATAGGCCTGGCCGGCTTCCGTCAGGCTTTGGCGGCGGGTGGTGCGGTTCATCAGCCTCAGGCCCAGGCGTGCTTCCAGACCCTTGATGTGCTTGGCTGCCATGGCGGGCGACATCTCGTGGCGGGCCGCCGCCGCCGTCAGGCTGCCCAGTTCCACGACCGCCACGAAGACTTCCATGCTGAGCAAGCGGTCCATGAATTGCGCACCCTGAGTGTGTAGTGATCCCACCATTTTAGGATTTTTCCCTGGCCGTCCCTTCATCAGAATGCGTGCAGGCGCTGGCGGTTTTGCCGGTGCATCCACCACACACATGAATTGGAGTCCCCATGAAAATCATCCTGATCGGCGCCACCGGCACCATCGGCCGCGCGGTCGCGCAAGAGCTGGGCCAGCGCCATGACATCATCGCCGTGGGCAAGTCGCGCGGCGAACATCAAGTCGACGTGACGCGCAGCGACAGCATCCGCGCCCTGTTCGAACGCGTGGGCAAGGTGGACGCCATTGTCTCCACCACTGGCAGCCTGCATTTCGGGCCGCTGGCGGAAATGACGGCCGAGCAGTTCAAGATCGGCCTGCACGACAAGCTGCTGGGCCAGGTCGACCTGGCGCTGATCGGCCAGCACTATGTCAACGAAGGCGGGTCCATCACGCTCACCAGCGGCATCCTGACCGATGAGCCCATCCGCTACGGCGCCAACGCGTCTGCGGTGAATTCGGCCATCGACGGCTTCGTGCGCGGCGCCGCCGTGGAATTGCGGGGCGTGCGCATCAATTCGGTCAGCCCCACGGTCCTGACGGAATCGCTGGATGCCTACGGGCCGTACTTCCAGGGCTTTGAGTCCGCGCCCGCCAGCCGAGTTGCGCTGGCCTACAGCCGCAGCGTGGAAGGCGCGCAGACAGGGCGCGTGTTCCGGGTGTGGTGAGACGGCATCCCCCGTCTCAGGGCTTAATCCCGTTGCCAAAAAGGAACAATCCGCAGCGAATGGTGCAAAACAAAGTGATTATTCGAAAGTTTGATGCGAATATTTACATTCATTGCACGCCCGGATCAGGGCGTTTGGCGTAGGTCTTGAAGTCTATCGTCGTTACCCCCGGTTGCCCCGGGGTCTGGTTTGAGCGCGTCCGGGCCTGTCGCCAGGACGTCTTCACGGAGACGAGTCAGATGGCACACCACGCAAGCCCCCCCAAGTCTTCCATTTACCGCTCCATAGGTGTGGCCATGTCGCTGGCCGCACCCGTGGCCTGGGGCGCCAATTACGCGCCGTTCATCGTTCCCTCCGGCACTACGTTCACCTTGAATGGGGGTGACAGCGTGATGGGCGCGGGTTCGAGCACCGCTATTCGGGTCGGCAATGCCACGCTGAACTTCGGTCCGGGCAATATCGCCATCGGCAATGTCGACCTGGGCGTTTTTGCGACGAACGGCGCGGCGACCAACATCAATTTCCAGACCGGCACCAACGTCACGATCACGACGGTGACGACCACGGGCCTGGGATTGCAGTCGACCACCAATTCGCAGGCGCGGTTTTCGCTGGCGCCGAGCGCCACGGTGACGATCCGCGGCTACCAGGGCGTGAACCTGGGCCATACGCCATTCGGGACCCTGAGCCAGCTTGAGATCGGCAATGGCGCGACCCTCAAGATCGAGGCCGCGCCCGCTGGCGGCAATCCATGGCCCAAGGGCGTGATGACCAGCAACAACACGACGATTGTGCTGGACGCGGGCGGCGCGCTGGATGTACAGACCACGGGCGGGACGTATGGGCGCGGGGTCGAACTCGGCTACAGCCTGACTTACCCGGACTCGGTCGAGCGCCGCTTCACCTCGGCGCCGGGTTCGACGCTGCGCGTGCGCACCACGGGACAGACGTCGGACGGTTTCTACATGCTGGGCGTGGGCGAGGCCGTGATGCAAGGCACGACCGATATCCACACCACTGGCAGGGACAGCAGCGGCATGTTCCTGCGCCGCTATGTCAGTCCGACCAACCATCTGGTCGTGGCGCCGCAGGGCGGCTCCACTGCGAACATCCTTACCGAGGGCGCGGACGCCTATGGGGTGATAGGCATAGACGGATCCCGCGCGGAACTGTCTGACCTGCGGACCGAGACCCGCGGCACGGATGCGGTGGGCTTGTATGCCTATACGAGCAGCGGCCAGCCGGCCACAGTTTTGCAGGCGGCGCGCAATACAGTCGTGACCAGTGGGCAGGGCGGTTTCGGCATCCTGTCGCAAGGCGCGGCCAGTAGCGTGGTATTCGACAACGGTTCGGTGCAAACCTCCGGCGCCGAGGCCCATGGCGTGGTGGTGGCCGGCACATCCAGCTTTGCGGCGACGGGCAGCGCCATCGGCGTCAGCGGCGCGCGGTCCATCGGCCTGCTGCTGACCAGCGACACGGGCACTCAGAGCGCGGCAATCAATGGCGGCAGCATCGTCAGCGGGGCAGCAACGGCCATTGGCGTCGACGGAGGTACTGCGAACATCCAGCTCGACGGCACGACCGTCCAGGGCGCGACCAACTGGCTGCAGGTGGCAAGCTCCGGCACCCTGCTCGGCAGCAGGACCCGCACGCTGCACGGCATAGACCCGAGCCTGGCGCCGGATGCGGGCAATCCGGGCGGCATCAATGTCACCGGCGTGCTGGCCGGCGCTCCCGCCACGGCCAATGTGGCGGCGCGCAACGCGACCTTGACCGGCGCCGCGGTCACCGAGGCGGGCAGCACCTCCAATGTGACGCTGACGGATTCGACCTGGACGCTGACCGGCAATTCGACCATCACCAACCTGGTCAACGATCCCAGCCTGATCGACTTCACGCCGCCGCAGGCGGGGGCGTACAAAACGCTGACGGTGCGCAACTACAGCGGCGACGGCACCATCGCGCTGAACACTTACCTGGGCGATGACAGCTCGCCGTCGGACAAGCTGGTCATCAATGGCGGCAGCGCCAGCGGCGCTTCGCAATTGCGCATCAAGAACACGGGCGGGCCAGGAGCCTTGACGACTGCCAGCGGGATCCAGGTGGTCGAGGTCGTCAATGGCGGCGTTTCCGGATCGGGCGCGTTCGCCCTTGCGGGCCGGGCCGTGGCCGGTCCTTACGAGTATCGCCTGTACCAGGGGTCGGCAAGCGCACCTGCCGATCAGAGCTGGTACCTGCGATCCGAGAAGCAGCCGGATCCGCCTCCACCGCCACCGCCACCGCCACCGCCCGAGCCTCCCGTGCCGCCGGAGCCGCCAGTCCCTCCTGTTCCGCCGGCTCCGCCCGCTCCGGAGCCGCTGTACCGGCCAGAAGTCGCCGCCTATCTCGCGAACCAGCGGCTGGTTGGGCAGATGTTCGTGCAGAGCATGCATGACCGGCTGGGCGAACCGCAGTTCATCGAGGGCCAGCAATTCCAATCGGAAGACAGCAAGCGCCGGGCGCTTTGGCTGCGCGCCGTGGGCAAGTGGGAAGGCTCGCATAGCCGCGACGGAAATTTCGACGTCAGCACCGACATGTTCCTGCTGCAAGGCGGCGGCGACGTGGCGCAATGGAAGCTGTTCTCCGAGACCGACCGCCTGCACCTGGGTTTGATGTTGGGCTACGGCAGCGCCGACAGCACGGCCCGGGCCGATGGCAACCCTTACAAGGCCAAGGGTAGGGTGCAAGGCTACAGCGCGGGCGTTTATGGGACCTGGTTCCAGAACGACGAGAGCAAGCTCGGCGCCTATGTGGACACCTGGTTCCAGTACGGCTGGTACAACAACCGGGTGACGGGCGACGATCTGCCGCGCGTCGACTACGATTCCCGCGCATGGGCAGTGTCGGCGGAGACGGGCTACGCCTTCAAGCTGCGCGGCGACTGGATACTGGAACCCCAGGCGCAGATTATCTACGTCAGTTCGGACACGGACAGCCTGACCGAATCCAACGGCACCCGCGTGGGCAGCGCGGACTCCCATGGGACCATCACGCGCCTGGGCGTGCGCACGCACACCACCTTCGACCTGGGCAATGGCCGCAAGGCGCAGCCGTTCGCGACACTGAACTGGTGGCATAGCAGTACCGGCAGCTCCGTGTCGTTCAACCAGTTGCCGGTGGGCGACCTCTATCCGAAAGACCGCTATGAGTTGAAGCTCGGCGTGCACGCCGACTTCACCAAGGGCTGGACCGGCTGGACCAATATCGCCGGATCCTGGGGCGCGCAGGACTACCACCAGTACGCGGCGAGGATAGGCGTGAAATACACCTGGTAAGGCGGGCAGGGCCCTCGTCCGGGAACAGGAGCGGCGCGAATTCCGGACCGTCGGCTGTTTGCCGGGCGCGAGAAAAAGGCCCGCAGCGGTATCCGCTGCGGGCCTTTTCACACGACAGGCCGTTTGACCGGCTTCAGGCGCAGTCCTACCAGAGCACCTTCAAGCCGATAGTGCCCTGCGCGCCGCTCTTGACGCGGCTGTCGCCGCTGTTGGCCCAGAGCTTGCCCACGTCGCCGTAGAGGCTGGTGTTCTTGGTCAATTGCAGCATGGCGCCGACCGCCAGTTCGGTCGAGGTGTAGCCGCCCTTGGCGCGGATGTCGGTGGTGCCGGCGGGAGCGCTGA
Organism: Achromobacter sp.; assembly: GCF_049647645.1. Taxonomy (GTDB): domain Bacteria; phylum Pseudomonadota; class Gammaproteobacteria; order Burkholderiales; family Burkholderiaceae_B; genus Achromobacter. The sequence continues at coordinate 21,477 of NZ_JBARYB010000004.1, forward strand.
AGCTGGCCACGTCGGTGGTGTTGCTGGCCTTGTAGAGATTGACGCGCGCAAAGGGCTGCAGCACGGTGCCGCCGATGCTGTAGCTGCCCTTGACGCGGGCGCCCAGGCGCAGGGTCCAATCGTCGTCCGCATCGTTCTTCACCTTGGCCAGGCTCAGCGTGGTGTCGTCCAGGTTGAGCTTGCGGTAGATGATCTGAGCTTGCGGCTCGAGCTGCCAGCTGTTGCCCAGGGCGATGGGCTTGCCCACTTCGAGCGAGGCCAGCAAGCCGTGGCCCTTGGTGGTGGCGCCGGCGCCGGTGTCGGCCGTGCGCAGGCTGCTGCGGTAGTCGGCGCCCTGGATCACGGCGTCGGCGTACAGGCCGGAGTCGTGTTGCCAGGTGCCGTACAGGCC
>NZ_JBARYB010000005.1:0-11489 GCF_049647645.1 Achromobacter sp.
GCGTAAGCGGGTCGCGTCCGGGCGCGGCGGCGGCGGGTAGCGGCGGCGCGCCCAGGCGGATGATGTCGATCTCGGGGCAGCCGGCGGCCAGCATGTCGGCGAAGCTGTGGCGGCGCCACAGCCAGCCCGGCGAGATGGCTGCGGTCAGCAGGGCGGACAACGACAGGCGCAGGCGTTGCAGGCCGCTGGCGCGGGTCCGGCCGATGATGGCCTTGGTGATGTTGTGGCGGCGCACATAGCGCACCACGGCGTCCACCATGTCGCCGCCGGCCAGGGTTTCGCTGCGCGCGCCCAGCGCATCGGCCAGGGCCAGGCTGCGCTGGATGCGTTCCTGTTCGGCCTGGGGCGGCGGCGCCGCGCGCGGCGTGTCGATGGTGACCACGTGCAGATCGCATTCCAGCTGCTGGCTCAGGCGGTGTGCGCTGCGGATGACGTATTCGGCGTCCACGTCCGGGCCGATGCAGGCGACCACGGCCTCGCGCGTGCGCCATACCGGTTCGATGGCGCGGTCGCGGCGATAGGCCTGGACGTCGTCGTCGACGTGGTCGGCGGTGCGGCGCAGCGCCAGCTCGCGCAGCGCAATCAGGTTGCCTTTGCGGAAGAAATTGCGGGTGGCGTGGCGGGCCTGCTCGGGCAGGTAGACCTTGCCTTCCTTCAAGCGGCGCAGCAGCTCGTCGGCCGACAGGTCCACCAGGATGACTTCGTCCGCCGCGTCGAAGACTGCGTCGGGCACGGTTTCCCAGACGCGCACGCCGGTGATGCTGCCCACCGCTTCGTTCAGGCTGTCCAGGTGCTGCACGTTCAACGTGGTCCAGACGTCGATGCCGGCCGTCAGGAGTTCCTGGATGTCCTGCCAGCGTTTGGCGTGGCGCGAGCCCGGCGCGTTTGAGTGGGCCAACTCGTCCACCAGCACCAGGTCAGGGCGGCGGGCCAGCGCGCCGTCCAGGTCGAATTCCTTCAGCACGTGGCCGCGGTACGGCACGTCCTGCAGCGGCAGGACGGGCAGGCCTTCCAGCAGCGTGGCGGTTTCGCGCCGGCCATGGGTTTCGACGATGCCGGCCAGCACGTCGGCCCCCTGGGCGGCCTGCGCGCGGGCCGCCTCCAGCATGGCGTAGGTCTTGCCGACGCCGGCCGATGACCCGAAGTAGACGCGCAGCTTGCCGCGCACCGCCTGGCGCGCGGCGTCGTCCAGGGTCTTCAAGAGCGCGTCGGGATCGGGACGCTCGCCAGCGATATCAGCCATGAACGCGCAATGAGTGGGAGGGAACGGCTGGCAATACTATACGCCGCGGCATCAGCGCGCCGGACGCAATTGGTCTAGCGCCAGGTTGAGCGTCAGCACGTTGACCGCGGGGTCGCCCAGCACGCCCAGCCAGGGCTTTTCGGTATGGGACTGGATCAGGGCATCGACCTGCGCGCGCGGAAGGTTGCGCGCGCGCGCCACGCGCTCCGCCTGGTAGGCCGCGGCAGCCGGGCTGATGTGCGGATCCAGGCCGCTGCCGGAGGCGGTGACCAGGTCCACCGGCACGGGGACCGGGTTGTCGGGATCGGCCGCCTTCAGCGCGGCGATGCGCGCCTGGATGGCGTCGGCCAGCGCCGGATTGCGCGGCCCCAGGTTCGAACCGCCGGAGCCCGCGCCGTTGTACGGCATGGGCGCGGTGGCGGACGGGCGGCCCCAGAAGTCGCCGGGGGAACTGAACGACTGGCCGATCAGTTCCGAACCCACGACGCGATCGCCTTGCTTGATCAGCGAGCCGGCCGCTTCGTGCGGGAAGACCGCGGCGGCGATGCCCGTGGTCAGGAAGGGGTAGGCCAGGCCGGTCACCAGTGACAGTGCGGCGAAGACGACCAGCGCGGGGCGCAGGATGCCGCCTTGGCGCGGCAGTGAGGTGGAATTTTTCATGATGGTTTCCTTGCAGTTCGGGGCTCAGGCCCAGCCCAGGGCGGCCAGCACCATGTCGACCAGCTTGATGCCGGCAAACGGCACCAGCAGGCCGCCCAGGCCATAGATGAGCAGATTGCGGCGCAACAGTACGGCCGCGCCCAGCGCCCGGTAGCGCACGCCCTTGAGCGCCAGCGGGATCAGCACCACGATGATCAGCGCGTTGAAGATCACGGCCGACAGGATGGCCGAGGCCGGCGTGGCCAGACCCATGATGTTGAGCACGTTGAGCTGCGGATAGACGGTGGCGAAGGCGGCCGGAATGATGGCGAAGTACTTGGCCACGTCGTTGGCCACGCTGAAGGTTGTCAACGCGCCGCGGGTCATCAGCATCTGCTTGCCGATCTCGACGATCTCGATCAGCTTGGTGGGGTTGGAATCCAGGTCCACCATATTGCCCGCCTCCTTGGCGGCCTGGGTGCCCGAGTTCATCGCCACCGCGACGTCGGCCTGCGCCAGCGCGGGCGCATCGTTGGTGCCGTCGCCCGTCATCGCCACCAGCCGGCCTTCCGCCTGGTAGGCGCGAATCAGCTTGAGCTTGGCCTCGGGCGTGGCCTCGGCCAGGAAATCGTCCACGCCGGCCTCGGCGGCGATGGAGGCGGCCGTGAGCTTGTTGTCGCCCGTGATCATCACGGTCTTGATGCCCATGCGGCGCAGTTCCGCGAAGCGCGACTGGATGTCCGGCTTGACGATGTCTTTCAGTTCGACCACGCCGAGCGCGCGGTTGCCGTCGCTGACCATCAGCGGCGTGCTGCCGCGGCGCGCCACGTCCTCGGCCAGGCGCAGGGCCGGTTCCGGCACTGCCGAGTCCTGCGCGGCCAGCCAGGCCTGCACGGCGTCGACCGCGCCCTTGCGGATCATGCGGCCGTTCAGGTTCACGCCGCTCATGCGCGATTGCGCGGTGAAGGGCACGAACTCGGCGTGCGCCATGGCCGCGGCCGGCGCGTGGATGGATTTGTCGGCCAGCGCGACGATGCTGCGGCCTTCCGGCGTCTCATCGGCCAGCGAGGCCAGGCGCGCGGCCTCGGCCAGTTCGCGCGCGGACACGCCGGGCGCCGGCAGGAAGGTGGAAGCTTGGCGGTTGCCGAAGGTGATGGTGCCGGTCTTGTCGAGCAGCAGCACGTCCACGTCGCCCGCGGCTTCGACCGCCCGGCCCGAGGTGGCGATGACGTTGGCGCCCATCATGCGGCTCATGCCGGCCACGCCGATGGCCGACAGCAGGCCGCCGATGGTGGTGGGGATCAGGCAGACCAGCAGCGCGACCAGCACCGTCACCGTGACGGCGGAACCGCCGCCGGCGGCGTTGACCGCGTAGATCGAGAACGGCATCAGGGTGACGACCACCAGCAGGAACACCACGGTCAGGCCGACCAGCAGGATGGTCAAGGCCAGCTCGTTCGGCGTCTTCTGGCGCTTGGCGCCTTCGACCATGGAAATCATGCGATCCAGAAAGCTCTCGCCTGGATCGGCGGCGATACGCACGAAGATCCAGTCCGACAGCACGCGGGTACCGCCGGTCACCGACGAAAAGTCGCCGCCGGATTCGCGGATCACGGGCGCGGATTCGCCGGTGATGGCGCTTTCATCCACCGATGCCACGCCGGCGATGACCTGGCCGTCGCCGGGGATGGTCTCGCCCGCCTCCACCAGGACCACGTCGTCGCGGCGCAGCAGGCCGGAAGGCTGGCTGACGGCCTGGCTGCGCCAGGCGCCGGGTTGAGCCGTGGCGGCGTCGGCGTCGCGGAAGCCTTTCAGCAGGCGGGCGTCGATGGTGGTGCGCAGGCCGCGCAGGGTGGCCGCCTGTTGCTTGCCGCGGCCTTCGGCCAGGGCTTCGGCGAAGTTCGCGAACAGCACCGTGAACCATAGCCACACGCTGATCGCCAGGATGAATCCGGCGGGCGCCTCGGCCTGGCCGCGCAACGCCATGATCCACAGTACCGTGGTTAGGATGCTGCCCACGTAGACCACGAACATCACGGGATTCTTCAGCTGCGCGGCGGGCGAGAGCTTGCGCAGGCTGTCCAGCACCGCGGGGCCGACCAGGGCGCGCGACCACATGCCGAACTGGCGTTCATGGGCGCCGCTAGCCGTGGCGCGGGCGGCGCCGCCGCCGGCGCCTGTAGTAGAGGTTTCAATCTTGGCCATTTTCATTCCTAGCCTTTCAATTGCAGGTGTTCCGCGACCGGGCCGAGAGCCAGCGCAGGCACGTATGTCAAAGCGCCCACCAGCAGCACCGCGCCTATCAGCAGCACCACGAACAGCGGGCCGGTGGTGGGCATGCTGCCGGGGCCGGCGGGATGCCTGCGCTTGGCGGCCAGCGAGCCGGCCATCGCCAGGATGGCGACGATGATGGCGAAGCGGCCGAACCACATGGCGATGCCCAGCAGCACGTTGTAGAACGGCGTGTTGGCGGACAATCCGGCGAAGGCGCTGCCGTTGTTGTTGGCGGCGGAGGTCAGGGCATAAAGGATTTCGGAAAAACCGTGGATGCCGGGGTTCAGCACCCCTGCCTGGCCGGCCGCCAACGAGACCGCCAGCGCCGTGCCGCAAAGCACCAGCAGCGGGGTGGCCAGGATGACGATGGAGACCATCTTCATGTCGTAGGCCTCGATCTTCTTGCCCAGGTATTCCGGAGTGCGGCCTATCATCAACCCGGCGATAAAAACGCCCAGGATGGCGAAGGCCAGCATGCCGTACAGACCCGAGCCCACGCCGCCGAAGACCACCTCGCCCAGTTGCATCAGCAGCATCGGCGTCAGCCCGCCCATGGCATTGAGCGAATCGTGCATGCCGTTGACGGCGCCGCAGGAGGCCGCCGTGGTGACGGTGGCGAACAGCGAGGTGGCGGCGATGCCGAAGCGGGTTTCCTTGCCCTCCATGTTGCCGCCGGGGGAGAAGGCGCTGAGCGCGCTGTCGGCGCCGGCCTGGGCCGCCATCGGGTTGGGCTGCTGCTCGAAATAGGCGGCGGACAGCGCGAATACCGCGAACAGCACGGTCATGGCCGCCAGGATCGCGATGCCCTGGCGCCGGCTGCCGACCATCTCGCCGAACGAGAAGCACAGCGCGGCGGGAATCGCCAGGATGGCCAGCATCTCCAGGAAGTTGGCCAGCGGCGTGGGATTCTCGTAGGGGTGGGCGGAGTTGGCGTTGAAGAAGCCGCCGCCGTTGGTGCCTAACAGCTTGATCGATTCCTGCGAGGCGACCGGGCCCATGGCCAGGGTCTGGGTCTTGCTGACTGCGGGATCCGTCACGGCTTGGCCCTGCGCATCCAGCACGGGCTGGCCCTGGGCGTCCATGCGGGGCTGATCGTAGTGCACGGCCTCGATGGTCTGGACTTCCTGGTAGGGGCTGAAATTCTGGATCACGCCCTGGCTGACCAGCGCCAGCGCCAGCACCAGGGACAGCGGCAGCAGCACGTACAGCGTGCTGCGCACCATGTCGGTCCAGAAATTGCCGACCGTGGCCGAGCAATGGCGCGACAGGCCGCGGATCAGGGCGAACAGCACGGCGATGCCGGTGGCGGCCGAGACGAAGTTCTGCACCGTGAGCGCCAGCATCTGCGTCAGGTAGCTCATCGTCGATTCGCCGCCATAGCCTTGCCAGTTGGTGTTGGCGACGAAGCTGATGGCGGTATTCAAGGCGGAATCCGGCGACACCGCGCCCATGCCGGCGGGATTCAGCGGCAGCACGCCCTGTAGGCGCTGCAAGGCGTAGACCGCCGCGATGCCGATGATGTTGAAGGCCAGCACCGCCATGGCGTAGCGCTTCCAGCCCATCTCGGCCTGCGGGTCTATGCCCGCCAGCCGGTAGATGCCGCGTTCTATCGGGCGGCCCCAGGCGGTCAGCCGCGACTGCCCGTTTTCCATGGCGATGCGGATATAGCGCCCGAGCAGGGGCGCGATCGCAAGCAGGACTGCCAGGTACACGACCAGCAATCCGACGAATTCGGCGGTCATCAGAATTTCTCCGGTTTGAACAGCGCGACCAGCAGGTACACGAACAACAGGGCAGCCGTCAGGCCGCTCAGCCAATAGAGCCAGCTCATGGTTGCTCTCCCGAAGACAAGGCTTCGCAGAACCGGAGCAGGGCGAAAGTCAACCCGGCCATGACGGCGAAGATGGCGATATAAATGGCATCCACGTATTTCCTCCCAGGGAGCGACGCTCCCTTCGAACGACGGGCCTGCGCGGCGGATACGGATGCGCGCCGGGCAGGCGTAGTGACCAATCAGGACACCGGCAGGTTACGGAGCAGGGGGTAAAAACGGGGTATACGTTTGGGAGGGGGATATAAATGAAACGTAAACGTGGCCCGGATGGCTGCTGCCCGAATGCGGGCATGGCGCGCACACCGCGATGGCCCATGCCGGGGATCCGCTGAAAGGGCAGGCGAGCGGCGGGATTTTCGGAATTGGAATCGCCCCGTGGCGGCCGAAAAATCCCAATATTTAGAATCTCGATACCAAAATGCACCAAGTTGGTGCTGGAAATATGTAAATGAATGCTCCTTCTTAGGGCATTCCCCTAGTGTGACAATCCCGCTTCTGGTGCAGAATCTCATCCCATGCAGGTGAGGAGACAAAGCCCTGCATGGGCAAATACCGGCGGCACCGGTACATAAAAAAAGTAAAGCAGTACCCAAAAAAAGCAAAACGCACAGCGGCTGGCACCAGGTGCCAGCCGTTGTCGCATAAAAAGCCGGCATTTCAAGTGCATGGGTTTTTCAGGCGCCGCGTTTCGCGATAATCAGACAGGGTTCGCTCATCCCAGCTATGTCGGAATCGCGTCTTTCATCCTCAAAGCCAGCCTCGACTCCCTATTGGCGCCGCAATCTGCGGTTGATCCTGGTGTTGCTCGTCGTCTGGGCCGCGCTGACCTTCATTCCCGCCTATTTCGCCCGCAGCCTGAACTTCGACTTCATAGGCTGGCCCTTCGCATTCTGGATGGCGGCCTATGGCGCGCCGCTGGCCTACCTGATCATCATCGGCATCTACGCCCGGGTCATGAACCGTGCCGATGAACGCTTCGAAGAGCCGGGAGGGCGCCGCTGATGCCGTTTTTCAGCGGAGATACACCCCAGCAATTCAGAGTCCGGCTGCGCCGCATCTACGTGCTCTACACGGCGGGCTTCGCGCTGATGATCCTGCTGATGGCGCTGGCCGAGATCCTGGGCATGCCGCGCAACTGGATCGGCTATGTGTTCCTGCTGGTCACGGTCAGCCTGTACGCCGGCATCGGCATCGTCTGCCGGACCTCGGACCAGGTTGAGTACTACGTCGCGGGCCGCCGGGTGCCGGCGATCTACAACGGCATGGCCACGGCGGCCGACTGGATGTCGGTGGCGTCCTTCATCGGGGTGGCGGGGACGCTCTACCTGACGGGCTATGGCGGGCTGGCCTACATCATGGGCTGGACCGGCGGCTATGTGCTGGTGGCGATGCTGCTGGCGCCGTACCTGCGCCGCTTCGGCCAATACACCATTCCCGACTTCATGGGCGCGCGCTATGGCGGCAACATGCCGCGCCTGGCGGGCGTGGCCTGCGCCATTCTCTGTTCCTTCACCTACCTGGTGGCGCAGATCTACGGCGTGGGCATCATCACCACGCGCATGACCGGCATCTCGTTCGAGCTAGGCATCTTCGTGGCGCTGGGCGGCATGCTGGTCTGTTCGTTCCTGGGAGGCATGCGCGCGGTCACCTGGACCCAGGTTGGGCAGTACATCATCCTGGTCATTGCCTATCTGGTGCCGGTGGTGTGGCTGTCGATCAAGCACACCAATATGCCGATACCGCAGTTGTCGGCCGGCGTGGTGCTGCAGCAGGTCACTGAAAAAGAGGTGTACCTGCAGAACGACCCGTCCGAAATCGAGGCGCGCCGGCTTTGGCAGGAGCGCGCCAACGAGATGGGCCGCCGGGTGGCGGCATTGCCCGAATCCTGGACGCTGGAAAAAGACAAGCTGCGCAGCCGGCTGGCCCAACTGAACGCCACCGACGCGCCCATGGTCGAGATCCGCTCGGCGGAGCGCGAGCTGTCCAGCTACCCCGGCAGCGTGGAAGAGGCGCGCATTGCGTGGTCGCAGTCCAAAGCCACGTTCGAGGCCAGGGCGGCGCCAGCCACGCCGCATGCCGAGCCTTTTCCCTCCAAGGACCCGGAAGAGCGGCGCAACATGCGCATCAACTTCCTGGCGCTGGTGCTCTGTCTGATGCTGGGCACCGCCGGCATGCCGCATATCCTGATGCGCTCATACACCACGCCTTCAGTCATCGAGGCGCGCAAGTCGGTGTGCTGGTCGTTGCTGTTCATCCTGCTGCTGTACTTCATGGCGCCGGCGCTGGCGCTGCTGGTGAAATACGAGGTCTATACCCAGGTGGTGGGATCCAGCTTCCTCAGCCTGCCCAACTGGGTGCATGCCTGGAGCGCCGTCGACAGCAATCTGCTGGACGTGACCGACGTCAACCGCGACGGCATCGTGCAGCTCAGCGAGATCAGCATGGGCGCCGACGTGGTGGTGTTGGCCATGCCGGAAATCGGCGGCTTGCCCTACGTGATTTCGGCCCTGGTGGCGGCGGGCGGCCTGGCCGCGGCGCTGTCCACCGCCGACGGCCTGTTGCTGACCCTGTCCAACTCCCTGTCGCACGACATGTGGTACCGCATGGTGTCGCCGCGCATGTCGGCCGCGCGCCGCGTGATGGTTTCCAAGATCCTGCTGCTGCTGGTGGCTTTTGGCGCCGCCTGGGTAGCCGCGCGCAAACCGGCGGACATTCTCTTCATGGTGTCGGCTGCATTTTCCTTTGCGGCTTCGTCTTTTTTCCCGGCGCTGGTCATGGGCGTGTTCTGGCGCCGCGCCAATAAATGGGGCGCGACGCTGGGCATGGCGGCAGGGCTGGCGGTGACGTTCGCCTACATGACGCACACGCATCCTTGGCTGCGCGAATGGGTGTTGGACATTTCGCGCACGCAGCCGGTGGATCTGTGGTGGGGCATCCAGCCGATCGCGGCGGGCGTGTTCGGCGCGCCGGTGGCTTTCCTGACGATCATCGTGGTGTCCCTGCTGACACCTCCGCCCGACCGCGCCACGCTGGCGCTGGTGGATTACTTGCGCCATCCGGGCGCGCCCAAGCCGCCTGGCGAAAACGCCTAGAGCGTTTCGCAGGCATCGGCCCTGCGGTTTTCGGGGTCGATGCAGGAAGCCCACAGCGCCGCGGGCATGGCTTGCAGCAAGGTATAGGTCTGGCCGGGCGCCCACAGCCATTGCACGCCGCCCGGCGTCTGGCCGGCGGCCTCCCAGATCCGCTTGCGTTGCGCGGCGCTCATGGCGAACCGTCCGTCGTTGCCGCTGTTGCCTGTTGCCAGCACCTGGGCGGGGTCGCGCCGGGCGACATAGATGCTGGCCGTGTCCCCGGCAATCTGCTTGGGTTGCACGATGGCCCAGTCGTAATGGTACGAGTCCAGCGCAGGCGCTTTCCAGGCCGGGCCGGGCAGCACCAGCACGGCGTACTGGTTCGGGCTTGCGCGGTAGGGCAGGCCCAGCACGGGCGGCTCGTCCGACCATGTCTTGCGTTGGCGCAAATAGCGTTGCGCCTTGCGGCCCAGGGCGTCATGCGTCACGACTTCAAACGCATCTTCGGACTTGTCCTGGTAGGAAATGGTGCGCAGCAGGCGACCCGCCGCGTCATGCACGTAGCGGGTCACTGGCCGGGACGCCGCGGCGCAATCGTTGGCGCCAAGCTCGGCCAGCCAGCCGCGCGCGTCGTAGCGCAGGCAGTAGCGCACCGGCCGGTTGGGCCGGCCTTCCCAGGTGCGCGAGCGCTCCTCGTAGCCCGTCAACCGGCCGGCGGCGTCATAGTAGAAGCGCGTTTCGGCATCTGGAGCAGGCAACGCGGCCTTGCCTGATGCGCGGGCTGCGTCGACGGCGCCCGCGCTGTAGCGGGCGATCCCGCATAAATGCCGGCGGCCGTCGGGAGCGCTTTCCCAGCGCAGCAGCGTGACGCCGATGCGGGCGTCCGGCGCGGCGGCGTAGACCGACCAGTCCACGCGTTCGGCCCAGATGACGGCGCTGGCGCGCGCGCCCGTGTCGATGGCGACGCTCGGCAGCCATGAAGGGATGCGCGAGCCGTCCAGCGCCAGCAAGGTATTCGTGTCGTCCAGGGAAATGTCCATCACCCCGGTGTGCCGCTGCGCGGACGCGGCCAGCGGTTCGCACAGCGCGCTCGCCAGCCCGGGCGCCATGGAAAGCGCCGTCAGCGCAAGCAGGCGCAGCGCGGCATCAGAGCGTGGCATTGTGCAGGTAGGCGATCAGCCCCCAGAGTTCGCTGCTGACGCCGCCCAGGCGCAGGGCGCGGTCGCGCGTGTCCATGAGGAGGAAGGGGTAGGCGTTGCGCTCCAGCTTGCCGGGCGGCGGCAGCCGGTAAGGCGTGAAGTGCTCGCCCGAAAGCAGATAGGTATTGGTCATGTCGCCGACATCCACATGCAGGTACCAGACGGTCAGGTCCGCGACGTTCAGGGCCGCGTCCGCTTCCGGGTACAGACCGCCCTGGCCGGCGGGGATGGCGCTGTCCAGCACGGCCAGGAACACGGTGCGTGGGCCCGGTTTCGGAAAGTAGGTCCCCTCGCCGCCGCGCTGCGTGAAGGCCTGGCGGATGAACCCTGCGCCGCGCGTGCCGGGCGCCACCGTGCGGGCGAACATCGCGTCCAGCTCGGTTTCCGAGAGCGGGCGAGGGGAAGTGGACAGCCGCTCCAGGTCTTGCTTGAAAACGGTCAGCCAAGCGCGGTAGCGCACGAGTTCGGCGGCGCGGTTGAAGTCCTGGGCCTGGGCATTCCCGCTCGGCAGCAGGCCCAGGCTGCCCAGACACAGACTGGCTACCAGCCAGCGGCGGACACGGAAGTTCGCCGTCGAGGGCGCGCGAGGCTTCAATGCGAAACGGACTTCGAGAAGACGTTCATCACCACCACGCCGGCGATGATGAGCCCGATACCGATGAGCGCGGGCGTGTCCAGGTGCTGCTTGAACAGCACCGCGCCGACGATGGAAATCAGCACGATGCCCACGCCGGACCAGATGGCGTAGGCGATGCCTACGGGGATTTCGCGCAGCGTCAACGACAGGAAGTAGAACGAGATCAGGTAGCCGAACACCGTCACGATGGACGGCGCCAGGCGGGTGAAGCCTTCGGATCCCTTGAGCGCGCTGGTCGCGAAGATCTCGGCGATGATGGCCACGCCCAGGTAGAGCCACTTCATTTGCGCGCTCCTTCGGATTGCCGCAGAAGCACCAGCAGGGCGCCCGCGCCGCCTTCGCGTTCGGGCGCTTCGGAAAAAGCCAGCACTTCGCTTTTCTGCACCAGCCAGGTGCGGGCCTTGTCCTTCAATACCGGTTCCAGCCCCTGCGAGCCGTAGCCCTTGCCGTGCACCACGCGCACGCAGCGGATGCCGTGTTCCTGGCATTCGTCCAGGAACGACAGCAGGGCATGGCGGGCCTGCTCCACCCGCAGGCCGTGCAGGTCCAGCTCGGCGCCGGCGCGCCATTGGCCGCGGCGCAGGTTGCGGGC
>NZ_JBARYB010000006.1:0-24958 GCF_049647645.1 Achromobacter sp.
GCCGAGCTGCCGCCCACGCTGAGCAGGCCGGTGGCGCTGCCCGAGGCCCCGCCGCCGCCGCCGATGGACTGGCCGATCATGCCGTGCGAGTTGTAGCCGGACGTGGCGATGGAACCGGTGTTGCTCAAGTTGACCTGGCTGGCCGCGCCGCCGCCCGCGCCGTCCCCGCCCAACGAAACCAGTTCGGCCGTATCCGCGCCGCCCGCGCCGCCGCTGCCGGCGATGGACTGGGCCAGCACGCCGTAGGCATGGTCGCCGCTGGTCGTGATGGTTCCGCCGGTCGCGGCAGTCACCGTGCCGGCATTACCGCCATTGCCGCCGTTGCCGCCCTGGCCGCCCAGCACCGAAACGAAGTCGCTGCCGGTGCCGCCGCCGCCGCCGATCGATTGCGCCACCACGCCGGTCGCAAAACTGCCCGTGGTGCTTATGGCGCTGCCGCCGGCGGTCGCGACGTTGACCGCGCTGGCGTCGCCGCCAAATCCGCCGCCCCCGCCCTGCCCCGCCAGCGCGGTGCTGTCGCTGCCGTCGCCGCCCTGCCCGCCCAGGCTTTGCGCCGCCAGGCCAGGAAGATTGTCGCCGCGGGTGGCGACGCTTGCGCCCTGGTAAAGATTCAACGCCACGGTTCCGCCTGCGCCGCCGTTGCCGCCCGAATGGTCCTTGTCCGGACCCATTCCGCCTTTGCCGCCTATGGCACGGGCCGCGACGCCCGCGCCTTCGATCGCGACGCCGCTGGCGGAACCGGCGACGTCGAGCAGGACGGAGCCATACACGTCCACCGTTACCTTCTGCGTCCAGCTGCCCGAGGTGCCGCCGCCATTGCCGCCATTGTCGCTGTTGTCGGTCGAGGCCGTGCCGTCGCCGCCGATGCTCTGGGCGTAGATGCCAAAGACCGCGGCATTGTCCGCGACCTGCCAGTAGCTGTTGGCCTCGCCCCGGTGCGTCACCTGCACGGTGCCGCCGGTGCCGGCATTGCCGTTGTTATTGCCGCCCTTTCCACCCGTCGAGCCCGCGTAAATTGCCGCGCCACTGGCCCCGGTGCGCAAGCGCGTCGCGCTGCTGCCCAGATTGATGGCGCCCGAGTTGGTGACCGTGACCGTGCTGGCATTGCCGCCGTTGCCGCCCACCTGCTCGCCGTACTCCAGCGTCGGATCGTTCTGCTCCCCGCCGGCCCCGCCCACGGCCCGCGCATTGATGCCGAACAGGCCCTGGCGGGGAGTGGGCAGCGTGCCGGTCATCGTCAGGTTGCCGGAATTGGTAAGGGTCACGGTTTGCCCCAATCCGCCGTGTCCGCCATTCGAATCATTGTTGTCGTTGTCGGGATCGCCTATTCCGCCCGTCGAGACGGCCATGATCAGGCTGTTGAACGTGCTCAGGGCGGTGCCGTTCAAGGTGACGCTGCCTGTGCTCGACACGGTGACGTTGCCGCCGTCGCCCGCCGTGCCCTCGTCGACGCCGCCGCCGCCATTCGACAGGGCCGTCACCACGCCTTTCGTGTCCACTCCGGATCCACTCAGATCGGCATTGAAGGTGCCTGCGGACGTCAGCGTCACGTCGGGCCCGTCCTGGCCATCCTTTTCGTTGTCCTTGTCGACGCCGCCATCGCCCGAACAGGCCGCCTGCGCATAGGCATAGTTTCCGGCCGCAATATTCTGCGAGGCGGCGCCGGCGCAGACATAGGTGGCCTGTGCGCTACCGGCCGCCCCCCATGCGCAGGCTCCCAGCGCCGACACGATCGCCAGCCTGAGCGTGTTTTGCCGCAGTAGCGGGAATGGCATGCTGGAGCTGCGCGGGGGCAATGATGTCGGCTTCATGAGGGTCGGATTCTGTCGGGCGAGCGCTTGAGTCACCCTGGTGGCGGGAGTCCGCTCAGTAGCAACTGGCAAACTTTCGCCACTAGAATCCGCAGCCCGAGGAGGCGGCGCAACTTTTTTTCGACGAAACAGGCGATTCCTTCGATGAAATTCGTGATGAAGTTCACACGGTTACATCGAGCGCCTCACGCATGTAAGCAGACGTTCCTTGATCATCAATGCCTGAGATCGACTTCCACGCCGCGCCCGGCGAGCCTTGCTTTATCGCCCTGGGTCTTGCGTGCGAACAGGAGCAGCGCCGCCGCGGAGATCACCACAGGAACCGCCATGGCCAGGAATATTCCTGCGTTGGTCCATTCCAGTTGGATCAGGACGCCGCCGAGCACGGGCCCGACAATCGACCCGAAACGGCCTATGCCCAGGCTCCAGCCCACGCCCGTTGAACGCAACGCGGTCGGATAGTAGGTCGCGGCCAGCGCGTTGACCGCTGGCTGGCCGCCGATGATGCAGAAGCCCGTAATCGCCACGACCACAAACAGTAAAGCGAGGGGAATGCCGGGCAGGCCGACCAGGGCGATGGTGACCGTGGCCAGCAGCAAGCAAGGCACCAGTACCTTGAAAAACCCGATGCGGTCGATGACCGGTCCCATCAGCAAGGTGCCGAGCACGCCGCCTGCCTGCAGCGCCGTACCCAGCATCACAGCCGCGGAGGTGGACAGCCCGGCGCCGGTGGCGATGGTGGGCAGCCAGCTCGAAAGGAAATACAGGTTCAGCAGGTTCATGAAATTCACAAGCCAGAGGAACACGGTGGGTATGCCCCGCCCGTGGCGGAACAGCTCCGCCACCGGAGCTCCTTCGTGTTTGGCTTCCGGCACGCTGTAGCGCGTATCGGCACCGATCCGCAGCGTCCGATCGATCTTGCGCAGCGTCTTTGCGACGACGTCCAGCCTGCGGCCCTTGAGTACCAGGAACTGCATGGATTCCGGAACGAAGAAGTGCATCAGCACGGCCATCAGCAGGGGGAATATGCCCCCCAGATAGAAGATCGACTGCCATCCCCACGCGGGAATCATCGATGCCGACAGCAGGCCGCCGAGCACGGCGCCCACGGTATAGCCACAGGACACCAGCATCATGAGGGTGACGCGCTTGCTCTTGGGACTGAACTCGCCGGCCAGGGCCATCGCGTTCGGCATGATGGCGCCCAGGCCCAGCCCGGTGATGAAACGGATCGCCAGGAGTTGGGGAACGGTCGTCACGTGGGCCGTCGCCAGCATGCACAGCGCGAAGAATACCGTTGCCCAGATCAGCACCGGACGGCGTCCAATCTTGTCGGCCAGCACGCTGAGCGTGAGCGAACCTACCAGCATGCCGAACAAACCGGCGCCGAACACCGGGCCTAGTTCGGCCTTGCTCACGCCCCAGTCAGCGATGATGGCTGGCGCCACATAGCCCATGGCCTGCACGTCGAAGCCATCCATGACCACGGTGATGCCCACCATGATCAAGATCCATTTCTGGCTTTGGCTAACCCTGTTATGGTCAATGACAGAGGGAATGTCGATGGTCTGCGCTGCGCTATTACGATTGGCGGCGGCAGCTTGCAGTTCGGCCGGGGTGGAAGTTTGGTGCTCGCCTTGTACGGGTGCAATCATGACGGCCTCCTTTCAAACTGTGCGTCGAATACCGCGAGGGCATTTTCCTGAGTATGGTGACGATGTTTGAATAGACGGAGAAGAGATAAAATCGCTATGGACTCCATCTGGTTTTCGAATAATGATCGACAACCTCAACCTGGATCAGCTTCGCGTCTTCACAGCAATCGCTGAGCAAGGCAGCTTCTCGGCAGCAGCGCGCCATCTGCGCCGAGCGCAGTCGGCGGTCAGCAATGCCATCGTCAACCTGGAAGCCGCGCTTGGCGTTGCACTGTTCGATCGCAGTGGCTGGAAACCCGCATTGACCAACCATGGCCGAGCGCTGCTGGACGACGCGCGTGCGGTGCTGGCGCGGGCGGATGAGCTCAAATCGCGCGCCCTTGGGCTGACACAGGGACTGGAAGCCGATCTGACCCTGGTGCTGGATGCCATGTTTCCGCCGAAGCAGCTGGTGGCGCTGGTTGCCGCTTTTCGGCAGGCCTTTCCTGGCGTGCCGCTGCATCTGCAGGTGGATACGCTGGACGATATTCCGCAACGCGTGCTATCGGGCGAATGCGATTTGGGCGTACAAGGCACGCTGTCTGACATTGCCCCGGCATTGGTGGCCCACGGCATGCACAAGGTAGAGATGATGCCCGTGGCTGCGCCGGCACATGCATTGGCCAAGTTGCAGGACATTACCGTCGCGCAACTAGGCGAGCACACGCAGATCGTGTTGACCGACCGCAGCGCAAGCGCGGGGGGACGCACGTTCTTCGTCGTCTCCGAGCAGCAGATCCTGACGACAGACCTGGGCGCCAAGTACGCCATGCTGTGCGCGGGGCTGGGCTGGGGCTTCATGCCGCGCGGCTTCGTCGAAGAGTGCATATGCGCGGGGCGTTTGCACGAATTGGCGCTCGCCGAGGGCGCCTGTCCCAACCGCAACATGCCCCTGTTCGCCATCCAACGGCGCGACGCCACGCTGGGGCCGGCAGGCCAGTGGATGCTGAATTGGCTGGTGGAACCGGGTGGCGGCCAACGCCTGCCTGCACCCCATGTTCCATGACGCTCCATCGTCCCATATCATGGCGGTGAGCCGTGAGGATCATCGGGCGACCCCGTGCCTCGGCCGCGCATTGTCGGCACGGCTTCTCAACCATTGAACAAAGAGGATGCAGATGTCCCGCTGGACTTTTTATTCCGCCCCTGGCACCTGTGCGCTGGCTACGCATATCGCGCTGCGCGAAGCAGGCGCCGATTTCGATCTGGTCAAGCTTGATATGGGCGCCCTGCAGCAACAGAGCCCCGAGTACCTGCGCGTCAATCCCAAGGGCCGCGTGCCCGCGCTGGCAACCGAACACGGCGTGCTGACCGAGACCCCCGCCCTGCTCGCCTTCGTGGCGCAGAGCTTTCCGGCCGCGCAGCTGGCGCCGGTCGACGATCCCTTCGCATTCGCGCGCATGCAGGAATTGACGAGCTATCTGGCGTCCACCGCGCACGTGGCGCACGCGCACAAGCGCCGCGGCGCGCGCTGGGCGGACGATCCGGCCGCGCATGTCGCCATGCAGGCCAAGGTGCCGCAATCCATGACCGCCTGCGCCGCCTATCTCGAATCGCAAATCGTCGGCCCCTGGGCGGCCGGCGAACGCTATGGCGTGGTCGACGGCTATCTGTACACCATAGGCAGCTGGCTGGAAGGCGACGGCGTCGACCTCACGCAGTTTCCCAAGCTGACGGCCTATCTGGCCCGGGTCGCCGCCCGGCCGGCCGTGCAGCGCGCGCTGGCAGAAGCGCAGGCCGCCGCCTGACGTCCATGCCATGGTCCCGTGGCGGACTGGCCGGCATGCGATGTCCGGCCAGCACGGCCCGCGGGGCGCATCGATTCTTCAAACAACAGGCTTGATTACCATCAAAATTGGAACACTGCGGCCAGTTCCTTGCGGCTACCGCGGCATTGCATCATTTCCTATCCTTCTTCCGTGCCGTCTTTGTCAGCTGGGTTTAAGCCAGCAGGCGACGGGATGTGCATCCGGACTTCTCCGGGCGCCGAACATCAAGAGAATCAAATGAAGCACACCTACGCAGCATTCCTGGCCGCCTCGCTCCTGGCCTTGGGCAGCCTCCCCGCGCACGCCGCGCCCGTGGACTACCAGATCGATCCGGAACACACGGAAATCGTGGTGACCTGGGACCACCTGGGCTTTTCCAAGCCTACGGCCCATGCCGGCGCCGTGACCGGCGTGATTCGCTACGACGCCGCCGAACCGGCAAAGTCGGCGGTGGACCTGAGCGTGCCCGTGGCGCGCCTGACTTCGCATGTGCCCAAGCTGGATGAGATGCTGCAAGGCGCCGAGTTCTTCCAGGCGGCCAAGTACCCGGAGATCCAGTTCAAGAGCACCTCGGTCGCCGACCGGGGCAACGGCAATCTCAGCATCAGCGGCGTTCTGCGCATCAAGGGCATCGAAAAGCCGGTGGTGCTGCAGGCGCGCCAGAACCAGCAAGGCATGCACCCGATGGCGCAGCGCCCTGCCATCGGCTTTGATGCCATGACGGTCGTCAAGCGCAGCGATTTCGGCGTGGATGCGTACGCCCCGGGCGTGAGCGACGAGGTGCAGTTGCGCATCACGGTCGAGGCCGTGGCCAGCGCAACGCGCTGATATCCGGGGCGCCGGAGTCGTGGACCAGCCTGTCCGCGCGCGGCTCCAGACTGGCTACGACAGGAATCCGATCCAGCGCCCCGCCACCAGGCAGCCCAGCCATATAAGCAGGGACGCGACGGCCCGAACGCGCATGCCGCCGCAGGCCCTGCCCTGATCCAGGACCGTCTGCCAGGCCTTGCTGCGCCGCACGAGCAGCGCGTTGAGCGCGCCCGCGGCCAGCAGGCCCATCTTGATCCCGAAAGCGGGATTCGCCAGGTATTCCAGCGGCCGGACGCTGAAGAGCATGGCTCCGGTCAACACAGCCAGCGCCAGGCCTGCGGCGGCGGTGCGCGCCAGCACAGGCGCCAACAGAGCCAGCGGTCCGGGCTTCAACAGTCCCAGCAAGCGCAGGTCGAGCGGGACGATGGAGCCGATGAGCAGGCCGATGGCGCCGATATGGGCGGCGTTTACCAGCAGATATAGCGTGCCTGACCGCCGCAGCCAGATCGACGGCGGCAGGGATTCAAGCTGTTCCAGCGCAAGGCGCAGCAGCTCAGGCATGAGCCGGGCCCGCTTCAGGGCTTCTTGATGCGGCTGGGATAGATGTCGTAGGTCTTGCCGCCCACCTTGATCTGGACGGCCTTCATGCGTTTGGCGCCAGCGTCGCTGTCGCGGTTGCCGATAGCGACGATGGCATCGCCCGGCTTGGCGGAACCCTCGACGAATCCGGCGTCCTTGGTCTGGGTGGGGTTGCCCAGCTCCACCCGCCAGACGCCGTCGTCGGCGCGCACGTCCAGCCAAGGATGCGGGGGCGCGATCTGCACCTGCTGGACGGTGCCTTGCAGCGTCATCTGTTCGGACTCGGCCCAGGACCAGCCATGATGCGCCAGCGCAGCGGGCGCCATGCCCAACAGCGCGGAAAGCGCCAGCCCTGCCGTTGCCACGCGTATGGATAGCTTCATCTCGCTGCTCCTGAATTGCGGTTGGATCCCTTCCCCTTGCGGCGGCGGCTCATGCGGCGCGCGTCCGGCGCAATCAGCATAGCGCGGCGAGCGCGGCATATCGATATGCGTCACATACTTAAGAAATTACTTTATATAAATCACATTAATGAAATTAAATTATCCATAAAAATCAAATAACTAGAAATAAATAATCAGACTTTACTTTATATCTGAATGTGGGCTGAACATGCGTAGTTGGCACCATCTTGGGGGAAAACCCGGAGAAACTTTTACGCACTGCAATCGGTCGCAATTTGTTCAGGTGATTGTCAGACAGCGTCCCCAAAAGGCCGTCGTCTCCCGCGCCCGCCACGCCCCACCGAGAGCCACCGATGACACAGCCCACCCTGCGCTCGTCCGCGAATCCCGCCCTGCTGCTCCAACCGCGCGCGGCGGCCGGTTTATCGGTGATGGATGCCACCATGGTGCTGGTAGGCGTGGTGATCGGGATCGGCATATTCGGCTTTCCGCCGCTGGTGGCGCAGCACGCGGGTTCCGAGGCGGTCTATATCGGACTCTGGTGCGCGGGCGGCCTGGTGATGTTGGTCGGTGCGCTTTGCTACGCCGAACTGGGGTCGGCCTATCCCGGCGCGGGCGGCGAGTATCTATACCTGACGCGCGCCTGGGGGCGGCGCGTCGGCCTGATGTTTGCCTGGGCGCGCTGCTCCGTCATCCAGACTGGCGCCATCGCGGTCGTGGCCTATATCTATGGCGACTACGCGCAACGTCTGGCGCCGCTGGGCGCCTATGGCCCCGCCGTGCACGCCGCGATATCGGTGGTGGCGCTGACCGCCTTGAACGTGGCGGGCACGCGCTATTCCAAGCGCCTGCAATGGGTGTTCACGGCGTTGACGGTGGCGGCCTTGGCGGCCGTAATGGTCGCGAGCCTGACCGCGGCGGGAGGCAGTCCGCTGCGCACCGATGCCGCGCCCGCCCCCCTGGCGGGCAACACCGCCGGTCTGCTGGGCATGGGCATGGTGTTCGTATTGCTGACCTATGGCGGCTGGAACGAGGCCGCCTATCTCAGCGGCGAGTTACGCGATCCCGGGCGCAACATGAGCCGCGTGCTGCTGATCGGCACGCTGCTCGTGACCGGGGCGTACGTGTTGACCAATCTGGCGCTGCTGGAAATCTTCGGCCTGCAAGGCTTGCGCGACACGCCGGCCCTGGGCGCCGACGTGATGCAACTGGCCGCTGGCCCCTACGCGGCGGCCCTGCTCAGTTTGACGATCTGCGCCACCGCGCTCAGCACCATCAACGGCACCATCATCACCGGCGCGCGCGTGTATTTCGCGCTGGGCCGCGACGTGCCCCGCCTGCGGGCGCTGGCGGCGTGGAACGCGCAAGGCGAGACGCCCGCGTCCGCGTTGCTGATCCAGGGGGCGATCACGCTGGCGCTGATCGTGCTGGGCGCTTTCAGCCAGAACAGTGTGCAGACCCTGGTCGCCTACACCGCGCCGGTGTTCTGGATCTTCATGTTGCTGGTGGCGGCTTCGGTATGGCGCCTGCGCCGCATCGATCCCGACCGCCCGCGCCCATTCCGCGTGCCGCTTTACCCTCTGCCCCCGCTGCTGCTGGCGCTGACATGCGCCGGCCTGGTGTACTCCAGCGCCATGTACGCGGGGGCCGGCGCCTTGATCGGGCTGGCGGTGCTGGCCGCGGGCCTGCCTTTGCTGCGCCTGCTGGGGCCGGCGCAGGCTCAAGCCTAGCCTTGTTTCCCGGGACGGCGCCAAGCAAGTTCCGTCCGTCCGCATGCCTTACCTGCAAGGAGCCCACATCATGCAGATCGCGATCCCGTCTTTCAGGCCCGCCGCCCGGGCAAACCTGCCGCGCTTGCGCGGCGCCCTGCTCGCCTCGGCGGCAGCGCTGGCCCTGGCATGCGCCCCGCTGGCGGCGCAGGGCGCGTCCGCGGGGGCGCAGGCCAACGAACAGAAAGAATATGTTCCCGACGTCGGCCAGGACGGCAAGGACGTCATCTGGGTGCCCACCCCGCAGGCCCTGGTCGATACCATGCTGGACATGGCCAAGGTCACGCCCAAGGACAGGCTGATGGACCTGGGTTCGGGCGACGGCCGCACCGTCATTACCGCGGCGCAGCGCGGCCTGACGGCCCAAGGCATCGAATACAACCCGGATCTGGTCGAGCTGTCGCGCCGCAACGCGGAGCGCGCCGGCGTCGCCGACCGCGCGACGTTCGTGACGGCGGACCTGTTCGCCACCGATCTGTCGCAGGCGGACGTCATCACCATGTTCCTCTTGTCGACCATCAACGAAAAGCTGCGCCCCAGGCTGCTGGAGTTGGCGCCCGGCACGCGGATCGTGTCGAACTCCTTCCGCATGGGCGATTGGGAGCCGGACGCCGAGGAAACGGTCAAGCAGGATTGCAGCACCTACTGCACGGCGCTGCTGTGGATCGTGCCCGCCAAGGTGGCGGGCAACTGGGAGGTGGATGGCCAGCCCCTGCAGCTGGAGCAGCGCTACCAGCGCCTGTCCGGCAAGCTGGGCAGCGCGCCGATCTCGGAGGCGCGCTTGAACGGCAGCGAGATCTCCTTTGTCGCCAACGGCGTGCGCTATACCGGAACGGTCAACGGCAAGCTGATGAGCGGCAGCGCCGCAGGCCGGGGGGCCTGGTCGGCCAAGCGGGTGTAGCGCAGGGTCTAGCGCGGCGGCCGTTGCGGGAAGCTGCGTTCGAAGATGCCCTCGGCGATGCGGTTCTTCAGGATCTCGATCGATCCGCCCGCGATCATCCAGCCGCGGCAGCGCCGTACGCAGTACTCCACCAGCGACTCGCGGCTGTAGCCCAGGCCGCCCAGGACCTGCAGCGCGTCGTTGGCGACGTCAAAGCCGACCTGGTTGCAGTAGGCCTTGGCGATGGCGGTTTCCGTGGCCGAAGGAAAACCGGTATCGGCCGCGCTGGCGGCGCGATACAGCAGCAGCTGGGCGGCGTCCAGTTTGATGCGCATGTCGGCGAACTTCCACTGCAAGCCCTGGAATTCGCACAGCAAACGGCCGAACTGCTTGCGCTGCATGGCCCAGTTGCGCGCTTCTTCGTAGGCGTAGCGGCCCAATGCCAGCGAGCGCGCCGTGTTGCCGATGCGCTCCACGTTGAAACCGGCGATCTGCTTCTTGAAGCCGCCCTCTCCCAGCACCACCATGTCGTCGGCGACAAGAACGTTGTCGAAGAAGATTTCCACCCATTCCTCGCCCGACATGAAGGCGGAGCGCTTGCCCAGCTTGACGCCTTCCGCCTTGGTGTCGATCAGCACTGAACCGATCCCGCCTGTGCCGGGGCCGAAGCGCACATAGGTCAGGATCACGCTGGCGTGCGGACCGTGGGTGGTGAAGATCTTGGTGCCGTTGATGCGCCAGCCGCCATCGGCCCGCGTGGCGCTGGTCTTGAGTTCGGTCACGGCCGAGCCGGCATCGGGCTCCGTCATGCCGACCGAGATCAGTCCTTCGCCCGCCAGCAGCGCGCTCAGGTACTTCTGCTTCTGCAGGCCGCTGCCGTACTCGGCCAGCACCCGGATCGCGCCGAAATTGCCCGCCTGCACCACGTCGGCGCTGCGCGGACACACCGAGGCAACCGTTTCGATGGCGATCACGGCATCCATCAGCGAACCGCCCACGCCGCCGTCGGCCTCGGCGATGGTGATGCCCAGCAGGCCCTGGCGGGCCATCTTGCGGGCCACGTCCCAAGGGTAATCGTCGGAATGGGCGCGCTCGACCGCGCCGTCGCGTAGTTCGGCTTGCGCGAAACGCCGCACGGCGGCTTGAAAATCCAGTTGTTCCGGAGTCAGGTTGAAATCCATCTTGGGTTCCTGGTAAGGGGTAATCGGATTGGGCGTCAGGCCAGGCGGGCCAGGCCGTCGACGGCGACCACGCCATCGGCGCGGACGAACAAGGGGTTGATCTCGGCCTCTTCGATCCGCACGCCGGCGGCGCAAGCCAGGCGGGAGAACGCCGCGATGGCGCGGGCCAGCGCCCCGCAATCGCCCTGCGGCAGGCCGCGAAAGCCGCGTATCAGCCGGGTCTGGCGGACTTCGAGGATCATCCGGCAGGCCTCTTCCTCGTCCACCGGCGCCAGGCGCACGGCGTAGTCGGGCGACAGTTCGGCGGCAATGCCGCCCGCGCCCAGCAGCACCGTCGGGCCGACCAGGGGATCATGGCGATAGCCCAGGATCATTTCGATCAAGCGCGTTTCCATGGGCTGCACGAGGATGCCGTCGATCCGGGCGTTCGGCGCCTGGCGCCGGACGTTTTCCAGCATTTCCTGCACGGCGCCGCGCAGGGCGTTGCCATCGGCGATGCCGACGCGCACGGCGCCCAGCTCCGTCTTATGTGCCAGGTCGCGCGAGCAGACCTTGGCGACCACGGGATACGGCACGACATGTTGCAGCGTGGCCGGATCGACAAGTTGCCCCCCCGCGACGGGCACGCCCAGTCCGCGGAACAAGGCGCCGGCCTCGTGCTCGCTCAGCATGCCTGAGCGCGGCAGTTCGGCCGGCCAGGCCACCGCCGCGGCGGTCGCAGGCGGCCTGCCGCTTGCGGCGAAGTACACCGCCAGCGCGTCCGCGCACGCTTCCGGCGTGCGGAAGGCCGCGATGCCGCCGGCGCGCAGCAGCGCCAGCGATTCGGGCGCCTCGGGCGCCAGGAATACCGCCAGCGGCTTGTCCGCGGGCTTGTCGGCCTCCAACAGCGGCTGGACCGCCAGGCCGGGATGAAACTGCGCGGACGAGCCGACCACGCTCAGCACCGCATCGCACCAGCCGGCGCGCAGCAAATGCTCCAGCAGCATCTTGTACTGAGCGCTGCTGGCTGCCAGGGTCAGGTCTATGACGGGCGTCTCGCGGATGCGCAAGCCCTGCTCGCCCATGCGGCGCACGAAGTCGGCGGGCGGCGCCACCGCCACCATGCCGTGCAGCCCCAGGTTGTCGACCACCGTCGCCGCGCCGCCGCCGGTCGTCGTGATCACCGCGACCCGCGCCGGCTGGTCCGGGGCGCGCAGCGAACTTTCTGCGCGGGAGTAGCGCGACGCCAACGGCGCCAGCTCGAACAGCGTCTCCAGGTTGCGTACCCGCATGACGCCATAGGCTTTTAGGAACGCATCCACCGCGACGTCGTTGCCCGCCATGGCGCCGGTGTGCGACTGCGCCAGCGCATCGCCCTGTTCGGAGCGCCCCAGTTTGTAGGCGATCACGGGCTTGCCCGCGGCCCGCGCCCGGCTCAGCGCCAGGCCCAGCGTGGCGGCATCGCGCAAGGTCTCCAGGAACAGCAGGATGGCCTTGGTCTGCGGATCGTCCACCAGCGCATCGACCACTTCGCCCACCGTGATGTCGCTCTCGTTTCCGACGGAGACGGACTTGGCAAAGCCGAAGCCGCGCGCCGCCGCGCGCGACAGCAGCGATCCCATCATCGAGCCGCTTTGCGACACCATGCTGAGGTCGCCCGCCAGCAGGGTGTCGGCCTCGAACGCCGCGTTGACCGACAGGATGCCGCCGGTATGCAGATTGGCGGAGCCGATGCTGTTGGGCCCCAGCAGGCGCAAGCCCAGCGCGCGGGCTTGCGCTACCAGTGTGGCCTGGCGCGCCTGGCCTTCGGGACCGGCCTCGCCGAAGCCGTCGGAATAGATGGTCACGACCCTGGCGCCGGCTTGGGCGCATTGCTGCAGCACGGCCGCGACCTCGCCGCCCGGAATCATGACGAACACGTGGTCAACCGGCCCGGGCAGGCCAGCCAGGGACGGATAGGCTTTTTCGCCCAGGATTTCCGCGCGCCCCGCGTTGATGGGATAGACCGCGCCGGCATAGCCGTGCTTGCGCATGAATCGCAGCGGCCGGGCGGTATTCTTGCGCGCGTCGCCGGAAGCGCCGACCAGGGCGATGGAACGGGGCGACAGGAGCGCTTCTGCAAAAGGGATGTCTGACATGGATGAGGCTGGTGTCATGGATGGACGGAGGGGGTGTGCGTCAGGGCCGGGGCATGTCGGCGGCCAGCCGCAGCGCGCGGACCGGCATGCGCTCCAGGCGCCAGACGGCTTCGCGCAGCGCCAAGCTGCGCTCGCGGCCGAGCACCGGACCGGCAAGTTCCTCGAACTTGTCATTCAGTTCGGCATCGGAGAGCGGCGCTTCGGGATCGCCCTTGCGGTAGGGGGCATGGTGTTCCAGCGTCTGGCCGCTGGCGGTGGTGATGGAGACGCGGGCGGCGCGCATGCGCGGAAAGCCGGCGGTCAGCGCGGCATCGGCGCGCAGTTCCAGTTTTTGCATCAGCTGGCGCACTTGCGGGTCCTGCAGGCGCTGCGGTCCGAAGGCGTCCAGGCGCACCGAGCCGTGGACCAGGGCATGCGCCACCACGTAAGGCAGGCTGAACTTGGCCTCGAAGGCCGTGGCGGGCGCGAAGTTGCCGGTTACGTCCAGGGCCGTCTGGTAGGCGTCCACGCGCAAGGATGCGATGTCGTCCGCGCGCACGCCGCGGGCCCGCAGCGCCAGCGCGCCGTCGATCGCCGCAAAAGTGTGGCCGCAGCAACCATGGTTCTTCTGGGTGATCCGGAGGATGTTGTAGCGCTGACCCAGGCCGTCGATCGCCAGGTTCCAGTCGGGATCTTGCGCCAGCGCGGCGCCGAAGCCGACCTCGCCTTCCAGGATGTCCGGCACGCCGGTGATGCCGTGGGCGGCGCCCTGCCCCGCCCGCACGCCGACGGCCGCCGCGTGTCCCGCGTGCAGCGCCTTGCTCATGGCGTCGGAGCGGAAAGCCTGCTGCAGGCCGCTGGCGAGCGTGCCTGCCGTGGCCAGCGCGTGCAGCATGACCCCGGCGTCGCCCGGCGCGCACAGCGCGGCCGCCGCCGCCGCGCCGCCAAAGCAGCCCACGGTGCCGGTCGTGTGGAAGTAGCGGTAATGCGCCGGCTGGATCGCTGCGCCGATGCGGGTCGATATCTCGTAGCCCACCACGATGGCGTTGAGCAGCGCCTGGCCGCTGGCATCGGCATCTTCCGCCAGCGCCAGCGCCGCGGCGATGGTTGGGCAGCCGGGGTGGTAGATCGCGTCGCGGTAAATGTCGTCGAACTCGACGGCATGGGAAACGCTGCCGTTGATCCAGGCCGCGGTGGCCGGAAATGCCGTGGTGGCGCAGCCCGGCAGGCTGGAACTGCCCGAACCCAGCTCCGCGCCATGAGCGCCCAGCAACTGCAGGCACGGCTGGCTGCGGGTGCCCGGATACAGGGCCGACAGCCAGTCCAGGAAGGCGCGTTTGGCGTGGTGGATGACCTCGTCGGGCAAGCGGGCCCGGGTGTCGTGCGCGCCATAGGCCGCAATCGTGTCCAGCAACATGCGTGTCTCCGTTGTCGTCGCGGCGCGGCAGCGCCTCGCTCATCTCTGCCGATCACTCTATGCGTCCCCGGCCGGCCAGCGTTGATAAAAAGGAAAACGAGCCTTCTTGATCCCGGGGGGACGGAAATGGAGAAGGTTGCTTTGCCAATTTTTCATACCGGCAGCCCGGCTCGCTCCGTAAGCTGCATGCAACAACTAAAAAACCCGCAACACAAAGGAGGAAGTAATGAGCGACAGCAAGACCCCGCTGGGCTTCATCGGCCTGGGCGTCATGGGCGAACCCATGTGCGCCAACCTGGTGCGCAAGTCCGGCCATCCCGTCTATGTGACCGACATCAGCCCCGATCCGGCGGCCCGGATCGGGGCGCTCGGAGGCCATGCCTGCGCCTCCCTCATCGAGGTGGCCCAAAGTGCCGAGATCGTGTTCCTGTCCCTGCCCAGCATCGTGCAGGTGGAACAGGTGTGCACCGGTCCGGGAGGCCTGGTGGAGGCGGCCGGACGTGTGCGCATCGTGGTGGACATGAGCACCAGCGACGTCACCCGCACGCGCAAGCTGGCCG
Source organism: Achromobacter sp. (assembly GCF_049647645.1). Lineage (GTDB taxonomy): Bacteria > Pseudomonadota > Gammaproteobacteria > Burkholderiales > Burkholderiaceae_B > Achromobacter. The sequence continues at coordinate 14,971 of NZ_JBARYB010000006.1, forward strand.
AAACCTTGCGCGGCCACGGCATCCTGCTGATCGATGCGCCGGTCGCCCGCATGCGCGAGGCCGCCAGGCTGGGCACCCTGATGATCACCGTGGGCGCCACGCCCGAGGACTACGAGACGGTGCTGCCCTATCTGTCGTGCATGGGCACGGACGTGCTGCTTTGCGGCGGCGTGGGCAACGGTCAGGTGGTCAAGATCATGAACAATATGGTGGTGTTCATGACGGTGCACGCACTGGCCGAGGCCATCACCATAGGCCGCAGCGCCGGCGTCGACGGCGCGCTGCTGCTGAACGCGCTGAGCAAGGGGTCTGCCGACAGCTTCGTGCTGCGCAATCCCGGCCTGAAGGCGCTGGCCGCCGAGACCTACCCCGAAAAGACCTTTCCGACCGAGTACGCGATCAAGGACATCCTGCTGGCGCTGGAACTGGCCCGGCAGGGAGAGGTGGACGCCCGCTCCGCCAAGCTGACGCATGACCTGCTGGAGCGCACCCGCGCGGCCGGCTTCGTCAAGGAGTACTACCCGGTGATGGTCAAGCTGATCGAGCGCGGCTACGAGTAAACCTGCCGGCTCCGCCGCGCGGCGCAATCCGCGCCGCCCCTCCCTACTCCGAGACAACCATGAAATCACTATTCGCCAGGTGCGCGCTGCCCGCGCTCGCCGCCATCATCAGTTGCAGCGCGGCCGCGGCCGACTATCCCTCCAAGCCGGTCACGCTGGTCATCGGCTTCACCGCAGGCGGTCCCACCGACGCGGTCGGCCGATACCTAGCGCGCAAGCTCGAGGCTGAACTGGGCCAGACCGTCGTGGTCGAGAACCGCGCTGGAGCCAACGGCGTGGTCGCCGTGCAATCGGTCAAGCGCGCCGCCGCAGACGGCTACACGCTGATGCTGGGCAGCAGCGGCACCCTGTCCATCGAGCCCGTCTACAAGCAGAAGGTCGACTACCAGGTGCTGAAGGACTTCCAGCCCGTGGCGCTGGTGGCCAGCTATCCCTACCTGCTGGTGGTGCCCTCCAGCTCCCCTTTCAACACCGTGCAGGAACTGATCGCCGGGGCGCGCCAGAAGCCCGGCAGCCTGACCTTCGCGTCGGCCGGCAGCGGCGCGGTCAACCATCTGGCGGGCGAATGGTTCAAGAGCGCTGCGAAGCTGGACATCACGCATGTGCCCTACAAGGGCGATTCGGCCGCCATCGCCGACCTGGTCGCGGGCCGGGTCGACATGGCTTTCCTCAGCGCAATCGCGGCCATGCCCCAGGTGCAGGCCGGCAAGATGCGCGCGCTGGCGATCGCCAGCGCCGAGCCCTCGGCCGTCGCGCCAGGCATCTCGACCGTGGCGCAAGCCGCGGGGATTCCGGGTTTCACGGCCGAACCCTGGAACGGCGTGCTGGCGCCGGCGGGACTGCCGCCCGAAGTGACGCTGCGCCTGAACGCGGCGGTCAACAAGGTCATGGGCACGCCGGAATCGCGCGAGGCCCTGCTGAAACTGGGCCAGTTCCCGATGACGGGCAGCGCCGATGACTTCGCGCGGCACATCCAGTCCCAGACCGAACGCTGGGCGCAAGTGATTCGGGACGGCAACATCGCCAAGGCGGAATAAATGGATAACTCCCTGCAATACCCGGAACTGAAGCTATTGATCGGCGGCCATGCCCAGCCGGCGGGAAACCGCCGCACGCTGGAAGTAATTGATCCCGCCACGCAGGCGGTGCTGGGCCGCCTGCCGATTGCCACGCCGGAAGATATCGACGCGGCGCTGGACTCGGCGCATCGCAGCTTTCCGCGCTGGCGCGATACGCCCGCGCTGGAACGGGCCGCGGTCCTGCGGCGCGCGGCGGCCCTGATGCGCGAGCGCACGCCGCGCCTGGCCTGGTTGATCACCCGCGAGCTGGGCAAGCCGCTGGCCGAATCCGAAAAGGAAGTGGCCACGGCGGCCGAAATGTTCGAATGGGCGGCCGAGGAAGCCCGCCGCACCTATGGCCGCCTGATCCCGGGACGCGTCGCCGGCATCCGCCAGATGGCGATTCCGGAACCGGTGGGACCGGTGGCGGCTTTCTCCGGCTGGAATGCTCCGGCCATCACGCCTTCGCGCAAGATCGCGGGCGCCCTGGGCGCCGGCTGCTCCATCGTCATCAAGCCTTCCGAGGAGACCCCCGCGATCGCGCTGGAGATCGGCCGCGCGCTTGCCGACGCCGGCTTGCCCGCGGGCACCCTCAGCATGCTGTTCGGCGATCCCGGCGAGATTTCACGCCGGCTGATCGAGTCGCCGCTGATCCGCATGGTGACGTTCACCGGGTCCACCTCCATCGGGCGCGAGCTGGCCGTAATGGCGGCGGCAGGCCTGAAGCGCGCCACGCTGGAACTGGGCGGACACGCGCCGGTGCTGGTATTCGATGACGCCGACGCCGAAGCCGCCGCCGATGCCGTGCTGGCCGCCAAGCTGCGCAACTCCGGCCAGATCTGCACTTCGCCCACCCGCATGTATGTGCAGCAAGGCGCATACGAACGCTTTGTGGCGCGGTTGGCGGAACGCGCCCGTGGATGGCGGGTCGGCAACGGCCTGGACGCGGGCGTGCAGATGGGACCGCTGGCCAACCCCAGGCGCCTGGCCGCGATGGAGTCCATGGTGGCCGACTCGCTGGCGCATGGCGCGCAACTGGCGGCAGGCGGCACGCGGCCGGATCTGCCGGGCTGGTTCTGGTCCCCGACCGTGCTGCGCGACGTCGCGACCGACAGCCTTGCCGCCAACACCGAACCTTTCGGTCCCTTGGCGCTGGTCAGCCCGTTCCGGGACCTGGACGAAGGCCTGGCGCTGGCCAACCGCCTGCCTTTTGGCCTGGCCGCCTATGTCTTTACGCGGGACGCCGCCATTGCGCGGACCGCGACCGAGCGCATCGAAAGCGGCGTCGTCTGCGTCAACCATTGCCAGGCGTCCTTGCCGGAAACTCCCTTCGGCGGCTTCAAGGATAGCGGCCTGGGCAAGGAAGGCGGCATCGAGGGCCTGCAGGAATTCATGCAGATCAAGTACGTAAGCCAGATATAGGCCAAACCAGGAGACAAACCATGAACAAGAAAATCACCGTCCTGCTGGCGCTCGCCGCCGCGACCGGATTGGCGCAGGCACAAGCGCCATCGGCTGACGGCATATCGGACGGCGTCGTGCGCATCGGGGTCTTGACGGACATGTCCGGCGCCTACTCCGGCAACGTCGGGCCGGGCTCGGTGCTGGCCACCAAGCTCGCCATCGAGGACTTCGGCGGCAAAGTGCTCGGCAAGCCGGTGGAGATGCTCTCCGCCGACCACCTCAACAAGACCGACGTGGCCGCGGGCCGCGCCCGCGAATGGATGGACCGCGAGAAGGTCGACGTGGTCACCGAGCTGGGCAACAGCGCCGTGGCCCTGGCCGTCATGAACATCGCCCGCGAAAAGGGGCGGATGACCATGGTGACCGGCGCGGGCGCTACCCGGATCACGGGCGAGGATTGCTCGCCCAACAACGTGCAATGGGTCTATGACACCTACGCCCTGGCCAAGGTGGGCACCCTGCCCCTGGTCGAGGCCGGCGCCAAGAAATGGTATTTCGTCACGGCGGACTACGCTTTCGGGCATTCGCTGGAAAGCGATGGCATGCGCTTCGTAAAGGACGGCGGCGGCACCGTCGCGGGGACGGTCCGTTACCCCTTCCCCGGCACCGACTTCGCGTCCTTCCTGCTGGCCGCCCAATCCAGCAAGGCGGATGCGGTGGCCTTCGCCAGCGCTGGCGCCGACCTGCAGAACGAGATCAAGCAGGCGCGCGAGTTCGGCCTGTCAGATCGGCAGAAACTGGTCGCCATGCTGATGAGCATCACCGACGTGCACGGCGTGGGCCTGGAGGCGGCGCAAGGCATGACCTTCGCCGAAACCTTCTACTGGGACATGGACGACGAGACCCGCGCGTTTTCGCAGCGCTTCTTCAAGGCTGCCGGCAAGATGCCTACCGCCTTGCAGGCGGGCCAGTACTCGGCGGTGCTGAACTACCTGCGCGCCGTCGAGAAATCCGGGTCGGACAATGTGGACGTGGTCATGCGGACGCTGCGCGGCATGCCAATACGCGATGCCTTTGCGCGCAATGCCCGCCTGCGCGAAGACGGCAAGCTGATCCACGACACCTACGTCGTCGAAGTGAAGTCGCCGAAGGAGTCCGCCGCCGCCTGGGACTACTACAAGATCGTCAAGACGGTGCCGGGCGAGCAGGCCTTCATGCCGCTGGCCGAAAGCCAGTGCAAGCTGGTCAAGCAATGAGCGCGGCCCAACCGGCCCCCGCGGTCCCGCCCATCCACGAGGTGTATGCGATCCGCTATGCCAGCGTGCAGCGGCGGGCCGTGGACAATTTCCTGTCGCGCGGCGACGTGCACGATGGGCCGATGCCCCTGGACTTCTATTGTTGGCTGGTGCGCGGCGCCGGCCGCGCGGTGCTGGTCGACACGGGCTTCAGCGCCTGCTCGGCGCGGGCCCGCGGTCGCGCTTTCAGCCTTCAGCCCGAAGCCGCGCTGGCGCGGCTGGGGCTGGCGCGGGAAGACATAGGCGACATCGTCCTGACCCATCTGCACTATGACCACGCGGGCAACGTCGAAGCCTACCCCCGGGCGCAGGTCCATCTGCAGGACGCCGAAATGCGCTACGCCACCGGCCGCTACATGTGCTTCGAGGCGATGCGGCATTTTTTCTCGGCCGACGACGTGCAGGCGGTCGTGCGCCGGCTCTATGCGGGACGGGTGCGATTCCACGATGGCGATTCCCAACTGGCGCCGGGCCTGGAGCTCTACCGGATCGGCGGGCATACGCCGGGCCTGCAAGTGGTACGCGTGCATACCGCCCGCGGCTGGATCGTGCTGGCGTCCGACGCGCTGCACTACTACCGCAACTACACTGACCACAATCCCTTCCCTGCCATCTTCCATGTCGGCGACATGCTGGAGGGCTATGCGCGCATCCGGTCGCTGGCGGATTCCGATGCGCACATCGTGCCGGGCCATGACCCCCTGGTGGCCGAACGCTACCCGCGCGCGGACGCGGGAGATGGCATCTACCGGCTGGACATGCCGCCGTCCTGAAAGGAACCCGATATGCAAGACGACGATTTCATTCTGCATCGCCTGGCTGGCGCCGTGAACGCGCGCGAACGGCTGGTGTGGCGGGGCCGGCACCTGAACACGGTGTTTCTGCTGGAAGCCGGCGATACCGCACACCTGATCACGGTGGCCGGCGGCCGCATCGAACAGGTGCGGCGCGGCCCCTTCGTCATGCCGCGCTGGGACTTCGCGCTGCGCGCGCAAGCCGACGACTGGGCCCGCTACTGGACGCCCAGGCCGGCGCCGGGTTTCCACGACCTGATGGCCATGATCAAGTTCCGCCGCCTGCGCGCCGAGGGCAATCTCTATCCCTTCATGTCCAACCTGCTGTATTTCAAGGAGGTGCTGGCCTGCCCGCGCACCCCGGGAGCATCCTCGTGAACCCGCAACAAGCCGTATTCGAACCTGTCGTCGGTCGTTACCTGCGCCTGCCGCTGGGCGGGCGCGAGCACCGCGTCTACGTTGAGGAAGCCGGCGCCGGCGCGCCCCTGCTGTGCCTGCATACCGCGGGAGCGGATAGCCGCCAGTACCGCGCGGTGATGAACGATCCGGAGATACTGCGGAATTTCCGGGTCATCGCCTTCGATTTGCCCTGGCATGGCAAGTCCTCGCCGCCCGAGGGCTGGCACGAAGAGACCTATCGCCTTACCTCCAAGGATTATGCCGAGGCGGTGCTGGGCGTGGCCGACGCGCTGGCGCTGGAACGCCCCATCGTGATGGGCTGCTCCATTGGCGGCCGCATGGTGCTGCATCTGGCGCTGGAGCATGCGCAACGTTTTGGCGGCGCCATCGGCCTGCAATCGGGGGCGCACGTGGACCCCTACTACGACCTGGAATGGCTGAACCGTCCCGACGTGCATGGCGGGGAAGTCTGCGCCGGCATCGTTTCGGGCCTGGTGGGTCCGGGCAGTCCGGACAAGCACCGCTGGGAAACGCTATGGCACTACATGCAAAGCGGACCGGGCGTGTTCAAGGGCGACCTGCACTTCTACACCGCCGACGGCGACATCCGGGAACGCGTGGCCCAGATCGACACGCAGCGTTGCCCGCTGTGGCTGCTGACCGGCGAATATGACTACTCATGCACGCCGCAGGACACCGAGTTCCTGGCGGGCCGTATCGCGGGCTCGAAGTGGCAGATCATGGAAGGCATGGGGCATTTCCCCATGAGCGAGGATCCGCAACGGTTCCTGTCGTATCTGCGGCCAGTGTTGCAGGAAGCCGCCACGGCCCGTGGGGGGAAATAGCTGCGGGCGGCTAGCTGCGGGCGGCCAGCTGCGGGCGGCAGGCCGCCGCCCGCATGCCGCGTACGCCGGGGCGCCTAGCGCGCGTCCGCCGCCGGCGCCGTCAGGGCGCGCAGCAGCTCTTCCACCGGACGCGCCAATTGCGCCGCGTCGCGCACGCAGACATAGAACTGGCGCTCGGCCCACGCATCGCGCAGGCGCAGCAGCACCAATCCCATCGAGGCCAGATAGTTGCGGGCGATGGCTTCGGGCACGATGCCTATGCCCACTCCTTCGCGGATCATGCGGCAGCGGGTTTCGAAATTGGAGACCTGCAACTTGACGTTGGGCGGACGCGTCAGCGTCTGGCCCACATAGGCCAGGAACTGATCGAGCGAATGGCGCGGGAAATAGCCCAGCAGGTCATAGTCCAGCGCGTCCTCGAGGAATAGCTCGGCCCGTCCGGCCAGGGGATGGCCCACCGGGACGACCAGGCCGACGCGGTCGCGGCGGAACGGAAACGAAGCCACGCCCGGCACCGGATGGTCCGCGTGATAGATGCCGATGTCGACCGAGGCTTCCGCCACCATGCGCGGAATGTCGTAGCTGTGGGCATCGAGCAGATCCACGCTGACGTCGCGGCGGTCGGCCAGGAAACGGCCCATCACGCCCGGCAGGAATTGCAGGATGGTCGAGGGATTGGAAGCCAGGCGGATCTTCGCCTGCCCGTCCGTCGAATAGCCGTTGATGGCGCTTTCCGTCAGTTGCACGCTGCGCAGGATGGCTTTGGCGCGTTGGTACAGCAAGGCGCCGGCCGGTGTCGGCTCGACCCCGCGTCCGTGCCGGTGCAGCAGCGTCCGCTCCAGGTGGCGCTCCAGTTCCGCCACGCGTTTGCTGGCGGCGGAAGTCACCAGGTTTTCGCGCTCGGCCGCTTTTGACAGGCTCTTTTCTTCGACGGCCGCGACGAAGATCTCCAGTGCGGGAATATCCAGCTTTTTCATACTGGCAATATACCGTGGCGCCAGGCCATCAAGGACGCCTCGACGTGCCCGATTTCTTCCGCCGTCATGCCGGCCATGGCGTAGTAGCGCTGGCGCCCGGCCACCACCTCGCGCACATGGTCGAGGATGCCGCGCGCAACAGGCTCCGAGCGCAGGCCGAAGCGCCGGTACTCGCTCAGGCAGTTCTGGAACGAGCTTTCCCGGCCGGCCGCGCCGATGTGCAGATAGTGCCGTGCGGAGCCTTCCTGCGTCACCACGTCGAACAAGGGCGAAAGGCGATACGTGTGCGCGCTCTCGTCCTTCAGGAAGCCGACGTTCTTCAGGTGGTCGTCGGTATTGTGGACGGCCACGTTCAGGATCATGCGCGCGTACAGCTCCTTCAAGTCCTGCACCGGATTGGACGACACGCGGCGGACCACGTCCGCCAGCCGGGCGTAGGAATACGTGGCCTTGCCGCGCGGCCCGTCCAGTTCGCGCTTGCCGATCTGCACCGATGGGCTGATGAGCGACGCGCCGCTGAGGAAATGCCGGCGGGAAACGACAGGATCCGCGCCCTTCCCGGCCGGCAGCAATTCGCGGTCGAAGCGGTGCGTCAGCAGCACCGCGCCCAGGTGCGTTTCGACCAGGCGGATCTCGGGCACCGTCAGGCCGATGGCGCGGGCCATCTGCAGGTTGGCGTACTCGACCCGCTGGCGGTCGTAGGAGTCGCCCTTGCGCGGAAACTTGGCGATCCACATTTCGCCGTGCTCGTCGCGCACGATGGTCTTGGGGCGCGCGCCGCCGATGTCCCAGGAACTGCCCAGAATGTCGCGGTACAGGCCCTTGGGTTTGACGCCTTGGTCGATGTCGGTGAGCAGGCCGGCGAGCGACTCCAGCTGGCCGAGTTCCGGCAGGCGGTAGGTCTTGCGCATGTTCGGCGTGAGCGGGCGGGCGCTGAAAAACAGCGCCCCCACGCCCATGCCGCGGCCCTTGAGCAGCACTTCGTCCTCGGTCACGCGGGCGCCGGCGTTGTCCACGCGCATGACGTTGCGGCCCCAGGCGTCGGGCGCGGCGTCAAAGATGGCGCCCAGCGTTTCGTAGCGGCTTTCGGTGCGGAACGTGGTCCGCGCGTCCACCAGCGGCAGGTTCAGCGGATCCAGCGCAAAGGCGCGCGGGTCGTTCACATAGGACTGCACATAGGTGAATTCGGCGTAGAAGTGGTTTTCGTCCGAGTCGTCCAGCGTCAGCAGGCCGGCCAGCACCGCCTCGCCGCGGATGTCCACGTAGACATACAGCTCGCTCTCCACCGACTTGTGCTTTCTGGTCTGCACCATGGGCGGGCGCTACAGCTGGGTGGGGTCGGCGCGGTGCGCGTTCGGCGCCTTGCCGCTGCCGCGGCTGGGCCGGCGCACGGCGTCCAGGCGCTTGCCGACGCCGTCGAGTTCGGGGTCGCCCAGGGCGTAGACCTGGTCGGCGTAGCCGTACTGCAGCAAGGCTTCGATGGCCAACGCCAGGGACACGCCGCCGTCGCCGCGCTCCAGGCGCGTGATGGTGGCGCGCGAAACGCCCATGCGGCTGGCCAGCGTGGACTCGGTTTCGGCGCGCCGCAGCCTGGCGGTGCGGATGTTGGCGCCGATCCGGGCCAACGCTGCGGCGCCATCGAAGCTGGGTTCGATCTTCTTTTTCATGAATCGATAATAGTGCTTAGGTGAAGGAATTGCACTATTAATGAGTCACTTCAATACTCGAAAATATCCATTAATGGATCATATCTATATTTTATGACTCATTAATGGAGCATATTTTCCTTAAGCGACTACTGCCTGATCCAGGCGCAGCCCGCCGCGCCCTGTGTCCAGCGTCACCTGCGCGCCCAGAGGCAAGGTCAGGTTCGGATCGCCGTGGCCGCTGGGCCATCCCGCCAGCACCGGGATGCCGCGGGAGCGGAACTGGTCCAATATCAGCGGATACAGCAGCCCCTGGGCCTGGGCATCGTCGCCCGGCACGCCCAGGATCCGGGTGAAGTTGCCGACCAGCACGCCTTTGAGCTCGTCGAACTTGCCGGCGGCCGCCAACTGGCTCAACAGCCGGTCGATGCGGGGCAAGGCTTCATTGACGTCCTCGATGAAGAGAATCGCGCCGCGGGTGTCGATTTCGCTGTCGGAACCAATCAACGCTCCGATCAGCGCCAGGTTGCCGCCGATCAGCCGTCCGGTGGCGGCGCCGGGTATCAGTTCCGTGGCGGTTGCATAAGGGGGCGGCGTAATCCATGCTCCCCGCCCCAGCTGGCCGGTGATCATGGACAGCAAATGCGATTCGGTAGGCTCGCGCTTGCCGGCCAGCAGGTCCTGCGCCAGCATCGGTCCATGGAACGTAACGAAGCCGGCATGGCGCTGCATGGCCAGATGCAGCGCGGTAATGTCGCTATAGCCTATGAACGGCTTGGGGTGGCGGCGCAGCAGGTCGAAGTCCAACTGGTCCAGCAAGCGCCAGGAGCCGAAGCCGCCCTGCAGGCACCACACCGCGCCGACCTCGGGCGCGGCGAAGGCCGCGTGCAGGTCGGCCAGCCTGTCGGCGTCAGCCCCGGCCAGATAGTCATAGGGCGCGTCCAGCCGCGAGCGTGATGCCGGCATGACCTGCGGCTCGTAGCCGCGCGCCAGCAGCCATTCGGCTGCCT
>NZ_JBARYB010000007.1:0-41341 GCF_049647645.1 Achromobacter sp.
CGCTGGGCGCGCGTGCCCGAACGCGCGCCCAGCCGCCGCGAGAACTGATAGCGCGTGCTCAGCAGGAAACTGCGAGGCGTCCCGTAGTAGTTGCCGCCGTTGTTGCCTGCCAGCGTATCGAAATAGCGCTTGTCGAACAGGTTATTCACGTTCAGCTGGAAGTCCAGCTGGCGATTCACCCGATAGCCCGCCACCAGATCGACCACCGCGTAGGGTGATTGCTTGATCACATACCCGGCGCTGCTGGTCAGAGACTGCGTCGTGATCTTGCTTTGCGCGCGCACCGCTCCGCCCACCCGCCACTGCTCCAACTTTCCTGGCAAGTGATACATCGCCGACACCTTGAACTGGTGCTGCGGAACATAGCTGGCGTAAGGTTGGCCGGATGCGCCATCCACGCCGCCGCTTGAGACCTTGGCCCGGGTGTACGAATAGCCGATGCCCACATTCAGGCGCGGCAGCAATTCGCCGTTGATGTCGACCTCCACCCCCTCGCTTTTCACCTCGCCGACGGCGCGGTAGCAATTGGTGGCCACGAAGCACGATGGGATGTCCGTGACGGCTTGCGGCAGGTTGGTCTGCGTGGTCGAGAACAGCGCAATGGCAGCGTTGACGCGTTCGTCCAGGTAGCTGCCCTTCAAGCCGATTTCGTAATTGGTGCCTTCCACCGGCTTGAGCACTGTGCCGGACGTGTCCAGGTAGTACTGCGGCTTGAAAATGCTGGAATAGCTGGCGTAGACCGAATGGTTGTCGTTCAGGTCATAAATCAGCGCGGCATAGGGCGTGAAGTGGGCATCTTCGCCAAACTTGCGCTGACTGCTCCAGCTGCCCTGGGTCTGTTTATTGTCGAAGTCGAACCAATCCATGCGGGCGCCCAGGATCATGCTCAACGGATCGGCCAGGCGGAAGCGGCCCGTGGCATATAGCGAGGTCAGCTCGGAGCGCTGGTCGCGGCGCCACATCGTATCTTTGACGAAGTCCTGACGGCGCAGGGAATCCGGGTCCCAGGTCGAGGGGTCGACGCCCGAGACCATCAGATACCCGCCCGGCTCGTTCAGGTAGCTGTAGCCGTTGTCGAGCCAATGGTCGTTGCGGTAGCTCGCGCCCACCGCGATGTCATGCTCGCGGCCAAACAGCGTGATCGGGCCTTGGGCGGACAGGTCGAAGCTACGCTGCTTCTTGTCATAGTCGTAGCGGCCTCCCATCACGTCGTACACGTTGCCGCTCAGGCCACTGTCGCTGGCGACGAAGTACGCGCCGTCCAGCGACGATTTGCCATTGACGCCCCGGGCCGCCGCGCGCGCCATCCAGCCGTTAGTGAAGGTGTGCTTCAGCTCGGCGAACAGGCTGTATTCACTCTTGTCCCAATAGCTCCATGACGGCGAAAAGCGGCGCGACCGCCGGATATCCAGCGGCGATCCGTCCACCGCCGTGGGCACGCCCATCCATTCGGAGCCAGGGTTGTCTTCGCGGTTGGAATGTCCGCCCAGCGTCAGCACGGTATTCGCGGTCAGGTCGATGTCCACCACGCCGTAGTACAGCTGCCTGCGGCTGCTATAGCCGTCGGTGAAATAGTCGCGCGACTGCTGCGAGGTGACGAAGCGCCCGCGCACCGAGCCGCTGTCGTTCAGCGGCCCGCTGGCGTCGAATTCGCCCGAGAAGTTGTTCCACGAGCCCGCTCGCGCGGTGGCAATGAATTGCGCGGCGTCGGTCGGCTGCTTGCGCACAAAGTTGATGGTGCCGGAAGGATCGCCCATGCCGGTCATCAAACCGGTGGGGCCGCGTACGACTTCCACGTGGTCGTACATGGCCGTGGTGCTGTAGGTGGAGGTGTCCGTCTCGTACGACACGGGCAGGCCGTCCATCAGGAAAGTGTTGATGGTGAAGCCGCGCGAAAAATAGCGCGACCGGTCATTGCTCCAATGGTTGACCGTGACGCCGGTGGTGCTGTTGGCCACGTCGTCGATCGTCTGCATGGCGAAGTCGTCCAGCTTCTGCCGGGTGACCACGCTGACGGATTGTGGTGTTTCCTGGATGGTCAGCGGCAGCTTGGTCGCCGTGCTCATGGCGCCGGTGGTGTAGGAACCGGTGTCCTCGGTGATCGAGTTGCCCTTGCCCACGACGGTGATGGTGTTCATCACCACGCTGTTGGCGTCCTCTGCGCGCGACACCGACACATTGCTGCCCGACCGTTCAAACGCCAGCCCGGACCCTGCCAGCAGCGCCCGCAAGGCCTGGTCCGGCGTCAGATTGCCCGCCACGGCGGGCGCCTGCAGCCCCCGCACCGTATCGGGCGCGTACGCCAATTCCAGCGACGCCTGCGTCGCCAGTTGCGTCAAGGCGCCTTCCAGCGACTGCGCGGGGATATTCACGGCCAGCGGCACTTCCTGCGCGTGGACCTCACGCTGCGGCATGGCCAGCGCCAGCATCAAGGACAGGGCCAGCACGGTCAGCCCGCGCGTCGGCGCGACAAGGCGCGATGTGCCGCGCAGAGCGGGTCCAGAGGGTATACGGTTCACGGGACTAGCGTTCCTGGAGGGGGCTTGAGACAAGGCGCGCCAGTCAGCCCATGACGGAAGACGCTGGCGCAACCGCGGCATCGGATCGATGCCCTTGGGAGACAAGACGCCTGTCGCGAACAAATCCCTGATGGAGAAACGCGATTGAATAGTAACTATTCGTAATTGAGCAAGCCGACCAGATGACCGCGAGAAGCTAGCGGCGCACGATCAAGGCCGAGCCATCCGCGCCGCTTTGCACGCGCACCGGCGCGATCGCGGGCAGCAAATCCAGGAAAGCCTTGGGATTGTCGACGCTGAACACGCCCGAAATCCGCATCGCCGCCACGTCATCACCCGACACGCGGATCGGTGCGCGGCCGTAGCGGTTCATTTCGGAAACGGCTTCGGACAGCGGCACGTCGCGGAAAACCGCTCGGCCACGCTGCCAGGCCAGCAGATTCGCCACGTCCAGCTTTTCGGACGGCGACAAGCGGCCATCCTGCGCCGTGCGCGTGCCCTGACCCGCCGTCAGCAGTACCTGGCTGCGGTCCCACCAATGGCCAGACTGGACCGCCACCGTGCCCGATTCCACGGCCACGCGCACCACGTCGGCGTCGCGCCGGACATTGAAGCGCGTGCCCGTCACGCGAATGGTCACGCCGGCGGCTTCGACATAGAACGGCCGGCTGGCGTCCGGGGTCACCGAAAACGTCGCCTCGCCCGTTTTCAACTCCACCACCCGGTGGTCCGCATGCAGCGCTACCGACAATTGTGTGGCGGTGTTCAGGTCGACGATGGACGCATCGGGCAGCGACACTTGCTGACGTTGCCCCAACTGCGTTGCGTATTGCGCGGCGTAGCCCGGATCGCTCTCGCCCCATCGCGGCAACGCCACGGCCGCAACCACGGCGGCGGCGCCTGCAAGGACCAGCCCCGCCACCAGGCGACGACGCGGCGGCGCGCGGCGGCTGGATGCGGCTAACGGCTCCTGCGTCAGCGCGCGCAGCCTCTCTTCCCCCAACTGCGCGCTGGCATTCCAGATACCGCGCGCGCGGCGGAACTCCAGGTCGTGCGAGGGATTCGCCCGCCGCCACGCTTCGAACTGCTGGCGCTCAGCCTGACTCATCTGTTCCGAATGCTCGCGGGCAAACCAATAGGCGGCCGCGTCGCGGGGATCGGTCAGGGTGTCGGGGTCGATGGGGTCGGTCATTGCGCGGCGGATCAATCCGGGCAGAAGTGTTTCAGCTGTTCGCGGACTTCTCGGGTGGCGTCCATGATATAGCGCTCGACCGTATTGAGCGCCAGCCCCATCCGCGCCGCGACTTCGGGCTGTGAATAGCCTTCCAGCCGGCACCAGACATAGGCTTGCCGCTTCTTTACCGGCAAGCTGGCCAGGGCGCACTCCAGCGCGTCAGCCAACTGGCGAGCGCGGGCGCTGGACTCCGGGTCATGCCACTGCGCGGGGTCATCGGCGGCCCAGGCTTCCAGCGATACCTCATCATGCCGCGCCTGCCGCCGCATCTCGCTGATCAGCCGATTCTGCGCCGCCCGGCGCAAATAGGATTTGCCGTTGGATACGCTGCGGCTGCCGCCGCTCAGCAGGCCGGCCATCACGTCCTGCGCGGCATCCTCCGCGTCGCTCGGCCTTGAATTGCGCTTGGCCCACGCGCCCACCAACTCGCCATAATGGGCGAGCCAACCTTTGAGGCTGCTGGGAGGACTGGACATGGCGGCAATCGCGGCGAATGCGGGAAGGCCGCAATATTAACAATGATTCTCAATTCGAATACAGCATCATTGCCCGCCTTGCCCAACGGCGCTTGTCGCCCGCCGTAACAAGATCGCGCCTGTGCCTCCAGGCAACGAGAAAATTCTACTTCTGACTACATCGCTTTTACGGGGGGATTACCGTCTGGCTCTTGCTGCTGCCGTAGTCGATGCTCAGCGTCATGCCACCCGCGCTCTGCGGGTCCGCCATCACTTCGTCGTAGGTGTTGACCGCCGCCAAGGCCCGTAGTCGCCGGGGCCAGGGCCTTTATGACTTCGCAGTCGGCGAGATCGACGGTGGCGCCCTGGTGCCTAGTTTTTCATTTTGTTAAAGACCAATTTTGTTGAGATGCAATTTCGCATTCTTTCATTTGGCAAAGCGCCAGTTAATTTGCCAAACGCATCGCTGATTTTTAAAGATCTCAGAGTCCGGACGTAGAGACTGACACCTTATTTTGCCGCTATTCTTCTTGACTGTCCTCCCCTCCTCGCGGCTTAAGAATACGACCAACATCCTCCATCGTGGAATCCAACACTAGAATTGGATCCTCATATTTCTCCAGATCCTGATCAACCCATGATTCGCCATCACGTAACAAATGGAACTTTACATTTGCGCCGAATTCATCACTGGAGACTATAGCTTGAAGAACTCCTTCCCTGCGCTCCCGCCATTTCTTGAAAAGGTCATCCAAAAAAATTAGCGAATTAAGAATATAGGCTGAAGAGCAATAATCATCGATATGAATAGAATTGACAAAACACTCCCAACCAGTTTTATCTGGGAAATCATCTTTATTCACATTTCGGCGTTTAGTCGCTAAAGAGGCAAGAAATACACATTCGTTTTCTATTGAAAATCCTGGACAAAGCATATCAAGCAATTTCTCCGGAATTTTTTCTCCCTCCCAAACAGTACCTACCAGCGCCTTTTTCATCTTGGCATTCATTGCGATCAAAACTATTCTCCCAGATACTTTTTCAAACCTTTTTCAATCGCCTGCATGAACTTCTTATCCAATAATAGTTTATTAACAGATTTTGGAGCATCGGGAAATGAATTTGTGGATGAATCGTAGAGATACTTGTTTCCCTCATTATCCTGATAGTGGATCTGCCCAGGACGTTGACCTGGATTGGGATTCTCAACGTCTAAACGTTCCTTGCCTGCCCCCTTCCATATAGTCTTACTAGCTGTTTGAACGCCCCCCGCGCCCAACATACTTTTCGGGTTATCTCCCGAACCAGAGGCACTATTCCCAGCCTTGGGCTTCCCTCCCACTCCTCCATCGCTATCAAGTGGTGACAATCCTTTCACCGCCGCAAAAACTACCGGCGATGCCATCATTGTCTCAACCACGAAACGATCCACTCCGTTTGCGTAGTCGGGCGAACCAACCTGGAAGCGCACCAGCGCATCCTTCAATTCCAACCGATCATAGGTATTGTTGTGATTGGCCGCGTCCAGCAAGTCCATCCCGGCAATCAGCGGATCACTCAGTCGGTTGGTGGCAGTGGCTAGCCCCGCAACATATGCCCCCCTCTCGCGGAGCTTGTCCTGGACGCACGAGTCATTGCTCCCGCAAGCAGGTAGATCCTGCTCGTCAATAACTTTGATCCACCCCTCGAAATGACCCACTGCGGTCTGACATCCGCGATCGCCCACACATTCCGCCAACTCCTTAACCTTGGATTCAAACTTGGCTGTGTGGACGTTTGCATGGTTCTTCAGTGTGTTGTTCTCGGTTTCCAGCTTCCCGCTGTTGACGACCGCGCTCGCGTCCAATCCCAGCCCAGCGGCCAGGCCGGCCAACAGCGAAGACACCAGGTTGTTGCGGGCCTCCTTCTCCTGCGGTGACAAGGTCGAACCAGATTTGCCGTTGGCGGCATCCAGCAAGGTGTTCACCACCGAAGCGGCTCCAGCGCCCAACGCGGAAGCCCCGCAACCATCGCCGCGCACCGAGCCCGCGGCGCATCCCGCCACCGCGTGCAACGCGGCGCGCGCAGCTTGCGCCTCGACGCCTTCGCCCAGCGCATCCGCATACAGCTTGATTTGCTGCGCGGTCAGACCTTGCAGATAATTGACCGCTGCCGCCTGGACCATTTCGCTGGCGCCGCCGGTGACGTTGCCGCCCAATGCACCGAGTATTGCGGTCGCCAAAAGACGACTTTTGCTGCCAATCTCCCATCTCTTGGCGTCTTCGTATTGCGCTTTCAGCTCGTCCCGGCGTGGCCCCTCGGGTTCATCCTTCAACGCCTCTTCAAGCGCCTTCGCCTTCGCCGCCCGATTCTCGAAAAACCGTCCCGCCTGATTTCCCATTTCCTCCACAATGTCGAACCCCGCCTCGATCTTCTCCTTGTCGAAGATCGGATTAAGCGAATTCAACGTATCGCTCGTATCGCGGTTCAACAACGCGATGGTCTCGGCCGCCGTCTTGCCGGTCAGCGCCTGCTGCCCCGCGATGTCGCGGATCTCCACCGTCCCGCCGCTGATGCCGCTGAGCGTCTTGGAGTCGCTTTCGCCGAAGGCGCCGAGCGCCACTGGCGTCCCTCCTCCACCGCTGCCGCCGCTCACGGAGACCCGGTCGGCCTTGTAGCGCGCCACGTTCTTCACGTCTTCGGCCACCAGCGTGCCTGTCTTCAGCAGGTTCAAACCATCCGCCACGGCCTGGTCGCTACTGGAGATGACGCCGCCTGTCAGTGTGGTGTTGCGCTTGACGTCCACCACGAAACCGCCGTCGCCCGCCATCAGGCCGGACTGTTCCTCCACCGACTTGTAGTCGCTCTTCATCCGGGTCTGCGACACGTTGCCCGAGACCGAGCTCTTGCAATAGCCGTAGCACAGGCTGCCCTGCACCCCGCCGCCCTGCTTCTTGGAGTCGTAGGTGCTGAGGTCCTGCAGGCTCTCGATGCGCAGGTCCCGTCCTACGTCGGCGATGATCTGATCGGCGCGGGCTGTCGCGCCGATCAGGGAGGTGTCGCCGCCCGATTGCAGCGCCAGCACATTGCCCGCGGTCAGCTCGCTGTTGGTCCAGGTGGTGTCCTTGCCGTCGCTGCGGCCGCGCGAGGCGTTGGCCCCGGCGGTCGCCACGAAGCCGACGCCGTTGCTGCCTGCCGTCACGCCCACGCCCACGCTGGCGCCCGTGCTCTTGCTCTGGGTGTGCTGTTCGTAGGTGTCGCGCGCGGCTTGCAGCAGGATGTCGCCGTCCGCCTTGAGCAAGGCGTTGTTCCCGGCCGACAGCCGCGAACCCGTGACCGTGAGGTCCGAATCGGCGCCCGCGCCCTTGGCGATGACGGTGAGATCGTTGCCTGCGGCGATGTTGGAGCCGACGGACGAGGTCGTGTTGCGGGTGGTGGTGGTCTGGCTCTT
Source organism: Achromobacter sp. (assembly GCF_049647645.1). GTDB lineage: Bacteria > Pseudomonadota > Gammaproteobacteria > Burkholderiales > Burkholderiaceae_B > Achromobacter. Next base: position 7,639 of record NZ_JBARYB010000007.1, read on the forward strand.
GCTGCTGCCGTAGTCGATGCTCAGCGTCATGCCACCCGCGCTCTGCGGGTCCGCCATCACTTCGTCGTAGGTGTTGACCGCCGCCACGCCCGTGGTCGCCAGGGCCAGGGCCTTCATGATCTTGTTGTCGGTCTTGTCGGCGGCTTTGCCCATGCGGTTGGCGGTTTGCATGGCGTCGAGCAAGGGGGACTTGGCGTTGATGCTCAGGCCGCTTTGCTTGACCTCGTGGAACTCTCTTTCGCGGGCGGTGTCCTGGGCGGCGGCGATGTTGACCTGCTGGCCAATCAGGGTCACGTCGCCCTTGGGCGCGATCACGTTGCTGCCCACGATGTTCAAGGTCTTGCCGGCGTTGATGAGCACGTCGCCTTCGACGCTGCCCACGGTGCTGGCCGTGTGGAAGACTTTCTTGCCGTCGAGCGAGTCTGTCTGCTGGCGTTTGCCGTAGCTCAGGCCGCCGGTCGCGCCCAGGCCGGACTTGGTGACTTTCTTGTAGTCATAGCTGTCCGAAGTGTTGACGCCGGGCAGGATGTTCACGTCGCGCTCGGCGTTCATGACCAGGTTCTTCTGCGCGCCGACGTTGGAGCCGATGACGTTCAAATCCCTTCCGGCCATCAGCACGGCGGTATCGCCGGTGAAGGTCGAGCCCTGCGCCTGCGCCCATTCGCCCGACTTGATCGTGTGGGTGGTCTTGGAGGACAGGAAGCCCTTGGTCTTGAAGTGGACCTCGTCGCGCGCAGAGCCCGTCTCCACGCCCGCGGTCAGGTTGATGTCGCGTCCCGCCGCGACCGCTAGCTGCTTGCCGGCAGTGACATCGGCCGCCCTCGCGTTGACGTCCTGGCCCGCGATCAGGGTCAGGTCGCGGCCGGCCTGCATGTCGAGGGTGCCCGCCTCCACCCGCGCCACGCCGGTGAGGTGCGTGCCCCAGGTGCTGCCATGGTTTTCGGAGCCCGCGGTCGAGGTCAGCGCAATGTCGCGCCCGGCGGTCTTCATTTGAAAATTATTAATTCAATATTTTTCTTGATGAAACCGCTATTGGGCGCAGCGATTCCGCTTGCCCGCATGGGTACGGTCGTTCTCATTGGGGATGAACTTCGTGCGAATGCGCGCCTCTGGCTGTTGAGCTCAACGCACGAGTTCCGGTCTGCAATACTTGCGGCAAGTTAAGCCATCGACCGGCCGTCCGGCACCAGAAAATTCTGATAGTTGACAGGGGATAGGCCCTTTTTCGGCCCTCCATACCCCCGTCCGACGCCGGAAAGAGGCTATGCCACAATTGCGCCCATGCACCTGGACAACCGCCTACTTCGTTCCTCGCTGGCCACTCAGGCCGAGCAGCTCTCCCCCGCCTGGAGAGCCGCTTTTGCAGCGCGCACCGTGGCCGACGCGCTGGCCGGCGCGATCGCCCATGTGGACAAGCGCCTGGAAGAAGGCGCGGTGGTCTACCCGGCCACGCCTTTCCGCGCCCTGCACGGCCTGGCGCCGTCGGACGTGCGCGTGGTGATCCTGGGACAGGATCCATACCATGGCCCCGGCCAGGCCCAGGGCCTGGCCTTCTCGGTGCCGGACGACTGCAAGCGGCCGCCCAGCCTGCGCAATATCTTCAATGAGATCGCCCAGGAATATCCCGGCACCCGCATTCCAGTCGGCAACGACCTGAGCGGCTGGGCCGATCAGGGCGTGCTGCTGCTGAATACCGCGCTGACCGTTGAAGACGGCCAGCCTGCGTCCCATGCCAAGCGCGGCTGGGAAACAGTGACGGATGCGTTGATCGCCCTGGTCGCCAGAGATCCCTCTCCGAAGGTTTTCATGCTCTGGGGCGCCCATGCCCAAGCCAAGCGGGCGTTGCTTCCGGACAACAGCGGCCACCTGGTCCTGATGTCCAACCATCCCTCCCCGCTGTCCGCCCGGAGGCCCCCTGTGCCCTTCCTGGGCTGCGGCCATTTCCTGGCAACCAACCAGTGGCTGATCAACCAAGGGAAAAACCCTATTGATTGGGGACTAGACAAAAAAATAATTCCCATGCAAGGCGAATTCGGGTTATGATCGCCGCACTGCACAAAACGAGTTCGGCATTTACCGCCTTGATTTAGCGGAAGTTTTCGCAGTTCGCCGGGTAACAGCCCCGGCCCCATGCCGAACTATCATCGATTCCTGACCCCTTTCCTTTCGCCCTGCGTTCCACTCAGTACTAGAGAACGCGCCACGCGCATGGTTGATCCGGTCGGCACGATGCTCCATCAACCGTCGCCTGGATCCGGCCGCCTACTCCCTTTGGCCCGACCAAGCACTGCGTCGCATTGATTGCGGCAAGGGAAAGTAATGTCTTTCGAAAACCTGGGTCTTGCGCCCGCTCTGTTGTCGGCCGTCCAAGAAGCTGGCTTCGCCACCCCCACCCCCGTCCAAGCCTCCGCCATTCCCCAAGCGCTGGCTGGCCACGATCTGATGGTGTCCTCGCAAACGGGTAGCGGCAAGACCGCGGCCTTCATGCTGCCGGCCCTGCACCGTATTGCCCAGATGCCCGCCAACAAGGGCGTCGGCGTGCAAGTGCTGGTGCTGACCCCGACCCGCGAACTGGCCCTGCAAGTCACCGACGCCACCGCCACCTACGGCCGCAAGCTGGCCGACCTGCGCACCGCCACCGTCGTGGGCGGCATGCCCTACGGCGCGCAGTTGAAGGCGCTGTCGCGCCGCGTGGACGTGCTGGTCGCCACCCCCGGCCGCCTGATCGACCACCTGAACTCGGGCCGCGTCAAGCTGAACACCGTGCACACGCTGGTGCTGGACGAAGCCGACCGCATGCTGGACATGGGCTTCATCGAAGATATCGAGACCATCGTCAGCCGCCTGCCGGAAGACCGTCAGACGCTGCTGTTCTCGGCCACGCTGGACGGCACCATCGCCAAGCTGGCGGCGCGCATGATGCGCGATCCGCAGCGCATCGAAATGGCCGGCGCCAAGGAAAAGCACACCAACATCACGCAAAGCCTGCTGTACGCGGACGATGCCAGCCACAAGATGCAATTGCTGGACCACGTGCTGCGCGACGCCGCGCTGGACCAGGCCATCGTCTTCACGTCGACCAAGCGCGGCGCTGACGATCTGGCCGACCGCCTGGCCGACCAAGGCTTTGCCGCCGCCGCCCTGCACGGCGACATGAACCAGCGCCAACGCACCCGCACGCTGTCGCAACTGCAACGCGGCCAACTGCGCATCCTGGTCGCCACCGACGTGGCCGCCCGCGGCATCGACGTGCAAGGCATCAGCCACGCCGTCAACTTCGACCTGCCGATGCAGGCCGAAGACTACGTGCACCGTATCGGCCGTACCGGCCGCGCCGGCCGCAGCGGCCTGGCCTTCACGCTGGCCACGCACTCCGAGCGCCACAAGGTCCGCCGCATCGAGCACTACATCGGCCAATCGATCACGCCTGAAGTGATCGCCGGCCTGGAACCCAAGCGCACCCCGCGTCCTTCGACCGGCGGCGGCGGCGGCAAGCCGTATGGCAAGCGTCCCGGCGGCGGCTACCAGGGCAACCGCGAAGGCCGTTCCTTCGGCGGCCCGCGTGGCGAATTCAAGCCGCGTGAAGGCGGTTACCAGGGCAATCGCGACAGCGCCCCGCGTGAAGGCGGCTACCAAGGCAATCGTCCGTTCGGCGATCGTCCGGCCCGCTCGTTCAGCGATCGTCCCGCCTTCGGCGACCGTCCGCAGCGTGAAGGCGGCTACCAGGGCAATCGTCCCTTCGGTGACCGTCCCCAGCGCGAAGGCGGCTTCCGCGGCGGCGACCGCGATTCGCGTCCCAGCTTCGGCGACCGTCCCAGCTATGGCGACCGCCCCCAGCGCGATGCCCGCCCGTTCAACGAGCGCGGCCCGCGTGAAGGTGGTTTCCGCGGCGGCGACCGTGACTCGCGCCCCAGCTTCAGCGATCGTCCGAGCTTCGGCGACCGCCCCAGCTTCGGCGACCGTCCGCAGCGTGAAGGCGGCTTCCGCGGCGGCGACCGCCCGGAAGGCGGTTTCCGTGGCAAGCCCACGTTCGACAAGCGCCCCGGCGGCCCCGCCAAGCGCTTCGCCAAGCCAGCTGATCGCCGCGGCTAATCGCCCCGCTTGAGCCCACAACAAACCCCGCGCCTGTCGCGGGGTTTGTTTTTTGGGAAAATGACGGCTTGTCCACACCTGCCCCGACCATGCAACGCTCCGCCCCCGGCAATCTGCCCGCCCTTGCCCCCGCCGCCCAGGAACACAGCGCCGCCGCCGCCGCGCACCTGCGCGCCACCATCGCCGCCCATGGCGGCTGGCTGTCGTTCGACCATTGGATGGCGCAAGCGCTGTACGCGCCCGGGCTGGGCTATTACGCGGCCGGCAACGTCAAGCTGGCCGATGCCGACGACGACGTCCGCGCGCCCGCTGGCGACTTCGTCACAGCCCCCCAGCTGACCCCGCTGTTCGCCCGCACGCTGGCCCGCCAGGCCGCCCAGGTGCTGCGCCAGACACAGACCGACGCCGTGCTGGAATTCGGCGCCGGCACCGGCGCGCTGGCCGAAGGCGTGCTGCGCGAACTGGACGCGATGGGCCTGGAGCAGACCCGCTATCTGATCCTGGAAGTCTCGGCCGACCTGCGCGCCCGCCAGGCAGAAAGACTGGCGGCGTTCGGCGACCGCGTGCAATGGCTGGACGCGTTGCCGCAAGCGTTTGCCGGCTGCGTGCTGGCCAACGAGGTGTTGGACGCGATGCCGGTATCGATCTTCCGCTGGAGCGACGCGGGCGAGGTGCTGGAGCGCGGCGTGGCGGTGGATGCATCGCCAGCCTTTGTCTGGCAAGACCGTCCCGCGCCGCCCGCGCTGGCAGCCGCCGTCGCCGCCCGCATGCCGGCCCTGCCCGGCTACGTGTCCGAGATCAATCTGCAAGGCGAAGCCTGGATCGCCGCCATGGGCGGCTGGTTGGAGCGCGGCGCGGCGTTGCTGGTCGACTACGGCTTTCCACGCAGCGAGTACTACCATCCGCAGCGCGCGGGCGGCACGCTCATGTGCCATCTGCGCCACCATGCCCACGGCGACCCGTTCACCGCGCCCGGCCTGCAAGACATCACCGCCCACGTCGATTTCACCGCCATGGCGGACGCGGCGCTCGAGGCCGGCCTACAGGTACTGGGCTACACCTCGCAAGCCCGCTTCCTGATGAACGCGGGGCTGATGGAGTTGTTGGCGCAGCTGGATCCGAGCGACGTGCAGCAATACGCGCAGGCCGTCGCGCCAGTGCAGAAATTGCTATCCGAATCTGAGATGGGCGAGCTGTTCAAGGTGCTGGCGGTGGGGCGCGGCATCACCGAGCCGCTGGCGGGGTTCTCGCGCGGCGACCGCCTGGGCAAGCTGTAAAGGCGCGGGCCGCCGCGCCCTCGGAACAAGAGCAGCATCACTGCGCCCGCAGCCGTTCCAACCGCGCTGCGCGCAACTGCTCCTTGATGCGCGCCGGGTCCCCGGCGCAAGCTTTGGCGATGGCGCCGGCGTCCACGCCGCGCACGGCGGCCGCGCGCGACTGCCAGGCTTCTCGGTCCACCGGCCGCAGCACCGAAGCCGCGTCCAGCAGATCCAGAAAGCGTTCCGGCTTGCGCAGGGCATCGGCACGCTCCATCAGCGCCAACTGCGCGTCGGCGGGGTCGGCCGCTTGTTGCGCGGCATCCAGCCCCGCCAGCACTTCCGGCAGTAGCCGCGCGTAATCATTGCACTCGGTAGGTACGCGCAAGCGTCGGCCCATGGCATCGCGCTCGGGCGTCAGCCGGCACAGCAAGGCGTAGCGGCCCGGCAGCGACAGGCCCTGCGCGGCGGCGCGGTCCACCTCCGCCGCGGTTTCGTCCACGCCTTGCAGTTCGGGCATCACACGCGCCAGCGCCCCGCATTGTTGCAGGATGCCCAGCATGCGCGACGGCGCGGCTGCCATCAGACCGCGCGACAATTCCTTCCAGACCCGCTCGGCCACCAACGCATCGGCCTCGCCGGCCTCGACCATGCGGCGACATAGTTCCAGGGTCTCGGGCGCCACGGAAAAATCACCGAAGCGCGCCGCGAATCGCCCCAACCGCAGGATGCGCACCGGGTCCTCTTCGAATGCATCGCCGACATGGCGGAAGATGCGGTCGCGCACGTCGGCCACGCCGCCCAGGGGATCGACCAGCTCGCCGTCACGGGTCTGCGCGATGGCGTTGACCGTCAGGTCGCGGCGCCGCAAGTCCTCTTCCAGCGTGACATCGGCGCCGGTATAAAACGTGAAGCCCTTGTAGCCGCGCCCCGATTTGCGCTCGGTGCGCGCCAGGGCGTATTCCTCTTTGCTGCGCGGATGCAGGAAGACGGGAAAGTCGCCGCCCACCGGCACGAAACCGCGCCGCGCCATGTCCTCGGGCGTGGCGCCGACCACGACCCAGTCGTGATCGCCGGGCGGCAGGCCGAGCAGCGCATCGCGCACCGCTCCGCCCACGATATAGACCTGCAGGCCGTCCGTGGCCGGATCCCGCGTCATGGAATCGAGGTGCTTTCCGCGCCCAGCGGCACGATGTTGCCCAGGCGCTCCTTCAGGGACTGGGACTGGCCGGTGAACATGGCCGCGTAATAGACCGAGTTGGACATCACGTTCTTGACGTAGGTGCGCGTTTCGTTGAACGGGATGGTCTCGGCGAAGATGGCGCCTTCCACCGGATGCGTGAAGGTCGAGCGCCAGTTGTGCGGACGGCGCGGGCCGGCGTTATATCCGGCGCTGGCCAGCATCTGCGACCCGTTGAGGTCGCGCAACACCATGTTCAGGTAGTTGGTGCCGAGTTCGGTGTTGGTGTCGAAGTCGTTGACGCTGTCGGGCGTGAAGTTGCTCATGCCGATCTTGCCCGCGACCCACTTGGCCGTGGCCGGCATCAGCTGCATCAGGCCGGATGCGCCCACGTGCGAACGCGCGTCCATGATGAAGCGCGATTCCTGGCGGATCAGGCCGTAGACCCAGGCCGGGTCCAGCGCGATGGCGTTGGCCTTGGCGGTGACGCGGCCTTCGAAGGGCGCAATGAAACGCTGGCTGAAGTCGAACTCTTTTTCGGTGCGGTCGGAGGTGTTGACCACGCGGTCGTAGATGTTCTCGGCGCGCGCCAGTTCGGCGGCGGCCATCAGCTGGCGGTCGCTCATGCCGCGCAGCGTGAAGTTCCATTCCGGCACGGCTTCGGCGCGCCAGCCCAGGCGGAAGAGCTGGATTGCGCGGCGCAGGCCGGGATTGGCGCGAGCCTCGGTGATTTCCTGGTCGCTGATGGGCGCGGGACGCGGCGGCACGGTGATGCGGCGGCCCATTTCCTCGGCGGCCAGTTGGCCGTAGAAATCGAAGCGGTCAGCGATGCTGGCGTAGGCGGTCGCGGCCTGCTCTTTGTTGCCGCGCGCGGCCTGGCCGCGTGCCTTCCAGTACACCCAGGACGAATCGGCCTGCTGCGAGGCAGGCATCTGGTCGATGGATTCCATCACCCACTTCCAGTCGATCTTCGGCTGGCGCAAGGCGGCTCGCACCTTCCAGGCGGCGTTGTACTCCGTCATGCGGATGTGGCCGGCCTCGTGGTACCAGTCGTCGGCGCGGCTGTCGAGATTCAGCGCGGCAACCAGCGCGTACTGGCCGCGGACCCAGGCCAGGTTCGACTTGGCCATGGACTTGGACCAGTCCCCGGACTTGCCCCATTCGCGGCGCAGGTAGGAATCGGCCACACTGACGTCGGAACGCGCCAGGCGCGCCAAGGCGATGGTCACCAGTTCCTTCTCGTTGCGGCCCACGGGCTGACGGCTCTGGCGCGTCAGCCACTTCATGGGATCCTTCATGAGCAGGTCATAGGTTTTCAGGTCGCCCGGCTCGAACATGTATTGCGCGAACTTGCGTGCGTCGGTCGTCTTGTTCGCTTCGATGGCGTCGCGCAGCTGGGGCTCCAGCTGCTCCCAGCCCATGATGCCGTCGGCGACCAGTTGGTCGTACAGCGCCCAGCACGCGCCGCCCGGCGCGAACACGGCCGCAGCCTGCGCCGCCGTGGCGCGCTGCCCGGTCATGTGCTTGGCATCGAGGATGGCGCACTCGATCTGCGCATTGCTGTTCTTGACGGGCGCGAGCTTGCGCACGGTTTCGAAGTCGCCGCTGCGGGCGGCGGCCAACAGCCAGTCGCCGCGCAGGCGGTCGGCCAGGTAGGCGTCGGAATTGCCGCTGATGAATTTCTGCAGGTCGGCGGTGGGCCGGCCGGTGGCGGGCGGGGTCCATAGCTGATAGCGCAGCAGCCAGTATTCCGGGTACATGCCCAGCGGGTCCGGCTTGGCCTGCGGCACCAGCGCGCCCAACACGGACCACTGCTTGCGGTTCATGGCTTCGCGCGCCGCCACCACGGCGGCCAGCGCGGGCGTCTGGGAAGTGGGCGGCAGGCCCGCCAGCACGGCCGGCGGCACGGAAATGGCGGGTTGCGCCGCCTGCACGGCGGGCTCGGGCTGAGCCTTGATGGACGCGCTGCGCTGTTGCGCATCCACCGGCGCACAGGCCGCGGTGAACAGCGCCAACAGCGGCAGCCAGCGGCGCAGGCCGGGAGTAACTTCGGATGTGGCGGCGGGCCCGGATTTCCGCGCGGTTTTCTGATACCGTCCGGATTGCATAGTCTGTGTCATGCCCTGTCCCTCATACACTGGCCTTGCCGTACGCCAGCATGCCGGCAATCCACATGTTCGTACGCGTGTTCGTCCGCACGTTCGCCATCATTTTTCCATCCCTTTTACAGCCACCGCATGACTACGCAAAATACTCCAGAGGATACCGCAGTACAGCTACGCGCGCGATTGCGAAAACTGCGCGCCGAACTGCCGGAAGACCAGCGTAGCCGCGGTGGCCTGCTCATGCGCGCCCGCCTGTTCACCTGGCTGAACGTGGCGCGCGACGAAGCCGTGCGCGCCGGCCGCCCCGCGCCCGCCACCGTGGCCGCCTTCTGGCCCATGGCCGACGAGCCCGACCTGCGTCCCCTGCTGGAACAATGGGTCGAAAACGGCGTGGCGGTGGCGCTGCCCGTGGTGCGCGAGCGCAACGCCCCGCTGGCATTCCTGCCGTGGACGCCGGACGCCGAATTGCGCGCCGGCCCCTACGGCATCCAGGAACCGGTCTCAGGCCCCGAACTGCTGCCGGACGTGGTGCTGGTCCCGACCCTGGGCTACACCGAACAGGGCGACCGCCTGGGCTACGGCGGCGGCTATTACGACCGCACCCTGGCCGCGCTGCGCGACCGGGGCCACCCGTTCATCGCCATCGGCATCGCCTGGAGCTGCGGCGAGCTGGATGCCGACCACGAACCCGCCGCGCACGACTTCCCGCTGGACGCGGTGCTGACCCAGGACGGCTGGGTGCCCCAGGCGCCGCTGGAACAAGGCGGCACTGGCGGCGCCACGCTGCACAGCTATCGCATGAACTGACGCACCAGCTTTGCCCCACAGGCTTGCACCAAAACGGTGCATGGCCTAACATAGCCCGCGGACCGGCCCCGTTCCGGCCCCATTACACAGCACTCCGCGCACCTTGCGCGGCCCGCCTCGGCGGCGCCCACGGCGCCACCCCACCCGTTCCCCCTGGCCAAGCTTTTCCGCGCCAGCCCGACTGACCCCGTTCAACCCGCCAGCCCTGGCCAGTCCGCGCCTGGCGCCTGCGCCATCCCGTGGCCTCAGCCGCCGCGGCGATGGCGCTGCAACGCCCTTCGGAGGATATTGGTCCCCAGGGGCGCCCCCCGCTCGTGCCAGCCAGGCTGGCACGCGTGTTGCTTAATCCATTGCAACCGGCCGGACATCGGCCGGGCGGCCGCCGCGCGCGAGCGCGGCCGCCAGCACCTGTACCGGAGGAGCCATGAAGGACAGATCATCCCGTCCCGCCGCCTATGACGAAATGCGCGACAGCGCCGGCGGCATACGCTCCCATTGCCAGGCTTTCGAGCGCTGGCACGACGAGCAGTCCGCGCAGGCCATGGCCGCGCGCCGCCTGGAGGCGGACCTGAGCTTTCGCCGGGTCGGCATCACGTTTTCGGTGGCGGGCGATGCGGCCGGCACCGAACGCCTGATCCCCTTCGACCTGATCCCGCGCATCATCCCCGCCGACGAATGGCGCCTGCTGGAGGCAGGCCTGAAGCAGCGCGTGCGCGCGCTCAACATGTTCATCCACGACATCTATCACGGGCACGACATCGTGCGCGCGAACATCGTGCCGGCCGAGCAGGTGTTCCTGAACGCCCAGTACCGCCCCGAGATGCAAGACGTGGACGTGGCCGAGGACATCTACTGCCACATCGCCGGCGTGGACATCGTGCGCGCCGGCGCGGGCGAGTTCTACGTGCTGGAAGACAATCTGCGCGTGCCTTCCGGGGTGTCCTACATGCTGGAGAACCGCAAGATGTCGATGCGGCTGATGCCGGACGCCTTCAGCCGCATCAAGGTGGAACCGGTGGCGCATTACCCCGACCTGCTGCTGGACAATCTGCGCGAAGTGGCGCCGCACGGCGGCGACGATCCCACCGTGGTGGTGCTGACGCCGGGCATGTACAACTCCGCCTACTTCGAGCACGCCTTCCTGGCGCAGCAGATGGGCGTGGAGCTGGTGGAAGGCCAGGACCTGTTCGTCGAGCAGAACACCGTCTACATGCGCACCACGCAGGGGCCCCGCAAGGTGGACGTGATCTACCGCCGCCTGGATGACGACTTCCTCGACCCGCTGTCGTTCCGCGCCGACTCCGCGCTGGGCGTGCCCGGCCTGCTGTCGGTGTACCGCGCCGGCCGCGTCACGCTGGCCAATGCCATCGGCACCGGCATCGCCGACGACAAGTCCACGTACCTGTACGTGCCGGACATGATCCGCTTCTATCTGGGCGAGGAGCCGATACTGTCCAACGTCCCGACCTGGCGCTGCAACCGGGCGGACGAGTTGTCGCACGTGCTGGCCCACATGCATGAGCTGGTGGTGAAGGAAGTCCACGGCTCCGGCGGCTACGGCATGCTGGTGGGGCCGTCGGCCTCGCGCGCCGAGGTCGACGCGTTCAAGCAACGGGTGCGCGCCAACCCCGCCAACTACATCGCGCAGCCCACGCTGGCGCTGTCCACCGTGCCGACCTACGTGGAATCGGGCGTGGCGCCGCGCCACGTGGACCTGCGCCCCTATGTGCTGTGCGGCAAGGACATCCGCACCGTGCCGGGCGGCCTGTGCCGCGTGGCGCTGACCGAGGGTTCGCTGGTGGTCAACAGCAGCCAGGGCGGCGGCACCAAGGACACCTGGGTGCTGGAGGAGGACTGAAGATGCTGAGCCGAACCGCTGACAATCTGTTCTGGATGTGCCGCTATACCGAGCGCGCCGAGAACACCGCCCGCATGCTGGACGTGAACCTGCAGATGTCGCTGCTGCCGCAGGACGCGCAGACGCGCGAAGGCTCGTGGCTGGGCGTGCTGCGCATCTCCGAGCTGCAGGGCCTGTACCAGAGCAAGTACGCCTCCATATCGCCGCACGACGTGCTGCAGTACATGGTGCGCGACGCCGAGAACCCGTCGTCCATCTATTCCTGCATGCGCGCGGCTCGCGAAAACGCGCGCGCCGTGCGCGGCAGCCTCACCACCGAGGTCTGGGAGACCTACAACACCACCTGGCTGGAACTGCTAAAGCATCTGCATACCGGCCTGCTGGAGCGCAATCCGGGCGAATTCTTCGAATGGGTGAAGTTCCGTTCGCACCTGGCGCGCGGCGTCACCATCGGCACCATGCTGGAAGACGAGGCCCTGTACTTCCTGCGCATCGGCATGCACCTGGAGCGCGCCGACAGCACGGCGCGCATGCTAGACGTGAAGTTCCACGAACGCGGCGCCAACGGCCACGACGGCCGCGCCGAACCGGCCGGCGCGGCGGCGCTGCAAAGCGAGTTCTACCGCTGGTCGGCATTGCTAAGCTCGGTATCGGGGCTGGAGATCTACCGCAAGGTGTATCGCGACGTCATCACCCCCGACCGCGTGGCCGAGCTGCTGATCCTGCACGGCGACATGCCGCGCTCGCTGCTGGCCTCGATGCGCGCGGTGGCCGACGACCTGGCGCGCGTCTCCAACCAGCGCTCGACCGAAACCGAAAGGCGCGCCGGCATGCTGTGCGCGGAACTGCAATACGGCCGCGTCGAAGACATCCTGGACAGCGGACTGCACCAGTACCTGGACCACTTCCTCAACCGCATCAACGATCTGGGCAACCGGATCAGCCAGGACTTCCTGGTGCCGCTGTCGGCCTAGGGCCGCGCGGCGCAAACACGGAGACAGGAATGAAACAGATCATCACGCACCTCACGCACTACCGCTACACCGCGCCGGTCACCTACAGCATCCAGACCCTGCGCCTGACGCCGCGCGACGATGAGCATCAGCGCGTGCTGCGCTGGCACATCGAAGCGCCGGGCGCGCTGGACAAGCAGGTGGACGCCTACGGCAACATCACGCACACGCTGACGCTCAACCAGCCGCACACCGACATCGAGCTGCGCGTGGTCGGGCAGGTGCAGGTGGCGCCGCTGGAACGCGGCCTGCTGGGCAGCGAGGACAGCCGCCTGCCGGTGCACGCCTATTGCGTGCAGACGCCCCTGACGCAGGCCGACGACACCGTCATGGCTTTCGCGCGCGGCGTGTTGCCCGGCGGCCTGAACACGCCCGACGACATCCTGGCCCTGGCCACCGCGGTCAGCGACCGCGTCGCCTACGAACCCGGCACCACCGACGTCACCACCGCCGCCAACCAGGTGCTGGCGATGGGCCACGGCGTCTGCCAGGACCATGCCCACCTCTTCCTGGCCTGCGTGCGCGGCCTGGGCGTGCCGGCCCGCTACGTCAGCGGCTACCTGTACACCACCGCCGAGCACGCAGCCAGCCACGCCTGGGCCGACGTCTGGCTGCCCGACGTGGGCTGGACCAGCGTGGACATCACCAACCGCCAGTTCGCCTCGGACTGCCACTGCCGGCTGGCGGTGGCGCGCGACTATGACTCGGCCTCCCCGGTGCGCGGCGTGCGCACCGGCGGCGGCCAGGAATCCATGGAGGTCAGCGTGCAGGTCCAGACCAGCGCCCAGCAGTAACATCCCGCCGGCCGCGCCGCAATACAATGCGGCGTGGTTTTCCCAATTTCAGATCATGACCTACTGCGTCGCCGCCCGCCTTGATTCCGGCCTGGTTTTCCTGGCCGACTCCCGCACCAATGCCGGAGTCGACCAGATCAGCGTCTTCCGCAAGATGACCGTATTCGAACGTCCGGGCGACCGCGTGATGGTGCTGATGAGCTCCGGCAACCTGGCGGTCAGCCAGGCCGTGCTGAACGCGCTGGCGCGCCAGCACGACGAAGGCGGCGAAACCGTCTGGAACGCTCCCGACATGTTCGAGGCCACCCGCCGCGTCGGCGCCGCGGTGCGCGACGTCTATCACCGCGAAGCCCCGGCCCTGCGCGAGCAGGGCGTGGACTTCAACGTCAACCTGATCTTCGGTGGCCAGATCGGCGCCGAACGCTGCCGCCTGTTCCAGGTGTATTCGGCCGGCAACTTCATCGAAGCCGGCCAGGAATGCCCGTACTTCCAGATCGGCGAAGCCAAGTACGGCAAGCCCATCCTGGACCGCGTGCTGCGCCCCGACACCTCGCTGGACGAGGCCGCCAAGTGCGCCCTGATCTCCATGGACTCCACGCTGCGCTCGAACATCTCGGTGGGCCTGCCGCTGGACCTGCTGGTCTACGACACGCACTCGCTGCGCGTCACGCACTTCGCCAGCATCGACGAGCACAACGAGTACTTCCGCATGATCCGCGGCACCTGGGGCGAACGCCTGCGCCAGGTCTTCGCCGAGATCCCGGACCCGCTGTGGACCCAGCCGGACTCGCCGGATTCGCTGGTACCGCCCAGCCGCGTGCACCAGCCGCTGCGCGCGGAACCCGTGGATGTGCCCGCGGCGAGCTATGCCGCGCCACAGGTGCTGGCAGAGGATCCGGGCAAGGATCAAGCGAATTAGGGTTGGGCTTTAAACCCGATTGGAGGTTGGCACATCCCCCAGCCTTAAACCGTGATTCCGTCTGATACCGAGGATTCTCGCGATCATTTCCCCATTTCGGGTGCCTTGCTCTCTTGCGACAAGACCTGCGTTTGCTCTACAGTTTCTTCAACGTATATGCACGCCATATGCCCACCTTCCGAGGCCCGCGCAATTTATTGCCGCGGGCTTTCGTGTTTTTGTGCGGCATGAGTCATTGAGCACGTGAAAGAAGGTGCGATCTTTCCATTCACTGACGGAAAATAGGCCTGCTCCCACGCCCTACACTGCATCGATTCGCATACAAACCATATGTCGGGCAAAGGGTTACGCCATGCATTACGTCATGTATCTGGACGAGTTCGGTCACATCGGTCCCTTCATCTCCCGTGATCACGGCAAGCACCGGACCAGCCCGGTTTTTGGATTCGCTGGATTGGTCCTACCTGTGGAAGCCGTTCGCGAATTCGCCATCTACTTCTATAAGCTGAAATGCCATCTCTTGAAGTTCGAACTCGAACAACAAGACCAACCTGCGTACCGGTGGGAAAAAAAGGGCGCGCAGCTCTATACCGTCCGGAATGTGGAGAGATACCAACAACTGCGAGCCGCTACCGGTCGATTGCTCAACCAGATCAAGCAGATCGGCGGGCACGTGATCTACTGCGGCGAGCAGAAGACTGCGGATGCGGCATCACATCAACCCGCCGCTGTTTTCAAACAGCAGCTGCTGCGCATCGTTCGACGAGCGGATCAGTTTTTCTCGCCAAGGCAGTCCACCTTCATGCTATTGATCGACGAACAGCAGGCTGGCAGCCGCTGGCGTGAGATGAATGTCGAGGCTTGCACATTGGCAATGTTCGAAGATGCCGCCCACCGATGCAGAACGCTGGTCGAGCCGCTTATTCAAGGCGAGAGTCATCTGTTCCGGACGCTTCAATGCGCTGACTGGATCTGCAGCTTGGTGGGCAGACTCTGCGCCTTCCAGGTGGCATCAGCCCAATATCGGGACTGGGAGATTTTTCATCGTTACTTTCACGATCGGCTGCAGACCGTGGCACTCCCGTGCAGCGGACTCGAACCCCAAACAAGAGCGGCAAATCCGCCTCTAACCCCGCCTTCCGCGTAAACCCTCCTTTCCAGCAACCGAAGCCCGGCTTGCGGAAGCGCGAATTCTCATCCGGGCGCGAGCGCGCCACACTGGTGTCCGGCCGTCATGCTTTGCCTTGGGGGCCCCGACTACACCACAAGGAGCGAGACATGCCCCCCATCTACGCGCGCGCTTTCAAGCGCGCGGCCTGGCCCCTGCTGGCCCTGTCCTGCCTGGTCTCTGGCAACGCCGGCGCGCAAGGCGCCTATCCCAACCATCCCATTTCGCTGGTCGTACCGTTCGCGGCAGGCGGGCCGACCGACGTGGTGGCGCGCAGCCTGGGCGCGTCCATGTCCAAGACGCTGGGCCAGAGCATCATCATCGAAAACCGCACCGGCGCGGGCGGCACGCTGGCGTCCCAACACGTGGCGCGCGCCGCGCCCGACGGCTACACCTTCCTGATCCACCATAACGGCATGGCCACCGCGCCAGCGCTGTATCGCAAGCTGTCATTCAATCCGCTGACGGACTTTGCCTATGTCGGCCAGGTGGCCGACGTGCCGATGACGCTGCTGGGCCGCAAGGACCTGCCCGCGGACGGCATGAAGGACTTCATCAAGTACGCCAAGGAAAACGGCAACAAGATCAACCTGGCCAACGCCGGCCTGGGCGCGGTGTCGCAGCTTTGCGGCATGCTGCTGCAGGAATCCCTGGGCGTGCAGTTCACCACCGTACCCTATGCCGGCACGGCGCCGGCCATGACCGCGCTGCTGGGCGGCCAGGTGGACGTGCTGTGCGACCAGACCACCCAGACCATTCCGCAGATCAAGGCCGAGCGCGTCAAACTGTACGGCGTCACCACGCTGGACCGCATCAAGACCCTGCCCGATGCGCCGACCCTGCAGGAAAACGGCCTGAAGGACTTCGAGGTCAAGGTGTGGCATGGCGTCTACGCGCCCAAGGGCACGCCGCCCGAGGCCATCGCCAAGTTCAACGAAGCCTTGCGCGCCGCGCTGAAGGATCCCGCCTTCACGCAGAAGATGGCGGAGCTGGGGGCCGAAATCGTGCCGGAATCCAAGCAGACGCCGCAGGGCCTGCAGACCTGGCTGCAATCCGAGGTCGACAAATGGGGCGGCATCATCCGCAAGGCGGGCGTGTACGCGGACTGATGGCATGGAGGGCTGCGGCGGTTGCCGCTGCCCGTTCATGAATATATATTCCCGTGCATGAGTACGAACGACGTAAAAAGCGCCAGGCGCGTCCTGGACATCCTGCAGTTCTTCGCCGCGACGCGGGCGCCGGCCACGCTGTCGCAGATCTCGGCCGGGCTGGGCATCCCCAAATCCAGTTGCCTGGCCTTGCTGGACACCTTGGAAGGCGATGGCTACGCGCATCAGACTGCGGGCCGTTATTACCTCACCCGCCGTTGGCTGAACGAGGCCCGCACGGTGGCCGAGCATGACCAGCTGACCACGCGCATCCGGCCCACGCTGGAAGCGCTGCGCGACGAGCTGGACGAAACGCTGATCCTGGCGCAGCGCTCCGGCGACCACGTGGTCTACCTGGACGTGGCCGAGCCCGAGCGCATCGTTCGCTTCACGGCCAGGGTCGGCCAACAAAAGCCGCTGCATGCCTCCGCCTCCGGACGCGCGCTGCTGGGAGCCATGTCGCCCGCCGACCGGGATGCGCTGGCCGCCAGCCTGACCCTGGACCGTTACACCGGCAAGACGGTCAAGACCCACAAGCAGCTGTTGCAGCTGATCGAAGCCGAAGCCCGCCGCGGCTGGCACGTGAACCTGGCGGAACACCAGGCCGACACCTTGTCGGTGGCCGCGCCACTGGTGTTGCACGGCGCCGTGCTGGCGCTGGTCGTGGGCGCGCCGCTGGACCGTTCGGCCGCCAAGGCCGACCTCATCGGCCAGACCCTGCTCGCGGCCAGCCGCGAACTTGCGCAGCGCATCGATAGCCCGACGCCCGCCGTGCCGGCGTACTAGGGTCCCCGCACAAGGGGGCTTCCCTGCCCCCGGTTCCTGCTTGGCTCCTGCTCAGCTCCTGCTCAGCTCCTGCTCAGCTCCTGCTCGGTTCCTACCCAGTTCCCCCGCCTCCATTCCCGGCCTCGGCGCGCGTGCCGTGTCCAGTCTTCCCCTACGCCTTGCTGCTGCACCGCGCCGTCCACGCTGGCGGCGCGCTGCCGCGTCCAGTGCCGCCTTCGTGCACTCCCCCGGGTTTACGCCAAGCAAAAACCATTGCCCGCCATCGTTCATACCTATAAACTTTTGTTCAAGAGTAAGAACGCAAATCGGATTTACCGGCAGCGCCCTCTCGAAATCCGGGCCGCTGCCCGGCGCTCTCCACACGAAGGAAAGAACATGGCTGGCCTTTTTTACGAACAGTTTTCGCCCGGACAAACGTTCGAACATGCTTGGACCCGCACCCTGACCGAAATGGACAACGTGCTGTTCAGCTCCCTGACGATGAACGTGCAGCCGCTGCATCTGGACGCGCATTTCGCGGCACAGACGGAGTTCGGCAAGCCCCTGGTCAACAGCCTGTTCACGCTGGGCCTGCTGATCGGCATGACGGTCAACGACACCACCCTGGGCACCACCGTGGCCAACCTGGGCATGACCGACGTGAACTTCCCCAAGCCCGTTTTCGCGGGCGACACCCTGCACGTGCGGACCCGTGTGCTGTCGGTGCGTGAAAGCAAATCGCGTCCCAACGCGGGCATCGTCGAGTTCGAACACACCGCGCTGAACCATCGCGACGAAGTGGTGGCCACGTGCAAGCGTTCGGCTCTGATGCGCAAGCGTCCCGCCTGAGCCCGCCGCCGCCCCAGGAGGACCGCAATGACCCGCTCCCTGTTGTTCGTGCCCGGCGATTCCGGGCGCAAATTCGATCACGCGTCCGCCAGCGCCGCCGACGCCCTGATCCTGGATCTGGAAGACTCCGTCGCCCCGGACCAGAAGCCCGCGGCGCGCGCGGAAGTCCGCGCCATGCTCGAGCACGGCGCTACGGCCAAGCAACTGTGGGTGCGCATCAACGCGCTGGACAGCGGCGAGGCCCTGGCCGACCTGGCTGCGGTGATGCCTGCCGCTCCTTACGGCATCGTGCTGCCCAAATGCGCCGGCCGCGCCGGCCTGCTGCAGCTGTCGCACTATCTGGACGCGTTCGAGGCCGCCGCCAAGACGGCGCCCGGCGCCACCCGCATCCTCGCCATCGTCACCGAAACCGCGCAATCCCTGTTCGGGCTGCATGACTACCGCGATGCCACCCCCCGCCTGTGGGGACTGTCCTGGGGCGCGGAAGACCTGGCCGCCGACGTCGGCGCGCTGCGCAACCGCGACGCGGGCCGCTACACCGAGCCCTTCCGCCTGGCGCGCTCGCTGTGCCTGATGTCGGCCGCCGCCGCCGGCGTACGCGCCATCGACACGGTCTGCGTCGACCTGGACGCGCCCGATGTGCTCGCAGCCGAGGCCGGCGAGGCGTTCCGCGATGGTTTCGTCGGCAAGATGGCGATCCATCCCCGTCATGTAGACGCCATCAACGCGGCGCTGGCTCCGGACGACGGCCAACTGCTATGGGCTCGCGCCGTGATCGCCGCGTTCACGGCCAATCCGGGCGCAGGTACCTTGCGGCTGGACGGCAAGATGATCGACCGGCCGCACCTGCGCCTGGCGCGCCGCCTGCTGGGGGAGGACTGACCATGCCCGGACCGCTGCACGGCATACGCGTCATCGACATGACCAGCGTCGGCATGGGGCCCATGGCCACTCAGATGCTGGGCGACATGGGGGCCGACGTGATCAAGGTGGAATCCGCGGAGGGCGACGTGTTCCGCCACGTCACGCCCCAGCGCCACGCCGCGATGAGCCATACCCATCTGAACCTGAACCGCAATAAGCGCAGCGTGGTGATCGACGCCAAGACCGCCGAGGGCCGCGCGCAACTGGACGCGCTGATCGGCGGCGCCGACGTGTTCATTTCCAATATGCGCGCTCCGGCGATGCGCCGCCTGGGCCTGGACTACGCGACGCTGCAGGCGCGCTTTCCCGAGCTGGTCTATTGCGCCTGCTACGGCTATTCGGAGCAAGGCCCCTACGCGGGACGCGCCGCCATCGACGACACCATCCAGGCGGCGTCCGGCATGGCCTGGCTGCAGGGCGGCGCGGGCGCCCAGGCGCCGCGCTACGTCAATTCCGTGGTCGCCGACAAGGTGGTGGCGCTGTACGTGGCCAACGCCGTGACCAGCGCGCTGCTGGCGCGCGAACGCGGCGCGGGCGGCCAGGCGGTCGAAGTGCCGATGTTCGAATGCATGGTCGCCTTCCTGGCGCCCGAGCATCTGGCCGGGCTAACCTTCGTGCCGCCCGAAGGACCGGCGGGCTATGCGCGCCTGCTCAACGAGTACCGCCGTCCATTCCGCACGCAGGACGGCTACATGAGCGTGGTGCCTTACACCACGCCGCAGTGGCAGCGCTTCTTCGCGCTGGCCGGCAATCCCGAGATGGCGCAAGACCCGCGCTACCTGACGCTCAACAGCCGCAGCAAGCATTTCCCCGAGCTGTACAGCTATGTCGAAAGCGTGTTGGGCGAACGCACCACCGCGCAATGGATCGAGCTGCTGGCGACCGCCGACATCCCCTACGCGCCGGTCAATGGCTTTGAAGATTTGCTGCAAGACCCGCACCTGCGGGCCACTGGCTTCTGGCATGAATCCGAGCACCCCACCGAAGGGCGCCTGATCCAGGCGGGCCTGCCGGTCAGGTTCAGCCGCACGCCGGCAGATATCCGGCGGCACCCGCCCGGACTGGGCGAACACACGGCCGAAATCCTGGCGGAAGCCCAGACCGGCCGGACTGCCTGAGTCCAGGTTCCAAGCACGAGGAGACAAACATGAAAAACAATATCCAATCCGCCCTGATCGCCGCCGCGCTGTGCCTGCCGTCCCTGGCAGGCGCGGCCTCCAGCTACCCTCAGGCGGACAAGCCCATACACTTCGTGGTCGGCTTTCCCGCCGGCAGCACCATCGACAACGTCTCGCGCGTGGTGGTCGACGATATCCGCGCCCGCAGCGGCGCGCAGATCATCGTCGAGAACAAGCCCGGCGCCCTGGGCGTGCTGGGCGTGGACACCGTGGCGCGCGCCGCGCCCGATGGCTACACCATGATGCCGAGTTCCAGCGCCACCAGCTCGTCCGGTCCCTACCTGTCCAAGGCCTTCCAGCGCTACGACGCCATGAAGGACTTCACCCAGGTCGGCCGCGTGGTGCGCTTCGACGTGGTCATCGTCACGCGCGCAGCTGGCCAACATAGCGATGCGCACCAGCTGGTGGCGGCGGCCAAGGCCAAGCCGAACGCGGTGACCAGCGGCTATGGCTCGGGCACGGGCCAGGTCGTGGCTGCGGCCTTCAGCCGCGCCGCAGGCGCCGAGGTGCTGGGCGTGCCCTACAAGGGCCAGCCGGCGGCAATCACGGACCTGCTGGGCGGGCGCATCGATTTCGTGGCGGCCGACCTGGGAGCCGTGCTGCCCCAGATCCGCGCCAAGAACCTGAACGCCGTGGCCCTCGTTTCCACCAAGCGTTCGACCATCCTGCCGTCCGTTCCCACCGCCCAGGAACTGGGCATGGGCAGCCTGGACCTGACCGGCTGGATCGGCGTGGCCGGCCCCGGCGGACTGGCGCCCGAGGCCGCGCAGTGGTGGTCCGATCAACTGACGGCCACCATGCGCGAGCCCGCCATCCAGGAAAAACTGCGCGCTATGGGCATGGAGCCCGACCTGGCCACGGGCGACCCCCTGCAGCAGTTCGTGCGGTCGCAGTACGACGCCTGGGGCCAGCAGATCCAGCAGGCGGGCATCAAGCCGGAGTAGACGGCCGGCGCGCGCCCAAAGAAAAGCCCACCCTCGCGGGTGGGCTTGGCCTTTATGGCAGCATGCCGCCGTTACGCCTGCAGCGACAGTTCCTTCCACACCGCCATCGGCGCTTCCGCGTGGTTCAAGGTGTAGAAATGCAGGCCCGGCGCGCCGTTGTCCAGCAGCGTCTGGCACAGCTCGGTCACCACGTCCACGCCGAAGGCGCGGATGGAGGCCTTGTCGTCGCCAAACTCGGCCAGGCGCAGGCGGATCCAGCGCGGCACTTCCGCGCCGCACATTTCCGAGAAGCGCAGCAGCTGCGTGTGGTTCGTGATGGGCATGATGCCCGGCACGATGGGCACGTTCACGCCCTTGGCCTGGGCCCGGTCGATGAAATCGAAGTAGGCGTCGGCGTTGAAGAAGTACTGCGTGATGACCGCGTCGGCGCCGGCCTTCACCTTCCTCACGAAATGGTCCAGGTCGGCCGAGGGATTGGCCGCCTGGGGATGCATTTCGGGATAGGCCGCCACTTCGATGTGGAACCAGTCGCCCGTTTCCTCGCGGATGAACGACACCAGTTCATTGGCGTAGCGCAGTTCGCCCGCGTCGCCGCCCATGCCCGAGGGCAGGTCGCCGCGCAGGGCCACCACGCGCCGCACGCCGTCGTTCTTGTAGGCCTGGAGGATGTCCCGCAGGTCCTGGCGCGTGGCGCCGACGCACGAGAGGTGCGGCGCCGCATCGCAGCCCAGGTTGCGCAGCGTGCGGACGGCGTCCGCGGTGCCGGCGCGGGTGGAACCGCCCGCGCCGAAGGTCACGCTGACGTACTTCGGCTGGATGGCCAGCATCTGCTTGGCCGCGCGCACCAGCCGCTCTTGGCCGGCCAGGTCGCGCGGGGGAAAGAATTCCAGACTGAATGCGGGAGTAGTCGAGTCAGACATCAGGGGATCAGTTTGGTAAGCAAGCCAGAGATGATGCTG
Organism: Achromobacter sp.; assembly: GCF_049647645.1. Lineage (GTDB taxonomy): Bacteria > Pseudomonadota > Gammaproteobacteria > Burkholderiales > Burkholderiaceae_B > Achromobacter. The sequence goes on from NZ_JBARYB010000007.1 coordinate 29,598, forward strand.
TAGAGGATCGCGCCACCCACGGCCCACCAGAACCCGTTGACCTGGAAGCCCTTCAGCACGGAGCCGACGAACCAGAACAACAAGGCGTTGATGACGATGAGGAAGAGACCGAGAGTAACGATCGTGATGGGCAGCGTCAGCAGCACCAGCACCGGCTTGACCAGCATGTTGACCAGGCCCAGCACCAGGGCGGCGATGAGCGCCGATCCGAAGCTGGCCACGGTGATGCCGGGCAGCAGGTAGGCAACGGCCAGCAAGGCCACCGCGTTCAGGATCCAGACGAGTATCAAGGCCATGTTCGATCTCCTGTTGTGGGTCCGCCGGCCCTGCCGCGGCGATGCAATCGCGGCAAGGGTCCCACGGACCGGAAAGCCCGCGCCGACATGGCGCGGCACTTTCCTATTTTGCTACAACCCTCAATAACGGTAGTGCTCGGGCTTGTAGGGGCCTGCCACCGGCACGTTGATGTAGTCGGCCTGGTCCTGGCGCAGGGTCGTGAGCTTCACGCCCAGCTTCTTCAGGTGCAGGCGGGCGACCTTCTCGTCCAGATGCTTGGGCAGCACGTAGACCTGGCCCGAGGTGTAGGCTTCGTTGCGCGTGAACAGTTCGATCTGGGCGATCGTCTGGTTGGCGAACGAGGACGACATCACGAACGAGGGGTGGCCGGTGGCGCAGCCGAGGTTCACCAGGCGGCCCTGGGCCAGCAGGATGATGCGCTTGCCGTCCGGGAAGATGACGTGGTCGACTTGCGGCTTGATCTCTTCCCACTGGCAGTCGGCCAGGCCGGCGACGTCGATTTCGTTGTCGAAGTGGCCGATGTTGCACACGATGGCCTGGTCCTTCATGGCGTTCATGTGCTCACGCGTGATGACGTGGTAGTTGCCGGTGGCGGTGACGAAGATGTCGCCATGGGCGGCGGCTTCTTCCATGGTCACGACCTTGAAGCCTTCCATGGCGGCCTGCAGGGCGCAGATCGGATCGACTTCGGTGACCCAGACCTGGGCGCGCAGCGCGACCAGCGCCTGGGCGCAACCCTTGCCCACGTCGCCGTAGCCGGCCACGACGGCAACCTTGCCGGCGACCATCACGTCAGTCGCGCGCTTGATGCCGTCAACCAGCGATTCGCGGCAGCCGTACAGGTTGTCGAACTTGGACTTGGTGACCGAGTCGTTGACGTTGATGGCGGCGAAGGCCAGCTCGCCCTTCTGCGACATCTGGTACAGGCGGTGCACGCCGGTGGTGGTTTCTTCCGTCACACCCTTGATCAGGGCCAGGCGGGTCGAGTACCACTTGGGATCGCGCTTGAGCGTTTCCTTGATGGCGGCGAACAGGATGCGCTCTTCGTCGCTGCCCGGCTTGGCCAGCACCGAGATGTCCTTTTCGGCCTTGGTGCCCAGGTGCAGCATCAAGGTGGCGTCGCCGCCGTCGTCGAGGATCATGTTGGCGTTTTCGCCATTGGGCCATTCAAAGATCTTGTGGGTGTACTGCCAGTACTCTTCCAGGGTCTCGCCCTTGACGGCGAAGACCGGCGTGCCCGACGCGGCGATGGCGGCGGCGGCGTGGTCTTGCGTGGAGAAGATGTTGCACGAGGCCCAGCGCACTTCGGCGCCCAGCGCCACCAGCGTTTCGATCAGCACGCCGGTCTGGATGGTCATGTGCAGGCTGCCGGCGATGCGCGCGCCCTTGAGCGGCTGCTTGGCGGCGAATTCCTCGCGGATGGCCATCAGGCCGGGCATTTCGGTTTCGGCGATGGCGAGTTCGCGACGGCCCCAGCCGGCCAGCGACATGTCGGCCACGAGGTAGTCGGAAAAGGATTTATCAGTCACAGCATTCATGGTGTGTAGGCTCCACGTGAAATACGAACGGCGCACGATATGGCCGGACAACGCGAAGACACCACGATGGTCGAGTGCTCGCCTTTCCCGCCATATGCGACAAAGGTGAGCGCCGTTGCTGTAGCGCCGCGCAAAACGCGCCGCTTGAACAAGGATTCCTGAGCCTGGCGAGCCTGGTTCCGCAGCCGTACAAGCTGGCGGGAACCGCAGGGTCGTCGCAACGCTCCTCAGGATTGCCGGGGATTGTACCCGGGAACCATCCCCCAGGGATCAAACCCCTGGCTCCCTGGCGGGCATTTCGCCGCCAGGCCGCCTGGGGAGCACGGCGCCTTCGGGCGCGCACGATAGCTCCGTGTGCTCCGCGCCGCGGGCGCTCCCGTCCAGGGGCACCAGTGCGGCCAGCAGGGTCGAGGCGACCGAGTCCCAGCTGCGCGTCAGCGCGTGTTCACGCACCGCGTGCCTATCCAGCGACAGGGCCGCGCGGCAGGCGTGGGCCAGGTCCTCGTCCAGGAAGCCGGTGACGCCTTGGCTCACCACCGCCAGCGGCGCTTCGCTGCGGAAGGCGGCCACCGGCGTGCCGCAAGCCATGGCCTCCAGCATGACCAGGCCGAAGGTGTCCGTCAGGCTGGGAAACACGAAGGCGTCGGCCGATCCGTAGAGCGCCGGCAACGCTTCGTCGTGCCGCATGCCCAGGAAGACGGCGCCGGGAAAGCGCTTCTTCAACCGCGCCTCATCCGGGCCCGCGCCCACCACCACCTTGCTGCCCGGCAGGTCCAGCGACAGGAAAGCGTCCAGGTTCTTTTCGCGCGCCACGCGGCCCACGCTCAGGAATACGGGACGGGGCAGATCGGGGAAGGCCTGTTCGGCGCCGGGTTGGAACTTGCGCGGATCCACGCCACGCGACCAGATCTGCAGGTTCGCCAGGCCGCGCCGCGCCAGCACGTCGCGCACCGTCGGGGTAGGCACCAGCACCCGCTGCGAGGGCCGGTGGAACCAGCGCAGATAACGCCACGGCAAGGCAGCGGGAATGCCCATGCGCGCCTGCAGGTAGTCCGGAAACATGGTGTGGAACGAGGTCGTGAAGCGCCAGCCCCGCGCCAGCGCCATGCGACGCGCGGCCAGGCCCAGCGGACCTTCGGTGGCGATGTGCAAGGCGTCGGGCACGATGTCGCCCAGGATGCGGCGCAATTGCCGCCCGGGCTGCAAACACAGCCGCAAGTCCGGCTCGGACGGCGCCGGCACGGTGCGGCTGCCCTGCGGGTTCACCACGATCAGCTCATGGCCCCATTCGCCGAGGATCTGCTGCATGGTCGTCCAGGTGCGGACGACGCCATTGACTTGCGGATGCCAGGCATCCGTGACCAGGACGATGCGCATGATGGAGCCGAAAGTGGGCAATAGCGCGATTTAGCCCGCGCCATGTGACATGCCCAAGACGGCCTGCGCGGCCGGACGCTAGTTGTTGCGGCGGGGATACCCTTGCGCCTTGATGCGCACCCAGACTTCGCGCTTTTCTTCTTCCGTCATGAAGACCCAGTTGGCGACTTCCATGGCCGTGCGGCCGCAGCCGCGGCAGATGTCGTCAAACAGCGTGGAGCAGACCGCTACGCAAGGCGAGTCCGTGGCTTTGAAGGCGCGTTGCGCGTCTTCGGCGTCGGGCAATTCGGACAGGTCGGCAAAGTAACGATTCATGGGCCGAAGGTTAACACCCGAAGTGCGTCCCTTTTTAGATAGCCCTATTGCGCGCCCAGGCATGGTTGCGTCCCCGCCGCGAAGGCGCGGACGGCGGTCCGCCACGGCGCCCACAGACAGGCGCCGCGCACCGACCCTCGGCGTCAGCGGGACGCCGAAAACAGGCTGTCAACGCCAGCCGAAAAACTCCGCCGCCTGCGCCAGCAGCGCGTCCGGGCATTCTTCGGCCAGATAGTGCGCCCCCGGCAGCGCACCGCCGGACACGTCCTCCGCCACCGCCCGCCACAGCGCCAGTACGTCGAAGTTCCGGCCTACCGCGCCGCGCTCGCCCCACAGCGCCCGCAAGGGCATGCGCAGGCGCTCGCCGATGGCGCGGCCGGCGCGGTCGTGTTCCAGGTCCAGCGTGGCGGAGGCGCGGTAGTCCTCGCAAATGCCGGTGGCCCAGCCGGGCAAGCGCGCGGCGCGTTCGTATTCGGCCATGGCCTCGGCGGAAAAATGCGTCAGTCCACCGGGCCGTCCGCCCATCACGGAACGCAGGTAGAACACCGGGTCGCGCTCGATCATGGTTTCAGGCAGGGGCGCCGGCTGGATCAGCCAGAACCAGTGGAAATAGGCCTGGGCGAAGGCGCGCGTGGTGCCTTCGTACATGTCCAGCGTGGGCGCGATGTCCAGCAGCATCATGTGGCTGACGGCGGCAGGATGATCCAGCGCCAGCCGGTGCGCCACCCGCGCGCCGCGGTCGTGCGCCAGCACCTCGAAGCGCTCGTGGCCGAAGGCGCGCATCAACCCGACCATGTCGGCCGCCATCGCGCGCTTGGAATGGGCCGAATGGTCCGCCGACGCGGCCGGCTTGTCGCTGTCCCCATAGCCGCGCAGGTCCGCCGCCACGCAGGTGCGATGACGGGTCAGCTCGGGCCAGACGCGGTGCCAGATGGCGTGGGTCTGGGGGTGTCCGTGCAGCAACAGCAGCGGCGGCCCCGAGCCTTCGACACGCGCGGCGATCTCGATGCCGTTGGCGGCGATGCGGCGCACGGGCAGGTCGAAGAATGCGGTCATACGGCCTCTCGGTCCAGGCGGTCGCGCACGCGGCGCGCCAGGTCTTTCATCCAGGGATGCCGCGCCCAGTGGCGGGCCTCGAAACGTTCCACCTCGTCCAGCTGCTGCAATGATGCGCCCACCATGTCCTGCCCTTGCACATACATGCGGCGATGCCGCTCGGGCAGCGTGAACGCCGCCGTCCAGCCGTCCACGGCCGTGACGCGCCCGGCCGCCACGTCGATGCCGAGGCGGTTGGTATCCGCATTGGACACCCGCGCGAGCAAGGCGTCGATCTCGGCCGGCGTCAGGCTGATCAGCAGCAGGCCATTGTTCACCGCATTGAAATAGAAGATCTCGCCGAAGCTGGGCGCGATCACCGCGCGGATGCCGAACTGCTGCAAGCCCCACACCGCATGCTCGCGGCTGGAGCCGCAGCCGAAGTTCGGCCCGGCCACCACGATGGACGCGCCGGCATAGGCGGGCTGGTTCAGCACGAAATCGGGCCGGGGCGCGCCGCTGGCGTCAAAGCGCAGGTCATGCAACAGGCCCCGGTCCAGCCCGGCCTTGTCGATGATGCGCAGGAACTGCTTGGGCATGATCTGGTCGGTGTCCAGATTGGAAAAAGGCAGCGGCGCGGCGACGCCGGCTATGGTTGCGGTCATGCTTGTTGCTCCCAGGCGCGGACGTCGACGATGCGGCCGGCCAGCGCAGCGGCGGCGGCCATGGCCGGACTCATCAGATGGGTGCGGCCCGCGCGCCCCTGCCGGCCTTCGAAATTGCGGTTGGTGGTGGAGGCGCAGCGTTCGCCGGGGCTGAGCACGTCGTCGTTCATGGCCAGGCACATGGAACAGCCGGGCTGGCGCCATTCAAAACCGGCCTCGATCAACTGCGCGGCGATGCCCTCGGCCTCGGCCTGGGCGCGCACCGCGCCCGACCCAGGCACCACCATGGCCCGCACCCCCGCAGCCACCTTGCGGCCGCGCACCACGGCCGCCGCCGCGCGCAGATCCTCGATGCGTCCGTTGGTACAGGAGCCAATGAACACGCGGTCTATCGGCAGGCCGGCGATCGGCATGCCGGGCGCAAGGCCGATGTAGTCCATGGCTTTTTCCAGCGCCAGGCGGGCCAGCGCGTCGGGCTCGGTCTGCGGATCCGGCACCACGCCGTCCACCGGCATGGCCTGGTCCGGGCTGGTGCCCCAGGTGACGAAGGGCGCGATCCCGGCGGCGTCCAGCACATGCTCGGCGTCGAACGCGGCGTCCACGTCCGACTGCAGCGTGGCCCAGTAGGCGCGTGCCTGCGCCAGCGTCTCGCCATGCAGTTCGGGCGCATGCGCGGCGACGTAGGCTTCGGTGGTGGCGTCCGGCGCGATCAGCGCGGCGCGAGCGCCAGCTTCCACCGTCATGTTGCACAAGGTCATGCGGGCCTCGGCGGACAATGCGGCGATCGCCTCGCCGCAGAACTCCACCGCATGGCCGCGCGCGCCCTGCGCGCCGATGCGATGCACGATGCAGATCACCAGATCCTTGGCCGTGGCGCCGGCCGGCAGCATGCCGTCGACGCGGATGCGCATGTTGCGCGCCACGCGATAGGCTAGCGTCTGCGTCGCCAGCACGTGTTCGACTTCGGACGTGCCGATGCCAAAGCCCAGCGCGCCCAGCGCGCCGTAGGTAGTGGTGTGGCTGTCGCCGCACAGCACCACCATGCCCGGCAGGATCATGCCGTGCTCGGGCGCGATCACGTGTTCGATGCCTTGCAGCGGATCGGTAGTGTCGAACAGCGCGATGCCTTGCTCGTCGCAATTGCGCTTGAGATTGAGCGCCTGGCGCGACGACGCATCGTCGGCGATCACGCGCAGCGCCGCCGGCACCGGATGCGTGGGGATGATGTGGTCCACCACCGCCATCTGCTGCCCGGGACGCAGCACGCCGCGCCCGCGCGCGGCCAGGCCGCTGAAAGCCTGCGGGCTGGTGTACTCGTTCATGATGTGCAGGTCGACGTAGAGCAGGATGTGCTCCGCGTCGATCCGGGCCACTTCATGGCTGGCCACCAGTTTGTCGTACAGCGTCATGCCGGGCATGTCTTGCGTCCTTCAATGTTTGGGTCTTGCGGCCCGATCAGTTGGCCTGGATGCCGGCGTCCTTGACGATGCCGGCCCAGCGCGTCATCTCGGCGGCCACCATGGCATCGGTCTTGGCGGGCGAGGAGATCAGCGGATCGAAGCCCTCGCGGCCCATCCGTTGCGCCAGCTCCGGCGAACGCAACGCCTGTTCGAGCTTGGCGTTCAAGGTATCGATCACGGCTTGCGGCGTGCCCGCGGGCGCGCTGATGACGAACCAGGTGTTGAACTCGTAGCCGGGCAGGCCGGATTCGGCGATGGTGGGGACATCGGGCAGCAGCGGCGAACGCGTGGTGCCGGTCACGCCCAGCGCCTTGAGCTTGTTGCCGTCGACCTGCGGCTTGGCCGCGGACAGCACCGGAAAACTCATCTGCACCTGGCCGCTGATGGTATCCACCATGGCGGGGCCGCCGCCCTTATACGGCACGTGCAGGATCTGCGTCTTCGATACCGACTTGAACAGTTCCGCGGCCATGTGGAAGGTGCTGCCGGTGCCCGCCGAACCGAAGCTCAGGTCATTGGCGGGACGCGCGCGCACATAGGCCAGCAACTCGCCCACATTGGCCACCGGCAGGCTATTGGTCACCGTCAGCACGTGCTGCGACGTCCCTATCGTGCCGACCGAACGCAGGTCCTTCCGCGTGTCGAACGGCATGTTCTGGAACAACGCCGGGTTGATGGCCAGCGACATGGTGTTGACGGCCAGCGTGTAGCCGTTGGGCTCGGCGCGCGCCACCGCGGCCATGCCGATATTGCCGGAGGCGCCGGCGCGGTTCTCCACCACCACGCTCTGCCCCAACGCGCGGCCCCAGGCATCGGAAATCAGGCGCGCGGCGATGTCCACGCTGCCGCCGGGCGCGAACGGCACGATGAGTGTCACGGCGCGCTGGGGAAAGGCGTCGGCGGCGGCCGGCGGGGTCCAACAGGATGCGGCGATGGCCGCGCACAAGGCGCCGGCCGCTATGTTGATCTTCATTCCTGGTCTCCTCGGTTGGCCGCGCCAGGCGGCTCTGTAGTGGTGAACCCAGTGTATAAGCCCATCCTGTTCTTATAATTAATGATCAAGATAAAGCTTTATTAAATTTAGTTTATAAATAAGCCCATGGACGCCCTCTCCGACCTTGCCTTCTTCTCGCTGGTGGTCAAGCACGGCAATCTGTCCGCCGCCGCCCGCGAACTGGGGCTGACTCCGCCCGCGGTCAGCACGCGCCTGGCCAAGCTGGAACAGCGCCTGGGCGTGCGGCTGCTGAACCGCACCACCCGCCGGGTCAGCGTCACACAGGAAGGCGAGCTGTACTTGGCCGAGGGCGGACGCATCCTGACGGACCTGGAGGCGCTGGAACGTTCCGTGTCGAGCGCCCGCGCCCGGCCCCAAGGGCTGCTGCGGCTGAACGCGACCTTCGGCTTCGGGCGCGCCCACATCGTGCCCGCGGTGTCGGACTTTGCGCGCCAATATCCGGAAGTGGAAGTGCAGATGCGCCTGACCGACAGGCCTCTGAACCTGATCGAGGAAGGCTTCGACGTGGCGGTGCGCTTTGGCGACCTGCCCGACGCGCGCCTGACCGCGCGCAAGATCGCCTCCAACCGCCGGCTGCTGTGCGCTTCGCCGCGCTATCTGGAAACCCATGGCGAGCCGCGCGCGCCGGGCGACCTGCAACGCCACCGCTGCATCGTGGTGCGCGAGAACGACGTGGCCTACGGCACCTGGCGCCTGGAATCGGGCCTGCGCGCGGAAACCGTGAAGGTGCGCGGTCCACTCAGTTCCAATGACGGCCAAAGCGCCTTGGAATGGGCGCTGGACGGCCACGGCATCGTGATGCGTTCGGAATGGGAAACGGCGGACCATCTGCGCGCCGGCCGCTTGCGCGTGGTGCTGGCCGACTGGCGCACGCCGCCCGCCGACATCCATGCCCTATACCCCGAACGTCTGAACCTGCCGGCCAAGACGATCGCGTTCGTGGAGTTCCTGTCGCAGCGCTTCGCCCGCCATCTGCGGGCGCCGGGCTCGGACGACGCGGTCTGGTGAACAGACTCCCGCATCCCGTCCCGCAACGGCCGGGACCGGGACGGAGCCGCTAAACGTCCGCCCCCAGCCGCGCGCCGGCGCGGACAATGCCGCAGCGCTTGTGCGCCCGCATCACCACGCCGACTTCGCTGTTCAACACGCCGTCCAGCTCGCCCAGGCGGCGTGTCACCACGTCCCACAGATGCAGGCTGTCGCGGCACAGCACGTGCCAGAACAGCTGCGACGCGCCGCTGGTGCCGAACAGGCAACGGGTGTTGGGATCCAGCGCCAGATGCGCGGCCAGCGCGTCCACGGCCTGCGGGCGCACCTGCACGGAAATCACCGCCTCCACCGGAAACCCGACCAGCGCCGGCTCCACTTCCACGCGGAAACTCAGCGCGCGGCGCTCCACCATGTTGTGCAGCAGGCGCTGCGCGGTGGGTTCGCTCACGCCGGCATGCTCGGCCAGTTCCGCCAGGCTGGCGCGGCCGTCGCGCATCAGGTAGGCCACCATGCGCTGTTCAGCGTCGGTCAGGGCGGCGGGCGGCTGCGACAACGTGGGCTCGGCTGCGGCGCCGGCCGCCTGGGCCTGGATGCGCCACTGGCCGGCGCGCCGGAACGGCCGCAGCACCAGCCGCGCCTCCACGTGTTCCACCCCGTCGATAGACGGCAGCACGCGCGTCACTACATCCGGCATGTCGGCCGCGTCCGCCAGGGTCAGCTCGGCCATCAGGTCGGCCGAGCCGGCCAACGTGACCACCAACTGGCTGATCTCCAACCGCGCCAACTGGTCCGCTACCTCCGGCACGCGGCCCGAACGGCAGCGCACCCAGGCGTGCAGCACCACGCCGCGGCCGGTCGCCAGCGGATCGGGTTCGGCGATGACACGCAAGGCGTCGGCATCCATCAGGCGCTTGAGGCGGCGCGCGACGGTGCGCTCGGCGATGCCGGTCGCCGCGCCCAGCTCGCGCCAGGACGCGCGCGGGTCCGCCTGCAGCGCGATCAGGCAGGCGAGATCGGTATCGTCGAGCCCCGGAGCTAGGGGCTTACCCTTACTTGACGTGTCCATATTCATTAAATTAACGTTCGCGCATTGATAAAAACATAAAATTAAATGGTCTTTTTGACCAAAAATAAATTCTTATTTGAGGTTTTCATGAGCAGCACATCAGCGCCCCTGCGCAAGCCGCAGGGGGCAGCCGCCTCGGCCGGCCCCGCGCCCGTCTCCCGCGCGCGCACCATTCTGGCCGGTAGTGTAGGCAATGCCGTCGAATGGTTCGACTGGACCATCTACGCGTCCTTCGCCATCTTCTTTTCCAGCCAGTTCTTCCCCGAAGGCAACGAAACCACGGCCCTGCTGGCCACGTTCGGCATTTTCGCCGTGGGCTTCTTCATGCGTCCGGTCGGCGGCTGGCTGTTGGGCATTTTCTCCGACCGCTACGGCCGCAAGGCCGCGCTGGGCCTGACGATTCTGATGATGGCCGGCGGCTCGCTGATCATCGCCGTCACCCCCACCTACGCCGCCATCGGTCTGGCCGCCCCGCTGCTGCTGACCGCCGCGCGCCTGCTGCAAGGCCTGTCGCTGGGCGGAGAGTATGCCTCGGCCACGACCTTCCTGGCGGAAATGGCGCCGCCCAACAAGCGCGGCTTCTATTCCAGCTTCGTGTTCTTCAGCGCCGCCGTGGGCATCCTGGCCGCCTCGGCCATCGGCTGGGTGCTGACCTCGACCCTGAGCAAGGCCGAGATGGCCGCCTGGGGCTGGCGCATTCCGTTCTTCCTGGGCGCCCTGGGCGGCCTGGCCGGCATGTGGATCCGCCGCTCGATCCCTGAAACCGAGGCGTTCTCGCACGCCAAGAAGGCCGGCGTCGAAAAGCAGCCGCTGCGCACCCTGCTGCGCGACCATCCGCGCGAAGTGCTACGCATCGTGGGCTTTTCCATCCTGACCACGTTCGCGTTCTACATCTTCGTGGCCTACGTGCCCACCTATGCCATCCGCCAGGTGCACGCCGACCCGAAGACCGCGTTCGCCGCCAACACCGTCGCGCTGATCGTGTTCATGCTGGTGCAGCCGTTGTTCGGCATCCTGTCCGACCGCATCGGCCGCAAGCCGCAGCTGATCTTCTTCGCCGCCGGCTACCTGGTGTTCTTCTATCCGCTGATGACCACGCTGGGCCCCTCGTTCGGTTCGATCCTGGCGGTGGAACTGTTCGGCCTGGTGCTGTACGCCATGTACACCTCGATCGCGCCGGCCATCATGTCCGAGCAGTTCCCCACCAGCGTGCGCGCCGTCGGCATCGGCACGCCATACAACCTGGTCGTGGCGCTGCTGGGCGGCACCACGCCCTATCTGCTGACCTGGCTGCAAAGCAAGGGCATGGAGCGCTGGTTCTTCTACTACGTGCTGGCGGGCGCCGTGATCACGCTGATCACCTTCATCCGCATGCCGGAGACCAAGGGCCAGACCCTGAAATAAACCAAACGAGCGTCACGTACTCGCGCTTTCCGGTTCCCGCAGGACCGGAAAGCTTTTTCTTTTTCGATGAGATCCATGCCAGCACAAGACACCGCCCTGCACTTCCAAGACGCCCAGGCCCTGGCCGGCGCCATCCGCCGGCGCGAACTGAGTTCGCGCCAGGTCACCACCCACTTCCTGGACCGCATCGAGCGCGCCCCCGCGCTCGCCGCCTACAGCGAAGTCACGGCCGAGCGCGCGCTGGCCCAGGCCGACGCCGCCGACCGCCTGCTCGCGGCGGGCATGGTGCTGGGTCCCTTGCATGGCGTGCCGGTGGCGGTGAAGGACAGCGTGCAATGGGCGGGCGTCAGCGCCAGCCTGGGGTCACTCGCCCTGCAGGGTCGGATCAGCGGCGAGACCGCGGCGCCGCTGCACAGGCTGGCCGCGCAAGGCATGGTGGTGCTGGGCAAGACCCGCATGACCGAGTTCGCCTTCGGCCTGTCAGGCCAGAACCCCACCCAAGGCACGGCGCGCAATCCCTGGGATGCACAGGCCGCGCGCGCGCCGGGCGGTTCGTCCAGCGGCGGCGGCGTGGCGGTGGCC
>NZ_JBARYB010000008.1:0-10643 GCF_049647645.1 Achromobacter sp.
CGGCGGCCTGCGGCGCGGGCGCCAGGTTGGCGCCTTCCGGGCCGGCCTCGGCCACGGGTTCGTCAGCGTGCGGATTGGCCGAAGGCGAGGGCAGCCAGCCCATCACGGCGGCCACGCCCACCGAACACATGATGATGACGGCGATAGCGGCCGCGGCAACCAGGGGGTGGATGGCGCGGCGCGCGTTTTCGATTTTGGCGGAAGTATTCATGACGATGCTCCATCGTTACTAACCGGCAGTGGTATAGCACCTGGGCACGGTTTCGGCGTGTTGCGATGGTGACGCTTCTTTGCAGGACGCGGGCCGGTGGACAGCCCTTCCCATTCGTGGACAATAGGCGGATGGATCCCATTACCCTGCCCCAGCTCGAACAGGCCATCAACTACTGGCGCAATATTTCGCCGTCGGTGGGCGACGAGTCCCGCCTGTGCCCCGAGGCTGCCGCGCTGGCCACGCCTTATGCGCTGATGATCATGGCGCACCGGCGCGAGATCTCTGCCGCCGAACTGAGCGACCCGGCCCGCGCGGCGCTGGCCGGCTGGGCTGCCGCCGGCAAATAAGCCCTTGGCGGCCCGGCTGTTCAGGCCGCTGGTTCAACCCTTGAGCAGGGCCTTGATGTCCTGCGTCAGGGCTTCCACCCCGATGTTGTTATTGGCCAGCACGCGCGATTCGCCCTTGCCGTCCAGCAGGTAGAACGCGGCCGTGTGGTCCATGGTGTAGTTGCCGTCCTTGGTGGGCGCCTTGGCGTAATAGGCCTTGAAGGACGCTGCAGCCTTCTTGACCTGGTCCGGCGTGCCGGTCAGCCCGAGAAAGCGCTGATCAAAGGCGGTCACGTACTGCTTGAGGACGTCAGGCGTATCGCGCTCGGGGTCCACCGTAATAAGTAGCACCTGGACGCGATCGGCGTCCGGACCCAGCTTCTTCATGACTTCGGTCAGTTCGGCAAGCGACGTCGGACATACGTCCGGACACTGCGTGAAGCCGAAGAACACGACCACCACCTTGCCGGCGAAATCGGACAACTGGCGCGTCTTGCCGTTGTAGTCGACCAGCTCCATGCCGCGGCCCAACTGGGTGCCGCTGATATCGCTGCCCTTGAACACGGGTGCGTTGTCGCCGCAGGCGGCCAGGGCAACGGTGAAAGCGGCGGCTGCGCTCGCGCGCAGGACCAGCCGGCGGCTGGCGGAAAACACGGACATCAAAAACCTCCAGGGAGTCAGCGCAGCAGGCCGACCCAGTGGTCCACCAGCAGGGCGCCGAACAGCAGCGCCAGGTAGAGTATGGAAAAACGGAACATGCTGCGCGCCAGCTCGTCGCTGTAGGCGCGGTACAGCCGCCAGGCATAGGAAACGAACATGCCGCCCAGCACCAGCGCCGACAGCAAGTAGAGTTCGCCGCTCATGCGGATGGCGTAAGGCAGCAGCGTGGTGGCGACCAGCGCCACGCTATACAAAAGGATGTGCAGGCGCGTGAACTGGTTGCCGTGCGTGACCGGCAGCATGGGTAGGCCGGACTTGGCGTAGTCGTGGTTACGGTAGAGCGCCAGCGCCCAGAAGTGCGGCGGCGTCCAGATGAAGATGATCAGCACCAGGATCCAGGCCTCGGCCGGCACCGAGTCCGCCACGGTGGCCCAGCCCAGGGCCGGGGGCATGGCGCCCGACAGGCCGCCGATGACGATGTTCTGCGGCGTGCGCGGCTTGAGGATGACGGTATAGATGACCGCGTAGCCCACGAAGGTGGCGAAGGTCAGCCACATGGTCAGCGGGTTGACCATGTGATAGAGCACGAACATCCCGGCGCCGCCCAGCAAGCCGGACATGCTCAGCACCTGGAACGACGAAATCGTGCCGCGCGCCGTACCGCGGCGCGCAGTGCGCAGCATGCGGGCGTCGATTTCCTGTTCAATCAGGCAATTGATGGCGAAGGCGGCCGCGGCCAGCAGCCAGATGCCCAGGGTGCCGAACAACACCCGGCGCATGTCCGGAATGCCCGGCGCCGCCAGGAACATGCCGATCACGGCGCAAAACACCGCCAGCTGCGTCACGCGCGGCTTGGTGAGGACGAAATACTGGCGGAACAATCCGGGCTGAGGAGCGGCAATACTGGTCATAGTGGGCCCTATTTTAAACGCGCACCGAATTGGGGCCGTAGCCCCCGGCGGGCGCACGTCCGGCAGTGGACAAACGCACCATCAAAACCACCGCGGCCAGGGTCAGGCCGGCGGCGCCTCCATTGTGCAGCACCGCGATCAACAGCGGCCACTGGAAAAAGATCGTGGTCAGGCCGGTCAACAGCTGCGCACCCAGCAACGCCAGCATCAGCGTGGCCGGACCGCGCAGGCCAGGCTCGGCGCGCAGGCGCCAGGCCAGCATGCCCAGGTACAGGAACACCACGAAGGCGAAGTTGCGGTGGACCCAGTGGATCGCGGTCAGCGCCGGCTGGGAAATCATCTCGCCCGACGGCAGCTCGCCCAGGGCCCGGATGATCGAATAGCCGCCATGGAAATCCATTTCCGGCACCCAGGCCCCATGGCACATCGGGAAATCCATGCAGGCCAGCGCGGCGTAGTTGGTGCTGACCCAACCACCCAGCGTCACCTGCACCAGCAGCAGCGCGAAGCCCCCGGCCACCCAGGGCTTCCAGCGCGCGGCCGCCGCGGACACGGCCAGATGCGGACGCTCGCGCGCGGACAGCCAGGTCATGAGGGCCAGCACTGACAGGCCAAACACCAGGTGTGCGGTCACGACCACGGGCATCAGCTTGTGCGTCACGGTCCAGGCGCCGAACGCGCCCTGCACGCAGACCGCGATCAGCGTCACCACGGCCAGCTTGGGCGAACGGCCCAATTGGCTCCGGTAGCGCCAGGCCATGTAGACGATGCCGATGATCAGCATGCCCAGGATGGTGCCGACATAGCGGTGGATCATCTCGATCCAGGCCTTGGACAGCGTGACCGGGCCGAAAGGCATGGCCTGCGATGCTTCGTGGATGTCGCCCATCGCGCCCAGCGGCGTCACGCTGCCGTAGCAGCCGGGCCAGTCGGGGCAGCCCAAGCCGGAGTCCGTCAGCCGCACGAAGGCGCCGAACATGATCAGGTCCAGCGTCAGGAACCAGGTAAAGAAAACCAGCTTGCGATAACGCGCTTTGATGCGTTCGATTTCCATAAACATCCAATCTGCGGCGCCGCGCGCAATGCACACGACGCAATAAAACTATGCGCCCCGATCCGTGCCGCCATGGAGCCGGCTTTGCCGGTCCATGCGCGGCGCCCCGTTGAGGGGGAAGCGCCACGGGCGCTTCGGGGGTGGGCCCATCAACCGATTCTCGAGCTGTAAACCAGCTTGCTGATGTCCTTGCGCACCTTCACGCCATCGGCCTCGGCAGGGTACTGCATCATCAGGTTGCCCAGCGGGTCGATCACCCAGATCGGCGCCTCCAGCCCAGGCTGGCCCGCGGCGGTGTCTCGCGCCAGCAGGAACCGCGCCAATTGGTCGGGATTGGCACGCACCATGACCGTGCCCTTATAGGCTTCCAGCACCTTGTCCGGCACCGGCGCATCGTCAGTGATGAACCAGACGCGCGCCAGCCGGTCGACGTTCTTGCCCTGGCTGGCGTGGCTGTTGCGGGCGATGAAGAGCTTGCGGGCGCAGCTTTCCGGGCAGGCGCCGCCGTCCGCGGCCACCAGCAGCCACTTGCCCTTCAGGCTTTGCAGGTCAAAGGGCTGGCCGTCCAGCGTGGTCAGGCGCAGTTCGCCAGCCGCGGGCATGGACCGCTGCGGACTCACCAGCGTGCCGTAGTTGCTGGACTCATCGGGCCACCACTGCGGATTCATGTACACCACGATTGCCGCGACGATGGGCGCCAGCGAGCACAGGAACACCAGCAGCATCGGCATCAAGGAGCGCTTGCGTGCGGGCTTGGTAGAAGAAAGATCGCGAGCCACTTTGTATCCTGTCGTCTTGCGGGTTAAGAGTCGGCGCCCCGGTCAGGCCCTGGGCGCGTTCTGCGCGCGCCGCATGCGCCGGATGGCGCCCCCCAGCACCACCAGCCATGCGACGGCGGCAATCGAGGCAAAAGCAAACCACTGTACGGCATAGGACGTGTTCTGCTGGAAGTCCACCGACGGCTGCGGCCAGTCCCGCACCAGGCCATCGTCCGCGTTGCCAGCGGATTGCGACAACACGGTAGGCAGCAGCGCCAGTCCGGTGGTTTTGGCATAGGCGTCCAGCGGCAGGTTCTGCACCTGCGGCAAGACGCCATCCGCCGCCGGCAGCGACGCCGGCAAGGCGGACTGCTCCGAACCGCCCAGCGACCAGATCTCGAACAGGCGCGGCACGCGCGGCGACAGTTCACCCGTCACCGTCTGCGGCCCTGCGGGCGTGGCGGGCAGCGGCGGCTGCGCGGGGCCTTGTCCCTGGGTCCCCATGACGCGCGGGATCCAGCCTCGCAGCACCAGCACGGCGCGGCGCGCATCGGCGTCCAGCAGCAGCGGCGTGGCCAGCCAGTAGCCGGGCTTGCCGTCGTGGTTGCGGTTGTCCAGCAGTACACTGAATTGCGGCAGCCAGACCCCGGAGGCCTGGGCCGAACGCCAGGCGGTCATCTGGGCGGGGTCGGTCGCCGGGGTCAAGGGCAGCGGCGCTTGCTTGCGGCCCGCTTCGATAGCGGCCAGAATGGCGCGTCGCTCATCGCCGCGGCGCAATTGCCATTGCCCCAGCGATGCCAGGATGATCACGGCGACACCCAGCAACAGCAAGGCGGCTACCGTGTATCGGGTTGAATGCGGTCGGGCCATATATCTACACTAACTACTCTGATTCGTCCGGAGACCACCATGCGCGTTTTCGTCGTCCTGGCCTTCATCGGGATTCTGGCCAGCCTGGCATCGGCCCTGGTCTACCTGATGCGGGACAAGGGAACCACCAGCCGCACGGTCAACGCGCTGACGGTGCGCATCGGATTATCGGTGGCCCTGTTCCTGTTCGTGCTGTTCGCCCATCACATGGGCTGGATCGAAAGCACAGGCCTTAGATAGCCATCCGGGACGAGGGTTCCCGGAAACGCATGACGATCGCAGATGAATAAAACGCGCCAGTTCTCACTCAAGAACTGGCGCGCTTCATTTGTTCCCCGTAGCGATCAGAACCAGTACACGAACAGGTACAGGCCCAGCCACACCACGTCCACGAAGTGCCAGTACCAGGCGGCGCCTTCGAAACCGAAGTGATGATCGGCAGTGAAGTGCCCGCGGATCAGGCGGACCAGGATGACCGTCAGCATGGTGGCGCCCAGCAGCACGTGGAAGCCGTGGAAGCCCGTCAGCATGTAGAACAGCGAACCGTAGGCGCCCGAATTGAACTTCAGGTTCAGCTCGGTATAGGCGTGGTGGTACTCGTAAGCCTGACAGGTCACGAACAGGAAACCCAGCACGACGGTGGCCAGCAACCAGAAGATGGTCTTGCCGCGATGATTCTCGCGCAGCGCATGGTGGGCGATGGTCAGCGTGACGCCGGAGCTCAGCAGCAGCGCGGTGTTGATGGTGGGCAACCAGAAGGGGCCGACCGTCTGGAAGTGCTCGACCACGCCGGCAGGACCGAAGTTCGGCCACACGGCCTGGAAGTCGGGCCACAGCATCAGGCGATGGTCCATGTCGCCCAGCCACGGCGTGGTGATGGTGCGCGTGTACCAGAGGGCGCCAAAGAACGCCGCGAAGAACATGACTTCCGAGAAGATGAACCAGCTCATGCCCCAACGGTAGGAACCGTCGATGCGCTTGCTGTTCAGACCGATCTCGGATTCGTGGATGGCGTCGCCGAACCAGTAGTACAGCACCACGATCAAGCCGATGAAGCCCCCCAGCAGGGTCCATTTGGCCCAGCTGACACCGTTGATCCAGGCCGCCGCGCTCAGGCCCATGAACAGCAGCGCCACAGCCGTACGCACGGGATGACCCGAATCGGCGGGCACGAAGTAGTACGGTGCCTCTTTACCTTGAACCGAGTGGCTTGCACTCATGGCTTTCTCCCTGGTACAGATTTATAGAATTAAGTGATTCAAGTCAGGCTGGAAACGGCCCAACGCACAATTAATACCAGCACAGTAACGAAGATGGCCGCTGCCAGCAGCCCCGCCACGATCACATGGACCGGGTTGAGCTTGGCGACGTCTTCCCGGTGGCCCGCCCCCTTGCGCACCCCGAAAAACCCCCACGCCACCGCCTTCATGGTCTGAAGGAAACTCAGCTTGCGCTGGGAGGTTTCGCGGAGGTCGTCGCTCATGGCCGTGGCCTAGCTGACGGCAACGCCGGACAACAGGGCCGAGCCGCGCAGCACGGTCCAGGCAAACACGGCGATGACGAAAGCCAGCAGGACCAGACCTGCGATCTTGTTGCGGCGGCGCTGCTCGGGTGTCATTGCTGTGCTACCTGGAACATGAAAGGCTGCTTCACTTCACTTCGGGCGGGGTTTCGAAGGTGTGGAAAGGCGCGGGCGACGGCACGGTCCATTCCAGGCCTTCGGCGCCTTCCCACGGCTTGGCCGACGCGACTTCGCCCTTGCCCATGTAACAACGCACCATGGCCCACAGGAAGATCAGCTGCGACAAGCCGAACCAGAAGGCGCCAATGGTGGCCATCTGGTGGAACGTCGTGAACTGGCCGGCGTAGTCGGCGTAGCGGCGCGGCATGCCTGCCAGGCCCAGGAAGTGCATCGGGAAGAAGGTGACGTTGAACGAGATCAGCGTCGACCAGAAGTGCAGCTTGCCCAGCTTTTCGCTGTACATGCGGCCGGTCCACTTGGGCACCCAGTAGTAGGCGCCGGCGAACAGGGCGAACAGCGAGCCCGCCACCAGCACGTAGTGGAAGTGCGCGACCACGTAGTAGGTGTCATGCACCTGGATGTCGATGGGGGCCACCGACAGGATCAGGCCGGTGAAGCCGCCCATGGTGAACACGAAGATGAAGCCGATCGAGAACAGCATGGGAGTCTCGAACGTCATGGAGCCGCGCCACATCGTGGCGACCCAGTTGAACACCTTCACCCCGGTCGGGATGGAGATGAGCATGGTGGCGTACATGAAGTAGAGCTGGCCGGTCACCGGCATGCCCGTCGTGAACATGTGGTGCGCCCACACGATGAAGGACAGCACGGCGATCGAAGCGGTGGCGTAGACCATGGAGGCGTAGCCGAACAGCTTCTTGCGGGCGAACGCGGGCACGATGGCCGACACGATGCCGAACGCCGGCAAGATCATGATGTAGACCTCGGGGTGCCCGAAAAACCAGAACACGTGCTGGTACAGGACCGGATCGCCGCCGGCGGCGGCGTTGAAGAAGCCCGTGCCGAAATGGCGGTCGGTCAGCACCATGGTGATGGCGGCAGCCAGCACCGGCATCACGGCCAGCAGCAGGAAGGCGGTGATCAGCCAGGTCCAGCAGAACAGCGGCATCTTCATCAGCGTCAGGCCGGGCGCGCGCATGTTCAGCACGGTCACGATGATGTTGATCGCGCCCATGATGGACGAAGCGCCCATGATGTGCAGCGCGAAGATCGCCAGGTCCATGCCCGGGCCCATCTGCAGCGACAAGGGCGCGTACAGCGTCCAGCCGGCCGCGGTGGCGCCGCCGGGCACGAAGAACGATGCCGTCAGCATGATCGCGGCCACCGGCAGCAGCCAGAAGCTGAAGTTGTTCATGCGGGCGAACGCCATGTCGGAAGCGCCGATCTGCATCGGGATCATCCAGTTGGCGAAGCCCACGAAGGCCGGCATGACCGCGCCGAACACCATGACCAGACCGTGCATGGTGGTGAACTGGTTGAAGAGTTCGGGGCGGAAGAACTGCAGGCCCGGCTCGAAGAGCTCGGTGCGCAGCAGCAGTGCCAGCGTGCCGCCTTCCAGCAGCATGACGAACGAGAAGATGAGATACATCGTCCCGATGTCTTTGTGGTTCGTGGCGAAAAGCCAGCGACGCCAGCCCGTGGGGATGGCGTGGTGGTGGTCATCGTGACCGTGGCCGTGGCCCGGCGACACGTGGTCTACAGTGACGCTGCTCATGATGGACTCCTTCCTGCTGAGTGCCGGGCCCGATTCACGGGGCCGGCAGGGTATCTCTAACTAAACGGAACCGGTTCTGCGAGGGTGTGGCCAGGCGCGCGCAATCAGCGCGCAGCCGCCACGTCCTTCGGTAGAACCGTCGGGTCCTGCCCCTTGCCAGCATTGCTCCAGGCATGGCGCGTATAGCTGATGACCGCTGCGATCTCGACATCGTTGAGCTGCCCGCCGAATGCCGCCATTGCGGTGCCGGGCTTGCCCTTCAGCACGGTGTTGATCTGTTCCGCCTTCGGACCCAGAACAACCTTGTCTCCGTCGAGCGGGGGGAAACTGCCCGGGATGCCCTTGCCGTTGGCCTGGTGACAGGCCACGCAATTCGCCGCGAAAACCTTTTCGCCGCGGGCAACCAGTTCGGCTTCCGTCCACTCTTTATTGGGATCGTCGGCGTTTGCCGCCATCTTCTTCTTTTGGTCTTCAACCCACTTATCGTAGTCGGCTTGCGCCATGACTTCCACGACGATGGGCATGAATGCGTGATCCTTGCCGCACAGTTCGGCGCACTGGCCGCGGTAGATACCGGGCTTGTCGGCGTTGAACCAGGTGTCGCGCAGGAAGCCGGGGATGGCGTCCTGCTTCACGCCGAAGTCGGGAATCATCCAGGAGTGGATGACGTCGGCCGCGGTCAGCACGATGCGGACCTTCTTGTTCACGGGGACGACCAGGTGGTTGTCCACTTCCATCAGGTAGAACTCGCCCTTGGGCTCACGGTTCTCGATCTGCGCACGCGGCGTAGACAGCGTGGAGAGGAACTTGATGCCGGTGGCCGAGCCGTCGAGGTATTCGTAGCCCCACTTCCATTGATAGCCGGTGACCTTCACGGTGAGGTCGGCGCTGGAGGTGTCTTTCATCGCGACCACCGTCTTGGTGGCGGGCAACGCCATGGCGATGACGATGATGAACGGGATGACGGTCCAGGCAACTTCCACGCCCAGATGCTCGTGGAAGGTCGCGGCCTTGTGGCCCCTGGATTTGCGGTGCGCCCAGATGGAGTAGAACATCACTCCGAAGACGCCGATGAAGATCACGATACAGATCGTGAGCAACATCCAATGCAACCACATGATGTCGCGCGAGATCGCCGTGACGCCTTCATGCAGGTTGAGCTGATTGACCTTCGGGCCGCCGGGCATATCTTGCACCTGAGCACCTGCCACGCTGCCAATCAGCATCGCACAAGCCCCCAGTATCCCTCTCCACTTCTTCATGCTTACCTCGAAACACGGCGCGAAGGTCCGTTCGCTAGTGGCGGAAGTCGCCGGAACCGGGCAACGCGCAATTATTAGATGGTAGGGCGTGGCAGGGAGATAGAGCGGCCCCTGTCGTTCCCACTCGAAATCACAAAGAAACTGCCGGATTATAGCGGACGCGCAAACAGATGTAAGTTAGTGCCCTTGAATTCATCGGCCGCGCCCCCATCTGGCCGCGCCCCTTGACCGCGCGCCGTAAAACAGGGTGGCATAAAATCGTCGGCAACATCATCACCACGGTTCCACGATGCCCAAGCAGTTGTCCGACTTGTACGCCGACCTGCGCGCCCGCGCGCAAGAGCCCGCCCCGGAAGGCGCGCGCGCTTTATATATAGCGGGGCGCCGCTGCGGCTGGGCCACGCATGCGGCTTGCGACGCATTGCGCGACGCGCGCGGCATCGCGACGGATGGTGAAACCTTGCGCATCGGTGCGGACCTGCACCCCGGCGCGGATCTGAACAGCGTGCTCGAACAGGCCGCGCAACTGTTGCGCCAAGCCAACTGCCTGCGTGGCTGGCGCGACGAATTGCTGGACGTTCTGGATGGCGACGAACCGCTGGGCGTGATCGAACGCGCGGCGGTGCGGCCGCTGGGCCTGCTTACCAAGGCAGTGCACCTGAACGCGTGGACGCCGGACGGCCGCTTGTGGGTCGCGCGCCGCGCGCTCAGCAAGTCCACCGATCCCGGTATGTGGGACACGCTGGTTGGCGGCCTGGCCGGCAGCCGCGAAGACCTGGAATTGGCGCTGGTGCGCGAATGCGGCGAAGAAGCGGGGCTGGACGAGCCCGACCTGCAGCGGCGCTCGCCCCTGCGCACAATCCTGCGCATCCATCGCCGCCTGCCCGAGGGCTATCAGGTGGAAGATGTCCTGACCAGCACCTGCGTGCTCGCGGCTGATGCCCGTCCCGCCAACCGGGACGGCGAGGTGATGGAAATCGCCACCATCGACGCGACCACGGCCGTGCGTCAGATCGCGGAAGGCGAATTCACGCTGGAAGCGGCGCTGGTGATCATCGAAGACATCATGCAGCGCCGCGCGGCAGGCGAAATCCCGGCCTAGCATCCCGTCCCGCGGATGCTCAGGCATCCACGGGCTCAAGCGTTAGCGCGGAAGGATTCCCGGCTCGCCCAGAGCGGGGGGGTTCGCGGGATTGTCTGCGGTGCTATCCGCAGGGTTGCCCAGGACATTGCTTGTAGCCGGCGCGTCCGCGTCCCGCGCCTCGCGAGCCGCAAGCACGTCGGAGCCCGACGCAGCGCCCGCCGCTTCCGCGGCCTCGGCAGCCTGGGCC
>NZ_JBARYB010000009.1:0-7893 GCF_049647645.1 Achromobacter sp.
GTCCTAGCGCAGCCCGGCGGGGCTGCGCGCGGCCCCGCTAAGCCAGCGCCCAGCCGCCGGCCGCGGCCAACAGCACCACCCACACGGGCGACCAGCGCGCATAGACCAGCAGCCCGAACAGCAGCAAGGCCAGGCCGAAGTCCGCGCGGTCGAGGATGGCGCTGGTCCAGACCGGGTCGTACAGGGCCGACAGCAGTATGCCCACGACGCTGGCATTCACGCCTGCGATCAGATTGCGCACGCCCGGGCGGCGCCGCAGGCTTTCCCAGAACGGCAGCGCGGCGGCCACCAGCAAGGCGCCGGGCAGGAAGATGGCGACCAGCAGCGCGAGTCCGCCGGCCCAGCCCGACCAGGGGCCGGACGACATCGCGCCCAGAAAGGCGGCAAAGGCGAACAGCGGCCCCGGCATGGCCTGCGCCGCGCCGTAGCCCGCCAGGAAATCGGCGTTGGACACCATGCCGCCCGCCACCGAGGCGGATTCCAGCAAGGGCAACACGACGTGGCCGCCGCCGAACACCAGGGCGCCTGCGCGGTAGAAACCGGAGAACTGCTGCGCCAGCGGCATGCCGCTGACCGCGGCCCAGGCCGGCAAACCCGCCAGCAGCAGCACGAACAGCGCCAAGGCCGTGTACCCGGCGCGGCGCGACACATTCAGCGAAGGCACCGCCAACGCCGGACGCGGCGGCACTTGCAGCGCGGCCATGCCGGCGATCGCGCCCAGCAGGATGGCGCTCAATTGCCCCAGCGTGCTCGGTATCAGGATGGTGATGAGCGCCGCCGCCACCGCCAGCCCGGCCCGCTCGCGGTCAGGGCAGAGCGAGCGGCCCATGCCCCAGACCGCCTGCGCGATGATGGCTACCGCCGCAATCTTCAGGCCATGGATGGCGCCCGAGGCGGACAGCCAGCCGAACTGCGCCAGCCCCAGCGCGAAGAGAATCAGGGCGACGGCGGTAGGCAGCGTGAACGCCACCCAGGCAGCCGCCATGCCGGCCCAGCCGGCGCGTCCCAGGCCTATCGCCATGCCGACCTGGCTGCTGGCCGGCCCCGGCAGGAACTGGCATAGGGCCACCAGGTCGGAATACGCGTAGTCGTCCAGCCAGCGCCGGCGCTCCACGAACTCGGTGCGGAAGTACGCCAGGTGCGCGACCGGCCCGCCGAAACATGTCAGTCCCAGGCGCAGGAATACAAGAAAGACTTCCAGACAGGAGCCCTGGCCGGGTTGCTGGCGCACGGAAGTGGCGGGCTTGCTGGCGACGTGTTCGTCTTGGTGGGGAGGCAGCGGCGGCATGGGATTCGGGCTTCATCGGCAGGCGGGGCATGAGGGTCCGGCCCCCGCCCCATGCTTATAGCCGGGCCGCGTGACGGATTCAACCGCCTGAACGGTCCGGGCCATATGGCCGGTTTACCTCGCCAGCCCGACGCGCTTCAAACAACTTTACAAATCCCGTACAAATATCGGCGGACTGTGTCGGTCCCGGCCCGATAGCATCCCAGGTCGCCATTTCAGGTCCGGATCCCCCAATGCTCAAGTTCGCGATTCGCATCTTCGTGGTCGCCGCGATCGGTTACGTCGCGGGGTCGCAGTTGGTGCAGCGCAGCCTCGAGTATCTGTTGGACCCGCTGAGCGCGGACCTCTCGTACCAGTCGGTCCGGGGCCAGATGCATGCGCTACGCAAGGAGCTGGATGGCCTCGCGCCCAGCGCGCGTCCCGATTACCTGCGCACCGAGATACAGCCGCACTACGGCCTGGACTTGAAGCTGCTCACGGACGCCGAAGCCAATCCCACGGCGGCGGAGCGGCAGCAGCTTGCCACCGTCGGCTTTATCATGCGCGACGACTACAACATCTACGTCGCTCCCCTGCCCGGCGAACCCAGCCAGTGGCTGGAGGTGGGCCTGCCACGCCCGCCGCGGGCGGTTGAGCGATGGATCACGATAGCCGCCTGGGCCGCGCTCAGCCTGATCGTGGGCGGCATCCTGCTGCTGCTCTGGGCCCTGCCCTTGTGGCGCGACCTGGACCGGCTGCGCAACGCCGCGCAGCGCATGGGCCAGGGCGAACTGAGTGCGCGGGTGCGGCTGTCGCGCCTGGCCGGCATGCGGCACGTGGGCGAGAGCTTCAACCAGATGGCCGAGCGGATTTCGGCCCTGGTCGAAAACCAGCGCAGCCTGACCAACGCCGTCTCGCATGAATTGCGCACGCCGCTGGCCCGGCTGTCCTTCGAAGTGGCCCTGCTGGGCCAGGACGCACATCTGCCCAAGCGGGACCAGATACTGCGCGACATGCAGGCCGATATCTGCGAACTGGAAACACTGGTGGCCGAACTGCTGGTCTATGCGCGGCTCGAGCGCCCCACCGACGAGACCGTCAGGCTGGAAACCGTGGACACCTGCGATTGGCTGGGTGAAGCCCTGGCCCAGGTGGCGCACCAGGCCGAAGCGCGCGCCATCCAGTGCCATGTGCACCGCGACTATCCGCCGCGCGTACGGCTGCATCCACGCTACATGAGCCGGGCCTTGCTGAACCTGGTGCAGAATGCGGTGCGCTACGCCAGCCGCCATGTAGAGGTGAAGCTCAGGCAATGCCCGTCGGGCGGCTTCGAGCTCATCGTCGACGATGACGGCGGCGGCATCGCGCCGGCCGACCGCGCGCGCGTGTTCGAGCCCTTCATCCGGCTGGATGACAGCCGCGACCGCGGCACCGGCGGCGCCGGACTGGGCCTGGCCATCGTCTGGCGAGTGGCCGCCAGCCACGGCGGCGGCATCGAAATCCACGACAGTCCCCTGGGCGGCGCCCGCTTCGTGCTGCGCTGGCCGGCCTGAGCTTTGGCGCTGGCTGCGGCCGCCTGCATGGCCCAGACGAAAACTCCATTTATGGCACTTTTTTCCTGGGCCAAGCCGCGTCATCCTGTCGGCACGAGATTCCACTCGGCAACACGTATCGAAAAGGCAGGAACATGAGCCAGCGTTTGAATTATTTCCAGGTCTCCGAGGAACAGTCCAGGAAGTACCTGGAATTCAGCATGTCGCTGAAGAAAACCCCCATCGTGCGAGAGGTCGGCGAACTGGTGGACGTCCGGGCTTCGCAAATCAACGGCTGCGGCTTCTGCCTGGACATGCACGTCAAGCAGGCCAGGATCGCAGGCGAACGCGAACTGCGCCTGCACCACGTCGCCATCTGGCGCGAGTCCACGCTGTTTTCACCGCGCGAGCGCGCGGCGTTGGCCTGGACCGAGGCCGTCACCACCCTGTCCGCGCAGGGGGTATCGGACGCTGTCTATGAAGAGGCGCGCGCGCACTTGTCCGAGCAGGAAATCTCCGACCTGACGCTGTTGGTGGTCGGCATCAACGGCTGGAACCGGCTCAACGTGGCCTTCCGCACCGTGCCGGGCTCGGCCGATGCGGCTTACGGCCTGGACAAGGCCGGCTTGAACTAGGACTGCATCAGCTGCAGGATCCGCAGGCCCAGTTCACGGGCCTGCGCCTGCGTGGCGATATTGGTGAAGCTGAGCAGCAGCGCCGATTGCCGTTGCGGCGCGGCGCACCAGCGCGACAGCGCGCCCGCGTACATGCCCTGCTCTTCCATCCGTCCGGCCAACGCCACGTCGCTCTGGCCATCGTCCAGGCGTGCCACCAAGTGCATGCCGCCTGGCTGCGGTTCTATCCGCAGGCGTTGACCCAGCGCCGCGTTCAGGCCGGCCACCGTCGCGGCGCGGCGTTCCGCGTACAGCTTGCGCATGCGCTGGATGTGGCGGCCGAAATGCCCCTCGGCCATGAAGGCGCCCAGGATGGCCTGCGTCAGGCCGGGCGCCGCGCCCGCCTGCAGCCGCGCAGATTGCGCAAAACGGCCGGCCAACGGCTCTGGCACCACCAGGTAGGCCAGCCGCAAGCCGGGAAACAGCACCTTGCTGAAGGTGCCGGCATACAGCACCCGCCCCTGCGTATCCAGGCTCTTGAGCGCCGGCAGCGGGCGTCCGACGTAGCGGTACTCGCCGTCATAATCGTCTTCCACGATCCAGGCCACGCGACGCTCGGCCCAGTCCAGCAGCGCCTGCCGCCGCGGCAACGACAAGGACATGCTCAGGGGACTTTGATGGGCCGGCGTCACCACCGCGCCGCGCGCGCGGCCCGCCCGCTCAATGCCTGCGCTGACCATGATTCCGTCCTGATCCACAGGCACCGGCACCGGTTCCAGCCGCGCCTGCTCCAGCAGCGCGCGGGTCGGCGGATAGCCCGGATCTTCCATCCAGACTTGATCGCCGGGCTCGAACAGCGTCTGCAGGATCAGTCCCATCGTGCTGTTGTAGCCCGAGGTGATGAATACCTGCGAAGGCTGGCAATGAATGCCGCGCGCCACTTGCAGATAGGCGGCCGTCGCGCTGCGCAGGGCCGGCAGGCCGCCGCTGGGCGGATAGGCCAGGTCCCCGGACTGCAAGCCGCGCAGTTGCCGGGCGCCCAGCCGGGCCCAAAGCTTGCGCGGAAACTGGTCCAGGGCCGGCAAGCCCATCTGGAACGGCCGCAGGCCCGATGGCTCACGCCAACCCGGGCCGTCGCCGGGAGCCTCCGACGGGACGGCCGCGGCAGGCGGCGGCGCATGTTGCGGCTGCAGATCGGGCGCCACCACCGTGCCGGCCTGGCCGCGCGCCTGGATATAGCCTTCGGACGCCAACAGCGAATACGCCACTTCCACCGTGCCGCGCGCCACGCCCAGCTCCTTGGCCAGCGCACGTGCCGACGGAATGCGGTCGCCCGGCTTGAGGGTGCCCTGCGCGATGGCGCCGCGAAAGCGCTCGTAGACCTGGCGATACAGGGGCTCGGCGTCGCCCGACAGTGCTGACGCGTCCTGGGGTTGAGGGCTGATCATGGCATAGTCCAAAACTGATTTTATGGCCCTTCTAATTATGGCATGTGGCACCTAACATCGATGCTCATGAACCCTGACACCGCTATTGCATCCATGACCGAAGCCGCCATGCAACACATCGAAAGCCCGCAGGATCTGCGGGCTTGCCTGCCGCTCATGCGCGAGCTCAGGCCCCATCTGAAGGAAGAAGTCGATTTCGTCGAGCGCGTGAGCCGCATGCGCGCCGATGGCTACCGGCTGCTGGCCGCCATGGACCACGGCCAGGCCGTCGCGCTGGCCGGCTATCGCTTGCAGGAAAACCTGATCTACGGCCGGTTCCTGTACGTCGACGATCTGGTCGTGGCGGACAGCCGCCGCGGCGAACGCTGGGGCGCCCGGCTGCTGCACGCCCTGGACGCCGCCGCGCGCGACAGCGGCTGCGCCCGCCTGGTGCTCGACACCGGCCTGGGCAACGCCCTGGCCCAGCGCTTCTATTTCCGCGCCGGTCTGCTGACCAGCGCGATCCGATTCAGCAAATCCCTGGAAACTCCCGCCTCATGAACATCCTGCGCATCATCTGCAGCCCGCGCGGCCGCGCCTCCGAAAGCTATCGCCTGTCGCAAACAGTCGTCGACCAGCTCCTTGCCGCCGCGCCGTCCGCCGCCGTGGTCGATATGGATGCGACCTCCCTGCCCCTGGTCGACACCGACTACGCTGCCGCGCTGAGCGCGCGGCAGGATCCCACCGACGGCCGCCAGAACCGTGGCGCGCTGGGCCGCTCATCCAATCTGATCCAGTCCTTGCAGGACGCCACCCATATCGTCATCGCGACGCCCATGCACAACTTCACCGTGCCGGCGTCCCTCAAGACCTGGATTGACCACGTGGTACGGGTGCGCAGCACTTTCCAGATCACCGCGTGCGGCAAGGAAGGCAGCCTGCCGGACCGTCCCGTGTACGTGGCGATCTCGTCCGGCGGCGATTTCGGCGGCGGCGCGGATAGCCAGCCGGACTTTCTTACGCCGTATCTCAGGCATGTGCTGGGCACGATAGGCCTGAAGAACGTGACGTTTTTCTCGGTGCAAGGCACGGCGCGCGGCGCGGAAGCGCTGCAGGATGCCCGCGCCCGGGCGCAGTCGGAAATCGCCGCGCATCCGTTCGCGGCAGGTCCGCATCCGGAACTTGCCGCCGCTTGAGTCCGCATAAGCCTGGTGCCGCCGCATCATGGCGCGCGCACCAAGCCGCTTCATGCTTAGGGATAGCGCCGGTACCGGCCCGGCGTCGGTGAAAAGCACTAGGTAATCGGGCTGCGTTGACACCCCCAAACAGCCGGCACTACGCTCTTTGCGAACCCCCCTAGCCTGAGCAGACTACGCCGTATTTCCTCATTCGGGCATGGGTGCAGGAGGCGTGTAATGACATTGACCAGACCCGGCATCTTGCTGGCTGCGGCCCTTGCGCTGTTTGCCCTCGCCGCGCCCCGCGCCGATGCGGCCTGCGCCGAGAAGAAGATACTGGCGATGGCCAACGACGGCCGCACGGTGAACGCGATCGCCAAGGCTTGCAACATGCCGGCGGCCAAGATCCGGGGCGTGATCGAGCGCGCCGACGCGGACGCCGAGGCGCCGGCGCCACCTGCGGCCAAGGCGGAACGCGCCGCCGAGTCCGATCTGGTCAAGAAGCTGCCTTCCGGCGCGGGGCTGGCGCAGTGCGATTGCCAGGGCATGGTGCCCTATGGCGAGCGGGCGCCGGATCTGCGCTGCCAGAGTGGCATGTCGATGGCGACTCCTTGCGCGGGCTATTGTTCGCCCCATGGGGTCGCGCCCTGGCGGCGCATATGCAGCTGAGCGCTACTGCCTGGCGCTCGGCATGAACCAGCGGTAATAGGCGTTGTCGCCGTCGTCGCGCGCCAGCTTGTTCATTTCCCTGCCCCAGGTTTCACGATCGCCCACGTAGGCCGCAAGCGAGGCCCGATAGAACGTGTCCAGCCGCGCCCGCTCCAGCTGCATATCGGCGCGCAGCGCCTCGGATGCTCCGACCAAAGGCGGCTCGCTGCGCAAGGCCAGCAGCGCGGGCAGGACTCGCGCCACCTCGCGCGGACGGACCCAGGTCGCGTACTCGATGCCGGGCCGGTCGTCGGTCACGGCCGGCGCGCTGCCGGCAAAGCGCGCCAATCCGTCGCGGTCGGTCACCCAGGTGGACAGCAAGGCGGCGGCCGACGGCACGCCCACCGCTTTCAAGGCGGCGGCGACGTCCGGCTGGTCGTAGCGCGCCTCGATGCGGGCCGCATCCAGCGCCAGCGGCTGCATCGACCCCAGCAGCAGCA
This sequence comes from Achromobacter sp., assembly GCF_049647645.1. Lineage (GTDB taxonomy): Bacteria > Pseudomonadota > Gammaproteobacteria > Burkholderiales > Burkholderiaceae_B > Achromobacter. The sequence continues at coordinate 7,167 of NZ_JBARYB010000009.1, forward strand.
TTTCATGCAGTTCGCTGGTCCACAGTTGGGCATAAGGAAAGACCTCGATGAAACTGGCGACCAGCGCGCGGGTGTCGTCCTCATTCTGGGTGGGCAGCGGCAGCCATTGCGCCACGATGCCCTGGGGCGCCAGCCGGTTCGCGGCCAGTTGGTAGAAGTCGCGGGAATACAGATTGACCACGCCCGCGGCTGACGGCGGCGGCGGCTCCAGCGTGATCAGGTCCCAGCGTTCGGCGCTGGCCTGCAGCTCTCGGCGCCCATCGCGCAGGCGCTTGTCCAGGCCCGGGTCGGTGGCGGCCTGGAAGGTGCCCTGGAAATGCGGCGCCGCCCGCAGCACGGCCGGCAGCAGTTCGGCCACCGCGCGTTTTTCCAGTCCGCGATACTGCGACAGCGCTCCCGCCGTGATGCCTGTGCCGTAGCCCACCACCAGCGCGGACTTGGGCTCCGCGTTGTGGACGATCAGCGGCAGCAGCGCCTGCAGCCGCATGTAGCGCAGCGAAGGCATGGCGTCGCCCGAGTTCGACACGCCCTGGATGTAAAGCCGGTGGAAGCGGTTGCCATTGCCGGCGCGCTCGACCACGGCCACCGTGCCGCCATGGCTCTCTTCGTAGAACACCAGGCCCGCACCGCTGGCGCCGGGCAGCAGCCGCGCGAACTGGTCCGCTGGCAGCATGGCGACCAAGGCCAGCGTGGCGAGGCCCGCGATGCCGGTCGCCCAGCCGGTCGC
>NZ_JBARYB010000010.1:0-8489 GCF_049647645.1 Achromobacter sp.
GTGCAGCACCCAACCCAGCCCCACCGCCGCCACGCGCCTGGCGGTCTCCGCGTCCGACAGGCGCGGCTCCAGCGGACACGGGCAGGCGCCCGCCGCCATCGCGCCCAGAATCGCCAGCACCTGCGCCAGCGACCGCTCCATCGCGATGGCCACATGACTGCCGCGGGCCACGCCGGCGGCGCGCAGGCCGCCCGCGATGCGCCCGACTTCCTGGCGCAAATCGGCATATGTCAGCGTGCCGTCCGCGGTCACGATGGCGGGCCGTTCGGCCCATTGCGGCTGGCTCCACAGGCGCGCGAAAGCGGCCACCAGCGTGGCGTCGACAAGCGTCATGGCAGCCTCCTAGCGCAACGCGACGGCGGCGTCGCGTTCGAACTGCCCGTCGGGATCCAGCTCGCGCAAGGCGCGCGTCTCGGCCGCCGTGGGCGGCGCGGACGGCGCGGCGCCGCTGGCGTCGAATTCGAAACCCGTGCGCTCGCGCACTTCGGACAGGCTGGACTCCGGATGCCATGACTGCAAGGCCAACCGCCCGTCGCGCTTGACGAACACGGCGATCGGCGTGACCACGCCGTGGAATCCGCCCCACGACGTCATGAAGTCCAGCTTCGGCACGAAGGTGCGGCGCGAGTGCTCGGTGCGCCAGGTGCAGGCGCGCCTGGCGGTGGGCAGCATCACCGCGCCGCCCCCGCCGCCCGGCAGTCGCACCTTGGGCTCGTGCCAGTCGCCGATGCAGGAGTTGTTGGCGCAGCCTGCGCCGTCGATCTGCGCTGCGCCCAGGAAGGTCAGGTCCATGCGGCCGCGCGTGCAGAGGTCATAGAAGTCCTCGTTGGAGAAGATCGACGCCGTATGCTCGGCCAGCACCGGATCGGAGCTGGAGATGGGGACCTGCGAAGGCCGCGGGTTCACGCCGCCGGCCACGTTGATGTAGACGAAGTCCCAGTCATAGGCGCGCTTGGCCAGCAGGCAGGCCAGCATGGGCAGAGTGGAATTCACGCCGCTGAAGGTGATCTCGTCCGGCCGGATGAAGCGCGCCAGGTTGGTGACGATGTACGAAAAGCCCGACCATTGCTCAGCCATGCTGCACCTCCCGCGCTTCGGGCGCCGCAGCCATGTGCGCCTGCAGATCGCCTTGCTTGTCCATGTATGCCTCCACGGCCGGATAGTCGATGGCGTAGTCCGGCCAGCAGGATCCCGGCCATGCGCCCTGCGGCGCCACGGCATAGGCCTGCACCATGAAGAAAGGCACCAGCGTGGATTCCGGATTGGCCTCGAATACCGCGCTGTCGACGACCTTCTCGGCCACCACCAGCACGCTGCCCGCGGCGCGCGACATGATGCGGTCCCAATGCGCGGTGCCATGCACTCGCACATTGCCCAGCGCGTCCACTTCGGATGCGTGGATCACGGCGAAGTCCGGACGGATCGCCGGCACCACCCAGGTCTGCTGTCCGCTGCCATAGGGGTCGTCCAGGCACTTCCAGCCATTGAGTTCGGGCAGGCCGCTGCCATGCAGGCCGCCGCAGGGCTGGAACGGCACGCCGAAGGCCGCCGCGCGCAGGCCGGCCGTGAGGCTGGCGCAGGCATGTTCTTCCAGTTCGATCTCGCGGCGCTCCACGGCCTTGCGGTACCACGGCGCCAGGCCGAAATTCCCTTCCATGGCGACGATGCCCGCCCGCACGCGGCGCAGCGCGCCGGCGCGGCACAGGATGTCCACGTCGTAGCCCGGCGATTGCTTGACCAGTTCCAGGTCGCGCCGGCCCTGGCGGATCAGTTCGCGCACGAAGGCGAACGGTCCGCGATGCAGGAAGCTGCCGCCCAATGCGATCGATGCGCCGTTGGGCACCAGCGCCGCCAGCTCCGCCAGCGTGCACTGCTTGTTCTTCTGATTGAAACCCGATGCCATGATGTCTCCTTCCCTGCCTGTTCTTTTTTGCGGTCAGCGCGCCTGCAGATACGCGGCCACCCGTTGCTTCAACCCCGGCTGGGCGGCGGAGCGCACCAGGCGGGCGAGATCGGTGTCGGGCGTTTCCGCCGACAGCGCCGCATACAGCTGCACGCGGCTCGCGCTGCTCAGCGCGGACGCGGCCTCCAGCGCTTCGCGCTCTACGTCCTGCCAGCCCGGCGCGTCAGCGAGGCGGCTGGCAAAGCCATCGCGCAAGGCCTCTTCCGCGCTGAATGTGGCCGCCTGCTCCAACACCGCGCGCGCCCGCTCCGCGCCCACCAGGGCCGCGTAACGGCGCGTGCCCAGCACCAGCCCGAACTTCAGTCCTGGCATGCGGAAAGTGGCGTCCGGCGCGCTCACGCGCCACTTGCAGGCGCCAAACAGATCGACGCCCGCGCCGAAGTTGCGGCCATGCGCCAGTCCCAGCGTCAGGCAGGGCGAGGCCGCCAGCCGCTGCAGCAGCATTTCGACGCGCACGAAGCGCAGCAGCAGATCGCCTTCGCTCTGTTCCTGCCAGCCGCCGAAGTCGAAGCCTGCGCTGAAGTTCCTGCCTTCGCCCTTGAGCACGATGAGCTGGGCGCCCCCGGCCTCGGCTTGATCCAGCGCGGCGATCAGCGCTTCCACCAGTTCGGCCGACAAGGCATTCATCTTGTCCGGCCGCGCCAGCGTCAGCACCTGGGCCGAGCCCTGCTTGTCGATGCGCAGGACGTCGCTCATGCCGCCGTCTCCTTGCGGCCGGCGCGCAGCGCGCCCAGCACTTCGTCGTTATGTTCGCCCAGGGCCGGAGGACGGCGGCGCAGGGCCGTGGTCTGGCCATCGAAGCGCACCGGCAGGCCGAAGGTGCGCGTGCGCACGCCATTGGGCAGATCCACGGGCTGCACCCAGCCCATGTGCTCCACCTGCGGATCGGCCAGCACTTCGGAGTAAGTATTGATGGGCGCGCAGGGCACGCCGGCCGCGCGGAAACGCGCCAGCCAGGTCTGCGCATCCTCGGCTTCGAAGATCGCTTCCAGGATGTCGCGCAGCGCCGCCTGGTTGCGCGCGCGAGCGCTAGTATCGGTAAAGCGCGGATCAGCCAGCAGGTCCTCGCGGCCCACGGTGACGCATACGCCCTTCCATAAGGCCTGATTGCCCGCCGCCATGCCGAAATAGCCGCCCTTGCAGCGGAAGGCCTGGTACGGCGCGTTGCGCGGATGGGCCGATCCCAGCTTGACCGGGTCCTTGCCGCTGCCGAAGAACTCCGAGGTCTGCAAAGCCGCGATGCCCAGCGTGGCGCCCAGCATGGGCACGTCGATGTGCGTGCCCTGTCCGCTCGCCTGCGCCGCGCGCAAGGCCGATGCAATGGCGAAGGCGCCATACAGGCCAGCCGAAAAATCCGCCAAGGGAACGCCGCACTTCACAGGTTCGCCGCCGGCTTCGCCGGTCACGCTCATGATGCCGCTCATGGCCTGGATGGTCAGGTCGAACCCGCCTTCCTGCGAGCGCGGCCCCGACTGGCCGTAGGCCGAAATCGAGCAATAGACCAGCTTGGGGTTGGCCTCGCGCAGCTGCGCATGGCCCAGACCCAGGCGATCCATCACGCCCGGGCGGTTGTTCTCGATCAACACGTCGGCGGCAAGCGCCAGCTCGCGCGCCAGGGCCAGATCGCCGGGATCCTTCAGGTTCAGCGTGACCGAGCGCTTGTTGCGGTTGAGCGACGCGAAGTTTTCGCTATAGCCGTCGGAAATGGGCGGCCAGCTGCGCAGCGTGTCGCCCCCTTCGGGGTGTTCGATCTTGATCACGTCGGCGCCCATGTCCGCCAACAACATGCCGCAAAAAGGCCCCGCCGCGACATTGCAAATCTCCAGCACCGTGATGCCGGCCAGCGCCGAACTGGGTGTCATGTCTGACCTCTCGTTATGAAAATTCAATATTTGGGACGAAGAAAACATTATAAGAGCACGTCCGCAAGACTGGCATCATCCAGCGGACGGCCGCTGCAGGCCGGCGAACTCCCGCGATATCCCTAGTGCAATCCCTAGGTGCCGCGCTTAATTGTTGACCAGCATATCACCCTGTGGAATTCTAAGTAAACCATTTGTTGATACACGAGTCCTATATTTTAGGATTTAATAAAAGGACCGCGGCCCCTGCGCATGCCGGCCCCACCGACACCAAGGAGACTTCCATGAAGAAAACGTGGCGCATTGCCCTCACAGGCATGGTGCTGGCTTTGGCAGGCGGCGCGGCCGCGGCCGACAACTGGCCGACGAAACCCGTACGCATGGTGGTCCCCTTCCCGCCCGGCGGCGCAACGGATGCCGCCGCGCGCATCTACGCGCAGCATCTGGGCGACTACCTGGGACAGAGCGTGGTGGTGGAAAACAAGGCGGGCGCGGGCGGCGAGATCGGCGCGGAATACGTGGCCAAGTCGGCGGCCGACGGCTACACCCTGCTGATGGGCGCCGTGGGCAGCCACGCGATCCATGCGGCCATGCCGGACAAGCCCGGCTATGACTTCGGCACCGCCTTCGTCGGCGTGTCGATGGCCACCAGCATGCCCATGGCCGTAGCCGTGAACAGCAGCAAGATCGCGGCGAAAAACGTGCAGGAGCTGATCGCCCTGGCCAAGAGCAAGCCCGGCACCATCACCTTCGGTTCGGCCGGCCCCGGCACTTCCCAGCACATGGCGGGCGAGCTCTTCCAGGTCGTGACCGGCACCCGGCTCATGCATGTGCCGTACCGCGGCAGCGGCCCCGCCATCACCGACCTGCTGGGCGGCCAGATCGACATGGTGATCGAGACGCTGCCGGCGCTGCTGCCGCAAGTCGCGACCGGCAAGATCCGCCTGCTCGGCGTCACCACCGCCACGCGCGCCACCGCGCTGCCGGACTTGCCCACGCTGACCGAGCAGGGCGTGAAGGATTACTCGGTCGCCACCACCTACGCCTTGCTGGCGCCCGCAGGCACGCCGCCCGCGGTGGTGGACAAGCTCTCGGCTGGCATGCAAAAGGCCGCCGCCATGGCGTCCGTGCAGCAGGCCGCACAGAAGCTGGGCGCCGATGCCGTCGCCACCAATCCCGCCGACACCAGCCGCGTGCTCAAGCAGGAAGTTGCCCGCTGGGCCGACGTGGTGCGTCTGTCGGCGGCCAAATGACGGCGCCCCACGCAACGCCCGCCCCGCTGGCGGCCGATCTGGCCATTATCGGCGGCGGCTCGGTGGCCGTCAGCTTCCTCTATCAGTTCCTGCTCGCGCTGGAGCCGGCCAGCGGCCGGCCGTTGGCGATCATGCTGTTCGAGCCGCAGGCCGAGCCGGGCGCGGGCGAAGCCTACCAGGAGGACCTGTCCAGCAATCTGCTCAACATCCCGGCCGGCAATATGTCGGCGCGGGCCGATCACCGGATGGATTTCGTGGACTGGCTGCGCGCCCAGGATCCCGCCTGGCTGCGCGCGCAGGGCGCGGACTCGATAGCACCGGCGGATTTCCTGCCGCGCCCGCTGTTCGGGGCCTACATGCGCGCAATCTATCAGCGGGCCCGCGAGCTCGCGCGCGCCCAGGGCATCGCGCTCACCCACGTGCGCAGCCGGGTTCGCCGAGTGGCGCCGCTGCCCGAGGGCGGCGCACGGGTCGAACCCGAACAAGGCCCACCCTGCGTGGCGCGCTACGCCGTGCTGTGCAACGGCAACCTGCCCTCGCAGGCGTTTGCGGAACTGCGGGACGCGCCGGGCTACTTCAACAGCCCCTACCCAGTCCAAGCCTTGGCCAGCGGCATCGCCGCCGATGCGCCAGTCTGCATCATCGGCACCAGCCTGAGCGCCGTCGACGCCATCGCCGCCTTGCGGCAGGCGGCCCATCGCGGCCCCATCCTGTGCGTCTCGCGCAATGGCCGCCTGCCTGCCGTGCGCAGCCCCCACAACCGCACGCCAGACACGCTCCGACAGCTGAGTCCCGAGGGCGTTCCGCGCCTTGCCGCCAAGCACGGCGGCGCGCTGACGCTCGAAGCCATCGCCACGGCGCTACGCGAAGAAGTGCTTGCGCTGGGCGGCACCCTGGATGCGGCGGACGTGTTCGGCATGGCGGGCGACGCCCGCACCGCGCTGGACGCAGAGATACAGCGATCCGAGCAGGCGGCGCGCCCGTGGCAGGCGGTGGCGGCCGCAACCAATGCGGCCGTCGACCTGATCTGGCGCCTCATGCCGCCGGCCGAGCGCGACCGCTTCCAATCGCAATGGCGTTCGCTGTGGATGGCGCGGCGCGCCACCTTTCCGATGCGCAACGCACTGAAGCTGCAGGCCCTGTTCCAGCGCGGCCAGTTGCAAGTGAGCGGCGGCTATCTGGACAGCTGCCACGACGGCGCCAGCGGCCTGTTCCACACGCGCGTGCGCGACGCGGCGGGCGTAGTCGCCACGCACGCCAGCCGCTATCTGATCAACGCCACCAGCTTCTCGGTGGATACGCGAAGCACGCAGGATCCGCTGGTGTCCGGGTTGCTGCGCGAGGGCCACGCGCAGCCCGATTCCCACGGCGGCCTGGCGCTGGACTACGACACGGGCTGCCTGAAAAACGCGCGCGGCGCGACCGAGCCGGACATTTCGGTATTGGGCAGCCTGGCGGGCGGCACGTACTTCTGGACCACGTCCATGGACGTCAACGCGCGCCTGGCTCGCGGTCAGGCGCTGCGCATCGGCGCGTCGCTGGCACGGCCCGCTACTGGTCCAGGTAACCCCGGCGATAACCCATCCCTTGCGAAATGGACTGAGCACAGGCAGCCACATCCGGCGCCAGCTGCTTCATCCTAGCCGCGCTCAGGCGGTCCAGCGGACCGGAAATGCCGATCGCGGCCACGGGCTGGTCCAGGCTGTTGAACAAGGTCACGGCCAGCCCGCCCACGCCTTCGCGCCATTCGCCCCGGTTGACCGCGTAGCCGGTGCGGGCGATCTTGCGCAGTTCGTCCTTCAAGAGCGGCATGGATACGATGGTCGATGGCGTATGGCGCACGAGCTTGTCGGCGTAGCGCTCGACATAACCTTCCGCCTGGTAGGCCAGCAGCGCCTTGCCGGTGGCGACCGCATAGGCCGGCGCCCGTCCGCCCACCATCGAATAGGCGCGTATGGGTTGGGGGCTGTCGATCTTGTCCACGTAGACGACGTCGAAACCGTCGAGCACGGACAAGTGCACGGTTTCGCCAGTCTGGTCCGCCAGCGTGCGCATGAAGGGCGCGGCCAGCTTGCGCACGTCCAGCTGGGCAAGCTGGCGCGCCGCCAGCTCAAACAGCCGCACCGCGCCGCGATAGCCGCCGCCGTCATCGTCCTTGGTCACGTAGCCCGCATGTATCAGCGTCTGCAGAGTGCGGTGCGTATTGCTGCGGGTCAGCCCGACGCGGGCGGCCAGCGCATCGATGGTGCGCGGCGGATTGTCCACGTCGGTCACCGCCTCCAACACCATCAGACCTTTTAGCAGCGTCTTGTCCATTATTTATTTTCCTAATATTTAGGACAAGAAAATAGCATGAGACGCCGCGCGCGAACAGGTGCTAGCTTGCGCCCCCGGCGATGGCGGCCCGCACCGCTTCCGAACGGTCCCACAGGTTCGGCAGGCTGGCCGACGAATACCCGGACACGAAAGGCTTGGCCTGCCCCGTCGCGGGATCGTAGACATGGCGCGACACGGCGCCGATGTTGCCGCCGTAGAGATGCACGCTGATGGACACGCGGTCCGCATGGGCGTTGGATACGCGATGGATGTCGCCTTCGGCGGGCGACAGGCGTTCCACGTCGCCGGGTTGCAGCGTGGTCGCGGCGCCGGCGGGCGCCACGCTGCCGTCCTGCCCGCGCACATAACGCTGGTTGACCTCGGCGCCGCGCAGCATGCCCACGTAGCCCCAGACCTCGTGGTCGTGCACCGGCGTGAACTGGCCAGGCCCCCACACAAAGCTCACCAGCGAAAACCGCTCCAGCGGATCGCAGTGCAGCAGATATTGCTGGTAGTACTGCGGATGCGGCGCGGTACAGGCCTCGGGCAGCCAGTCGTCATGGCGCACCAGGTCGGCGAACGCGGCCTGCAGTTCCGGGGTCTGCGCCAGCGCGGACGGCGTGGCCAGGCGGGTAGCGGTGGCGATGAAGCGGCGCAGCCTGTCCAGGCCGCCTTGAGATTCGGGCATTGCGTCTCTCCATGAATTCTGGAAATCCCAGATTGAAAAAACAGTATCCATGATTCAGGACGGATACGCAGCCTTGCCCCTGCCGCCGCCCAGGTAATCGCGGCTAGCCTTTCTTGGCTGCTCCAGGCCCGCGCGTGCAGCGTATCGGGCCGGCGCGGGCTTCGGCCTCACCACTTGCAGCCCCGATCCGTAACGGTATCGGCCAGCAGGAACGGCAAGGCCAGCAAGCCCATGTCCGCATGCGCGCTCTTGCACGGCGGCCGCGCGCTCTTGGCGATACCTTGCGCAATCTCGGATTGTTCAACCGGCGCCTTGGGCCCGAGACGCACGACAGGTTCGCCACGCGCGCGCGGCATGCCGGCCGCTTGCGCGTCTTCCGGGCGCCAGCCGAAATCGCGCCGGGAATC
>NZ_JBARYB010000011.1:0-95774 GCF_049647645.1 Achromobacter sp.
GTCTGACGCGCTTCGCGCCCGATCACGGTGGTACTGACGCGCCGATTGATAACAAAGGCTGCGCGGAGCAGCGGCCGAAACACCTGCGCCTCGCGGATCAGCGCCACCATCTCGGCGCTGGCCCACAAGTCATAGGGGCTGGGCTGCACCGGGATCAGCACGCGCTCGGCCGCCAGCAGCGCGGAGCGCGCCAAGGCGGCAATCCTGGGCGGCCCGTCGATGACGACGTGATCGGCCCGCCTGGCGAGTTCTGGCGCCTCTTGGTGCAGCGTTTCGCGTGCGAGGCCCACGGCGCTGAACAGCCGTGGCAAGCCTTGCTGGCTTCTGCGCTGTGTCCAGTCCAGCGATGAACCCTGCGGGTCGGCGTCCAGCAGCACGACGTGCTGGCCGCGCATCGCCAGCTCGCCGGCGATGTGCGTGGCGAGCGTGGTCTTGCCCACGCCGCCTTTCTGGTTGAGCAGAGCGACGATCATGGCGCGGCCCTCCGTGTTGGAAAGCCGGGCTTTTGCTGCTGCGCTTGTGGCCGTGTGGTGGTTGTCCACCGCAGCGGCGTTTCTCTACTAAAAGTTAGAGAAATTAAGTTAGGGAAGTTAGAGGGTGCGCAAACCCAATGCTGGCGTGGGTTTGCGGACGATCGGCACGCCTGATAGCACGATAGTCCCACGCCCGATAGCACGATACCCCGCACGCCTGATAGCACGACACCATTCACAGGTTTTCCCGAAGTTATCCCCGTGCCGTCTGCGGCACGGGCCGGAACGTCAGCAGCTCCATGCCGTTGTCCGGCATCCGCTCGATGCCCAGGACGTAACCGGGCAGCGACTGCCGCGCGACGAGCGCGCGCAGATCGCAGGCGAAGTCGTAGGGCTTCGCGGTGCTGCCGGACTTCTGGTGCAGATAGCGAAAGTCGAACTGCCAGCCGTATGCCTGCTTGCCGCCGTGCTTGCGCACCAGGCGGTACAGCCACCGCTCGATGCCGCCGGTGAGCCGGAAATACGCCGGGTCGATGGTCAGCACCAGGGCGGCATCCAGCACGCCCGCATAGAACCAGTCCGGCAGGATCAACTCGATGCCCAGCGGCGTGCCGCTGGCGTCGGCCAGCTCCTTCCATTCGTTGATCCACGAGAAGCGATGCAGGCGCCTTCCCGTGGTTTCGCGGATGGACGTGGCCACCGTGGTCGATTGCAGGCGATCCAGCGCGGCCTTGAGGCGCTGGTAGTCGCGCAGCGACTTGCCGCGCCCGATGAAGCGCAGGATCTCGTAGGGCGTGGCGCGCATCAGCCGCGAAGGCCGCAGGCCCGCATCCTTCGCCTCCACGATCTGCGAGGCAGCCCATATCAGCACGTCCGCATCCCAAATCGTGGCGATGCCGTGCTCCTGCGTGCCTTCCACACGGATCGTCACGTTGCCCGCACGGAAGTCGATGGGCTTGACCCGCTTGGACTTGCCGAGCGAGAAGAACGGATAGGCCATCAGGTCCTGGCTGTCGCGCGGCGCCATGTCGCCGGGCAAGGCGCGGAACAGGTCGAGCTGTTCGCGCTCCTGCAACGGCCGCTGCCGGGACGGCAGCGCGGTACTGGACATGGCGATGGCCTGCCGCGCGCCGCCGATCAGCGCGCACGGCTATCGGCCGAGTGGTGCTCGGCGTATTCGGGATCGGAAGTCGTCTCGAAGCTGCGGTCGGCGGCCCAGGCATCGAGGTCGGCCACGGCGTACATGACGCGGCGGCCGAACTTGCGAAAGCGCGGGCCGCCGCCGATCACGCGCTGCTTTTCCAGCGTGCGCGGCGACAGCCGCAGGTACTCGGCGGCTTCGTCGTTGGTGAGATAGCGTTGGGGCTGCGCGGCAGCGGTCGAGACAGTGGCGGCAGGCCGCAAGGGAGCGGGACGCATGGTGTGAACCTCCATCGGTTGAAAACGCCGGCTGCACCAGCGCAACCGGGATGGAGGCAGTCTCAGAAAACGAAGCTCTCCTGCTCAGGGTCGTTTTTCTTGGTCTTCAAAACGACCCTTCTCAAGCGGCGGAAGCTGTGCTAGGTGGCGGTAGCCGCCGCGCATCAGCGCATCGCCGCGACGCACTAGGCGGCGCACCTTGGAGCGCAGCCCGCCATCGCTGTACCAATCGGCTGCGGCATCCACGCCGAACAGTCCTTCCGCGACTTCACGCAAGGACGCGCCCGCCAGGGTCGCGTCGAGCGCCTGCAAGCTGTGCAGTTCCAGCAGCGCGGTAGGTGTTGGCCTGGGTTTGGCATCGGCCAGAGCGGCGCCGGGCACCTGTCCGCGTGCAGGCGCGGCAGCGCCGCCGCGATAGGCATAGGCGACAGCCATGCCGTCCTCCAGGCCGGCCGCGAGCGCGAAGCGCAGGCAGTGGCCTGGGCTGCGCGCGATTAGCGCCAGCCCTTTGCCGTCATGCAGCAGTTGCTTGTGGCCGGGGATACGCCAGAACGCGAACGTCGCCGCGTCCAGCGGCGGATCGGCATCGGGGTAGAGCTGCACCACGGCGGCATGGCCGGGCAGCCAGGCCGGATGCGCGTCGCGCGCATCCAGGGCCGGGTCTTCCAGCAGGCGCAGGCCCCAGTGATGCGCCGCCTGCTGGGCTGCTTGTGGCCGACGATGACGGCGCAGCCAGTCGAGCCGGTAGTCGGGATGCCGGCGCAGGTATTCCCAGGCAAGCGCAAGGCCGTCCAGATGCAGCACGTACAGATACGCGGCAGTCGGATACCAAGGCTCGGCGCTGTGATCGACCATGACGCCTCCTCCTGCGAACAGGACTCGCCACCACGGAAGAACTACGCGCTACATCGCCATCGTCAAAAGGTTATGGGTCAAAAAGATGGATCGGGTTGTCAAGACCGATTGGCTCCGATGCGTTGCGGTATTCGTCTCAATGCTGCGGCGGCAGCGCCCCGAGTTGGAGTGCTGCACAGGCCAGCCTGCCGCAGCCCGCGCCAGCCATCATGTCTATTTGGATCAGACTGGTGGGGCTACGCTGCAAGAATGCCGATTGAGACCTGCCCGGCATGACATCAGACTGAAAAAGTCACAGTAGGCTGTGTTCAGTCCGGGATGGCGCCGTCACGCTCGGCCGCGCGGGTGTACTCCGACAGCGTGCGCGTGGGACGGAAATAGAGGTCGCGCATCACGGGCTGCTGGCGCGGCCCAACGATGCCGGCCAGCTCGGACAGCTTGACGGTGCCCTGTGCCGGCATCCCGATCCCCAGGTCGATGAGGCCCCAGGCCGTGTCGCCATCGGCCGGATCGAGTGCGGCCAGCAGCCAGGTCACGTGCGCGTCCGGGGTGAACAGCCGCACCACGGGCACCGGGTCGATGGCCCGGCCAGCGGCGCGGGCCTCGCCGTTGGCGAGCAATTGCGCGCGCTCCGGGGCGGTGGCGAATGGCTGGGGCATGGTCGGCAATCCCACAAATCCAATGATGCACGAATGCGGTTTCACGTCGAAGCGCAGAACCACGAAACCGGATTTGCGCCTTCGTGCGCAAGCACGGATGCGGTTCTATGGCTTTGCCGGAATCCGCCGATACGGATTTCCGTAGAGGCACAAAAACGGAGAGCACCAAATGAACACTATAGATTGTAGCCCTATAGGGCGCAATGGGATGTCATCTTGGTTTTTGAGAGGAAACCATAGGTGGCGGCTGGGAACTCATTGGCGAAGGCGTTGAAGACAGTCAGAAAGGCGCGTGGCTTGAGCCAGGAAGCCTTCTCTGACGTGTCCAGCCGCACCTATATGAGTACCCTCGAACGCGACCTGAAAAGCCCCACCTTGAACAAGCTGGCCGAGCTGTGCGAGGTGATGGAGATCCATCCGCTCACGCTGCTGACGCTGGCCTACGCGGGCGACAGCCCGCGCAAGGCCGACGAGCTGCTGGCGCAGGTGCGCCAAGAGCTGGAGGCGGTGTTGAGCGAACGCGACGCGGCGGAGCCGCGCGCGTGATGCGGTGATGTGCTGCTATTAGCAGCACAGCGCCCCGCCGCGATGGGCGGGGCGCTGCGGCGGTCACGCCGCTTGGGGCTTGCTGCGCGACCAGATCAGGTCGTGCGTGCCGTCCTCACCTTCGATCAGGCGGGCATAGACCGCTGCCGGGAACGAAGGGTCATCGAGGGTCACGGACAGGTACTCGCGCCCAGCCTCGCTGGTCTTCTTCCACGCCGCGCCGATGTCGTGGCTGGCGGCCTGGAGGCGGAAATCGGGGGCGTTCTCGCTGCTGCCCTTGTCGTTGGGAACCAGCTTGACCTTGACGTTGAGCGTCAGGGTGCGAAGCGTGCCGGTGAAGCCGTCTTTGTCGGTGGTGAAGGTGCCGATGTTGGCCATGATGTTTTCTCCTTTCGGTTGAACAAGGTTCGCGCCCATCGCGTCCTTGTTGTGATCCGGCCGGCGGGGGACGGGCTGGCTGCACCGCTTGCGGTCGCAACGCAGTGGAGAGCCGGGAGGCGAAAAGAATTTGGCCCGCGAGGAATGCGCGCAGCGCAGGGGAAATTGTTTTCGCCGGACGGTTGCAGCCATGAAGCCCGAGGCGCAGCCGCGCCACCGCCAGGATTCACAACGAGACAAGGACGCCTTGGGCCGGACCGCTCCGAAAGGAGATGGGGCCGGCTCGGCATCCCCGCACGAAGGCTTCTCCGGCTCGCCCACTGACGCGGGCCAGGTCAACCACCCGACGACAGGCGAGAACGCCCCCGCCGCACCTTGCGGCGCCGCTCTTGAGGCGTGGCGTGGAAGCTCCATAGCGATGCCGGGCGGGTTGTCCGTGAACCGTCCTTCGTGACGTGATGGGCAGGAACCGCCAGCGTTGAGGACGGCACGCACCTGCACAACCTGCCGCAGCGAGCGCCAGCGTGTTCGCCAGCGCCCCGCCCATCGCGGCGGAGCGCTGGCCGGGCCGATCCGGCGCAGCCGGTTCGGCGTCATCGAGGGGCGCCAAGCATCGCGCGGCGGGGATAGCCCGCAGGACTTTCCCCTGGAGGCAAGCGAAGCGCGCAGCGCCGCAGGCGCGAAGGCGTGAGGGATTGAAGCCGAATGGCCGTGACGGCAAAGGCGGCACGGGGCGCAGCCCGAAAGCCCGGCGGCGCAGTGCGCCGACACGCCCAGGCTGTTCTATATTTTCAGGAAGCAATCGAAGACAAGCCCATGACCCTCCAGCTCCGACACGAAACCCCGGACGACATTGCCGCCATCGAGGCCGTGACCATCGCCGCGTTCGCTGATGCACCACACACCAGCCACACCGAGCAATTCATCGTGCGCGCCTTGCGTGCCGCCAACGAACTGACGCTTTCCATCGTGGCCGAAGAACATGGGCGCGTCGTCGGTCACGTCGCGCTGTCGCCAGTAACGATCACCCATGAGCACGGGCGAAAGACCGAGGGCTGGTATGGGTTGGGGCCGATCTCCGTCCTGCTGCCAAGGCAGGGGCAAGGCATCGGTTCGCGCCTGATGGAACAGGCGCTGTCTGAACTGCGGGCTATGCAGGCCGCAGGCTGCGTGCTGCTGGGCGATCCAACGTACTACACGCGCTTTGGCTTCCAGGCCCATGCGGGCTTGCAACTGCCGGGCGTGCTGCCCGGCTATTTCATGGCGCTGGCCCTGCATGGGACAGTGCCGGGAGGCATCGCGCACTACAGCGATGCCTTCAACGCCGCCGCCTGAGCCAGCGCGAAGGCGGCGGCGTTTTAATTCGGCTATTGGGTCTTGAACACCGGGCGCGGCCACTGTCGCACCCGGATTTCGCGTCCACCGCGCCCAGGGCGCGGTGCTGATCGCGGTTATTCCTTCGTCTCGGTGCGCCACCACACAAAGCGAAGCGCCCCGGTCGAGGCCGGGGCGCTTGCCTTCAGCGCGGGTCAAGCGGCCAGCGCCTCGGCGGGTTCATCCGCCATTGCTTCGGCATCCTCCGGGGCTTCCTGCTCCGAGCTTTCCTCCTGCGCGGCATCCTGCGGGCTTGCGGCCTTGAAGATAGCGGGCATCCAGCCCGTGCCATCGGCCAGCCGCTCGGCCTCGCTGGCAATGTCGGCCTTCTTGAGTTTCGCCAGCCGGGTGACGGATTCCGGTGCAAACGCGCCCACGGCATCCAGAATCACAGCCTTGGAAACGTGCTTGAAGTAGCCTTCTGCGGTCGGCTTCCACCATGCGGCCATGTCGAGGCCCACGGCCTGCGCCAGTTCCTCGCCGGGCTGGTGCGGCGTGGCACGGGGCGTCACCACGTCCACCGTGGAAGCCACGCACACGGCCAGCAGCCGCACCAGTTCGTCTTGCGACTTCGCCAGCAGCGCGGCGAACAGTTCGGCGCTGTCCTCCGGCAAGGCTTCGCCGGCTACCTGTTGCAGTTCGCGCAGCGCCACGGCGGCAGGCGATTCCGGCCAGTCCGGGGCCATGCCTTCCAGCCGGTCTTGCGCCGTGAGGCGCACGCCCAGCGGCAGGTCGTGGCCGTAGTGGCTGTCCTGCAAGACGGTCTGCACCATGCCATGCACCAGCGCGGCGAGCGCGACGTGCGGATGCCGGGCGACTTCGATTTGCAGCGCGGCGGTGCGGTGGGCGCTCAACCGCTGCGCCAGCCGGTCGGACAGGCTCGCGGCCTTGGGCTGCTCGGCGTCCTCGCCTTCGTCGTCGTTCCCGGCTTCGCCTTCTGCGCTGCCGAAACCCTGCCGCAAGCGCTCCAGCGTGCGCAGCGCCTTGGCTTCGGCTTCGCGCAGCAGCCCGCGATGAATCACGGCTTCTCCCTCACGGTCGAGCGTGACGATGGCACCGGCCACGGCGCGCACGTCCGGGGCGTAGCCCTGCAAGGCTTCCTCTACGGCTTGCAGTTCCCCGGCGACCTGTTCACGGCGCGGTTCCAGCGCTTCGGTCTTGTCCTCGTCCTCGGCGTCGTAGGCTTCTTCCAGTTCGGCGTCGATCTTGTCGAGGCGGCTTTGCAGCGAGGCAATGCGGCGGGCTTCGCGGGCGGTCGGTTCGCGGCGCTGGCGCGGCGCGTTCTGGAATGCCTGCCGCTCGGCGTAGCTCATGTGCGGCACGGCTTCCACCCACGCCCAACCCTCGGCGCGCACGTTCCCGGCCAGCGCATCCAGCTTGCCGCGCACCAGCGTTTCCAGCAGCGCTGCGTCGGTCAGGTAGGTTCCGGCATCGCCTTCCGCGAACAGGTCGCGGCGGATGCCGCCGCCCGCCGCCGTGTAGGCGTCCAGCCCAGCGAAGCGCACCAGCGGATGCGTGGCGTCATTTTCGCGTTCGGTCAGGCGTTCGCGCAGCGCGGATGCGCCACGCTGCCATTCGGGCGCTCCGTAGAACGCGGCTTCCTGCGCGGCGTGGTCGTCGGTGATGGTCAGGGCCATCAACTGTTCCAGCGTCACCGCGCCCGGATTGCCGCTGCGGTAGTCGGCCAGCAGACGCGACGAGACGTTGGCCAGCTTCAAGCGGCGCTGCACTACCAGCGGGGACACGCCGAAGTCGGCGGCAATGTCTTCGATGGGGCGGCCTTCCTTGACCAGCGCGGCGAACGCCTCGAACTGGTCGGCGGGGTGCATCTGTTCGCGCAGCAGGTTTTCGGCAAGGCTCACGGTGCGGGCCGAGGCATCGGGCACCAGCAGGCACGGCACTTCGTAGTCGGCGACGATGCGCTTCTTCTTCGCCAGCAGCTTCAACGCGGTCAGGCGGCGGTCGCCGGCCACCACTTCGTATTGCTCGCCATCGGCGGCGAGGATGACGACGAGGTTTTGCAGCAGGCCGATGCGAGCAATGCTCGCGGCCAGTTCAGGGATGGACAGGCGCGGGGTCTTGCGTGCGTTGCGCTTGGAGCGGCGCGGCAGCAACTGCGAGAGCGGAACCAAAATCAGGTTCTTGGTCGGGTCGGCCACTTCCAGCGGCGCGGCGGCTTCGATGGCGCGGGTTTCGGTTTGGGTAACGGCGTTCATGGTGATAACTCCTTGCGGTTAGGGATGCAGCAGCGAGAGAAGCGGCAAGGGCTGCTGCCTGCCCCTGCCGCGTGGGGGTTCAGGCCTTCAACTGGCGCAGGCCATCCGCCAGCAGCCAAAGCGCACGATTGAGGCGGATGTTTTGGTCGATGCCCTGCACCGGGCGGGTTTGCTGGCGGCGTCCGTTGGCGCTGCGCCCGCGCAGGCCGCCTTGTGTCAGGTTCTCTTGCGTGCGGTTGAACACGCTCCACAGGTCCGGGCAGCGGTCGTCGTGGCGGCGCGGCATCAGGATTTGCGATTCCGTGATGGGCGCGGGCTTGTCGGGGTCGTCGTACTTGAGGGCCAGCGCGGCACGGGCGAACACTTCGGATTCGCCATCGTTCAAGGTGAGGGCGCGCATGGCATCGCGGGATTCCTTCACCCGGTCGAAGCCGCTCAACACTTTGTAAGCGCCTTCGATGACGTGTCCGGCCACGTCGCCTTTGTGGGGCACGCGCACATCGGCCACCGTGTCGCCGCAGACAAGGCCATTGCTGCACACAAACCGGAACATCCCGGCCAGCATCTGATAGCTGCTCGTGCCGTCATGGGAGTTCAACAGCACGATTTCATTGGCTTCCGCGCCGTTGATCTGGCTGGCATGGCGCAGGCGCAGCATGTGTTTGGTGTAGTCGCGGCGGTCGTCATGGCGCACGCGGGTCTGCGCTGCCATGAAGGGTTCAAACCCTTCCTTGCGCAGTTCTGCCAGCACGGCGGCGGTGGGGATGTAGGCGTACCGTTCGGAACGGCTTTCGTGAGGGGCGTCCGCGAAGATGGACGGGGCTACGCGGCGGATTTGGTCGTCGGACAGTGGGTAGTCGCTGCGCAGCGTCGGGGAATGGGAAGCGAAACGGGATGCGAGTTGCATGGTCTTTCTCCTGACAAAGTGGCTGTTGAAGAAACCGCACACCGGATTCCTAGATTCGGAGCCCAGCCTTTCGGCTGTTCGGTGCGGTCGGCACGAAGAACCCGGTTGGCCTCGTTGCCACCGTCTTTCCTGAGTTCATCGCCCGCGACGGAAGGGAGCTCGTGGACGGGGGCCGTCAAGGAGGCAAGCGCAGGGTTGGTGCGGCCCGCAGGCGCAGCCGAGGACACGGCCCTGCGCGCCTTGACGGCACACGGCCGCGGGCTACAGTCGCGAGCAAGGTGATGGAGTCAGGAAAGATGGCTGGACAGGCAACGGCCATCCCTTTGTGCCGACCGCATGCAAGCGAAGCGCGCAGGCCCGAAGCTGGAAGCCGGGCCGAAGGCGTCAGCCGAGCGGAGCGAGGGAACGATGGAAGCCCGCCAGGGGCGAGACTCGCGCAGCGAGGCTCGATGCGCAGCACGACAGCGCGACCGGCCGTGCTTCTTGGCCGGGGACGCCCAGACCTGAATTGGCATTCGGGTACCTGAGCACCTGTTCGATGGCGGACTCCGGGGTACCGACAGAACTGGCTTGGTCAAATACGCTGCCAGGCATCGTCACCATCAAAGACAGGCCATGAGCGCACCCCAATCCGATAACCCGAAGCAGATCTGCGAAAACATCCTCATCGAGGGGAAGCGCTACAACATCGAGCACCGCATCCTGCCCAGCGAGAACGCTGTTGCCAACCGGCTCCTCGCTCGTGGCATTGAGCTGACCGAGGCCTACGACGAACTGCACGGCAAGCTCCACGCGCATCCACACGCGCTGCAGGTCTTTCTAGGGCTTGTCCTCAGCACCGCCGCGTTCTGGAGCCCAGAGAAGATCGCGCAGGCGCGTGCCGCACGCGGCGCTCTCGGCAACGTCAACCAGCAGATTGCGAGGAGGGCGGCAGAACTGGCCGACCTGCTGCAGCAGCGCTCCGATCTGCACAACACCTCCGGCTTCAGCACCGACACCCACTACCACGTGTGCGACGTGATCGAGGCGGCGGCCAAGAGCAATTACCTTTTCACGTCGTATGTCCAGGAGCGCCTCGATGCCCTTCACGGTCAGTTCGATCTGAAGTACTGGCCATCGCTGAGCGACTTCCTGCAAGAGCTGGCCTCCGATGCCGAGGACGCAGTCATGGAAGCCACAGACCCCTTGACCGCCGCCGCTACCATGGCGTCGCGTCCGTCCCGCGCCGATTTCATCAAGGCGCTGCTCGCAGCCATTGACGAGAACAGGGGGCGCAACCACGGCCAACTGCCCAACGATTTCAAAGCCACCGATAACACTCTCGCTTCCTTCGCGAGCTGCGCGCTGGACTTGGGCGTCGAAGACCTGGTCGATGGCCCTTACGTGAAGCGGCTCCGTCAGCGTGAACGCGATGGAGCCAAGTAGCTACCGCCCAACGTTCTGGAAATCGGTTTAGGGCCGATCGGCGCGATTTGAGCGGCAGGCAGCAGCGCCACGCAACGCCTCAAGGGGTGCGTGCCGCGCCCATCTCCTCAAGCCAAGCGTAGCGCAGGCGGCACAGGGGCGGAGTCGGATACCTGCGACCGTCGCCACGCATCCACGTTGCCGCTTGCAGCAATTCCAGTGCGGTGGTAAGATATTCTTACCGGCCGTAATGGCGTGCATGGAGGTTCAAATGGATGCTGCTCTGGTTCAGACGACACTGGTGGAAGTGCTGCAGAACATACAAGCCACGAGTGAGCTTGAGTGCCCACCGCTTGGCGGCGCGACGAAGCCTATTGAGGAACTGCCGAAGTTCGACAGCAAGATATGGCCCGTCGCCATTGGCATGCTGGGCGCGAAGCTCGGAATCAGCATCGCCAATGATGTGAACATCTTCCGGCAGGACGATTCCAGCATTGCGCTGACGATTGACGAGATCGTGGCAAAGGTCGTAGCCCTGGTAGAAGCCCAGGCGGTCGTTGAACCTAAGCAGGCGAGCGCGCAATGACAGACAGCCCGGACACGCATCGTTCGGCGCTCGCCGAACGTCTGCGAGAGGCCAGAAAAGCCGCAGGCCTGTCGCAAGGCCAGGTGGCCAAGGTGCTGCAGATGCATCGGCCGACGGTTTCTGAGATCGAGGCCGGCAATCGCCGTGTTTCTGCAGAAGAACTGACGAGATTTGCGGAGACCTACGATGTCACCGTTTCATGGCTGCTCGGAGAAACAGCCGATCAGCTCGAGATGAACGACCCGCGACTCCAGCTTGCCGCACGCGAACTGAGCAAGCTGAAGCCGGACGATTTGGATCGACTGCTGCGGCTGCTGGCGTCGATGCGCAGCTCGGATGCCGAAGAGGGAGGGGTGAGTAAATGAGCGCTCAGCTCTCGGTTACGTCGGCCCCCGGCCGAAAAGCCCTGGTGATGCAAGGCATGCAGGCTTCAATCGCGGCGCGCGTCAAGGCGGGCGTGGATCTCAAGAGTCCCACCTGCATTTATGGCTTGTGCGAGGCGCACAACGTCGCAGTGCGCTTCAACGATATCAATATGGAGGGCATGTACGACCGGACGCCGAAGCCGCGCATTCATGTTTCTGTACTCAGGCCTTTGGCGAGACGAACTTTCACGTGCGCGCATGAATTGGGGCATCACGTTTTTGGGCACGGCTCGACCATCGACGAGCTGCGGGAAGATCAGGCCAGCAGCGCCGATCGCCCTCCGAACGAAATTCTGGCTGACGCTTTCGCGGCTTTTGTTTTAATGCCCACGCTTGGCCTACGGGAGGCCTTCGCGAAGCGGGGCTTGGACCCGAACCGCGCAACAGCCCTCGATATGTACGCCATCGCCTGCAACTTCGGAGTAGGGCAGGCGACTCTGGTGAATCACCTCGCCTACGGTATCAACATGATCAACCAGGTGCAGCGTGATCGCCTTGGACGGATTACGCCAAAGATGATCCGCACGGAACTGCTAGGCGAGGTCACTTCCATGCCGCTCACAGTCGCGGATCAGCACTGGAATTCCCCGACCCTCGACATCGAGCAGGACGGGCTGCTGCTCCTCCCAGCAGGTGTGGTTGTGGATGCCTCCATGCTCGTGCCTGAGCGTGAGCTGGCAGCAGGACGACTTTTTCGTGCTGCCAAGTGTGGAATCACGCGAGTGGTCATGCCTGGTACCCAGTGGGCGACCTATGTTCGTATCGCCCGGCGTCAATACGTTGGATTGGCTCGATTCCGTCACCTTGAGGAAACTGCAGATGACTAAGCTTCCCCATTCGATTGGCCCGCTCCTCGTCGACGAGCCAGACATTTCGCGAGCTTGGGCCAAGGCCGTGCTCCACGTTATTGATCACGCTGGCCCCGAGATATCGCCGCTTATCCTGAGCGTGACCGGCTTCGATGAACGTGGTGTAGTGCAGGAAACACCGGCCATCCGCTCGACACTTGACACGTTGTTGGCGGCCAAACGTATGCGCAGCGTTGACGATGTGGCTTTCACGATCTTTCCGCAGCGCTTGTGGCAGGTAGCTCAGGGCGATCGCGCTGCGCTGTTCCGATACTACAAGGATGCATTCCCGCGCTATCAGGCGATGAACGCGCGAGACAACCGGCGCGGTCTCTACTTCGAGCGAATGACAGGGTACGGCCGCGGGCCCTGCGATGGCAATCAGCTCGAATGGATCCTGTCTCAGTTTGAAGGACGGGAGGGTGTAAGGCGGTCGATGTTCCAGGCGAGCGTATTCGATCCAGCCCGAGATCATGTCGCCGATGCTCAACTCCAGTTTCCCTGCCTCCAGCATGTCAGTTTCGAGCCCACCAAGCAGGGTCTTGTCATCAACGCTTTCTACGCAACGCAGCAGCTGTTCGTGAAGGCATATGGCAACTACCTCGGCATTGCCCAGCTGGGGGCCTTCATGGCCCATGAAATGAAAACCAAGCTTCTAAGAATGAATGTTGTTGTCGGCGTCGCGAAGTTCGAGCGCATTTCCAAGTCCGATGCCGATCTGCAGCCGTTGATCACGGCGGCACGCGCAAGTTTAGCTCTGCAGCCGGTGGCGGTGAATGCAGAGGTGCCCGCGCCAGTTGTCGAGACTGCAGCGTGAGGGTTGGCATCAGCAAGAGGTACCAGCCTTCGGAAAGTGATTCCATCACCGTGCCTGCGCCGACCGTCAGTCCATCGCACTTGCTGCCGGTCAAAGTGACGCCGGTATTCGACAGCTACTGGCGGTTCGCTGTGGAGCGACAGAACGTGTTCTGCCAAAGGTTGAAGGGGAAGTCGGCGCCGTGGACTACCGATCCCGTGATCTCTGTTCACAAGTTTACGAACGCATATCGTGCTTCGGATCGTGTCAGCCAGTACTTGATCAGGCATGTGATCTACCGCGACGATCTTCCAAAGTCACCGTCCGAGGTGCTGTTCCGTACTTTGCTCTTCAAATTGTTCAATAAGATCGAGACTTGGAAGTTGCTTGAGCACACCTTCGGTGAGGTCACCTTCAAGAACTACAAGTTCGAGCACTATGACAAGGTTCTGAGTCAGGCCATGAGGGCAGGGGGGCGGATCTACTCGGCCGCCTACATCATGCCACCCGGCGGCTCTGCCTTCGGGCATACGGCCAAGCATCAGAACCACTTACGCTTGCTAGAGCGAATGATGGCTGATGACCTTGCAGGCCAGATGGCACAGTTGAAGAAGATGCAGACTGCGTTCGAATTGCTCAGAAGCTACCCAACGATTGGGGACTTCCTGGCATACCAGTTCGTGACTGACATCAACTACAGCGAAGTCACAGACTTCTCCGAAATGGATTTCGTCATCCCAGGTCCAGGTGCACGCGATGGCCTGAGAAAGTGTTTCGCCGACAGCGCGGGTCTCAACGAAGCGGAACTGATCCGATTGATGGCCGACAACCAGGAGCGTGAGTTCGAGCGGCTAGGGATCACGTTCCAATCCCTTTGGGGACGTCGGCTGCAATTGATCGATTGCCAAAACCTCTTTTGTGAGGTCGACAAGTACGCGCGGGTCGCTCACCCAGACGTGGCCGGAATCTCCGGGCGCACGCGCATCAAGCAAAAGTTTTCTCCCACCGGACCTTTGGACCTGCCTTGGTATCCACCCAAATGGGGTATCAATTCAAAAATCGAGGCAGATCTTTCAGGCCGCGTCAGCCAGATGCGGGATGAGAAAGCCGCGAACAGGTCAACTGCCCAGTCAACCTTGGACTTAGGAAACTCGTGATGAACTTGAACACCTACCAGCGGGAAGCACAGAAAACCGATCGCGTGCCGTCGCGACGGAAAAGCGGCGATGCAGGAAACGATCTCATGGTTCCTTTGCTCGGGCTGGCGGGTGAGACGGGCGAACTGCTTAGTGAGTACAAGAAGCACCTTCGAGACGGCGATTCTCACCTCCTGTTCAGGGAGCGAGTGTCGGAAGAGTTGGGCGACTTGCTTTGGTATGTCGGAAACGTCGCTGCAAAGTTCGATCTAAAACTTGAGGATATTGCGCAGGCAAATCTGAAGAAGACCAGGGACCGCTGGGGGCCGCAGGATACGGGGTCCATCGCTTTCGATGCCGAGTTCGAAGAGCACGAGCGGTTGCCTCGACGTTTTGAAGTTGAACTCAGCGAGGTCGTCGTTGACGGGCGCAAGAAGATTCGAATGCGCGTCAACGGCAAGAAGATTGGTGACGACCTGACCGATAACGCTGATGACCCTGATGGCTATCGGTTTCACGACGTGTTCCATCTCGGTTATGTCGCCGTACTTGGCTGGTCGCCGGTTATTCGAAAACTCTTGAAGAGGAAGCGCAAGAGCACCCCTCAAGTGGACGAGGTGCAAGACGGTGGCCGAGCCCAGGTTTTGGACGAGGGCGTCGCGGCGCTGGTTTTTGACTATGCGAAGGAACACCGGTGGCTCGAAGGTGTCGGTGATTTGGACTACAAGTTGCTGCGTACGATCAAAGGTGTGACATCGCTACTCGAAGTGCGAGAAAGGTCGCTTGGGGAGTGGCAGCGCGCGATCTTGGTCGGATTTGAGGTCTGGCGCCAAGTTCTGAGTGCTGGCGGCGGAAAGCTACTTGTCGATCAGGATGCTAAGAGTCTGACTTTTCTCGGACCACCCGATAGCGCTCGACGGAAAGCTCCACGCAAGTCCTAACGGTTATTGGAGTCTGACAACAACAGGAGGCCGTAGCATGACTGACAAACATCAGCCCTTGAAGCCCGGGAACGTTGTAGCCCACGGCTTGGATGTTGTCGACATGGCGGATTTCACCCGCCTGATGAACGAACAGGCGGACGACTTCTTGGATCGGTACTTCACACGTGGGGAACTGACCACTGCGGATGAAGGAGGCAACAGGATCGAGAGGCTTGCCTCGCGATTCGCCATCAAGGAGGCTGTGTTGAAAGCGCTTGGTACAGGCTGGGGTGACGGCATTGCGTTTACGGATGTCGAGGTGGTGTCTCAGCGGACAGGCGCACCAACTGTCGTGTTGCACCGCCGATTGGTGGCGATCGCGGACGAACAGGGGATCGTTCGCTGGTTGGTTAGTGCGAGCCACACAACCACGGTTGCGATGGCGAGCGTCATTGCGCTGGCTTCGTAAACAGGGAATGGGAAGCAAAACCAAATGCGTATCAAGCATGTAGAAATCGAAAATTTCCGGCTTTTGCGGAAGGTCGCGATCGGACTGGAAGAGCGGACGACGCTGATCGTCGGCCGCAACAACAGCGGCAAGACCTCAATAGCCGAGCTGTTCCGTCGTCTCCTTTCCGAACGAACTCTGACGTTCAGGTTGGAGGATTTCTCCCTCGGCTGTCATGAAGGCTTTTGGGCGGCCTTCGATGCGTTCCGGGCCGGCGCAGATGTTCCCGATGTGCTCGGACATCTCCCATCGATCACAATCACGCTTGACATTTCCTATGATGTAGACGCACCCGATCTAGGGCCGCTCAGCGACTGCATCATCGATCTCAATCCAGACTGTGCAGAGGCGCGGCTGGTTCTCACTTTTGGTCCGCGAACGACGGCAGCCGAAACGCTGTTCGCCGGGATCGTCACGGGAGGCGAAGATGTGGCCGCCGACCGTAGCACTTTGTTTCGCGCGCTCGGGAGCAGGTTGCCGGCAGCCTATGCGTCGTCACTTGAGGCGGTCGATCCCAACGATCCAACCAATCGCAAGGCTCTGGAGCCGAAGACGCTTACCGCACTGGTCCACGGGGGCTTCATCAACGCACAACGGGGACTGGACGATGACACCCACCGCGAGCGCGATGTGCTTGGCAAAGTCGTCGAAGTGCTCTTTCAGTCGGCATTGACAGATCCGCTTGACCCGGAAAAACGCACCACCGCCGAACAGTTAAAAGTGGCGGTGGAGCAGATCCAGGGTGACCTGCATGCCGGCTTCAATGCGAAGCTGACTTCCCTACTGCCCACGTTCGATCTATTCGGCTATCCGGGGCTAGCCGACCCCGGCTTGGTTACCGAAACCAGCTTCGATGTAGATAAGCTACTCAACGACCACACCAAGGTTCGCTATTTAGGCGTGAATGGCGTCACATTGCCCGAGACTTACAACGGCCTCGGGGTGCGCAACCTCGTTTATATGCTCCTACAGCTACTGCGCTTTTTTCGCGAGTATCAGGCAACACCGTCGGCTGCCGGAGTTCATCTAGTTTTCATTGAGGAGCCGGAGGCCCATCTGCATCCCCAAATGCAGGAGGTCTTCATCCGCCAGCTCGACCAGATCACAAGTGCGTTCGTGGCACAGCTCAACGAGAACCGCCCCTGGCCGGTGCAGTTCGTTGTGACCACCCATTCACCGCACATGGCGAACGAAGCGCGTTTCGAATCTATGCGCTATTTCCTGTCAGTTCCGGACGGCGAAAGCCTGCGCCGGTCGGTCATTAAAGACCTGCGGCTTGGAATGGGCGACGCGCCTGTGCCCGATCGGGAGTTCTTGCACCAGTATCTGACCCTGACTCGGTGCGATCTGTTCTTCGCCGACAAGGCCGTCCTCATCGAGGGTACCTCTGAGCGGCTCCTGCTTCCGGCCATGATTCGCAAGACTGACGCCGCGGCTGCCGGTGAGCCACAGCTGGCGAGCCAGTATCTAACAGTGATGGAGGTCGGAGGCGCTTACGCGCACCGGTTTTTCGATCTTCTGACCTTCCTCGAATTGCGCACACTGATCATCACCGACATCGACGCCGTGAAATCCAACCAGAACGGGAAGCGCGTGGCCGTGCCCGTCGCGGAGGGCGAATTTACGAGCAACGGCTGCATCAAGGCTTGGTTCGAGAATGATGTTTCGCCAGCCGCATTGTTGGCAAAGACGGCAGTTCAAAAGATGGTCGGTCTTCGCCGGCTCGCCTACCAGATCCCCGAGGCAGACGGCGGGCCGTGCGCGCGTAGCTTTGAAGATGCATTCATTCTTGCAAACCCCGACCGCTTTCCACTTGGTGACGGGGATGCCGCCGAACTCGCCTATGAGCACGCCGCTGAGCAGAAAAAGTCGACGTTCGCTTTGGAGCATGCAATCGAGCAAACGGACTGGAACGTGCCCCGCTACATTTCGGAGGGCTTGCGCTGGTTGGCCCATGGCAACCTTGTCGCCCTGGAGCCACCACCCGCTGTCGCTATCGAGATCGTTGCCGAAGTGGCCGGTGTCGCCGTGAATGTCGTAGAGGCTGGCGAGAATGGCTGATGGCGTCGAAAGTCCCGCCGACGCCGCCGGTCGCGTCGCGCTTGAACGGATGTTCGCATGCCTCGACGAAGCGAGAAGCTTTCGTTTGGAGGCGGGCGCCGGTGCGGGCAAAACCTATTCTCTCGACAAGGCGCTTCGTCGATTGATTGACCATCGCGGCTCGGAGCTTCTTCGCCAGCGTCAGCAGGTTGGCTGCATCACATACACGAACGTCGCCAAGGACGAGATACTTTCGCGTATCGGGGCGCATCCGGCGGTGCGATCAGAGACCGTCCATGGCTTTTGCTGGTCAATCCTGCAGGATTTTCAGACGACGCTCCGTGCCCTTGTGCCTGGATTGCCCGGGTGGGCGGAGAGGTTGGAGCCAACTGGTGGTATCGGCGCTCGACGCGTGCACTATGAGCTTGGCTTTCCCAGCGTGGGGGATGAGCAAGTCACCATCCGCCACGAGGATGTGTTGGCGCTGATGATTCAGGTCATGGCATTTCCCAAGTTCCGGGCGGTGCTAACGGCACGTTATCCAGTGCTGCTGATCGACGAGTACCAGGACACAGACGCAGCGTTTGTTGACGCACTTAAGGCCTGGTTCCTCGATCGCGGCGAAGGGCCACTGATTGGACTGTTCGGTGATCATTGGCAGAAAATCTACGGCGACGGATGCGGCTCAGTTGAGCATGACGCGCTTGAGGTAATCGACAAGAACGCCAACTTCCGTTCGGTGGCCCCGATCGTGCAGATGCTGAATCGTATGCGCCCCGATCTGCCGCAGATGGTGAGCGACCCTGACGCGCCAGGCGAAGCGCGCGTCTTCCACACCAATGACTGGCCCGGAGTCAGACGCACCGGACAGGGCGGTGGCCACTGGACAGGCGACACCAGTGCCGACGCGGCCAGAGCCTATTTCGGTCACATCAAAAGACGGCTCGGCGGCGAGGGCTGGGATTTCTCAGTCGGGAAGACCAAGATACTGATGCTCAGCCACAGCGTGCTGGCTCGCGAACAGGGATACGCGAGTATTCCGCCGATTTATGGTCAGTTCAATGAGCCCTGGCTGAAGAAGGATGATCCCCATATCAAGTTTCTGACGGACCAGCTCGAACCGGCTTGTGCGGCGTTCGAAGCGCGGCGTTACGGCGAGATGTTCGAGAGCTTCGGCGCGGGCATGCCGCGCATTCGCAAGCATGTGGACAAGGTCGCATGGGCTGACACCATGGAGACGTTGATCGCGCTACGACTTTCTGGATCGATTGGTGAGGTGATCGACTTTCTTGCTGCGCAGCCACACATGCGGCTTCCCGAGGCGGTGGAAGAACGCGAAAGAAGGCTGGCGGAAACAGGGCCTGAACCTGTGGAGGGAGAGTCACGGCGTGTCACCCAACTGCGCAAGCTGCGGGCTGTCTCTTACTCCGAGGTCATAGCGCTAGACCAATTCATTGATGGCCATACGCCGTTTGCAACGAAACATGGTGTGAAGGGTGCCGAGTTTGAGAATGTGCTCGTGGTCGTCGGCAGAGGCTGGAACAAGTACGATTTTGCCCAGATGCTCGCATGGAGCGAGGCCGGCCCACCGGCCGACAAGTTGGAGTTCTACGAAAACAATCGAAATCTCTTCTACGTGGCTTGCTCTCGGCCGAAGGTTCGCCTAGCGCTGCTCTTCACACAGCTTCTTAGCCCAGATGCCATGACCAGGCTGACGACTTGGTTCGGTGCCGAAAACGTCATCGCGCTGCCCGCGCAACCTGATTAGGGCTGGGCATGATCGCGATACCACGATAGCGCGGTGAGGATGCCGAAGTTGGCGTCGTGCTGCGAGCAGGCGAGGGTAACGCGGTTGTTTGGATATCTCTCTCCTCCTAGCCAAAGCGATATGTGCGTCCCGGTTCAAAGCGGACGAGGCGTTAGGAAGGGGCACCATCCTCCCAGCGGACGGCCCGCAGAAAGTCATCCCGACTGAGGGCACAGAGAGCGAACTCGCCACGCCGCAGGGGCGCTCCCAGGCGAGCGGCCACCCCAGGGCTGGCAAGGTAGAAGATGTAAGGGCCAGCATTGAAGAAGACGTGGGCGGTAGCGCGCTTCCACTTCTCGATGAATTGCTTATTCGGGCCCATCCAGCGCATGACGGTGAACTCCTTGCCGTCGAGGTTGGTGACGCGCGAACTGAAATCGAGCGACATGCTGAAATAGGTCCCCAGAAACGAGCTTTCGCTGTGGATGTGGATCAACCAGAACATCCGATGCCCGCGCCGATAGAAGGCCTCTCGCGCGCTTCGCTCGTCCTCGCTGATTGAGGAGTGCTGCAGCTCGAGCACGGTCGCGCGCGGGCTGCCGCTGCCGACCAAGACGTCGGCGCGGTGCAGCTCTCCCGTCGCCGGGTCGCGCAGAGCGATCTGTCGACAGGACATGTCGAAGAATTCTTTCCAGCCGAGGTGCCAGGGTCCCTCCGACTCGCTCCAGGGATCGCAGTCGCCTGCCTTGTGCCGCCAGTGGGGCGTGTTCTCGACAGGAATGACGGCGGTGAGCAGTCCACCGCAGTCGCGGCAGGTCGTCCGTTCTCCCTTCGCGGAGGGTGCGCGCTTCTGGTCACCGACCCAGGCATAGAGCATGTCTACGGTTCCGCTTTAAGCATCAGCGGTCGGCCAGCGCAACTTTCCGCGGCCGACGCGCAAGGCTTCCACGAGCCTTGTATCGCCGGGCAGGCGGCCCGAGAAAAGGCTGGGTTTGGGATCTACCGCCGGCTTCTTGAAGGCAGCGACCCGCTGGTAGTCGGGGGTTGCCAGCCAGGTCCGTCCATCCCCCTCGTTGGTGACGATCCGGTACAGGCCAGCGGGCGGAGCGGCCTCGATGTCGAGCAGGCGCTTGTAGCGTTGGACGGACCACTTCTGGATGCCACCGCTGAGAGCCTCGGTTCGGAAGCGTGCCCAAAGTGCAGAGGTGTCGGGCGTCGGCCAGTCGCCGGCGTCCGTGTAAGCCGTGATTTCATCGGATTCGAGCCAAGCCCGCATCTCCGCCGGGGTGACGAAGACTGGCTCGGCGTCCTCGATGGCGGCCATGGCCGCGCGCCGTGACGGCAGGCCAGCGCGGATCAGCATCGCCATCATGAATCGCGGGACGCCGGTTTCGACCGCCGCCGACGCGCCGCCCGCCACCGTCTCCGGCGACCAGCCAAGAGACATGCGGCGGGTGCGGACGGCTTCGAGAGCCCAGACCAAGCGATAGGTGAAGGCTTCCTCGACCGCTCGCATGTTCTGCGATCCGATCCTGGAGACCTCCTCGCCGGACACCCAACTGTGCAGGATGGCTTTCCAATTCGTCGGCAGCGCGTTCGCCTTGTGGGAGATGAAGGGGCGCATGAACAGCAGGCGTTCGCCGAGACCACCGAGTGTGTCGACGAGCGCGTCAATGTCGCCGCTCAGCGCTGCTTGGTCTGCCCGGTCGATCAATTCGGCTAACTCGTCGGCCATGGCGTCGATGGCGAGGCCTGCTTCGAGCCCGACGCCCATAGCGAAATGCCCGCGCCGGGCCTCCGCCGTGGTGGCTTTCCAGATGAGGTCAGCGCGCGCTTCGAATACCTTCTTGTGCAAGGGGGCGACGTCGTCGTCCTCGCGGGCAATCTGGCGGGCCCAGAGTGATCCCTTGAGCGCCTCGTCCAGAAGCTTGGGTAGATCGGCGCGGTCGGCGTCCAGCGCTTCGATCAGGCCGAACACGATCGCGTCGAGGCGTTCGACGAGTTGAGACAGCGGCTCCTCGTCTATGGATTCTTCCTCGTCGTCCGTGTCTTCGTCATCGGCATCGGCATCGGCGTCGTATTCCACGGCACCAGCCAGCCGCTCGGCTACCTCGGCTTCCTCGTCGAGTGATCTCCAGGCCTCGCGGGCGTTGGCGAGATATTCCCAGGCGTCGTCGCGATCCAGCACGCCCTCGCGTGACAGGCGCTCAAGGATCTCGGCAACGATCTGGATGAGGCCGCTCTTCAGAGTTCGGGCCTTTGCGGAGGCAACCAGACCGCGCCATTCGCTCTTTCGCCAGTTGACCCGATCGAACATGACATGGACGATCAGCCCTTCGACGTCGACGAAGGCGCGCCCGGCGCGGCCCGCCACGTTCGCAAACTCTTCGCCTTTTATCTTCTCGCCCGCGCGATACAGCGCGGGCACTAGCAGGACGGCTGCGTTGAGGTTGAGGCCCTGCGAGAGCGTCGGCGATGCGACGATCACCTTCACGACTCCTTCGGACAGAAGGACTTCCAGTTCACGCAGGAACGGGCTCGGAAGCCGGCCATGGTGAATGGCGACGCCCACCTTCAAGCTGGCCACGGCGGGATGATCCTCGCCCAGCCATTCCTTGCCGACCTCTAGGGCACGGGCGATCGGCGCCTCGTTATCTATCAGCGAGTCAAGATAGCCACGCTTGCAGAGGTCCACGACCTGTTTTCCGTAGCTTTCGACCCAGTTCGCCTGGGTGGAGAAGATCAAGGTGCGCTTGCCCTGGCTTGCGAACTCCCACGCCGCGAACAAAGCTAGGTGCGAGTTCTTGCGCGGATAAGGCTTCTTCTCCCGCCCGAGTGGGGGTTTTTCCACGACGAACTTGTCAAGGAAGGGACCATCGTCATCGAGGTCAAGCCGCAGCAGTGCATCTTTGCCGCGCCAGGTGAGTGCCCCGAAACGCTGGCGCGTGGGACGCCAGTCGGAACGCACCGGCTCACCCGGTTCGTCGGAACGAATCCAGGCGGTGAGGTCGTCAAGTTCGTCTCCGCTCGGCAGGATCGCGGAAAGACAGACGATCCGGCGTTCGACCGCGTCCGTGCGCCGAAGCAAGCGCTGCACGAGCGTCTCGTAGCGGATTTCGCGCTCGCTCGGACCGATCATGTGGCCCTCGTCGAGGACGATCAGGCCAACATCGTCGATCAGCGACGGGTCGCTTCTCAACGCGAAGTCGAGTTTTTCAGGCGTCGCAATGATGATCTCACGAGTGCGCAGGGCATCTTCATCACCGGCCGAAAGGCCGCTGGCACCATAAAGCGAGGAGACGCCGAACCCGAGGGGTGCGAACGTCTTCCTGAAGGACCGTTCGGTTTGAGCCGACAAGGCGCGCAGCGGAGTGACAATCATCACCCGGCGGTCGGTGGACAGGGTCATCAATGCGGCGATCTCTGCCACCCGCGTCTTGCCCGCGCTGGTCGGCAGGGCAACGACCAGGTCGTCCGAAACGTCCGTGGAGCGCTGGGCCGCTTCGCGCTGCGAGGGCCATAGCTCCACCTCCGAGGTCTTGCGGGCGTAGAGCGAGGAGATGAACAGCCGCCGGAGGTCGGGGTACTTTTCCTCTGCACCCTCGGGCGGCTCAGTCGGCAGATTCTGATGGAGCGAGTGCTGCCACAGATCGTCGATCAGATGGCGGCAAAGGTTCGAAATCCACCACAGAGGGACGTTCTCAGCGTTGTCGGCCAGGCTGACGGCGGTGTCGAGCATGTCCCGCGCGGATTCGATCGGCTCGACCTCGCCCGTCTCCAGCGCGAAGTCAAAAAACGCCAGGGCCCGGCAGATCGTTGTGTTGAGGATGGTCGACAGCGCCTCGTCGACGTCAGGGTCTTGGCCCCGCAGCGCTTCGGCGATCTGCTCATCGCCGTGAGCCTCGTCGTCCAACCATTCGCGAACGAAGCCGCGCAGCTGGTCGAGATCGCGCAGTATCAGGTGTCGGATCGCCGTCTCGCCCGGCGAGGTGTTGAGGTCTTCCGCCGTCTCGTTGAAAAGCGAATAGGCAACGGCCGAAAAGCCGGCCAGATGGTAGGCCGCGGCAGCGATGGTGCGGCGGAACCCGCGATCGGGCGCGTCAGGGTCACCATTGCGCACCAGGGCTTCGAAGGCGTTGGCGGCTCGCTCGAAGGCCTTGCCCGTCAGGTCCGAAGCTCCATCCTGAGCGCGTAAGGCCATCGCCCCTCGAAGCACAGCGAAGCCGTGCTCGGCAAGATCGGTTTCGATGGTTGCGCCAAGCGGCGGCGCGTTTTGCGGTAGCACGCCCTCTTCGCGCATCAACGACCAAGCCGCGCCGCGATAGAGGAGGCGCCCGAGGATGCCGTCAGCGGTGGCGGTCGCCAGGAAGGCGGTCAACTCGTCAGTCGTCTCCAAGGTCTTCCGCCTCCAAGAACATGGCTGCGATGAAGTCTTGGTGGTCTTCGACGTGGATATTCACGACGTAATGATCCCGGTTGGCCCCAGTGGCGTCGAGATCCTCTTTCAGCGAGGCGTGTGGGCCGTTGCCGGAAACGGTGAAGAGCATGTGGTCGATGCGATCGGCGCTCAACGACTTCAAGCCGACCTCGTCGCGCAGGCTGCGCCCCAATTCGTTGTCGGCAGGGGTGTTGCTCTCCAGCAGCCGGTTGGCGACGAACAGCAGGGAATCGGGCGTGCAACGGCCGCTGTCGCGGTTAAGTACCTTGCGGGCGCTCGTGACGGTGGTCCTGCCGAGTGCCTTATTGCTCTTGGCTTCGCCTTTCAGGAGCCAAAGCTTTTCGCCGGCCGCATCGTATCCGGCGCCGATGAAGTCGTCACCGCGCATGGCCATGTTGCGGCCGTCCTTGTAGCGGAGGCGGCGCACGGGGACGCGAAGGCCGATTTCTTCCTCGACCAGTTCGGTTGCGAGGATTTCGCCGAGGTCGCCGGATCGACCCTTGGGCGTTTGAGGCATTGCGGTGCTGAGGATTTCACTAGCCACCTCGAATCCGAGTCGCTTCACATCCTCGGCGATGCGTTCGAGGCGATCGTAGTGCGAGCGGATGGTTTCGGCGAGGTCGTCGCTGATCTCGTCGCGGCCGCCATCCTTCTCGACATAGGTCCAATAGTGCTTGCGCTTGTCTTTTTCTTTGGTGGACTCGCACCACCTCTCATACAGTCCCACGGCGCTCCCCCGATCAGTCAGCCCGATGCCGATACGGTCATGGCTCGCTGGCGAGCGCGCCGTGACGACTTCGATTACCCAGTATGCGCGCCTCGCGCAGTTTCGGACATTATCGCGAGTTCGATGGTTACCTGCGTCCGAGTGGTCCAGCCATGATCACTGACGGGTATCGGTCATCTACTACCTGTGGCTTACCTTGGTCGGTGAGGAATTTGCCCAGCCAGTTGACCGGCTTTCGATGCACTGGATCTCGTCAGTTGATGAGATCGGCAGTTCCACGGAGCGCTCCAAGTTTATGTATGTCTTCCTGGGGTAGACATCGATGGCGCGGCGGGCCCGTGAAGTAGTCGAAGAGGCGGCCCCCGGTGCATTACGGTCGATTTTCGGGGGGGGGTGAAGATGTCGTTCTGGTCAGGGCGCCCGCCAAGCAGATTGGGGGAGGGGGAGCGAGTCGCGATTGCCCCTATCGGCTCGTGTCTTGCGTTGAAGCGGGCACCTACGGGATCAACGCCGCATCGCAGGTGCGCCAAGACGGCAAGCTCAAGTTGATAGCATCGCCACGGAAGGGCTGCAGTTAGATCACGTGTTCGGTATGATTTGCGACGATTGACTATGAGGTCGAAAAAGTCGCTTCCCCGCAAGTCGCTCCATCTCCCGCGCCAGCAAAAGATCTGCGCTTCTGACGGTAAAAGCGACGGTATAGACCCATGTTGATCACAGCCAAGTCCTTTAACCACGCGGGTTTGGGTGGCCTGTTGATGATGGAGTGGGAGTGATCCTGCAGTTGTCTTGCGATGAATGAGAAAGGCGCTGCGGCGCCTTTTTCTTTTTTGGTCGGGAGCGTGCCGGGGAAATGTAGTCTGACACCAACAGGATTCCCGGTCAGCCTGAGCTGTCTTGCGGGGTTGCCGAATGCAGCCCGCATTCAGAAGGCAGCCGCCCGATAAACCTCCTGGCCGCCCACATAGGTCGCCAGCGCCGTCAGGTCTTTCACTTCGGCGGCCGGGATGTTCAGGTAGTCGGCGGAAAGCACCACGAAATCGGCCAGCTTGCCTGCCTCGATGGATCCCTTGATGGCTGCTTCGTCGGTCAACGTGGCGCTGTTGACCGTCATCAGCCTGAGCACGGCGTCGCGTGACGATACCGCCTCGTCGGCGCCATAGACGCCGTCCGAGATCGTGTCGCGCGTCAGGAAATGGTACATGGCCCAAAACGGGTTGACCGGAATGACCGGGGAATCGGTGCCGCCCGCCAGTATGAAACCTTGCTCCAGGTAGGTCTTGAGCGGTGTCACCCGCGCAGCGCGTTCGGCGCCCCAGTAGCGCTTGAGCACGGGCGCGGCAAGATAGAGGTGATCCTGAACGGACAAGCGCAGATTCATGGCGCGGATACGCGGGTACTGGTCCGGGCGCGTGATGAACGCATGTTCGATGGTCCAGCCGGCGTGGGTGAGATCATGTTCCGCGTTGGCTTTCTCGAACCCCTGGAGCGTCTGGTCGACGCCGGCATCGCCCACCGCATGGACGGCGGCACGCCAGCCGGCGCTGTTGATCTCAGCGACATACTCGTCGAAGACCGTCTGCGGAATGGTCTGCAGACCGTAGTAGGTGCCGCCTTTGCCCATGGCGCCTTCATAGGGGCGCGTCATGCGTCCGCCCTCGAATCCGCCGTCCACGCTGATCTTGATGCCCCATACCTTGACCCATTCGTCGCCTTCGCCCTGCTTGATGCCCGCATCGACAATGCTGGAGCGGAAGTCGGCAAGGCCGGCGGGGCGAAACAGGATGCTGTAGCGCACTGTCGCCTTGCCGCTGTCGCGCAACTGCTGGAACTGTCGGTAGGCAGCGACAGTCGTGCCGGGGATGCGGATACTGGTGAGGCCGTACTCATTGAGCTTTCGTTGCTGTGCTTCCAGAGTGGCGAGGCTAATGGGTGGCGCCGGCGGCAGCGCGGCCAGCCGCTTGGCGTTGCCGGTGAGTTCGCCGGTCAGGCGGCCGGATGCGGCGCGGGGGATCGATCCCCCCGGCGGCACCGGCGTTGCCGTCGTGATGCCATATTTGGCCAGGGCGGTGTTGTTGAGGAAATAGCTGTGGCCCCCGCGCACGAGAATGACGGGAACGCCGGGGGCCGCGGTTTCCAGTTCGTCGGCGGTGGGCAGCCGCTGTTCCTTGAGTTGGGCTTCGTGCCAGTCGCTGTTGGAGACCAGCACCTCGCCCGGCGTCGCGGCCTTGGCGGCTTCGGAGACCTTGCCGAGCAACTGCGCCAAGGACCGCGTTGCAGACAGGTCGATTCCCGGGCCCCCTCCGACCGCATGCAGATGCGAGTCGGCCAGGCCGGGAATCACCGTGCGTCCTTTGAGGTCGATGATACGGGTGGCGGGGCCCGCGTGGGCCATGACGCTGCCCGTCGTGCCCACGGCGATAAACTTGCCGTCTTTGACGGCAAGGGCCTGGACCACGGAAGAGCGCGCATCGACCGTGACTACCTTGCCATTGATGAAGACCGAGTCGGCGGTCACCGCAGGCGTGGGCGGGGTGCCTGCGCAGCCGGCAACCGATGCGGCCAGAATGGTTGCTCCCGCGATTCTCCTCGCACAGATTGCATGGGCCATTTTGCTCACGGGCTTCTCCGTTCCTGTAGGCATCGATGGCGCAAGTTTCTTACGTCAAATATTTAGGTGTCAAATAAAAAAGTGTGACTGCGGTTGCGGCGGATGGCAAGGGCGCGGGTCAGCCGCCCTCCGGCGTGTCCAGGCTGACAAGTGCCTGCTGTGCGGATAGACGCTGTGTATGGGCCGGGCCGCGAAGTGCCAGTCCGGCGGCACCGGGACCAGCAAGTCATTCGTGGCAGGCACGTCATGGCTGCCGGCGGCGCAGTTGACTGGGCGTCGCGCCGTATTTACGCAGGAAGCGGCGGCCGAAGTAGCTGGCGTCCTTGAAGCCGCAGCTGAACGCGATCTCCTGGATCGAGCGGTGACGCTGGTTCAGGTTCAGCAACTGGCACCGGGCGCGTTCCAGGCGTTCGTCTTCTATCCATTTGTGCAGCGTCGTCCCCGTGGCGGCGAATACGCGATGCAGGTAGCGGACGGAGATGCCCACCAACTCGGCGATGCGGCTCGCCGATAGATCTGGATCGGAGAGATGGGCGAGGGCCATCGTCCTGATGCGCCTGATCAGGTGGTCGTGCGAGCGGCCCAACGGGACCGCGGATCCATCCTGGGTTTCCGATTCGGAGACCAGGTCGAGCAACGCGGAGGTGAGCGAATGGCCTATCGGCGGGATCTGCTCGGGCGTCTCCGCTGCCAGGGCCTGCAGCAGGCGGGAGGCCAGCCCGCTGGTGCCGCGCGCGCCGCTGAATACGCGCCCGCACATCGCATCGATGCCGAGGCCGCGCAGCATGAACTCATGCCGCGGAACACGCATGACCAGGCGTCTGGCCGCACTATTGGCTTCTATCCGGTATGGCAGGGTGCTGTCCACTATCGTGAAATCGCCCTGCTGCAGCGGCATCTCGCGGTCCAGGTGCTTCATGTGCACCCGCCCGTCGAGATGCACGGCAAGCAGAAAATCGGTCTGCCGGTCGCGTGCGATGTCTGCCGGACCGCGCTCGATGCTCACTGAGTCGTAGTCGACGAGCGAGTATTCGAGGAACCCGACCTTTCCCTGTTTGATCTTTGCATTGAAACCGTCTGTGGCGGTCCGGCGCACCGAGATTTCCGCGACGCGGCATACGGCGCGTTGGAACACTTCGAAGCGCCTGCCCGGCGTGAGAAGTTCGGTGTCGAGTATGGTCTGCATCTTGTTCGATCCATGGGGCGGCAGGCAGCAAGTGCCGCTCGGGTGTCACCGCAGCGTCGGCGGGTCAGTTGCGGCAGCGGGAAAGGGGACGAGCCAGATTAGCGTTTCCACATTTTGCGGTCCAGCGCGTGTAAATGCGCTGCCGCTATTCGACCTTCCGCAAGCGTATTGGTTCGGCAGCGCGAAATTCGGCAACGCGTGTCCAGTCGCGGCAACGAGTGCACGAAAGTCCGCGAGATCATGCACTTTCTCCAACTCTGTTCCATCCTCGCTTTGCTACCTTGTTCCGATGGGCGCATGAGTCGGTTTGATGCCGGCGTGCGGCCGCGAACCAGGGAGGAAACCGACATGAAATTGATACAGAACATCGACGAAGTCGAAACATCGATGCAAGGCATCGTCCATCGGACGATTGCGTCGCATCGAGACGGCTTGACCGGCCTCTCGGTCTGGCATCAGAAGATAGCCGTGGGCATGGCGACGCCGGATCACTGGCATGAATGCTCGGAAGTGATCGTGTGCGAACAGGGCAGGGGCCGGGTCGAGTCGGACGAGGGCACGCTGCGCTTCTCGGCGGGGATGAGCGTCGCCATTCCTGGCTGTGTGGTTCACCAGATATTCAACGATGGCCAGGACACGCTGGTGATCAGAGGCATACTCGCGGCCTCGCCGGTGGAGGTGTTCCATCCCGACGGGAAACCCTTGCCCTTGCCCTGGATCAGCTGAAGAAGAAATCCTTGGCGGCGTTTTATTGGTGCAACATCCCGCAGCGGCGAAAGCGCGGACTGATACCGAAACAGGAGAGCAGGGTGAGGATGACATTTGGCGATCGGCTGGTCGACCTTCTACTCGAGGAAAAAGTCGAGATGATTTTTTCCCAGGGGGATCTGAGTCTGGTGGAGATCCAGAAATGCGCGCAACAGAAGGGTATCCGGCTCGTTGGCCCGCGCCATGAGCAGGTGGCGGCCTTCATGGCTTCGGGCTATTACTGCATGACAGGTCGCATGCAGGTGGCCATGGGCGCCATGGGGCCGGGCGTTTCCAACATGCTCTCGTCCGCTGTCTGTGCGGCGCAGGAGAACATTCCTCTCCTGCTGATCGGTTCACGCAGGCAATCCGCAACCAATCTTGCCGTGCGCCGCAACAGGTGGCTGTACGCGCCGATGCTCGAAATGTTCCGCGTGCCGTGCAAATTCGTGGCATCCATCGACACGCCCGGCCATCTGGACGACATCGTCAGGGAAGCATTCCGGCAGGCGTGGGCTGGCACTCCGGGGCCCGTGTATCTGGAATTCGACTATTCCATCCAGGATATGGAATGGGATTTTCCGTCCCTGGAAAGTCCGGCGCGTTATCGCGCACAGCCTCGCGCCGCCGACGCCGCCAGCTTGGATAAGGCTTGCGACTTGATACGGAGCGCTCGCAAACCCATCCTGATGGCCGGACCCGCGGTTGTCAGGAACCGCTTGCATGCCAAATTCCGCAAACTGGCCGATCTGGTCGCGGCGCCGGTGCTGACTTCGCTGGGAGGCTCCGGCGCGGTTCCCGAGAGCGATGACAGGTACTTGTTCCAGTTCAGCCAGGCGGGCAGAGAGGCGATAGAGAAGTCCGACCTCTTGATCGGGATTGGAACCAATTTCCCTGAAATGGACGGCTACGGGCGTCACGGGCCATTCGCCGCAGGTGCGGGGGCGGACCGCAAGGTTTTGGTGCTGGAGACCGATCCCGGCATGGTGGGCGTGAACCGCTGCGCAGATCATACGGTGGTGGGAGACTTGTCGCTGACTCTGGGGCAGCTTATCGCCGCACTGGAACGGGCAAGGCCGACGGCGGCATGGGCAGAACTATCGCGCTTGCGGGCCGGGTACGAAGCGGAGCGCGAGCGCCTGGCCGCGGCCGTTCCCGAATCCGAGCAGATCCATCCGTCCCGGCTCATGCTGGAGGCTCGCAAGGCTGTTCCCGACGACGCGGTCATCGTGTTGGACGGCGGCCTTACCATCCTGCACAAGATGGCGTTCTTCGAGCAGCGCAGCGGCGAATTTCTCTACACTTCCACTTTTTCGCACCTCGGCTCCGGCCTGGGTTATGCGGTCGGCGCACAGCTTGCCGCCGGCTCGCGGCGCGTCTGCCTGCTGACAGGCGACGGAGCGCTGGGCTTTCATCTGGCGGAGTTCGAAACGCTGGTTCGACACCAGCTTCCCGTGGTGGTCATCGTCAACGACGATCGCGCGCTGGGCGCGGAAATGTCGTCGCATATGCAGCATGTCGGCCATGCCATCGAGGCCACGTTCAGCCCTGTCAGATACGATCAGATCGCGCGCGCCATGGGAGGGCATGGCGAGTACGTCCAGGAAGCGCGGGAGATCGTTCCGGCCGTCCAGCGCGCCTTCTCCGCCGGAAAGCCCGCGTTGGTGCAGGTCGTCACCGACCAGAAAGCCAGCTATATGGACGCTCCGCCCTACGTGGACGCCTTGGCGGGCTGGCTGGGGAACGACGCGTCGTCGCCGTCCGGACTCCTCTGATCAAAGGCCTAGACCATGACCACAAGCATGGAACACGAACTGTCCGAGGCGTTGGGCAGGCAGAAGAAGTCGTTCATGAGCGCGGGCTATCCGGCTCTCGATGTCCGGCTCGACCGTCTTAGGCGGCTGGCCAACGTGCTGGATCGGAACCGGAAGGAAATCGTGGAAGCGGAGGCGGCCGATTTTGGCGGGCGCAGCCGTTTTCTGAGCCATTCGGCGGACGTCCTGGGGGGATTGGAGATCATCCGTCATACGTCGAGCCAACTCGGCGATTGGATGAAAGCGCAGCCACTGGACGTCGGCGATCCGGATGTCGACGTGCAGCTCAGCTTCGCACCGCTTGGGGTGGTGGGAGCCATGACCCCTTGGAATGGACCGGTCCTCATCAGCTATCTTGCCCTGGTGGGGATATTGGCAGCGGGCAACCGCGCAATGATCAAACTGCCGGAATTGACTCCCGCGACCTCCAGTCTGCTCGCCAGGGAACTGGGCAGCGAGTTCGACGCCGCTGAAGTCCTGGCTGTACAGGGCGGGGCCGACGTCGCGGCGGCCTTCAGCCGTTTGCAGTTCGACCATCTGCTTTTCACGGGGTCGACTGAAACCGGCAGGAAAGTCATGATGGAAGCGGCGAGGAACCTGGTGCCGGTCACCTTGGAGCTGGGAGGAAAGTGCCCGGTCTTCGTCGGCAGGAGCGCGGACATCGACGTGACTGCCGCGCGTCTGGCGCACGGGAAATTGCTGTTTGCGGGGCAGGTATGCGTAACGCCGGACTATGTGCTGGCGCCGCGGCCGGTGGCGGAGCGCCTGGCCGAAGGGATACTGGCGCACGCGCAACAGCTATATCCCTCGATTGCCGGCAATGACGACTACTCCGCCATAATCAGCGACAGGCACTACGCCCGCTTGCAGACTCTGGTGGACGATGCGGTGGCGAAAGGCGCGAGCGCGAGGACGCTGCACAGCGCGCAAGCGCGCCCGGCGGGAGGCCGCCAGTTCCCGTTGACGCTGCTATTGGAGACGAGCGCCTCGATGGCGGTCATGCGCGAAGAAATCTTCGGCCCCATTCTGCCCGTCATCGGCTGCGATTCCTTCGAGGAGGCGGCCCGATATGCCCGGTTGCTGCCGCGTCCTCTCGCATCCTACTATTTTGGCGATGACCCGGAGGAAATACGCTGGCTGCGGGAGAACTTCCAGGCCGGGTCGCTCACCCTCAACGACGTCGTGTCCCAGCTTTTTCACGAGCAGATTCCGTTCGGCGGGGCCGGCGCCAGCGGCATGGGCCGATATCGTGGGGTCGCTGGATTCAGGACATTCAGCAACCTGATGCCCGTCGTCACGCAGAATGCCGCGGAAGCCAAGCTTGAGAGGCTCCGGCCGCCGTATCCCGCCGGTTGATGGTCTGGGGCGGAAAGCGGCACCGGGGAATCCGGTGAGCAGATACGCACCTCTGGCCCGCGTGCGCCGCCTTGCCGCACCGGTCGCGTTCAAGAAGCGCTACCGGCCTGTAACCAGCGTGTGCCCCTCGCGCGTCTTCCGCCCGAGATAAGGCAACAAGCTGAGCAATCCCAGCATAGCCAACGCGGCCCCAACCCACAGCGGCGAACGCACGCCGTAACCCGCCGCGATGCCTAGGCCGCCGATCCACGCACCAGCCCCCAACCCGATATTGATCACTGAGGTATGGACGGTATTGACCAACGCACCCGGATGCGCAGTCTGCATGACACGCGCAATCATCGCGGGATTCATGGGTACGCCAACCAGGCCGATCACGATCAGCGCGCTCAGGCTGAGAATCTGGTTATCAGCAAACACCGCGAACAGCGCCAAGGTTGCGCCCAGCACGATCAAGCCGCCAGCCATGATGGGCATGGCGTGTTTGTCTGCATAGCGCCCGACGACCATATTTCCCAGCACGTTGGCCGCGCCGTAGACGCCCAGCAGCCAGGGAATTGAGGATGCGGAGAAGCCCGTTACTTCGGTCAGGATCGGAGCGAAATAGCTGAAAGCCGCAAACGTCGCGCCGATAATCAATCCGCTGGTGGCGAAAGCCGCCCACAGGTGCCGGTTCTTGAACTCTGCCAGTTCCGCGGCGAGGCTGGCCGTTGCAGACACTTTGGAGCGCGGCACCAGGATTGTGATGATTCCTGCGCACAGCACGGCAAGCGCAACCACCAGCCAAAAGCTGGCGCGCCAGCCCAGATGCTGATCGATGACCGTGGCGATGGGGACTCCCAGCACCGTTGCCAGCATCAGGCCTCCGATCACGATGGACGCCGCCCGGCCGCGCGATTGCATGGCCACAATCTCGGCGCAGATCGCCAGCGACACTCCAAAGCACGCGGAGCCTGCCACTCCCGTGGCGACCCGGGCAAACGCCATGACTTCGTAGCTGGTCGCGGATGCGGCGACCGACTGCGCGATTGCGTAAAAACCCAGCAGCCAGAGCAGGGCCTTCTTGTTGGGGACGCGCAGCTTGATCAGGCCTACCGTGAGCAAGGGGCCACCTATGACCATGCCGATGGCATACAGCGATATGAGGTAGCCAATCTGCGTCACCGAAACGCCGAACGCCAAGGTCAGCGACGCCATCATGCCCGCCACCATGAACTCGGACGTGGTCAGCGAGAAGATCGTCAATCCCAGGATGTAGACCGCTAGTGGCATGGGGAAACTCCTAAAGTTTATTGGTCAGTACAGAATTTCCCCAAAAAGGACCGGCCAGGGGCCGGTGGCTATTTTTGGGGTAGTCGACGGTTCGTTGGGTTCAGCAGCGGGACGATGGGAGCACGATCCCGCGCGCGTGCGCTGTCATGGGGTAGGGGACTCGGCGTCATCTGTGCGGTTGAGCGGTGCAAAGGCCACCGCCTTGATCTCTACCAGCCCGCCATCGGGGTTCAAATCAGCAACTTCCAGTTCTACCGCGGCAGGATACGGAGCGAAGAAGAACTCATCGCGGACCCGTCCGATGGCGGCCAACTGGCCAGCCTTGTCCAGTTCCAGGCGGTCGCTGCCGAATACATGGAACATCTGCAGCTCGATCACATCTTCCAGCTGCGCGTCGCAAGCCAGAAGCAGACGCTCGATCTGTCTGAACACGTCACGCAGTTCATCGCAAAACGCAGTTGCGCTCATCGGCTCGGATGTTCTATTGCAAGCCACAATGCCGGACAGGTACACAAAGTCGCCTGCGCGACGCGCGGGTGCATAGTGAAACTGCGCAACGTCTGACTCCAACGAGGCGGGAATCACGACTGCTCCCGTTTTGGTTGCTATGCGCCGGAATTCAATGCTGGAAGGGTGGTTCATACGGGCTCTTTGGGGTTAATAGTGTAATGATCGATAAACAATTGGACAAAAAAATAGGC
Source organism: Achromobacter sp. (assembly GCF_049647645.1). Taxonomy (GTDB): domain Bacteria; phylum Pseudomonadota; class Gammaproteobacteria; order Burkholderiales; family Burkholderiaceae_B; genus Achromobacter. The sequence goes on from NZ_JBARYB010000011.1 coordinate 34,093, forward strand.
CGGAGCCTGAGGTCTGTGGTGATTCAAGGGGGCAATTGCTCTGTTGCTCATAGGCTTGCCAAGGTGCCTTCCAGCACGTCTTGAAGAAAGGCCCGATCCGGCATGGATTGCCCCAGGATGCGCAGCCCGTAGTAGCTGGCGAGGAACGCGCGCGCCACTTCCAACGCGAGCCGGTCACCTGACAGTTCGCCATTGCGTTGCCCGACGGCGATAACGTGGCAGATTGTCGCTTCCAGCTTATTGACATAGCTTCGGTTGATCCGGTCGATGACCGGGTCTTTGCTGCTGCGCTCCATGACCGAAAAAAGCGCCATGCAGCTACGGCGCCGGGTCGGATCCAGGTCTCCGTCCACGCCCCATTGCAGCAGCGCCCGCAATCTATCCTTGGCGCTGCCAGGGCCGTTGAGGATCTCCGTTTGCGCCTGGAGTTCCAGTTCCTGATAGCGGCGCAAGGCTTGTTCATAGAGGTTCTGTTTGCTGCCAAAGGCATGGTAGAGGCTGCCGCGTCCCAAGCCTGTGCGCTCGCACAACTCCTGCGTTGAGCTGGCTTCGTATCCATTGGTCCAGAAAACGTCCATGGCGGCGTCTATGACGGCAGTGTCGTCGTACTCTTTGGGCCGTCCGCTCATGCTCGCTGTCCTTCGCCGTTGTTCACGCGTCGGATTATAGGTAGTATTTTACTGAATGGTAAACAACTATTTTTTGACGCTCTTGCGGCAAGCAGCAGGACGGCAAAGCCCTTGGTTATCGCCTGGCGCCTGCAATTTCGTTCAAGACGGAGCCGTGCGGGACTCGGTAAAAAGCATCTCCGCCAGTGGCAAGGACATCCATCTGAAATGGCTCACTCCAACCGTTCCCGAACCGCCCGATCGCCTTTCCTTCAGCTCCCGGTCGCCGAACTGACAAACGCCTTTGTTGCGTTCCTGTTTGCCGCATCGGCGCCGGTGACGATCATCATGAGCGCGGGGGCGAAAGGCGGGCTCAGCCAATCCGACATCGCGTCGTGGATTTTCGCGGCTTTCTCCATCAACGGTATCCTGACAGTTGCCATGTCCGTGATCTACCGGCAGCCCCTGGCGTTTTTCTGGACGATTCCTGGCACCGTGCTGGTCGCCAGCGCGCTGCAGCACCTTAGCTTCGCCGAGGTCATCGGCGCCTACCTCATCACGGCCGTCCTGATCCTTGCCCTGGGGCTGACCGGATGGGTCAAGCTTGTCATGGATCGTTTGCCATTACCGATCATCATGGGCATGGTCGCCGGCGTGTTCCTGAACTTTGGTCTGGACTGGATACGATCGTTTGCTTCGGACCCGTGGCTGGCTGCGGCCATGACCGTGACTTTCTTCGTGCTCTCGGCTTTCCCTGCCGTTCAGAAACGGCTCCCGCCCATGGTCGGCGTGTTGATCGTTGGCACGGCGTCGCTGGTGATTGCGGGCAAGGCTCCGAGCATGGAAGGCATGACGGCCGCCAATGCGTTGGTGCAGCCCAATCTCTATGTACCTGTCTTCTCCTGGCCTGCGACGCTTGAATTGGTCGTGCCGCTTGCGGTCACCGTGGTGGCGGTCTACACCCCGCAGGGAGTGTCCCTGCTGAGAAATGCGGGCCATCATCCTCCCGTCAATGCGATTACCAATGCCTGCGGCATTTTCTCGGCCATCACCGCGCTTTTCGGTTGCGTGTCGACCTGCCTGACCGGCCCTTCGAGCGCCATCCTCGCATCCGGCGAGTGCAGAAGCCGCCACTGGCTCGCCGGCATCTTCCTGGGCATTTTCGCGATCCTGTTCGGGGCGTTTTCACCGGTCGTGACGCAGGCGCTGCTGGCCACGCCCACGACGTTTCTTGCATCGCTTGCCGGTCTTGCGCTTTTGCGGATCCTGCAGGGGGCTTTCCAAACATCCTTCAGCCAGAAATTCTCGCTGGGGGCATTGGTCGCCTTTCTGGTAACGCTGGGCAGCCCCGCGCTGTTTGGTATCGGCGCGCCGTTCTGGGGGATCGTCTTTGGCGTCGTCGCAAGCTTGATGCTGGAGCGCTCGGACTGGGCCCGCTCTTGAAGCGGGTGTCGTGCGATCCTGGCCGATGGACAAGTACAACAATGGAGAAATTATGGACGGCATCAATGCAGCGTTGGCTGACGCGAGCACGCTTTATCCCGGCGCCGTCGTGGCGCGCTTCAGCGGAAAATCACCCAGCCGCTTTACCGCGTCCGGGCAGGTCGATATGGGGCGTTCGGCTGCGCTGGCGCCTGATGCCATTTTCCGTATCTCGTCCATGACCAAGCCGATTACTGCGGTCGCGCTCATGATGTTGATCGAGCGACTAAGTATCGAGCTGACCGAACCCGTGGCCAAGTGGCTGCCCGAGCTCGGCAAGCCCAACGTACTGGTCGATCTGCACGGCGAGCTGGATCGAACGGTGCCCGCGAAGCGCGAGATCACCATCGAGGACATCCTGACATCCCGGCTCGGTACCGGCATCGTGCCCGCCGCTCCCGGCAGCACGCCGCTCCAGCGGGAAATCGCGCGCCAACAGCTGGTGGGCTTTGATGCCCCCCGGCCCGCGTCGGCCATGGGGCCGGATGAGTGGCTTCGACGGCTTGGCGGCTTGCCGCTAATGGCGCATCCCGGCGACCGGTGGTTTTACTCAGTCGCGTCCAATGTGCAGGGCGTGCTGATCGCCCGGCTCTCCGGCATGGCATTGTCTGAGTTCCTGAGCGCGCAGGTGTTCGAGCCGCTGGACATGAAGGACACCGGCTTTCACGTCAAACCCGGGCAGTTGGCCCGCCTCGCACCCGCCTATTTCAGCGACCTCCGGCTTGCAGATGGTCCGAAAGAAGAGAGCGCCTGGGCAAAGCCCCCAGCGTTTGAGGGCGGCGAAGGCGGTTTGGTGTCAACGGCGGCCGACTACCTGGCCTTTGTACGCATGCTGCATGCCGGGGGCGAAACGCCCAGAGGGCGGCTGCTCGGCAAGGCTTGGGTCAGGCGCATGCTGACCGATCATCTGACTGCCGGGCAGCGCGCCGATGCGGGCTGGTTTCTCGATGGCCGTGGCTGGGGCTACGGCGTCTCCGTCGATGCAGGGCGGTCCCTCACCGACCGCTTGCAAGGCACGGCGGGCTGGGCGGGAGGACTGGGCACCTCGTGGCTCAGCGACTTCTCCAACGATCGGGCGGTAGTGGTCATGTGCGCAAGGGCGCTTGATGAACCCGCAGTCTATTCGGATCATCGGGCGCTTCAGCTGGCTGCGCTTCGTTAGCGTCTGCGCTGCATGCTTGCCTGGCTCCAGCCCTGCCATACGCGAGGGCCGGAGCGGAACAACATCTGCGTCAAGAAGGTTTATGGGGCTTTGATCTCGTCAACACCGATAGCAGCAACGCCGCAGCCGCCAGGGCCGCGGCAATGAAGCCCAGATTGACCGCACCGACCCATTCGATCCCAAGCCCGCCGATCGATCCGGACAGTGCTATGGCGAGATAAAGAATGGCCTGGTTGAGTGAGATCAGGACGGCTGCGGCATCAGGTTTGAGCGAGATCAGGCGGTGCTGCTGCGGTGTCGTGATGGCAAAGGCTGCAGTTCCATAGAGCGCAATCATCGCGAACGCAGCAGGCAGGCTTTGCGTCGCCAGCGGCAAGACCAGCATGGCGGCAATCAACCAAAGCAGGGCAAGGGTCACAACTTTCGGCCCGCCAATGCGGTCCGCAAGCATTCCGGCGCCCAGGTTTCCAATGGTCCCTACGATGCCTAGGGTCGTCATGAGCCCGGCCAGGTAGAAGCTGTTCGCCTGGGTGGCCGATTCAAAGATGACTCCGATGTAGGTGTACGGCATATAGATCGCCGTGAACGTCAAGAGCGTTACGCCGAGCACAGCAAGAATCTGGGGTTCCAGCAGGAGGCGGAACTGTTGACGCAAGCCATTGGCGGCGGCAACGGTCAGCGTCCCAGGGATAAAGCGGAAGATTCCGATGACGCCGATCGCGGCCAGACCCGTTGCCAGCCACATGGTCGAGCGCCAGCCGAACACGCCGCCGAACGCGGTACCCAATGGCGCGCCCAGCGCAGTCGCTGCGGTAAAGCCGCTGACCACTAGTGCGATGGCCTTGCCACGATGTTCCGGCGAGACCATGGCGGCGGCGGTCACGGTGGCTGTCGGAACGAACATGCCTACGCCCAGTGCGGCCACCACTTGGCCCAGCAGGACTTGCAGGTAAGAGGGTGCGAGCGCGGTCCAGGCGCTGCCCAGGAGATATACGGCCGATGCGGCAAGCAGGACTGTCCTGCGCTTCCATCGCACCGTTGCGGTCGTCAGGATCGGACCTGCGATCGCGCAGGTCAGCGCGAATGTCGTGATGACCTGGCCTGCGATGGAAGGGGAAATTTCTAGCGAGCGACTGAGCAGCGGTAACAGACCCGCCAGAACGAACTCGCCGGTCCCGACGACAAACACCCCGAAGGCGAGCATGGAAACGGCGAGCCACTGGCTTTTTACCGCGGGACGGGGAGCCTCTCGTGAGGAGGGCAACGTGGAATTGAGCATGACAGGTCCTTCTGGCGCTGCGTAGCGGGCGCCACGCCAAGTTGGTGATTTTTGGGGCGGGTCGCACAGAACCGCCGGGTTGAAAGCCGGGGGGGAGGGCTTAGGCCGCCTCGTTCCCGTCTCTTGCCAGCGTTTTCCTATCGACCTGCTGTTGAATTCAGGTTTTCGTTAAATATATACGTTCGTACGTATTTATGTCAAAGGCTGCCGCGAGCGCATGGGCCGACGTGCAGCGGCATTGAAGTACCGCCCAACTCGCGCAATTGCGGGCCATCTTGCTGCTCATTGAGCGTTGATATACTCGCCCGGTTGCGGTCCGGTCATGCCTCTGAAGGTTTGCGGCGTTGCGCCTGGAATGCTCAAGGCAAGTCTCGAAGGCTGCTGCCGAGCATCAAGCGAGATGGCTTGTTGAACCTGCTTGCAAGGCAGGTGCCGCACAAACACCGAGTGAATTACGTAACAGGAGTATTGGATGCGCTTAAAGGCTCTTGCACTGTGCTTGATGGCTGGATGGGGAACTTCGGCCGCGGCACAAGACAGCACGCAAACCCTGCAGCAAGCCTTGAGGCAGATACCGCAGGTGGCGCTTACCGCCCCTGAAGCGATGCAGGTGCTCTTCATGGACGTGCAAGCCTGGCGGGGATTGGAGAAAAGCGGGCCGTCGCCTGATGGCATGCGGAGACTGGGCATCGCGCAGGGGATCAGTCCGCTTCAATCCATGGGATACGGCCTGGATCCGTGGTCCGATAACGCAAAAATCCGCTTCGACGAGCTGTCCTATTTCGCCGGGTTTGGCCAGGCGCCCGGCAACATTACGTATTGGGGGCTGAAGGACAGGCAGGCCGCGGACAAGTTGGTGGATCGCCTGAAGCAGGCTGGTTTTGCTACGGTGAATGGCGATGTCGCGGGCCTGATCGCCAATGGCGAGGCCAACAAACCCGATATGACCAAGGCCAACGGACGCGATCCGTGGAGAGGGACGATGGGCAGCGCAAGCTTCGTTCTGCCACTGGATGCGGCCTTGGTGCAAGCGTCCGCGCCAACGGGAATGAAAATACTGGGTCAACCCAAACCGTCCGTTGCGGACAGTGAAATCGTTGCTGCTTCTCTGACAGGTTTGAAGGAGGCTGTGCCTGCGGCCAACGGCCAAATCGTGCAGGCGGCGATCATTTCGCCGGTATTGGGTTTGCAGGCTGCCGATCCGAGCAAGGTCATATCTTCCTCGCCGGACGATATGGAGACTGCGAAGCAGAAACTCAAAGCCCTGGCCGAATCGAGCGGACGCGGCATCCCGCCTTACTTTGCGGGTGTGATTGCGGACGCGCAGATCAATAAAGTGCCTGCGGTCGTGATTTCGCTGTCTTATGCCGATTGCGCGACCGCCAAGCAGGCCGTGGACGGCGTGGCTGCCGCCTGGAAGCAAAGCATGGCCAGTGCGGTGCAGGCCGAGGTTTCGGGGCGTACCGTCCCGGCCGGCAAGCTGTGCGCGGCGGTCGTCAGCGTGACGGCTCCGAAAGCGGAGAATGCCGGCAACCCGATATTGGCGCAGGTCATGAACCGCTACATGCGGCGCGAATTCACGGTCCTGCAGATCGGTTCGTCGCTCTGAACTTCCACCGCCGCCTGGGCCGGTCGCCATGCGCGGCAGGCGGCCTGGGCAAGGGGAGGGAAGTTACGGACGCAAGCCGCAGATATCGCGCAATTGCGCGATGTCTGGCTCCACTCCCAGGCCCGCCTCGTTTCCGAGGTTGGCCTCTCCTTCGACGATCCTGCCCAATGCCGGGCTGAGAGCCGCGCGCAGAGGATTCTCGTTGGCATCGATTTCGAGCATGCCGCCGGTTCGTCCGCGTGCCGCCAGGATGTGCGCCGAGGCGAGCTGGCCGATGCCTGCGCCGAGAAAATGCGGACAGTAGCGCAGTCCTGCCTCGTGGATCCGGTCGATGACGGGCAGGCAACCGGAAATGCCGCCCCATTTGGCCAGATCCGGCTGCACGACGTCCAATGTCTTGCTGTTGATCATCGCCTCGAAGGCATCTGGACCGATGAGGTTCTCTCCGGCCGCGAGCGGGATGCCAGCATTTCCAGCCAGCTGCGCCCATTCCGATAGGGGGCGGTCCGCGCGCAGCGGCTCCTCCAGCCATCGCGGCGTGAACTCGCTCAAGCGGCTGGCCATGCGCAGCGCGCCTTCCAGATCCCAGGCCTGGTTGGCGTCCAGCATGAGCTCGTTGCCTTGGGGCAGCCGGGCATGAACCGTCTTGACGTTTGCGAGGTCCCGCTCATCGCCGAAGCCCACCTTGAGCTTGAAGGCGCGATAGCCCTCCGCATGTTTGGCGAGCACCGTATCCTCGGGACGATCCGGGTTGATGCCGCTTGCGTAGACACGGATCAGCCCTGAGGCGCCGCCCAGGAACCGCCAAAGCGGAACGCCCGCCCGGCGGGACAGCATGTCCCACAACGCCAGGTCGACCCCGGCGATCACCTGCGAGATGGGGCCCGGCTCGCCGGACTGGATGGCAAGCACCGCGGTGCGCGCGCTCATGTGGGCAAACGCAGCTTCAGCCGTGGCGTAGAGCTGGCCGATGACCAGCGGCGCCACCACGGTTTCAAGCAGGCGGGCGCGGTGTTCCGCGCCGCAGGCGGGAAAGTTGCACCAGACCTCGCCCCAGCCCACCGCGCCGTCGGCGTCTTCTACCCGCACGAGCAGGGCGGGGCGGTCATGCATGGTGCCGAACGAGGTCTGTACCGGACACTTGACGGGCCAGCGCAGGACGTAGGCCTCGACGCGCGCCAGCGTGAAAGGCCCGACGGCCCGGGACGGTTTGGCATTAGGGTTTGTCATGGCTTTAAGATGTTAAGTGCTGGTCTATAGTATGTTTAGCACTTAAGGATTGCAACTCAGGTCTAACCCTCTATACACACCATGCGCCTTCCGTCCTTCATCTCGCGTCCGCTGCTCATCGCGGCGCCTTGGCTATGTATTCTCGCGCTGTGGCTGGCGGTACGCGCCAGCGGGCTCGTCAGTCCCGCTCTGGTGCCTTCGCCCGCTGCGGTCATCGAAAAGTTCATCGAGCTCTCCAAGGATCGCCTGTGGCTGGACATCTGGATGTCGGCCCGCCGCGTCTTCACCGGGGTCGCGTTGGGCATCCTCGCTGCGGTACCGGTAGGTTTTTGCCTGGGTTGGTATCGCGGACTGCGGGTTTTTATCGATCCCGTCATCAACTTCTTCCGCGCGCTTCCACCGATCGCACTGATTCCGCTGGTGATCGTCTACTTCGGGATCGGCGAATCGGCCAAGACCGTGATCCTGTTCTACGCCTCGTTCTTTGCCGGCGTCATCGTGATGTATGAAGGGATTGCGCAGATCAGCCCGATCTTCGTGCGTGTTGCCCGCACGCTGGGCGCCAATGACCTGGAGATCTTCGCCAAGGTCATCGTCCCGCTGACCGTGCCGCACATCCTGACGGCCATCCGGGTGGCGCTGGGCGTGGCCTGGGCCACGCTGGTGGCGTCTGAACTCATCGCGGCCCAGCAGGGGCTGGGGGCGCTCATCCAGAATGCGTCTTCGTTTTTCCAGCTGGACGTGATTTATGTCGGGATCATCTGCATCGGCCTCATCGCAATGCTGATGGACCTGGCCCTGAGGGCCGCAAGCCGGCGCCTGGTCGCGTGGCAAGACCGCATCGCCTGAGACCATCCCGGACATCCAAGACCATGACCATGAGCACCCAACTGCGCAGCGTGGATACCGCCACGCCGAAGCCGTCCCAGGACCCGAAAGTCAGGATCCGGTTCGAGAACGTCACCGTGGATTTTCCCACCGCCACGGGTCCGATGAGGGTGGTGGACGGCGTGACCCTGGATATCCGGGAGGGCGAGTTCGTGTCCATCATCGGCCCGTCGGGCTGCGGCAAGACGACCTTGATGAATATCGTGGGCGGATTCGTGCAGCCTACCGCTGGCGCCGTGATGCTGGATGGACAGCCCGTCACGGCCCCCGGGCCGGACCGGGGCGTGATCTTCCAGGAATACGGTGTGTTCCCGTGGCTCACGGTTCGCGGCAACATCGAATTTGGCATGAAGCTCGCGGCCAACAAGGTCAGCGCGCGGGAACGCGCCGAGATCTGCCAGCGCTACATGAAGCTGATGGGCCTGACCGACTTCGCCGATCACTTTCCCAAGCACCTGTCCGGCGGCATGCGGCAGCGACTCGCGATCGCGCGTGCCTACGCCGTGAAACCGCAGTTCCTGCTGATGGACGAGCCCTTTGGCGCGCTGGATGCGCAGACCCGGACCGCCATGCAGGACCTCCTGCTCGAAGTGCTGCAGACCGAAGGCAAGACGGTGATGCTGATCACCCATTCGGTAGAAGAAGCCATCTACCTGTCGTCAAAGATCGTCGTGGTCACTGCCCGGCCTTCAAAGGTCCGCAAGGTGATAGAGGTGCCTTTCGGCTACCCACGTTCGGAGCGGGTCCACGAGGACCCGCGCTTTGTCGAGTTGAGCCGCGAGATCCGGGCGCTGGTCATGTTCGAGTACGAAGCGCAGGCCCGCCAATCCGTCCGACCGACCGATTGAGCCCGCGTCAGCAGCCCCACAACTAGGAGACTCCATGAAGCTCGACCGTAGAACCCTACTCAAGGCCGGCGTAGCGGCGTCCATCGCAGCAATCGCGGCGCCCGCCATCGGCCAGGCACGCAAGAAGCTGCGTGTGGGCTACCTGCACACGCCCGCCGTCGATGGACACTTGTGGCTGGGCCTGCAGATGGGCAGCTACGCCAAGCATGGCCTGGAGCTGGAGCCCATCGTCTTTACCACGGGCCTCGAGATCTTCCAGGCCATGATAGGCGGCAGCCTCGACGTGTTGGCCACCGGCGCAGTCGTTTCGAATTTCCCCGCCCGCGGCCAGGGCAAGGTCTTTCTTGTGAACGACATCGAGTACGGTACCGCCCAGCTCTGGGTCCGCGACGAGTCGATCAAGACCGTGGCCGACCTGAAGGGCAAGCAGATCTCCACGACCACCGGCACTACCGCCCATGTGTTCCTGGACCGGGCCTTGCGCGCGGCCAAGCTCGACCCGGGCAAGGACGTGCAGATCGTCAACCAGCGCATGGCCGATGCCGTGACCTCGTTTGTATCCGGGGCGGTCAGCGCGGTCGCGCTCTGGGTCCCGTTCGACACGATCGTCAGGTCCAAGGTCCCCCAGGCGCGCATGCTGATCGATGCTTCCGCGTTCTATCCGGAGGCGGCGATCATGGGCGGATGGGCGGCCAGGAACGACTTCTACGAGGCCCAAAAGCCCGCCATTCTCAGCCTCATCGCCGCCTGGGGCGAGGCCAACGACGCCATCGTGAAAGCCCCGGAATCGGCCATGGAAACGCTGCAGCAGTCCCAGTACAAGGACGTGCCGCTTGCCGAGTTCAAGGCGCAGTTCAAGCAGGCCAAGTACTTTTCCACGGCCGAGTGGCGCACCAAGTATGAGGATGGTTCCGTGACCCGCTGGCTGCAGCAGGTGACCGACTTCTTCGCGCAGGCCGGGAATATCCCGAATCCCGTTCCCGCGTCGCGCTACTTCGATCCTTCGGCCTATCTCGAGGCGATCAAGGCATGAGCATCGTGGCTGGCACGGGCTTTGACTACATCGTCATCGGCGGCGGCTCCGCCGGATGTGTGCTGGCCAATCGGCTCAGCCGCGATCCTGCCGTGCGCGTGCTGCTGCTGGAGGCGGGCGCGGCGGCGCACAATTTCTGGCTCAAGCTGCCGGTGGGCTATTTCAAGACCATCTACGATCCGCGGTTTTCCCGGCTGTTCCCGGTCGAGGCCCAGGCCGAGACCGGCAATCGCACCATCCTCTGGCCACGCGGGAAGGCGCTGGGCGGTTCAAGCGTCATCAACGGCTTGTTGTATATCCGTGGACAGCATGAGGACTACGATGATTGGGCCGATCTCGGCGCCACAGGCTGGGGCTATCGGGACGTACTGCCGTACTTCAAGAAATCCGAGCGCTACGACGCAGGCGAGTCCGAGTACCACGGGGCTTCGGGTGAACTCCGTGTCTCCAATTTGCGCAACGAACATCCCTACACGGCGGCGTGGGTGGCGGCGGCAGTCGAGGCCGGCTGCCGGCGAAATGACGACTTCAACGGCGTCGAATCGGAGGGCGTGGGGGCATATCAGCTGACGCTCGGCAGCCGTTGGCGTTGCGATGCAGCGACCGCCTTCCTGAACCCGGTCCGAGCACGCTCGAACCTGGTGATCGAGACCGGAGCCCACGTTACGCGCATCCTGATCGAAGGCGGCCGGGCGCTAGGCGCAGAATGGATGCAGGATGGTCAACTGAAACGCGCGATGGCGGACGCCGAGGTGGTGCTTGCCGCGGGCGCGCTGCAATCGCCCCAAGTGCTGCAGCTCTCCGGCGTGGGTGACGCCGCGTTGCTTGCCAGGCACGGCATCGCCGTCGCGGCGCATTCGCCGGAAGTCGGCCGCAACCTGCAGGACCATTACCAGGCGCGCGTCATCGTCAAATTGAAGCAGCGCATGTCGCTCAACGACGCGGTACGCAATCCGTTCAGTCTCGCTGGGATGGGGGCGCAGTGGCTATTCCAGGGTAGGGGACCGCTTACGGTGGGCGCGGGCCAAGTGGGCGGATTGGCGGCGACCGAGCACGCGGTGGACGGCCGGGCGGACATACTCTTCAATGTCATGCCGCTGTCGGTCGACAAACCCGGCGACCCGCTGCATCGGTTTTCCGGATTCTCCGCGTCGGCGACGCAGTGTCGGCCCGATTCGCGCGGGAGTGTGGAGATCGTGGGCACGGATCCGTTGGCATCGCCGCGTATCGTCTCCAACTACCTGACCGAGCCACGCGATGCGAAGGTCCTGGTCGCGGGGTTGCGCATGTTGCGCGATATCTTTACTCAGCCGTCGTTCCGCGATCTGGTGACCGGTGTAGAGTACCTGCCGGGAAATGATGTGACGACAGCCGCCGCATTGGAACAATTCGCCCGCAACAAGGGCGGCACGGTGTTCCATCCCAGCGGCACCTGCCGCATGGGCGGTGACGCCGGATCGGTGGTCGATGCGAGGTTGCGCGTTCGCGGGATAGAGCGCCTGCGGGTCATCGACGCTTCGGTCATGCCTCGCATGGTGTCGACGAACACGAACGCAGCCGCGATCATGATCGGCGAGAAGGGCGCCGCGCTGATCCTCGAGGACGCTCGCGGCGCTGGCCGGCCGCAAGCGCGTGATATAGTCGCGGACACTTTGACGCCATGATTCTCGACACCGCCCAAGCCCCTCTGTACGTTCAACTTTCGGATCTGTTCCGGCAGCGGATCCTGAAGGGCGTGTGGAAGAACGGTGACAAATTGCCCTCGCTCGACGCGCTGGCCGAGGAGTTCCACGTGGCCAAGGTCACGGTGCGCCAGGCGATCGACAGGCTTACCCGCGACGGCTTGCTTTCGCCGCAGCGGGGGCGCGGCACCTTCGTGACGGGGGAGCCCCGGGACAACCGTTGGTTCCGTGTCGAGACCACGCTCGAGAACCTCTCCAGCGTCTATCGGGATACGCACCCGACCATACTCAATATCGACGAGTCGACGCGCACGCCCTTGCTGAACGAGTCAGATGGCGTCGCCGCGGAAAAGTATGTCTTCATGCGGCGGATCCATACGCGCAACGGGCAGCCGTATTGCGTCATCAACATCTACCTGGACGCCGCGATCTTCGCAAAGCACCCCACGCGCTTTCGCAAGGAAACCGTCATCCCCATTCTGATGGGCATGTCCTCGGTGGACATCGTCTCCGCCCGCCAGGTGCTGACCATTTCGACCGCTGACGTCGAGGTGGCTCGGCACTTGGGCATCAATGTGAATGCGCCCGTGGCGGAAGTCCGGCGCGTGTTCACCGGACCGGAGCGCCGCGTCATCTACCTGGGCGAAGTGACCTATCGCGGCGATTTCGTGCGCATGGAAATCGATCTGAAGCCCTAATGACTGAAAGGCTGCCCGCTGCATCCGCGCAGGCAAGCATGCCGTTCACGTGTCTCCGGGTTATCGGCTGCCGGCCAGTCCTTCAATAGCGGCGCGGGCGTGGGCAATGAACGCCGCAGTTTCGGCATCGTGCCGTTGCGCCAGGTCGTCTTCCTCTTGCCCCAGGTAGATCGCGCGCGCCTTGGCGAGGACGGGGCGGTAGGGCGCTTCCAACCTCTCCAGCAGCCACGCCGCCGCCTGGTCCTTGGATGCGATGCCCCCGGAGACGGCCGTGTACCAGATGCGCGCCAGCGCGAGGATGATGTGCTTTTCATCGCCGGCCCAGTCCTCGGGCGTGTTCCACTGCGCGACAGTGTCCAGTAGCGCCCGCCTCAGGTCTTCGCGGGGGACGGCCTGGAGCAACTGATCGGCCTGCGGTCCCAAGATGGGAATGCTGTGGCCACGGACCTTGGTGAGCAGTATGGCCAGATCGTGGTCCATCATGGGCGGTTCCACGACGCCCGCCATCAGATCGGTCCGCAGCCATTCGCCGAACTGGAGTTCGCGTCTGGCCGGGTGGCGCCAAGGCACGACGTGTTCCAGCGCCAGCACGGTGACTTCGAGCGCGCGCAAGTCAGGCGATGAACCGGGCGGGGCGGAGATCGCCAATAGCGCCGCGGCCAGCGCGCGCAGCACGGCTTCGTCCGGCGGCTGGGCCACGGTGACGAGCAGGTCGATATCGCTATGGGGTTGCAGCCCGCCGTCCACGGCGGAACCGAACAGGTGGATGGCGACAAGGCCAGTGCCGAGATGCCGTTCGATGAGGCTTTTGGCTTGCGCGATCTGGGGGACGATTGGAGGAGGGATCAGTAGGGCCATGCGTCGATAGTAGCCAAGATTTCGCGCAGCCGGCAGACCGATGGCTGTAGCGGCGAACTGTTCGTTCCCGGAGGCCACGGCTGCGAAGCTGGCGCTGGTACTATGCCGGCGCTAGGCCCGAGTCCTATGATCCCCATGAGGCCAAGACAGGCACCGAGATGATACGTTTACTGTTCCGAGCAGGCGCCCTGGCCGCAGGCGTTCTGATGGCAATGGCCAGCCAGGCGCAATCGCCGGCGCAACCCTCCAATGTCGGCGGCTGGCGCCAGGTGTCGGACAGCCAGTTCAACCGGCAATTCCATTTCTCGATGCTGCCCGGCGTGGCGGCCATCGGCAGCAACTGGGCGGTCTACGACTCCCGCGCGGGGAAGGTGGTGTGCTGCCTGGTGGTGGAAGGGCCGGAGATTTCAGAGGAGCAGCTGGGTAGCGTCTACGACATTCCGGGCCCCTGGATCACCGATCTGACCAATGGCTGGAACCTGGACGCGGCGCCTTACCGGCCGCGCGTGCAGTTGCTGCGGGTCGACGGAGAGTTGCGCGACTACGAGTTTGCCGATGTCGGCGACGGGGTCGGCGGGCTGCTGGTGCCCGACCATGCCGATGCGGCCGCAGTACGCACGCTGGAGATCGATGGCCAGCGCTATGCCGTGGAGCGCAAGGATACGGCGCTCGCCGACGATGATGGCGGCGTTTACACGTATAGCCTGCGCCCAGCCGATGGTGGCGCGCCGCTGAAGATCGAGGTTTCCATCGGAACCTATTGAGCAAGGGAGGCAGCGATCAGCGCATGAACCAGACCCTGCAAGTCGAGGACGCCCCGCTTACTGACGACGACATCCTGCTGCTGCGCAAATGCAGCCGCGGGAGACTGCTGATGGCCGGGTTCGGCGTCTTCGTGGTGCTGCTGCTGGCGCTTGCCGTGTTGACCTTTATTGCGCTTGGCCTGTCCGAGTGGCGCACGCTGGACTTCGGCGTGGGCGCGATATTGCTGGCGGCCATCACCGTGATGGGAGCGCTGGCGGTGTTTTTCGGGCGCAAGCTGCTGCGCATGCCGCAGGGCTGGCGCAGCCTCGACCGGGCGCTCAAGGGACGGCTGGCCAAGCAGATCGTATCAGGCCGGCTGACCTCATTCGGTCCGGGCGGTTCGACGCCGGGCGTGTGCTACGGATTCGGCGAGCAGCGCGTGGAGGCAGCCTTGCCGTTCTGGAACGAGATCGCCAGCGACACCCGTAGCGGGCACGGGCCGGCGACGGCCGTGGGCTTGACGGATCTGCCCGTGCGCCTGCACTTGCTGACCCTGCAGCCAGACGCGCCTGCCGTGCTGTTGCGGGCGGAGTACCCCATGAGCGCGGAGTCCCTGGTCGCTGTCGAGGAAATCAGCGATGCCGACCGTGCGGCCGTGCGCGGGGAAGAGTTGGACGCGCGCAAGTTCATGCTGATCTTTGCTCTTGTGCCGCTGGTGGGAGGGCTGTTTTTGCCCCCACTGCTGTTCGTCGCGGCGATCTTTGCGATCCTGGGGATGCTGTTCGGCATGCGCAGTCGCAAACTGCAGCGGGGGCTATACAAACATGGTGTGCGGGGAGTGGTCGAAGAGGCCGTGGTCTATCGGTTGCGCAGTCCCAACTCCTCGATCGTCTCGTTGGTCCACAACTACCGTATCGGCGGCGTGATGTATCGGGTCGAATACCTGGGCGACTTGGTCGAACCGGGCAGGCGCGTCGAGTTCGAATTCCTGGATGGCGGCCTGAAGGGGCAGACTGCACTGTTCTTCCGCGTGGACGGCGAGCCTGCGTAGGCGTCAATGAATCGGCGGGATTGTCATCAGTGGATTCCGCCAAGCAAAAGGAGAGTAGTGTGTCCGTACCCATAGACGTGTCCGGCGAGCCCGCAGGCTCGGTGAGCGAGGCAGGGCATTATCAGGTGAGCCTGACCGCGGCGGGCAGCCATGTCTTCGCACGCGAAGCAGGGCGTGGC
Source organism: Achromobacter sp. (assembly GCF_049647645.1). Taxonomy (GTDB): domain Bacteria; phylum Pseudomonadota; class Gammaproteobacteria; order Burkholderiales; family Burkholderiaceae_B; genus Achromobacter. The sequence continues at coordinate 49,444 of NZ_JBARYB010000011.1, forward strand.
AATCTGATCATCGGCCCGGCCAGCATGGGCAAGAAGGCTGATCTGCACGTGGCTGGCGACGAGGCCATCAACTGGGCTGCATTTGAACCGTTCTCCACGCCTGCCGGCTCGCCGTGGCCGCGGCATATCGATTATTACGGCAACGACAGCGGTTTCTTCGGTTGGTCGCAGGATCGTGAAATCGAGCAGTTCAGCTGGGCGCCGGCATACTCAGGCAGGCGCGCCATCGACGCAGGCGCAGCAAGAATCGAGACGCTGCGCATCCGGCTGGACCAGGTGTCGGGGCATCTTGAAGCCAGGTTGCCTCAGGTCCGTGACCTGGAACTGTTTGGCGACCTGACGCGCGTTGCCGTGGCGGGCGAACTGCCCGACATGTTGTTGCTGCGGCCGGCGCTGGGGCGCCGGACTGGCGCGGCGCCTTACGCCTTGCCCGACCTCGGCCCGCTGCAGGAAGTGCGTGCGCTGGCGCTGCACGGCGCGCCGCTGGGGCAGCCCATTTCGCTGCAGGGAATCGATCGCTTTCCGGCGTTGGAGAGTCTGTCGCTCTGGGGCGGCTTCAGCGGCTGGGAGGCGCTTGCCCGCCTGCCGCGCCTGACGAGTCTGGAGATCCGGTTCACGCCCGATCTGGACGGCTTGCCGGAACTGGCCAGTTGGCCCGCGCTGGATAGGTTCATCGCCTACAACGTCGACGAAGCCGCGGGCAAGCGCTTGAAGGCGCAGATGAAGGCGCGGGAGAAGGTCCGCGCATGGGGCGGTTACAACTCCGTCTCCCAAACGCGCAAGCGGGAGTGGTGGCAAAGCGAATACGGTCGGCCTTTCTCGGGCTGGAACAGCCGCATGGCGAAGTCGGCGAATACCGCCTACGACACGGCCCGGTCGGCGCTGGAAAGCGCAAGCAATGCCGCCGAGGTGCAAGCCGCAATCTCCGCCTTTACCCGCCACTTCAACGGCATGAAGGGGATCGAGACCGCGGAGCGCGAAGACATAGGCGAGGCGGTGTGGCAGTTCAGCCAGCTTGCTCAGGTCGAACGGCTGGGTATAAGCGAAGCGCAGACGCAGCGCTGGTTCGACGAGGCGAGGGACTACTGAGACTTTGCTTCCCGCCCCGCGCCGCGGCCGGCGGGCGTGGATTGCTTCGCGCAGGCTATTTATGGAGGCTACGCGGGCCACTTCATGGATCCGGACGGACATTTGTGGGAAGTGGTCTACAACCCTCAGATGCTGCCTTAGGAATAGTTGCGTATCGCTCTGTTACGGTGGTGCGAGGCCGCTTCCTTTAAGCTGCGCCGGTCTCAATCCTGATGGAGCTGGCGCATGTTCAAGCCCTTGATTTCCGTGGCGTCGATGGTTGCATTGCTGGGGGCGGGCGGCATGGTCCGGGCCCAGGACCTGGTCCTGCCTTCCATTCCGGAAGCGACGGATGCGATCGTCGACATGCTGGCGGGCTCGGGCATGCCTCGGCCGTCCAAGGTCAAGCTGGGTACCTGTATTCCGGCAGTGGACGCCACGTATCCAGGCCAGGTCGCCTGCACGGTCGCGGTGACCTTGGGGGCCGCGGTCAGCGAGAACCAGATGGACTTCTACAAGCAGGATGGCAAGTGGAAAGCGCAGCCCAGCGTTTCCCAGGATAGGCTGCCGTTTCCTGATCCCAAGCTGGATTGAGATCCGCCGGTCGACCGCCGTTGGCTCAAGGCTGACGCGCCTGTCCACTCTGTTCCAGCATGAACTCCACAAACACCCGCACGCGCGAGGGCAGCAGGCGGCCATGCGGGTAGATCAGGCTGACGGGCCGCGAGCGTCCGGCAAAGGGCTGCAGCACTTCCACCAGCAGGCCGTCGGCCAGATCGCGCTCGACCGTGTAGCGGTAGGCCTGGAACAGCCCTGCGCCGGCCCGGGCCAGGGATACGCCGGCCAGCACATCTTCCGAGCAGTGATAGTTGCCGCTGAGCAGCAGGTCCTTTTCGCGGCCGTCTTCGTTGAATAACCAGGGTATCGGGCGTCCGCTGCTGGGCAGGGCGAACTGGATGCACTCGTGTTGCTTGAGATCGGACAGCGTTTTGGGCTGCCCGGCGCGGCGCAGGTAGCCGGCGCTGGCGACGACAATGAGCTTCGCGTCGTCGAGGTGGCGGGCGACCATGGTCGAGTCCGGCTGCGCCCGAAAGCGGATCGCGACGTCGAAGTTCTCTTCGTGCATGTCGATGTTGCGGTTGCTGACGTGGACCTCGACCTTGATCAAGGGATAGAGCTCGCGGAACGCGGGCAGCAGGGGCAGCAGGCGATGGTGGCCGTAGGTGGTGGGCGCGCTGATGCGGATCGTGCCGCTGGGTTGCACCTGTTCGCCCGTTACCCGGCGCTCCGCTTCGCTCAGCTGGTTGAGCGCCGCCCGGCAGTGTTCGAAATACTCCCTGCCGCCTTCGGTGAGGCGGATGCTGCGGGTGGAACGCACGAACAGGCGCACGCCCAGGCGCTTTTCCAGTCGCGAGATGGACCGGCTTACGGCTGCCGGCGTCACGCCGGCAGCGTTCGCCGCCGCGGTGAAGCTGCCCGCCTCGCCGGCCAGGCAGAACAGCTCGATGCTGCCCAACAGGATGTCGTCGAATTGGCGCTGCATATTGATTACACCGTGTATCAGTAGATGTGTTTCATTCTATCTTTATTGCTTTTGAAGTCATCAATAAAGTTCATCTCAGCCGATAGACATCTTGCGAAACCCGCATCGGCCCAAACCGAACTTTCAAGAGGACCATCATGAGCAAATCCGAAAAAAACATCATCATCACCGGCGCCAGCAGCGGCATCGGGCTGGGCCTGGCCGAGGCTTTCCTGCGCGAGGGCTACAACGTGGTGGGTACCGCCCGTACCCAAGCGCGCTTGCAAGCGGCGGCGGAGCAGTTGAAGGCTGGCGATCGCTTCCTGGGCGTCGCGGGCGACGTGGGGACGCCCGAAGCGGCGCGCGCAGTGTTCGAACAGGCCATCGACCGCTACGGCCACGTCAATGTGCTGGTGAACAACGCCGGCATTTTCGCGGTGAAGCCGTTCGTGGATTTCACGCCCGAGGAAGTGGACGAGCAGATCGCCACGAACCTGAAGGGCGTGCTGTACATGTCGCAGCAGGCGGCGCGCCACATGGGCGACCGCGGGCAGGGCAGGATCATCAACATCACGGCCGCCTTGGCGCTGCAGCCGCATGCGGGCGTGCCGGCGTTGCTGGCGGTGGCGCTCAAGGGCGGCATCAACCAGGCCACGCGCGCCCTGGCGTTGGAACTGGCGCCCAAGGGGGTGACGGTGAACGCGGTCGCGCCCGGCGTCACGGCCACCCCCATGCATCCCGCCGACACGCACGCTGCGCTGGGCGGCATGCATCCGCTGGGCCGCATCGCGCGCATCGACGAGATCGCGGCAGCAGTGCAATATCTGGTCAACGCCGATTTCGTGACTGGAGCCGTCGTGCCGGTGGACGGCGGCTTCAGCGCCGGGCGTTGAAAGACAACGTTCAACCAGGAGAAAGCCATGCCTTTCGTCAGCATCCGCATTACCCGGGAAGGTGTCACCGCCGGGCAAAAAGCGCAGGTCATCCGCGAAGTCACCGAAACCCTGGAACGCGTGCTGAACAAGCCGCCGGCGTGGACGCACGTCGTGATCGAGGAGGTCGATACCGACAACTGGGGCTATGGCGGGCACACGACAACGGCGATCCGGGAAGGCAAGGCGCCGCTGCCCTAGACTCGGCCGCGCGGGCTGGCATCAGGAGGGGGAATCACGGCGCGGCGCCGCGCCGGCATCAGCCCAGGCTGACCAGGCCGGATTCCCGTATCTTGGCCATCGTGAATTCCACGAAGGCTTGAACCGCGCGGGGCAGTTGCCGCCGGCTCTGGTAGACGAGATGCAGGTCGCCGCCAGCGATGCCGCATGACGGCAGCACCGTGGCGAGTTGGCCGCCGCGGACATGGGGAGCGCTCATGACGTCTGGCAGCAGCGTAATGCCGAGACCCGCCAAGGCTGCTTGCAGCAGGGCCTGCGCGGAGTTGGCGTGGAAGCGCCCGGACACGGGGACTTCGGCGGTGCCGTCCGGGCTGGTCAGCCGCCAAAGCGGGCGGCCCGAAGCCGAGGGCATGACGATGCAGTCGTGGGCCGCAAGGTCTTCCGGCGCTTGCGGCGTGCCGCGTTCGGCCAGGTAGGCGGGGCTTGCGACCAAACTATGTCTGCCGGTGCCGATGCGGCGAGCCACCAGGGTGGGCTCCAGCACTTCGCCGCCGCGGATCGCGACGTCGATACGCTCGCTCACCAGGTCGGCGCGGCTGTCGCTGAGGGAAAATTCCAATTTGACCTTGGGGTAGGTGCGCAGGAACTCGGCCATCCAGTCCACCGGAAACCAGTTGAAGAAATCCGCGGGCGCCGCGACGCGTATCCTGCCGCCGGGCGAGGGGCCGCCTTCGGCCAGGTCGGTGGCGGCGTCGGCCAAGGTTTCCACGGAGTCGGCGCAGCGCGCATGGAAGGCCGCGCCGGCCTCCGTCAGGGTCAGCTTGCGGGTCGAACGATGCAGTAGCCGGGCGCCCAGCGTGGCTTCCAGTTGCTGGATGCGCCGGCTGAGAGTGTTGGAGGGCATGCCGGCGCGGCGGGCAGCTTCGGCGAAGCTGCCCGCCTGCACCACCTGGACGAACAGCGCTACATCGTTCAGATCGACCATGCGTGTGATTCTCCTGTCGGGCGCCGGGCCAGGCGCGCTTCAGAATCGTACACGGGCGCGGCCTTCGAGCGTGGCGCCGATTTCACGGATGCGGCTTGCGCCGAGCGCCAGCGCGGCGGCGTTGGTGTGCACCGAGTATGACCCGAGCACGAGAGGGTGCGGATGCGGGGCGGCGGACCCGATCACGAACTCCGCGTCCCGGGGCGCATGGAGATCGATGGCCTGGTCCGACTCCTCGAACACCGCCATTTCCCCGGCGTTTATCGGGCTGGGCGCGCGCAGTTCACCGGAGCTCACGGCCAGCCAGGCGACGGAATGTCCGGAGGGCGGAACGTAGCGCCAATGCTCTCCGCCGCGCAGGTGGACGCCCAGATAGGTCATGGGCGAGGGCGCCGCTACCGCGCCCGCCACGCCCATGTACTGGCCGAGCAGGACCCGTGCCGGACCCGCGCTGGGCAGTCCTTCAGGACTGATGTAGCGGCTGAACGCTGGGGCATTTTCCAGCTCCGGCGGCATGGCGACCCAGAGCTGGAAGCCGCGGATGCGGCCTTGGGCAGCCGCGCCGCCGCCATGCCAGACGCCGCCACCGGCCATCATCCATTCGACGCTGCCGGGCGGCAGCGTGCCGCTGGCGCCGGTGGAGTCTTCGTAGCGGATGTGGCCATCCAGCAGGTAGGTGAGCGTTGCAATGCCTGAATGCGGATGCAGCGGCATGGCAGCGGGTCGCATGGCGGGATCGTCGAAATGGTCCAGGAAAACGTAGGGCTTTACCTGTTCACCCAGGTCGGACGGGCTCATCAGGCGCGTGATGGCGCCGTGGCGGAATCCCGCCGTCTGGTGAACGATGCGGCGTGTTGCCAGGGGCGGGGCCGGACGGGCGGCGGCCTGCGGCGTGTAGGGGGCGATGTCCATGGCGCCTCCGCTCATAGTCCGGCGCCGCGCGCCTGCTTCAGCGCGGCGGTCCACCAGGCCAGGTCGTCCAGCATGGCGCCGGCCGAGGTGGCGAGATGAGGGTAGTCGTCGAAGTGCTTGCCTTGCTGCAGGATGCCGACGAACTCCACCATGCCGATGTGCACGGCGTTGCGCACGGGGGCCATCTGCAGTTCCACGGCGTTCAGGCGCAACTGCTCGATGGCGCGGGCGGCGCCCACGCCGCCATAACCGACAAAGGCGATGGGCTTGCGGTTGAATTCGGCGTAGGCATAGTCCAGCGCGTTCTTCAGCACGGCGCTGGGGCCATGGTTGTATTCGGGGGTGACGACGATGTAGCCGTCCAGGCCGGCGATCAGCGTGGCCCAGGCTTGCGCCGCGGGATTTTTGGCAGGTCCCCAAGTGAGAGGCAGCGCCTCGTCGAAGAAGGGCAGCGGGTGGTCGCGCAGATCGATGAGTTCGAACTGCAGGTCGCTGCGCTGGCTGGCGATGGCATGTATCCAGGCGGCGGGCTTGTCGCCGAAACGGCCTTCGCGGGTGGAGCCGATGATGATGCCGATGCGGGGTTGGTTCATGGCGGTTTCCTGACTGGGGTTGAGATGCCCTCAAGGTTAGGAACGCCGGGCCGCGCGCACTAGACGGCGCGCGCGGCGTTCATTCATCCATTTTTGGGGGGAATCGGGCCACGACCCGGTTCCGTCCCCCAACGTTCGCGTCAGCCGGCTTGCCTCTGCCGGCTCATGATGCTCGTGGCCACCGCCTCGGCGATCTTGATGCCGTCTACGCCGGCCGACAGGATTCCGCCGGCGTAGCCCGCGCCTTCGCCCGCCGGGAACAAGCCCTCGGTGTTGATGCTCTGCAAGGTTTCGTTGTCGCGCCTGATGCGGACGGGCGACGACGTGCGGGTTTCAACGCCCGTGAGCACGGCGTCGTGCATGCCGAAACCCTTGATGGTCTTGTCGAAGACCGGCAGCGCTTCGCGGATGGCGGCGATGGCGAACTCGGGCAGGGCGGTTGCCAGGTCGGTGAGATGCACGCCCGGCGTGTATGAGGGCTGCACGGAGCCGAATTCGGTCGAGGCCTTGCCCGCGATGAAGTCGCCGACCAGCTGGCCCGGCGCGCTGTAGTCGCGGCCGCCCAGCTCAAACGCCTGGGATTCCCATTGGCGCTGGAAGTCCACGCCCGCCAGCACATGTTCGGGGTAATCGACTTCGGGCGAGATCCCGACCACGATGCCCGCGTTGGCATTGCGTTCGTTGCGCGAGTACTGGCTCATGCCGTTGGTGACCACGCGGTTGGGTTCGGAGGTGGCCGCCACCACGGTGCCGCCCGGGCACATGCAGAAGCTGTATACCGAACGGCCGTTTTTGGCGTGGTGCACCAGCTTGTAATCCGCCGCGCCCAGGATCGGATGGCCGGCGTTGGGGCCAAAGCGGGCTTTGTCGATCAGCGATTGCGGATGCTCGATGCGGAAACCGATAGAGAACGGCTTGGCCTCCATGAACACGCCCTGGCCGTGCAGCATCTGGAAGGTGTCGCGCGCGCTGTGGCCGATCGCCAGCACGACGTGGTCGGCCTCGATATGTGCGCCATCGGCCAGGGTTACGCCGGTGATCCGGCCGTTTTCCCGGTGCAGCGTTTCGACCTTGCTGGAGAACCGGACTTCGCCGCCCAGCTTGGTGATGGTGTCGCGCATGACTTCCACCATGCCGACCAGCCGGAACGTGCCGATGTGCGGCTTGCTCACGTACAGGATTTCTTCCGGCGCGCCAGCCAGCACGAATTCCTTGAGCACTTTTTCGCCGTAATGCTTGGGGTCTTTGATCTGGCTGTACAGCTTGCCGTCGGAGAATGTGCCGGCGCCGCCTTCACCGAACTGCACGTTCGATTCCGGGTTCAGGACCCGCTTGCGCCACAGTCCCCAAGTGTCCTTGGTCCGTTCGCGCACCGCCTTGCCGCGTTCCAGGATGATGGGCTTGAAACCCATCTGCGCCAGGACCAATCCGGCAAACAGGCCACAGGGGCCGGTGCCGATGACGATGGGGCGCTTGTCCAGGTTGGCGGGCGCCTGGGCGACGAATTTGTATTCGGTATCGGGCGTGGGTTTGACGTTGCGGTCGTCGTGAAAGCGCTGGAGCAGCGCCGCCTCGTTTTCGACGTCGACATCCAGCGTGTAGATCAGCAGGATGTTGTGCTTCTTGCGCGCGTCGTAGCTGCGAGAGGCCACGGTGTGGGCGCGCAGGTCGCTGGCCGGAACGCCTAGTTTCTTGAGAATCGCGGCAGGCAATTCTTCGGGCGTGTGATTCAACGGCAGCTTGATTTCAGACAGTCGCAACATGCATGGATCCAGACAAAATGGGCGAGCACAACGTCGCCAAACGCGGATTGTACTGGACCGCAGGCTGGCGGCGGCTGGGGAATCAGCGCCGGCTCAGGAGGCTGGCGGACTGGCCCGCGCGTCGCGCCGCAGGGCCTGGGGCGGCATGCCGAAGCCGCGCAGGAAGGCCTCGCGCAGGTGGCGCCGGTCGCGGAAACCGGTTTCCCTGGCCACCACTTCCAGCGGGTGGCGGCTGCTTTCTATCATGAGGCGCGCGGCCTCCAGCCGCAGTCCCTCGATGGCCTTGGCGGGCGACTGGCCGGTTTCGGCCGTGAACACGCGGCTGAATTGGCGCGGGCTCAGGCTGGCGGCCTGGGCCAGATCTTCCACGCTCAGGGGCTGGGCGAGGTTGCGGCGGGCATGTTCCAGCGCCTGCTGGATGCGGTCGGATTTGGGCGCGAGCCTGAGCATTTCGGAGTGCTGCGATTGGCCGCCCGAGCGGCGCTGATGCATGACCAGGCGGTGCGCCACCGAGCGCGCGATGTCGGCGCCCAGGTCCTTCTCCACCAGCGCCAGCGCCAGGTCCATTTCCGCCGTCATACCGGCGGAGGTCCAAGCCGGCCCGTCGGCGATGTAGATGCGGTCGGCCTCGACCTGCACGCGCGGGTGGCGCTGCTGCAAGGCGTCGGCCCAATGCCAGTGCGTGGTGGCGCGCCGCCCGTCGAGCAGGCCGGCGTCGGCCAGCAGGAACGCGCCGGTGCACAAGCCGGCGACGCGGCGCGACCGAGGTGCGAGTTTCCCGAGCAGGCGGGGAAGTTCGGGCGACACGGGCCTGGAAAGGGGCGAAAGCACGCCGGTCACCAGCCAGGTGTCGGCCTGGCTGCGGGCGGTGAGCGGCCGGGCCTGCACCGTCAGGCCCGCCGACGCGCGCACCGCGCCGTCCAGGGCGTAGCTGTCCAGGGCGTAGAAGGGTTCGCGCGCCACCACATTGGCAAGTTCGAACACGGCCTGCGTGCCCAGGCCAATGATCTGGAAGCCTTCGGGAAGTATGTAACCGATGCGGTGCATGGGGGGCGTCCTTGCAGGTCGATGTCCTGCGAATGTCCTTATTAATGACTATATACGTCATTTACGCCATGGGCCGCAAGTCCCAACATGGATCCCATCGCAATCACTTCCCCAGGAGTTACACCATGGCACAGACCCAACCCGGCACCGCCCTCGTCACGGGCGCATCCAGCGGCATCGGCGCGCTATACGCGCACAAACTCGCGCAGCAGGGCTATGACCTGATACTGGTCGCCCGCAACCGGGAGCGCCTGAACGCCCTGGCCAGCGACATCAGCACGCGCACCGGCCGCGCCGTGGAAGTGCTGCCTGCGGATCTGGGTGACCGCGCCTCGCTGGCGCGGGTGGAGGAACAGCTGCGCCAGGACGCCAGCATCACCTTGCTGGTGAACAACGCGGGCATCGGCACGCATACGCCGCTGCTGCAAAGCGACGTGGAGCAGATGACGCGCATGGTGGATCTAAACGTCACCGCGCCGATGCGGCTGACTTACGCGGCCGTCCCGGGCTTCGTGGCACGCGGCCGGGGCGCCATCATCAATATCGCTTCCATCGTGGCCATCGCGCCCGAGGTCTTGAACGGCGTCTACGGCGGCAGCAAGGCCTTCGTGCTGGCGTTCAGCCAGTCGCTGCAGCATGAGCTGGCCGGGACCGGCGTGCAGGTCCAGGCGGTGCTGCCCGGCGCCACGGCCACGGATTTCTGGGCCATCGGCGGCCGCCCGGTGGAAACGCTGGACCAGCGCATCGTGATGCGCGCCGAAGACCTGGTCGATGCCGCCTTGCTGGGCTTCGCGCGCGGCGAGAAGGTGACGATTCCCTCGCTGCATGCCGGCGAGGAATGGGATGCCTACGAAGCCGCGCGCCAGACCATGGCGGGGCACCTGTCCAGCAACACCGTTGCGCAGCGCTACGCGGCTGCGGTCTGACCATTCCTGGGGGCTGAACCATGAAAGCAGTCATCGCCGCCTATGCGCGCTCGCCTTTCCACTTTGCCCGCAAGGGCCGGTTGGCCGACCTGCGGCCCGACGCCTTGGCCGCGCAGGTGGTGCAGGGCCTGCTGCGGCGCACCGATCTGGATCCGGCGCTGCTGGAGGACGTGATTCTCGGCTGCGCCTATCCGGAAGCCGCCCAAGGCAACAACCTGGCACGCATCGTCGGCCTGCTTGCCGGCCTGCCGCAGGAGGTGGGCGGCATGACCGTGAACCGCTTCTGCGGTTCGTCGATGCAGGCGGTGCACATCGCGGCGGCGCAGATCGAGGCGGGCATGGGCGAGGCCTTTCTCTGCGTGGGCGTGGAGTCGATGACGATGGTGCCGCAGGGCGGCTTCAACTTTTCGCCCAATCCCGAACTGCAGGCGACCACCGACGCCTACCTCTCCATGGGCGAGACGGCGGAGAACGTGGCGCAACGTTGGAACGTCAGCCGCGCGGACCAGGAACTGCTGGCGCTGCAATCCCACCGCAAGGCCGCCGCGGCGCGCGAGCAGGGTCTGCTGGCCGCCGAGATCGTGCCCATCCGCTTGCCGGACGGTGAGGTGGTCGACGCCGACGGCTGCATCCGCCCGGGCACCACGCTGGAGGCATTGGCGGGACTCAAGCCCGCGTTCCGCGCCGATGGCGCGGTCACGGCGGGGACTTCGTCGCCGCTGACCGACGGCGCGGCGGCGGTGCTGGTCACCAGCGACGGCTTCGCGGCGCGCCACGGACTGGAGGCGCTGGCGCGCATCCGCAGCTTTGCGACCGTGGGCGTGGATCCGGCCGTCATGGGCATAGGCCCGATACCTGCCACGCGCAAGGCGCTGGCGCGCGCGGGGCTTGCGGTGGCCGACCTGGACGTGGTGGAAATCAACGAAGCGTTCTCGTCGCAGGCCCTGGCCTGCATCCGCGAGCTGGGTCTGGAGATGGCCAGTGTGAACATCGACGGCGGCGGCCTGGCCATCGGCCATCCCCTGGGCGCCACGGGTGCACGCATCACCGGCAAGGCCGCGGCGTTGTTGGCGCGCAGCCAAGGGCGCTATGCGCTGGCCACGCAATGCATAGGCGGCGGGCAGGGCATCGCCACGGTGTTGGAACGGCCTTGAAACCTGGATCGACAACCCGAGCTCATCGAACCATGAACACCCAGACCTCGATTTCCCTAGGCCGCGACGCAGCCTCTCCCGTCAGGCTGACCGGGCGCCTGCTGGCCGTACTTGCCGGGCTGGCCGCCCTGGGGCCGCTATCCACCAACATCATCCTGCCAGCCTTTCCGAGCATGGCGTCCGAACTGGGCGTGGACGTGCGCGACACCGGCCTGGTGCTGTCGAGCTTTTTCCTGGCCTTCGCCATCGGCCAGTTGTTCGCCGGACCCGTGTCGGACCGCTGGGGGCGGCGCGCTCCGGTGCTGGGCGGGTTGGCCTTGTTCATCGTCGGCTGCCTGGTCTGCGCCTGGGCGCCGACCTTGCCGCTGCTGGTGGCGGGCCGGGTGATCCAGGCCCTGGGCGTGTGCGCGGCCTCGGTCCTGTCGCGGGCTATTGCCCGCGACCTGTTCGAAGGCGAAGCGCTGTCGCGCACCTTGGCGTTGACGATGGTGGCCATGGCCGCCGCGCCGGGATTCTCGCCGCTGCTGGGCAGTGCGATGGAGTACGGGCCTGGGTGGCGCGCCAGCTTTGCGCTGGTCGCCGTCCTGGGGCTTGTGCTGGCGCTGGCCTATGTGGCGACGGTGGGCGAAACGCATCCGGCCGACCGGCGGGCGGCGGCGACGCCGGCTGCCGTGTTGCGCGGTTATGCCGGCCTGGCGCGGGACGTCCGGTTCATCGGTCCGGCGCTGGCCGTGAGCATGGTCATTGGCGGCCTGTACGCCATTTTCGCGGCTACGCCAGCCATGCTCATGGGGCGCATCGGCCTGAGCGCGCTGCAGCTGGGACTGTTCTTCGCGAGCACCGTATTCGTGGTGTTTGCCGCCGGCATGTTGGCGCCGCGCCTGGCCCGCCGCCTGGGTGCGGCCGGGGTGGCGCGATCCGGCTGCGCGGTGGCGCTGGGCGGCGCGCTGACTTTGCTGGCGGGCGGCGAGGATGGCGGCCTGGCGCAATTCACGGCCGCTGTCGCGCTGTACTTGTTCGGCATGGGGCTGGTCAACCCGCTGGGCACCGCCATGGCGCTGGCGCCGTTCAGCCGGCAGGCGGGATTGGCGTCTTCGCTGCTGGGCGGCCTGCAGATGGCCTGCGCCGGCGGCATGACGGCGTTGGCCAGCCTGGCGGGCGGAAGCCCCGCGACGACCCTGGGCCTGGTACTGGCCGCGGCCTCGATGCTGGCGTTTGTGGCGCTGATGGCGCGTCGCCGCCAGGGATAGTATTTTCCTTCTTTTCGACAATCCTCTGCATAGGAACTTGCCATGTTGCGCTCCAGTGAAACCATAGATCGCCTCTTCCAACGCCAGCAGGGCACTTTGCCCGATACCTTCGGCGTACGGCCCTTGTCGATCGAGGAGGGGCGCATGTCCATGGAAATGACGGTGGCCCCGTGGATGATGGCGGCCAACGGATACCTGCATGCCGCCAGCCAGGTGATGTTGGCCGACACTTGCGCCGGCTATGCCACCCTGGCGCACCTGCCGGAGGGCGCCAAGGGTTTCACCACGCTGGAGTTGAAGTCGAACTTCCTGGGTACCGCGAAGGAGGGCGTGCTGACCGTCGAGGCGGTGGCGGAGCACATGGGGCGCACGACCCAGATCTGGTCGGCCACCGTGGTCGATGCCAGCGGCCGGAAGTTGTCGCTCTTCCGTTGTTCGCAGATCATTCTTTGGTGAACGCGCGGCCCGGTGATGGGCCGCAATGGTAGAACCCGCAAGCCGTTCCAGTCCTTTCGTCCGTTTTTCAGACGGATTCCGCCTTGGTTCCCGCGAGTGCCCTCGATAAGCTGCAACATCGGCTTTCAGGGCCGATGGCCATGGCTGAAAAGGACGCCGCTCATCGACTGCGTCCGCGCCGCTGGCATCGCCTGAAGCCACTGCCAGGTTGTCTATTGACAACCTGTTTAAATGTCTTCATACTGGATACCAATGATGGCGCGTCCGTCGCATCCGAAGAAAGAGGTAGAGGCAGCACTCCGCCACGCCGAAGAAAGCGGCTGGCGTGTGGAAGTTGGCGGCAGCCACGCGTGGGGCCGGATTTACTGCCTCAGCAATGTTGCGGAATGCCGTTGCGGCGAATTCTGCATCACCAGCGTCTGGAGCACGCCAAGGAATCCTGGCAATCATGCGCGCGCTTTGCGGCGCGTCGTGAACAACTGTACTGCGCGCCGTGATCTGCCCGAGGCAGACGGCGGCATCTAGGGGTAGTGCGATGGAATACACCTTTACCTTGAAGTATCAGCTTGCCGACGGCGATCACGACATGGATGCGCTGGTCGAACGCCTGGGCGCGGCGGGTTGCGACGATGCCCTGGTCGGCATCGGGCTGCCGGGGCGGCTGGCGCTCGAGTTCACCCGCGAGGCCGAAAGCGCGCAAGCCGCGGTGTATTCCGCGCTGCGGGATGTCGGACGCGCGGAGCCTTCCGCCAAACTGATCGAGGCGGCGCCCGATCTCGTGGGTTTGACCGACGTAGCCGAGATCGTGGGTGTTTCCCGGCAGAACATGCGCAAGCTCATGCTGGCGCATCCTGGCACTTTTCCGCTGCCGATCCACGAAGGCAGCACGTCGATCTGGCACTTGGCGGATGTGCTGGCGTGGTTGCAGGCCAGGGGCGGTTATCCGCAGGCGGAACGCGTAGCGGACGTGGCGCGGGTAGCCTTGCAGGTCAACGCGGCGAAGGAAGGGCAGCGCGTTTCGCGTTCCGCATCCAAGGAACTGCAAGCCCTGGTGGGATGACCGTCCGGTCTACGGCGGCACGCCTGCCCGCGCCAACTGCCTGATTTCGTCCAGGAACCGCAAGGCCGGCCCCGGTAGTATTCCTTCGCGCCGGTGGTAAGCCGAAAACCTGCGCTCATGGTCCAGCCCGTTCACTCGCAGTTCGCGGATCAGGCCGGCCTTGAGTTCGGCGCCGTACATGGGCCGGGTCAGCCAGCTGACGAAACCGGCGTATGCGACCAGGCTCTTGATCAAGGGAATAGAGCTGCTGGAAACCGCAATGACCGGAACGGGCAGGCCCTGGGCCTTGAACAGCGACATGAGCCGGTTATGCGGCTCGGTGCGTTGCGGCACGAAACACCAGCGCTCCGCCAGCAGCGCTTCCATGGGCACCGGCGCGTCGCCGTGCAGCGGATGGCCCGCGCCGACGACTACCTTCATGCTTTCTTGCCATGCGCAGTTCCTGGCGGAAACGATGCTTGCCGTCTCTGGCGCTTCCGGGGCGATCACCAGGTCGACCTGGTAACTGTCCAGGGCCGTGGCCAACTCGTCCCAGATGCCTTCGACGACATCGATGGCGATGCCAGGCCACTTTTCCAGGAATGCCTCCAGGGCCTTGGGAATGAAGAGGGCAGACGCGCCCGCCGTAACACCCAGGCGCAGGGCGCCAGCCGCCAGGCCGCGCATGCGGTTCATCTCATCGCGGGCGATTTTTTCTTCGCGGCACAGCAGTTGCGCATGGGGCGCCAGGGCCTTGCCGTACGCGGTCAGCCGCATGCCGCCGGAATGCCGCTCAAACAGAGGTTCGCCGACAGCGGCTTCAAGGCGCTTGACGATGCGGCTCAGGGCGGGCTGCGTCAGGCTCAATTTGTCAGCCGCCTTACCCAGCGAGCCTTGGTCGAGCACGGCGAGGAAGGCACGCAGTTCGTTGAGGTTGTAGGCCATGCTGAACTGTAATGACTTTATCGCTAAATAACAATTTTCAGGAATGAGGCGGGGCCTCACACTCTCGCCATCCGACACCGCTCGCCATGCTGTCTTGCAAAGTCCAGCGACGTGTGCGGCCATACACACATGGGGGGGTAGCGAAATGCGAAAACGTCTGTTCCTGAAAGCGCTGTTTGCGTTGGCAACCGGTTTGGGCGCGGCGGGCTGTTGGGCCCAGGCCGGCGACCGGCCTATCGAGTGGGTCCATCCTTACCCGGTGGGCGGGGGCTCGGACGCCATCGCGCGCAAGCTCGCCGAAAGCGTGGGCGCGCAGATGGGGCGTAGCTTCTTCGTCAGCAACAAGCCCGGCGGGGCCACGAACATCGCCGCTGCTTATGTGGCCAACGCCAAGGCCAATGGCAATATCGTCTTCACGGGCGACTTTGCCACCCTGGCGGCCAATCCGCATCTGTTTGCCAACCTGCCCTATGACAGCGCCAGGGACTTTGTTTCGGCCGGTCTGTATGCCCGTTATCCGATACTGCTGGTGGTCTCCAGCAAGGTGCCGGCCAACAACCTTGACGAGTTTCTGCAATGGGCGCGCACCAATCCCGACAGCGCCAATTTCGCCAGTTCGGGCGTGGGATCCCCCCAGCACCTGGCCGCCGAACTGTTCCGCGAGCGGACCGGCCTGAAAATGACGCACGTCGCCTACCGCGGCGGCGCGCCAGCGGTGACGGACCTGATGGCGGGCTCGGTGTCCTTCGCCTTGATGGACGCCTCCACCGTGGTGCCGCAGATGAAGACAGGCAGGCTCAAGGTGCTGGGCGTAGCCAGCCCCAAGCGCATGAAGAACTTTCCCGACATCCCCACGCTGCACGAACAGGGCCTGAAGGATTTCGAGGCCTTTGCCTGGCAAGGCATGCTGGTTCCCGCGGGCACGCCCCGCGCAACCGTGGACGCGTTGAACCAGGGGCTGGCAGCAGCCTTGAAGACGCAGGCGGTCATCGATTTCTACGCCAATATTGCGGTCGAGCCCTGGTTCAGCTCGCCGGAAGAGATGGCCAGCTTCGTGGCGGGAGAGAACAGCCGCTGGGGCAAGATCATCCGCGAACGCGGCATCACCTTGCAGTAGGCGCCGCATGTTGTTGACGATGGAAGATTACCGGGTCCAGGCCAGGAAGGTCTTGCCCCGGTTCGTGTTCGAGTTCGTGGACGGGGGCGCGGAGCGCGAAACCTGCCTGCAAGCCAACCGGGACGACTTCGAGCAGATCCGGCTGACGCCGCGGGTGCTCAGGGATACCCGCCAGGTGGATACCTCGGTTGAGGTGTATGGGTCGTCCTGGCGCCTGCCGTTCGCGCTGGCGCCCACGGGACTGAATGGCGTGATCCGCCCCGGCGGCGACGGCATGCTGGCGCGGGCGGCGGTGGAACTGGGCGTACCGTTCGTCCTGTCGACCGCCTCGAACCAGCGGGCCGAGGATGTGCGCGCCATCGCTGGCGGCGGCGAGCAATGGCTGCAGCTGTACGTGATGGAGGATCGCCGCTTGGCCGAGCAGCTCGTGCGCCGGGCGCGGCTGGCGGGCTACCGCGCGCTGGTGTTGACGGCCGATGTGCCGGTGGGCGGCAGGCGCTGGCGCGACGTGCGCAATGGCTTTTCCATGCCGTTCCGGATCACGCCCAGGATAGCGTGGGACGTGGCGCGGCGGCCTGGATGGGCGCTGCGCATGCTGCGCGGCGGACCGCCGCGCTTCGTGAACCTGGCCGAGCATGCCTCCGAGTCCCTGCCGATGGAAGTACAGGCATCCCTGCTTGCCCGCAGCATGGACCGTTCATTGACCTGGGACAGCCTGCGCTGGCTGCGCAGCCTCTGGGACGGCCCCTTGCTGCTGAAAGGCGTGCTGCACGGGGAGGATGCCGTCCTGGCCGCGAGGCATGGCGTGGACGGCATCATCGTGTCCAACCACGGCGGCCGCCAACTGGACGCCGCACCTTCGTCGATCAGCGTCCTGCCAGGGATTGTCGATGCTGTCCGCGACCGCATGCCGGTGTTCCTGGACAGCGGCGTGCGCAGCGGCGCCGACATCCTCCGCGCCCAGGCCTTGGGCGCGCGCGCCGTATTCATCGGCCGGCCGGCGCTGTACGGTTTGGCTTGCGGCGGCGTCCAGGGCGTGGCCGATGTCATGCGCCTGCTGGCAGAAGACTACCAGCGCGCCATGATCCTGTCGGGCGCGGCCAGCGCCTGCGAGGCCCGCGCATCCTGGAGGCCTGCGGGTCGACCGGCTCAGTCGATGGAATAGGCCTCGCCCGCCAGGCCATAGCGGGTAAAGAACTGTCCGAACGAGGGCATGGCGGCGATATCCATGGTGAGTCCCGCCGTGTCCAGCACCAGGGTGGCGACGGTGGCCGAGCGTCCGCCCGTCAAGGTGCCGCGCGGCGGGCGGCAAACGGAGTAGGGCGTGGCCCAGTCGTCGGCCAGGGCGCGCCGCACGTCCGCCACCGCGATGCGCGGTCCGCAGGAGTCCAGCAGCTGGCGTACGCGCCAGGCCCGGTAATACGTATCGACGGCATTCTTCAAGCCCGCCTCGCGCAGCTTGCCCAGCGCCACTTCGCTCATGAAGTGGTTGGAGTGGGTCAGCAGGCCGTCCTGCGGCAGTAGCGTGAAGCTCTCGTCGGGCGCGCATTCGAAGTCGATAACCCAGCCGTTTTGGCTGACGATCATGTTGCTGGAGCAGGCCTTGGGCGTGGCGGCGATCAGCTGCATGGCGATGGCGACGTGTTCCTGGCAGAGCACCGCGCGCCGCACGCTGCTCAGGGGGACGCCGGACTGCGTGTAGTCGCGGTCGCTGCTGAGATAGTTGCCGGTCAGGCCGATGCCGGCCGAGTTGAAACCGTGCCGCGCCAGGCCGCCCGCTTCCACCAGCGTGAGGAAGGTAACGCCGCTTTCCAGGGTGGCGCGCAGCACGATGGTGCTGTCGCAGGCGTCGGGCTCCCAGTCCCAGTTGTGGGCATGGATCAGCGTGCCCGTTGCGCTGCGTTCGGGCATGACCAGGGCGGCGGTGCACTCGCCTTCGGCGGGATCCAGGTTGCCCATCCGGGCCAGCAGCCGAGCCTTGGCGATGACTTCGGTGCGGGCGTTGATCAGGGCCACGTCGTCGAAGGCGCAGCCGGCGCCTTCCGCGATGCCGCGCATCTCTTCGCTGTGGGCCGGGTCGAACTTCTGGATCTGGTCGGCGAATTCCTTGATCAGGGCCGCCTGCGTGGCTGCGGGAGTGCCGATCTTGTCGAGTTCGCCACGATAGTGCCGGGCGCTGTGGGCGATGCGGTCGGGCACGGCGCGGCCGTATTGCACGCCGCGTTCAAACGGGGCGCCGGAGATCGAGACTAGGGGAAACGGAGCGTATTTCATGGCAGCATCAAATAGGGAAGACGGATGTTCAGGAAGCGGCGCGGCCGGTCAGGTCCAGTTGCAGGGCGTCGCCGCAGATGTGCAGGTTGGCGCCCAGCGCGGAGGACGACTGGATCAGCAGATCGCGCTCTTGCGGCACTTGGGAAGCGGGGACGAACACGGTCTGATTGGCGTCGTTGCGCTGCACGAAACGGAACTGCATGGCGGCGGGGCGCCGGTCGCGGATGTCGACGCGGACCGTCGTGCCGGTCCACTCGGTATGCGCATCGGCCTGGTGAGCAACCTGGAAGGAGAAGTTTCCGCTGCCATAAAGAATGGGCCTGCCCTGGTGCAATTCGATCGGCAGGATCATGTGGGGCCCATGCCCCAGCACGATGTCGGCGCCGGCCTCGACCGCCGCATGCGCGTATTCGCGCTGGTAGTGCAGCACCTCGCGCCGGTAACCCCAATGCAGCGAGGCGATCACGACGTCCGCCTGTTCCCGCAGCGCCGCCACGTCGGCCCGGAATTGCGCGAGCGATTCCGGGTCGGCCCATGTCAGCACTTCGGGCGGCACGCCGGGACGCGTGCGCGCGGCCTGCATCTCCAGCCGCGGCCGGTAGGCGGTATGGGCGCGGATGATGGCGACGCCGGCGTGGCGTGCGGTGGCTTCATGGTTGTCCGGCCAGTACACGGCGGTGCGTTGCAGGAAACCGTAGCGCACGCCGTCCCGCACCGCGATCAGGGGAGCGCGGGCTTCGCCAGCATTCGCGCCGGCGCCCACGCTGGGCAGGGAGGCGGCCCGCAAGGCGGCCAGCGAGGACAGTACGGCCTCATGGCCGATGTTGACGTTGTTGGCATTGCCCACCGCCTGCAGGCCGGCGTCGCGCAGGACCTGTGCATGCCGGGGCGAGGTGTAGAAGCCGCGCCGCTCTTGGGCGTGTTCGGGCAGGTCGTACAGGCAGCATTCCAGGTTGGCGAACACCAGGTCTGCCTGCCGCAGCGGCTGGTTGACGTGATGGAACAGGCCGCTGGCGTCTTCCACGCCCTTGAGATTGATGTCGCCCAGCAGATACAGGGTTTGATTCATGGTGGCTTTCCTAGTCGGCCTTCGAGACTTCCCAGAGCAGCGGCGCGCCGAAGATCGACGATTCGAAGCCCTGGACGTTCTTGCGGTATGCGCCCGTGCTCAGGGTATTGAACAGGGGGATGATAGGCACCTGTTCCAACATCAGACGGTGCAGCTGGTCCAGCTGGGCCTGCCGCTCGGCCGTCGCCGTGGTGTTGGTGGCCTGCTCCAGCAAGGCGCGGGCGGCAGGATCGTCCCACAGCTTGCGCGGCTGGGATGTCTTGTCGCCGGTGACGGCTTCAAAGCTCAAGGCGGGATCCATGCGGCTGGAATAAGAGAACGACATCATCTGGTAGTTGCCCTTCTGCCACTTGTCCTGCTGGGCGCCCCATTCCAGCACTTCGATGTCGGCGTTGATGCCGGCCTGCTGCAGCATGGCCTGGGTGATCACGGCCGCGTCGTAGTTCGGCAGATTGCGCTTGTTGGTCGAGATGACGATTTTCTCGCCCTTGTAGCCGGCCTTGGCGAGCAGTGCCTTGGCCCGCGCCAGGTCGTGGACGTAGCCCTGTTTTTCGGCCGCGCCGTAATAGGGCGAGGCCACGGGCACGAGCGAGTTGTTGGGCTCGGCCAGGCCGTAGGTCACGCCCGCCACCAGTTCCTTGTAGTTCAGCGCTGCGGCGATGGCCTGGCGCAGATAGGGGTTGGACAGCAGCTTGTCGCGGGTCTGGATCGTCAGCGTGGAAGGCGCCAGCTGCGGCGAGACGTTGGTGCCGATGGTCTTGTTCTGGGCCAGTTCGGCCATTTCCGAATAGGGCACTTTGGACATTACGTCGATGGCGCCGCTGGCCAGGGCGGTTTTCGCCGTGGCCGGATCGGCGATCACGACAAAGCGCACTTCGTCGACCAGCGGGCGCTTGGAGCCGACGTAGCCGTCGGGCTTGCCCGGGCGGTTCGCGTAGTTCTCGTAGCGGGTCAGGCTGATGTATTCGCGGCGGCGCCATTCCGCGAAACGGAAGGGGCCGGTGCCTATGGGCTTGTCCCAGGTGCCGTCGGCCTTGAGCGAGTCGCGGTGGGTGATGGCGGTCATGCCGCAGTCGCTGCGCGCGAGCGAATCGAGGAACAGCGGCGCGGGCCGGTCCAGCTTGAACACGACGGTGGCGGGGGCGGCGGCGGCGACGCTTTCCACCTTCAGGCCGATGCGGCCATCGAAGTCCGTCAGGCAGCGCCAGCCCGTCTTGGGGTCCATGTAGCGGTTCCAGCTCCAGACCACGTCTTCGGCGGTCAGGGGCGCGCCGTTGTGGAAGGTCACGCCCTGGCGCAGATGGAAGGTGTAGGTCTTGCCGTCTTCGGAAACGTCGATTTGCTCCGCCAGCAGGGGGGAGGGCTGGCCCTTGGCGTTGTAGCCGACCAGGCCTTCGACCACGTGCAGGATGACCCCATCGGTATTGGCGTCGCGGTTCACGCCGGGGTCGCTGCTGCGGATGTCCGCGTCCTGGTGGGCGCGCAGCACAGTGGCGCCCAGGGCGGGCGCGACGGCCGTCAGGAGGGCGGCCAGGGCGGTGTACGCATACAGGGGTCGTTTCATGATGGATCCTTGTTCAGAGCGGTTTTCTGCCGGAGGGCGTCAGGAGGAAAGGGGAGTTCCCCGTTCGAGCGAGTAACGGGCATAGGCGGCGCCGCGCCAGGGCATGCGTGCGACTTCCAGTGTGCCGGTGGCGGGTTCCATGATCAGCGTGGCGGTGGTGCAGGAGGCGTAGCCCTGGGCGCTGACGCGCCCCGGCCGGCAGACGGAAAACGGCGTGGCGTGGGTGTCCGCGAAAGCGGCCTTGAGATCCTGCACGCCGAGCTTGCGGCCCGCCGCCGACAGGCGCTGGCGCACGCGTTGATCGCGATAGAGGCTTTCGGGCGAGCCGGCGATGCCTGTCTCTTTCAGCTTGCCGAGCGCCACCGGACTGGTCCAGTGGTTGGCGTGGACCAGCAGGCCGTCCTCGGGATAGACCAGGAAGGTCTCGTCGGGCGCGCATTCCAGGCTCAGCGCCAGCCCCAGTTGCGTGCCCAGGATCAGGTTGCACGAGCAAGCCTTGGCGGTGCCGGTGACGATCTGCAAGGCCAGCGCGTAATGCTCCTGCTCCAGCGCCTTGCGGCGCACCAGCGGCAAGGGCACGCCGTCCTGTTGATAGTCGCGGCTCGACGACATGCCGTTGCCGTTCAGGGTCAGTCCGGCGGAGTTCATGCCATAACGCGCCAGCCCGCCGGCTTCGACGAAGGTCAGCACGTCGGGCCCGTCGTCGCGCAGCACGCGCAGGATGATGATGGTATCGGCGCAATCCTGGCGATTGTCCCAGTTCTGGCCTTGCAGGAAATTGCCGTTGGCGCTGCGCGCCGGCAGGATGGCGGCGCCGGTGCATTGGTCGCCTGCCGGCGCGGCGACGCCGGCGACTTGCGCGCGGCGGGCCTGGGCGACGATCTCAGTGCGGGCGTTGATCATCAGCACGTCCTCGAACGAGACGCCGGCGCCCTCGGCGATGCCGCGCATCTCGTCCAGGTAGGCGGGTTCGAAGTCCTCGACGGCGCGCGAGAAGTTCGCGATGAGCCGCCGCAGGTCCGCGGGCGAGTACCGGAGCTGCTGCAACGCGCCGGCGTAGATCCGGGCGCTGCGCCGCACGCGCGCGGCCGCCAGGCGTCCGTGCTGAAGTCCGCGCTCGTAGGGAGCGCCCGACACCTCAATCAGGGGAAAGTAGGTTTCTGCTTCCATGTCCATTCCTATGCGCGCAGGGCTGCGGGCGTCATTGATCGAACCGCCATTTCAGGCGCACGCCGCCGGTGTCGTTGGCTTCCAGGGCCGGAATGGCCGACAGCAGCTTGCGCGTGTAGGGATGCGTGGGCGCGTCGAATATCTGGTCGCGCAGGCCTTGTTCGACGATCTGGCCGTCCTGCATCACGACGACGCGGTCCGCCACCTGTTCGACCACGCCCAGGTCGTGGCTGATGAACAGACAGGAAAAGCCGTGGCGCTGCTGCAACTCGGCAAATAGCTTGAGTACCTGCGCGCGTACCGTGACATCCAGGGCCGATACCGGCTCGTCGGCGATCACGAAGGCGGGGCGCCGCACGATGGCGCGGGCGATGGCCACGCGCTGGCGCTGGCCGCCGGACAGTTCATGCGGGTAGCGCCTGGCGAATTCCGGGCCCAGCCCAACCTCCGCCAGCACGGCCTGGACGCGCTCGGCCTTCTGCGCCGTCGTCATGCCGTTTACTTGGCGCAAACCTTCGGCCGTGAGTTCGCCTACCGTCATGCGCGGATTCAGGGAGGAATAGGGGTCCTGGAACACCATCTGGCAGTTCAGGCGATAGTCGTTCCGGGCGGCGCCCGCCTGCGCGATGGGCTTGCCGCGGAAGTAGATGCCGCCGTCCGTGGGCGCCAGCAGGCCCGCGATGGCGCGGCCCAGCGTGGTCTTGCCGGACCCCGATCCGCCAACCACCGCCACCACCTCGCGCGGCCGGATCTGCAGGTCTATGCCATGCAGGGCGCGCTTGGCCTGGGTGCGGCCGAACAGCCGCTGGCGGCCGGCGTAGTCAACCAGGAGCTGCCGCACGTCGATGATGGGCGCTGCGGACGGAATGGGGCGGGCGGGCGCGCGTATCGGCATGGCGGCCAGCAACTGCCGCGTGTATGGATGGGCGGGGCGGTCCAGGATCTGCTGCGTGGTGCCGCTTTCCACGATTTCGCCGTGGCGCATCACGATCATGCGCTCGGTGTACTTGGCCACCATCGGCAGGTCGTGGCTAATCATCAGCACGGCCGTGTTACGGGCGCAGGTCAGTTCCAGCATCAGTTCCAGCACGTCGCGCTGCACCACGGCGTCCAGCGCCGTGGTGGGCTCGTCGGCCACCAGCAGGGCCGGTTCCAGCAGCATCACCGCAGCGAGCATCATGCGCTGGCGCATGCCGCCGGAAAATTCATGGGGCCAGGCGTCCAGCGCGGCGGCGGGATCGCGCAGGCCGACGCGCGCCAGCATGGCCAGTATCAGCTGCTTGCGGGCGGCTGCGGACAGGTCCTTGCGGTGCAGCGCCAGCCCTTCGTCGAGCTGGCGGCCGATCTTCATGGAGGGATTGAGCGAGGTCATCGGCTCCTGGAACACCATGCCGATGCGCGCCCCGCGCAGCTTGCGCAAGGCGGCGGGGCTGGCGTCAGTCAGCGACTTGCCTTCGAAAGTAATCGAGCCCGCCGCACGCACCAGCGGCGGCGGCGTCAGGCCCAGCAAGGCGCGCGCCGCCTGGGTCTTGCCGCTGCCCGATTCGCCGACGATGCCGACCAGCTCCCCGGGCTTGATGGAGAAGCTGACCCGCTTGACGATTTCCCTGCCGCCCGCTCCCACCGTCAGCGTCAGGCCGTCCACCTCTGCCAGCGTGGCGCCGGCGTCCATGTTCTTGGTTGTCATGTCATTCACCCGTACGCATGCGCGGATCCAGGCGGTCGCGCACGGCGTCGCCCAGCAGGTTGATGCCCAGCAGCGTGAGCGAAATGCAGATGCCGGGGAAGATGCTCAGATAGGTGGCCTGCGCCATGAACGGACGGGCCGAGGCCAGCATGTTGCCCCAGGTCGGCGCGGGAGGCGGCACGCCCAGGCCCAGGAAGGACAGGGCGCTTTCCGCCAGGATCACCCAGCCGAACATGGACGTGGCCAGCACCGTCAGCGGCGCCACGCAATTGGGCAGCACGTGGCGGAACATGGTGTAGAGCTCGGAATTGCCCAGCACGCGCGAGGATTCGATGAACTCCTTCTCGCGCAGCGACAGCACCGTGCCGCGCACGATGCGCGTCACCGAAGGCGTGTAGGCCAGGCCCAGCGCCAGGATGATGCCGTACTTGTTGGCGCCCACCACGGCCAGCAGGCCTAGCGCCAGCAGCAGGCCGGGAAAGGCCAGCAGTGCATTGTTG
This sequence comes from Achromobacter sp., assembly GCF_049647645.1. Classification (GTDB taxonomy): domain Bacteria; phylum Pseudomonadota; class Gammaproteobacteria; order Burkholderiales; family Burkholderiaceae_B; genus Achromobacter. The sequence continues at coordinate 73,597 of NZ_JBARYB010000011.1, forward strand.
AAGGCCATGATGATGCGGTCGGTCCAGCCTCGCACAAAGCCGGTCAGCACGCCGATCGCCGTGCCCAGCACGACGGAGAAAGAGACAGTCAGCAAGCTGATCCAGACGCTGGTCGAGGCGCCCACCATCAGGCGGCTGAGCACGTCGCGGCCGAATTCATCGGTGCCCAGCCAGAACTGGGCGCCGGGCGGCTTGAGCCGCGAAGCGAAGCTGATGCCGAGCGGGTCGCGCGGCGTCCAGACCGCGCCGATGAGGGCCGCGCCCACGACGATCGCGATGATGACTCCGCCTATGAGCGCATTGGCGGGCAGGCGCCGGCGCCGGGGCTTTGCGGGATGGATGGCTGTAGTCAGTTGCATGGCGGTTCACTCCGCTCCAACGCGGGGATCGAAGGCGGGATAGAGCAGGTCGACGAACAGGTTGACCAGCACGTAGATGACCGCGACGAACAGCAGGCAACCCTGGATCACCGGGTAGTCGCGGGCGAAGATGGAATCGACCAGGAGACGGCCCAGGCCGGGTATCGTGAACACGGTCTCGACCACGGCGATGCCGCCCAGCAGATTGCCGAGCACCAGGCCGATCAAGGTCCAGGTGGGTCCGAAGGAATTCTTGAACACGTGATGGGTCAGCACCGCCCGTTCGCTCAGGCCCTTGGCGCGGGCGTGGGTCACGTAGTCCAGCCGCAGGACTTCCAGGGCGCTGGCGCGCGCCATGCGCATCAGCACGCCGATCTCGTGCAGGAATAGCGTCAGGATGGGCATGGCCAGGTACAGCAGGCCCGCGACCGCGTCCTCCGACACCGACACATAGCCCACGACCGGCAGCCAGTCCAGCTTCAGTCCCAGCAGCAACAGCAGCAGCAGGCCCAGCCAGAAGGTGGGAATGGACACCAACAGCGTGGCCATGCCGACCAGCGCGATATCGGTGGCGCGGTTCTGGCGCCAGGCGGCGATGATGCCGGCCGGCACCGCGACCAGGGTGGCGGCCGCCACGGCGGCCAGCACGATGGGAGCGCTGACCAGGAAGCGGTCCCATACCAGGGACAGCACCGCCTGGCCGGTGGTAATGGATTTCCCCAGGTCTCCATGCAGCAGATTGCCGAACCACAGGGCGAACTGGGCGGGCCAGGATTGGTCCAGGCCCATGCGCTGGCGCAGTTCTTCCAGGCTGGCGGGATCGGCAAGATCGCCCAGCAATAGCTGGGCCGGGTCGCCGGGAATCAAGCGGATCAGCACGAAAACGGCGACGGACACGATCAGCAATGTCGGTATGGCCATTCCGATGCGCGAGAGTGCGAAGCGAAGCATGGGGGGCTCGTAGCTCACGTCCCGGCGCCGGCTGCGCGGCGCAATGGTGACGATACGGTTGACGGGACCGCGTATGCCGGCTTGGCTGCGGGATGGCGTAACTTTGACGTCCTGTCATAAAGAAGTAAAACTAAAATTACTTTGTGATATATAAAGTTCTTCTTACCGATAGGGCGCCTGTCAGATGAGTTCGATCCGCTTCTTCCGCACCTTCGTTGCCGTGGCCCGCAGCGGCTCATTCGCCGCCGCCTCGGAGCGGGTGTCGCTCACGCCCGCGGCGGTCAGCCTGCAGATGCGCGCGCTGGAAGACGATCTGGGCGTCACCCTGTTCGACCGCAGCGGCAAGATCGTGTCCCTGAGCGAAGGCGGGCACAGGCTGCTGCCGCGGGCGGAGCAACTGCTGGCGGTGTACGACGATCTGCGCGACGGTCCGGGAGGCGACGAGCTGGTGGGATCCATCGACGTGGGCTCGGTGGGCACGTCGATGGCGTTCCTGGCGCGCGCTGTCTTGACCCTGCGGGACTCGCATCCCAAGCTGAACGTGCAGCCGGTGATCAGCTTTTCCGGCGATCTGTCGCTGCGGGTGCGGGCAGGCGAATTGGACGCGGCGCTCGCAGTCAAGAACGCCCACAAACTGCCTTCCGGCACGCAATGGACGCCGCTCTACACGGAGCCCTTCGTGTTCATCGCGAACCGCCAGGCGGCGGGCAAGGCGGACGTGGCCGGCCTGATGGCGCGGCGCCTCTTCCTGCGGCCTTCGCGCGATACGCATACGGGGGCGCTGATCGATGCCTTCATGCGCAGAAACCACCTGAAGTTCGGCGAGTACCTGGAAATCAATTCGCTGCGGACCATGGTGGAACTGGTCCACCAGGATGTCGGCGTGACCATCGTGCCGCTCACGCGGGCGGCGCATTGGGAGGAAGACCCGCGCCTACGCGTGACCTATTTCGATGACCCGTCCGCGCAACGGACCGTCGGACTGTTCGAGAACGAGGCGCGCAGCCACCTGACCAGCGCGCTCAGGCGCGTCCTGCTCGCCACGATCGAGCAGGACGCCCAGCTAAGGCGGTAATCGCTACTACAATGCCGGATCAATCACCCCACCAGGAGTCATTCGCCATGCGCCATTGATGCCGCCGTCGACACGACGGCCAGTCTCCACCCACCCCCAAAGAGCAGGGGGAGTTCTTGGCATCCTTGGAATCGCACATGACGAATCCCTATCTCGCGCTGGAAGGCGTGTCTTATGTTCTGCCGGACGGCAGGACGCTTTTTTCCGGTGTCAACGAACAGTTCGACCTGCGGCCTACCGGACTGGTGGGCCGCAATGGCGTGGGCAAGAGCGTGTTGGCCGGCATTCTTGCCGGCCAGTTGCCGCCGGCCTCCGGCCGCTGCGTGCGTTCGGGCAGCGTGCATTATCTGGCCCAGCAGGCCGCGCCGCGCGTAGCCGGGACCGTGGCCGGCCTGGCGGGCGTGCAGGCCACGCTCGAAGCGCTGGGACGCATCGAAGCGGGCAGCGCCGCCGCCGAGGACTTCGACATTCTTGGCGATCGCTGGGACGTGCGCCTGGCGTTGCAGCAGGAACTGGAGCGCTGCGGCCTGGGCCATCTCGACGCCGCGACGCCGGTCGCCACCCTCAGCGGCGGCGAAGCCATGCGCGTCGCCCTGATCGGCGCCTTGCTGTCGGGCGCCGACTTCCTGATCCTGGACGAACCCACCAACCATCTGGACAGGCCGAACCGGCTGGCCTTGATCGAGCAGTTGCAACGCTGGCCGCGCGGCTTGCTGGCGATCAGCCACGACCGGCAACTGCTCGACGCGATGCAGCGCATCGTGGAATTGTCGACGCTCGGCCTGCGCGGGTATGGGGGCGGCTACAGCTTTTATGCGCAGCGCAAGGAAGAGGAACGACGCAATGCGCAGTTGCTGCTGGTGCAGCGCAAGCATGAACGCCAGCGCGAGGAACAATCCCTGCGTGTACAGCGCGAACGCCAGGAGCGGCGGCAGGCGCGCGGCAACCGGCAAGGACGCGAAGCCAATCAGGCCAAGATCCTGCTGGACCGGCAGAAGGCGCGCAGCGAAACCTCCGCGGGCAAGCTGCGCCGCCAGCATGCGGCGGCAAGCGAGCAGCTCACATTGCGCGTGCGCGAGGCGGCCGAACAGGTTGAGGACCGAGACGCCATCGTGCTGCATGCGCCGCCGGCCGCCATGCCTGCGCAGCGGCGCATTGCCGAGCTGGATGCGGTGGAGCTGCCCTTTGTCCCGGTCGCCACGCGCCGCATCGATCTGATGCTGGGCGGACAGCAGCGGGTGGGCGTGGTCGGCCCGAACGGTTGCGGCAAGTCGACCTTGCTCAAAGTGTTGGCTGGGCAGCTTCAGGCATCGGGCGGGACATGCCGGGTCGCGGTAGAGGCCGTGTATCTGGACCAGGGGCTGGCCACGCTGGCGCCGCAGCGCTCGGTGCTGGAGCAGTTGCAGGCGGCCAATCGCGGCGCGTCGGAAGCTGACTTGCGCACGCGCCTTGCCCAGCTTGGCCTGGACGCGCGCAAGATTGCCGTACCCAGCGCCGCGCTCAGCGGAGGAGAACGGCTGAAGGCCGCGCTGGCCTGCGCGCTGTATGCGGACCCGCCCGCGCAACTGCTGTTGCTGGACGAGCCCAGCAACCACCTGGATCTGCCGTCGATGCAGGCATTGGAGGCGATGCTGCGCGCTTACCGTGGCGCCCTGGTGGTGGTGTCTCATGACGACGCGTTCATGGACAGCCTGGGCCTGACGCATCGCCTGCTTGCGGGCAGCGAGGGATGGCGCCTGGAGACTATCTGATCGACAGTTCCAGTATGTCGTCGCCGGCGTCGTCGCGCTCCCCCGTGGGCGTCCAGCCCAAATGGCGGTAGAAGCCGTGGGAACGCACGGCAGGGTCGCTCGCGCATGCCAGGAAAAGCCGTTGGTGCCCCAGGCTTGCCAGATGCTGGATCGTCAGCTGCAGCAGCGTCTTGCCCGCGCCCTGGTTTTCGCTTTCGGGCAGCAAGGCCAGGACTACGATTTCGCCGGTATCGCGGTCGCCGTAGCAGTAGCCTGTCACCCGGCCGTCCGCGCAAGCGACAAAGCCGGGAAGGTCTCCCGCGCGGACGCCGGCGGCCCAGGATTCGGCGGTAATGCCCAGCGCGCGCAGGTCCTCGACCGAGAACGCGTTCTCTCTGGTTTGTCCTCGGATTGCGAGGCAGGCGGGGACGTCGCCGGAGGTGGCGGGGCGGAAGGTCAGTGTCGTCATGCTCATGTATTCAAAACAGGTTCAGCGCCCGCGCCACCCACCAGCCCAGTCCGACCGCGATGCCGATCAGCAGCATTCTGCGCAGGCCGCCGCCGCTGGCAGGCACGGCGCCTGGCGCCAGGCCGACGCTTGCCGCGGTCTCGGCGGATTGAACGGGTTTGGCTGCCGCTGATCGGGGAGGCTGCGCCGGGTCATCTGTTTCGATGACGAACTCCGGTTGGGCATCGCGCTGCTTCATGCCTTGCGCCAGGTTTTCCACGTCGACTCCGGCATTGCGCAGCATGTCCCACAGGCCACCGTCGCCCTGGCCAGCGCGCAGCGCTTCGATTCGTTCGCGCTCAACGCGCGGAACGTCGTCCAGGCTGTCGTACTTGCGGCCATTGACCGTGACTGCGCCGTTGTTGATCTCGACCTTGAAAGCCTCGCCATTCTCGATGCCGGCATAGCTCCAGGTTTCGCTGACCGTGGCGCCATCCAGTCCTCCGTCCAGCAGCGCTTCGATGGCGGCGCGCTGCTCGGGAGCGAGGTCCGGCGCGGCGCTCCAGCTGCGTGTTGTCGTGGTACTGCGCCAGGTCCTGGTCTTTTCGTTCATTGCTTATCCATTGGTATGCGGAGCCCGGCCCGTCGAGCCTAGGGCCTCTTGCCTTGTCATTAATGCAAAAGGCATTTCCATGTCAAGAAAATCGACATGACGCGCGTCGGGTAGCGTAGGGTAACGCGTTGATATATCAGATCAGCCTGACGATAATTCTTCCACTGTTGCCAGCAAGGGAATCGTGATGCAGAAGCCTTACCCCGCCACGGCGGCTGATCGGATCCGGCAGACGCTGGAGGATCAGATCGTCAATGCAGAGCTGCCTCCGGGCCTGGCGCTGGATGAAGCGCTGCTGGCGCAACGCTGCGGCGTTTCGCGCACACCCGTCCGGGACGCATTGCTGCAACTCTCGGCTCAGGGTTTTGTGCTCATCAAGCCCCGCGTCGGCATATTCGTGGCCGCGCTTGAGCCTGACGAATTGGCCAATATGTTCGAAACCCTGGCCTACCTGGAAGGGTTGTGCGCGGGGCTGGCCAGCCAGCGCATCACCAAGGCTGGGCGCGGCGAACTGCTGGCCGCGCACCGCGACGCCGAGCCGGCCCGAGCCGCAAGCCGTCCCGGCGGCTACGCGGCGGCGAATCTTGGGTTCCACGAGATCCTCTATCGCGCCAGCGGCAACAGCTATCTGATCCAGCAGATCATGGCGATCCGCAAGCGCACGCATCCGTACCGCTTGCGGCATTTCGATCAGCCGGGCCGCCTTGCCTGTTCATGGCGGGAACACGCCAGCGTGCTGGAGGCGGTGCTGGACGGTGACGAGCGCGCGGCCTCGCAGGCCGCCACCCGCCACATCGTCGAAGGTGGTCAGCAGTTCCGCGAATTCGCCGAACGTTTTCCGCAGGGCCTGTATGCGGCCGTGGGCAGTATGCGGGCGGCAGAGCAGGCAGCGCCGCCGGCGGCCACCTTAGCCTGGCTGTATGGCCCGCGCACGGCGGGCAGGCATTCCAACCCGATCAATTGAACCGTTCAACACCTTTACCGGCGCCGGCCGGGGCGTAGTGCTGCCCGGCGCTTTTGCGCCATTGATCAAAAACAGAAGCAGGAGACTAGCCGTGTTCCATCGAGTTGCAGGCCTTGCGGCCGCCTTGTTCATCACCGCCGCGGGTCCGGCCGTGCAGGCGCAGACCTCGCCGGTCAAGATCGTGGTCGGATTTTCGCCAGGTGGCGGCGTCGATACGTTGGCACGCCTGCTGGCCCAGGGCTTGGCGCAGGCGATCGACCGGCCCGTGGTGGTCGAGAATCGCGCGGGGGCGGGAGGCACCATCGCCGCTGATGTCGTGGCGCGGGCCGAGCCCGACGGCGCAACCCTGTTGCTGGCGGACACGTCGCTGCTGCTCGCGCCGCACATTTATCCGAAGGTCAATTATCGGATGAGCACCAGTTTCACGCCCGTCGCCATGGTGGGCGACGCCGGACTGGCCTTGGCGGTGCCCGCAACCAGCCCCGCGCGCACGCTGCCGGACCTGCTAGCCATGGCGCGCAAGGAGCCGGGTCGCTACACCTACGCTTCGGTGGGCGTGGGGTCCATGCACCATCTGGGCGGCGAACTGATCAAGTCCATGGCGGAGGTGGATCTGGTGCATGTGCCGTACAAGGGCGGCAGCCCGGCCACCCAGGCGGTCGCATCGGATCAGGTGTCGTCCGCCATTTCCAGCCTGCCGGCGGTCATTCCGCAAGCAGGCGCAGGGCGCATACGCATTTTGGCGGTGCTGGGCGCCGAGCGGTTCCCCGGTTTGCCGGATGTGCCGACGGTGGCAGAGACGTTGCCTGGCTTTGACGCCACCCCGGCGATTTTCCTGCTGGCGCCGGCCAAGACGCCGGCTGCCGCGCTGGAAAAGATCGCGCAGGCGCTGCCACAGGTATTGGCCGAACCCAAGCTGCGGGAAGCGTTCATCGCGCAGGGTTCGCTGGTGCGCTACCAGCCCGCCGACGCGCTCGCCGCGTGGTTGCCCGCGCAGGAGCAGCGCTGGGTCGATCTGATCTCGCACGCCAAGCTGACGTTCGCCCCTTGAGATTTGCGGTATCCACATCAGGAGAACTTTTCATGCAGCAATCAAGCACCCCCATCATCGGCATGATCGTGCCGCCCGCCGCGGGCCTGGTGCCGGCGGACGGGGCGCGGCTTTATCCGGATCTGCGCTTCATCGCCAGCGGACTGGGGCTGGGCTCTGTAACGCCGGAAGGCTATGACGCGGTGATCGAATCGGTGGTGGACCATGCGCGCCGCTTGAAGGAGCAGGGCGCCTCGGTAGTTTCGCTGATGGGCACCTCGCTCAGCTTCTATCGGGGCGCGGCCTTCAACGCCGCATTGACCGAGGCGATGCGCGAGGCCGTCGGCCTGCCGTGCACGACCATGAGCACGGCGGTCCTGAACGGATTGCGCGCCCTGGGAGTGCGGCGCGTCGCGCTGGCGACGGCCTACATCGACGATGTGAACGAACGTCTGGCGGCCTTCCTGGCCAAAGAGGGCCTCGTGCCCGCCGGATGCCGCAGCTTGGGCATCACCGGCGTGGACGCGATGGCGCGCGTCGAGACGGACACGCTGGTCGACCTTTGCGTGCGGGCTTTTGAGGCCGCGCCGGACAGCGACGGCATCCTGCTGTCGTGCGGCGGCCTTTTGACGCTGGACGCCATACCCGAAGTCGAACGCCGTCTGGGTGTGCCGGTGGTGTCGAGTTCGCCCGCCGGGTTCTGGGACGCCGTACGGCTTGCTGGCGGCAGTGCAACGGCGGCGTCCGGATTTGGTCGCCTGTTCGGCGTGTCCTGACGATTGCCGAAGGTCGGCGGCGTAGCCACAACCGCGCGCGAGCCGCGCACCGCAATGCCCTGAAACCCGCGCAAGCGGGTTTCTTACTTTGTCCTTAATGCAAAACTTATTTTCATGTCAAGAAAATCGATCTGATATGGTCATTCGAACGTATCAGATGGCTCAAAGAGCGCATAATGTGCGCACCTTTTCCCAGGCTCCAGTTGTAGGGAAGGGGTCGGTTTTCGGTAAGCGAAGAGCGTGTTGTCACTAGCTCGGCGGTTCGTGTTTCCAGGTTCATGTTCGCTAGCGCGCTAGGACAACTTGGAGTATTCACGGAGATGTCTATGACAGAAGACGCAAAGCCGCGCAGGCGGTTCCTGCAGGCGTTGGCCATCGTGCCGGCGTCGACGCTGGCGGTGGGCGCAATGACCACCGGCTGTACCAACGAGGCGGAAAGCGCCGCTGCGCGTGCGGCCAAGCCCTACGAACCCACTTATTTCACCAAGGCCGAATGGGCCTTCATCGTGGCTGCGGTGGATCACCTGATTCCCGCTGACGAGTACGGTCCCGGCGCCATCGCAGCCGGCGTGCCGGAATTCATCGACCGCCAGATGGAAACGCCGTTCGGCCACGGCAAGCTCTGGTACATGCAGGGGCCGTTCCATACCGATCAGGTGCCGGAACTGGGCTATCAACTCAGCCAGAACCCGCGCGAGGTCTATCGCCACGGCATCGAAGCCTGTGATGCCTGGTGCGTGAAGACGCATGGCAAGGCCTACGCCGAACTGGACAAGCCGCTGCAGGAACAGATCCTGAAGGATCTGCAGGGCGGCAAGATCAAGTTCGAAGCCGTGCCGGCCACGACGTTCTTCAGCTTCCTGCTTTCCAATACCAAGGAAGGGTTCTTCGCCGATCCCATGTACGGCGGCAACAAGAACATGGTGGGTTGGAAGATGGTGGGTTTCCCGGGCGCGCGCGCGGACTTCATGGACTGGGCCGACCAGCCCAACGCGAAGTATCCCTACGGCCCCGTGTCGATCTCTGGGGAGAAGGGTTAAGCCATGGCGATCAAAAAAGACAAAGTCGATGCGGTGCTGGTCGGATTCGGCTGGACCGGCGCGATTCTCGGCCAGGAGCTGACCGAGGCAGGGCTGCACGTGCTGGCGCTGGAGCGCGGCGCGATGCAGGACACGCCCAAGGACGCCGAGTATCCCAAGGTCGCCGACGAGCTGGCGTACTCCGTGCGCGGCAAGCAGTTCCAGGACCTGTCCAAGGAAACCGTGACCATACGCCACGGCGTGGACGACGTGGCTGTGCCGTACCGCCAGAATGGTTCGTTCCTGCTGGGCACGGGCGTGGGCGGCGCCGGCTTCCACTGGAACGGCATGCACTACCGCGTGCTGCCTGAAGAACTGGAGCTGCGCACGCGCTACGAAACGCGCTATGGCAAGAGCTTCATTCCGGAAGGCATGACCATCCAGGATTTCGGCGTGACCTACGACGAACTGGAGCCATACTTTTCCAAATTCGAATACGTGTGCGGCACGTCCGGCAAGGCCGGCAACCTGAACGGCCAGATCGTCGAAGGCGGCAATCCGCTGGAAGGCAAGCGCAGCAAGGAATTCCCGCTGCCGCCGCTGACCACGACCTACGGCGCCCAACTGTTCGACAAGGCGGCGCGCGAGGTTGGCTTCCATCCGTATCCCGCGCCCGCGGCCAACGCGTCGGGCCCGTACACCAATCCGTACGGCGTGCGCCTGGGGCCCTGTAATTTCTGCGGCTTCTGCGAGAACTACGGCTGCTACATGTACTCGAAGGCCTCGCCGCAGACCACCATCCTGCCGGTGCTGCTGAAGAAGCCCAACTTCGAGCTGCGCACGCAATCGCACGTGATCAAGGTCAACCTGGACTCCACCGGCAAGAAGGCCGTGGGCGTGACCTACATCGATGCGCAAGGCCGCGAGGTGGACCAACCCGCCGACCTGGTGATCCTGTCGGCGTACCAGATGCACAACGTGCGCCTGCTGCTGCTGTCCGGCATCGGCAAGCCTTACGATCCCAAGACCAATGAAGGCGTGGTCGGCAAGAACTACGCCTACCAGATGAACGGCGCGGTCAACGTGCTGCTGCCCAAGGGTACCCAGCTCAATCCCTTCGTGGGCACGGGCGCCGGCGGCGTGGGCATGGACGACCTGAACGGCGACCAGTTCGACCACGGTCCGCTGGGCTTTCTGGGCGGGGCCAGCATCCGCCACGTGCGCTATGGCGGCCGTCCGATCAAGCAGACGCCCACCATGCCGGGCACGCCCAGCTGGGGCACGGGCTGGAAGGCCGGGGTGCAGGACGCGTACCAGCGCCACATGACCCTAGGCATTTCCGGTTCGGTGATGTCGTACCGCGACGCCTATCTGTCGCTGGATCCGACCTACAAGGACAGCTTCGGCCAGCCGCTCCTGCGCATGACTTTCGATTGGCATGACAACGAATTCGACATGCTGGGCCACATGGGCAAGCGCATGGAGGAAGTGGCCAAGGCCATGAAGCCCGAAAAGTATGCCGTGGCGGTGCGCAAGAAGGGCGCGCGCTACGACACGCGGGTCTACCAGAGCACGCACAACACCGGCGGGGCCATCATGGGCACGAATCCCAAGGAAAGCGTGGTCAACAAATACCTGCAAAGCTGGGACGTGCCGAACCTGTTCGTGATGGGAGCCTGCGCGTTCCCGCAAAACATGGGCTACAACCCCACCGGCCTGGTTGGGGCCCTGGCCTATTGGTCGGCGCAGGCGATCCGCGACCAGTACCTGAAGAACCCCGGCCCGCTGGTCCAGGCTTAAGGAGACGGCACAATGATTAAGCAGACCATTGTTGCGGCTGTTTCGGCCCTGGCGGCAAGCGCGGCGTTCGCGGCTGACGGCACGCCTGCCGCCGCCGATGCGCAAATGATCAAGCAGGGCGAGTACCTGTCGCGCGTGGGCGACTGCATCGCCTGCCACACGGCCAAGGACGGCAAGCCGTTCGCGGGCGGCCTGGGCATCGATTCGCCGCTGGGCATGATCTATTCCACCAACATCACGCCCGACAAGGACACCGGCATCGGCGGCTATACGTACGAGGACTTCGACCGGGCCGTGCGCCACGGCGTGGCCAAGGACGGGCACTCGCTGTACCCGGCGATGCCGTACACCGCCTATGCCAAGGTCACGCCCGAGGACGTGAAGGCCCTGTACGCCTACTTCATGCACGGCGTGCAGCCGGTCAGGCAGGAGAACAAGGACACCGACATCATCTGGCCCCTGTCGATGCGCTGGCCGCTGGGCGTGTGGCGCTGGATGTTCGCGCCGGACGTGGCCACGGCGCCCGTGACCGCCGACACGCAAGGCGCCGACCGCGCCGCGCTGCTGCGCGGCCAGTACCTGGTCGAAGGCCTCGGGCATTGCAGCACCTGCCACACGCCGCGCGGCGTCGCCTTGCAGGAAAAGGCGCGGACCGAGGCGGACGGCTCGGCCTTCCTGTCGGGCGGCGTGGTCGAAGGCTGGCTGGCCAAGAACTTGCGCGGCGACGCCACCGACGGTTTGGGCAGCTGGACCCAGGCCGACATCGTGGCCTTCCTCAAGTCTGGCCGCAACGGCCATTCCGCCGCCTTCGGCGGCATGGCGCAGGTCGTCGGCGACAGCACCCAGCATCTGTCCGACGCCGACTTGAACTCCATCGCGGCCTATCTGAAGAGCCTGCCGCCGGTGAACAAGGACGCCACCAAGCCGCTGGCCTACGACGAGTCCGTGGCGCAGGCTCTGCGCACGGGCCGCGACAAGGGCGACGGCGCAATGGCCTTCCTCAACAACTGCGCGGCCTGCCACCGCAGCACGGGCAAGGGCTACACGGAGACCTTCCCGCAGCTGGCGCTCAGCTCCACGGTGAACTCGGCGGATCCTGCTTCCTTGATTCACATCGTGCTCAAGGGCGCGCAGATGCCGGCCACCACGGCGGCGCCGACCGCCTATGCGATGCCGGGCTTCGACTGGCGCATGAGCGACAAGGAGGTTGCCGACGTGGTGACGTTCGTGCGGTCCAGCTGGGGCAACCAGGGGGCGGCCGTCACCGCCGCCGACGTGGCCAAGGTGCGCAAGGACGTGGGGGCGGCGCCGCAGCCGGCACGTTGACGTCTGGCGCCATCGCGTAGCGTGATGAATAGCGGCGCCGGCAGGCCCTCCAGCCTGCCGGCGCTTTTTTTTGCGCGCGATTTGACAAGCGCCAGCGTCAGGCGCAACCTTGATTCCATGCGCCGACCCCTCACCCCGTTCGCTCTGATTATTACCACCATCAGGACCATGGTGGGTTAGCGCGCGTCGGTGCATCGCTACATAAACCCGCCAGAGGCGGGTTTTTTGTTGCCCGCTTCCTGCCTGCAGTTTTTCCCAGGAGAGCACTTCATGATGTCCACTGATCCTTCCCCCTCGGCCACGCCCATGCTGCACTTCCTGTGCGGCAAGATCGGCTCCGGCAAATCCACGCTGGCGCAGAAGCTGGCGGCGCAGTCCGGCGCCATCCTGCTCAGCGAGGACAGTTGGCTGGCGGCGCTGTATCCGGGAGAGATCGTGGACCTGGCCGACTACGCCCGCTGCGCCAGCCGTCTGCGCAATGCCATGGGCAGCCATGTAGCGGCGCTGGTGGGGGCGGGTTTGTCGGTGGTGCTGGACTTCCCGGCCAACACGCGGCGCAGCCGCGAATGGCTGCGCCAGGTGGCCGAGCAGGCCGGCTGCGCGCATCGGCTGCATTACCTGGATCTGCCCGACGAGGTCTGCAAGGCCAGGCTGCGCGCGCGCAACGCATCGGGCACGCATCCGTACACCACCACGGACGAGCAGTACGACGCGATTGCCGCGTACTTCGTCGAGCCGGACGAAGGCGAAGGCTTCCATCTGCTGCGCCACGGGCAGGACTGAAACGGCGGACGCGGACTCGCCGCGCCTGCTATGATTGCTGGATAAATATCCAGTTATCCGGCCCGGCCGATGTTTCCCGCCTACCGCTACTACTATCTGCACAACTTCCAGCGCGCGCTGACGTGGGTGGGCGACCGCTACGCCGACCTGCTGGACGACGTCGAGCGCCGTTTCATGACGGATTTCCCGGCCTTGCCGCAGGCATCCCAGGCGCTGATGGTGCGCATGCTGATGCGGCGCGGCCCGTGGTTCCGCGCCAGCCGGCTGGTCTATGAAGAGATCGGCGCGGCCGAGGCCGCCGCCCAGCCCCTGCTGGCGCTGGGTTGGCTGGACGCGCAGGCGCCGATGACGCTGGACGAGCTGTTCGGGCTGCACACCAAGCCGGAGCTGAGCCGCATGTTTGCGGACATGCCGGTCAGATCCGCCTCGCGCAAGAGCGATCTGCTGGAGGCCGCGCGCGTCGCCTGCGCGGATCCGCGGCCTTACGCCGAATGGAATCCCGCCGCGGGCGAGCCGGCCTGGCGCGTGACCGTGACGGATATCTGCGAACGTTTCCGCCTGATGTTCTTCGGCAATCTGCACCAGGACTGGTCGGAATTCGTGTTGGCCGACCTGGGCGTGTTCCAGTACGAGGCGGTGCCGTTCGACGCTTCTTCCCGCGCCTTCCAGACGCGGGCGGATGTGGACTGCTATCTGGCGCTGCATGCCTGCCGCGTGGCGCTGGACGAAGGGGCCGACGCCGAAGCGCTGATGCAGGCCGTGCAGGCCTGCGCCAGCGGCAATCCCTGGCTGGAAAAGCGCCGCGCCAAGGTTCTGCTGCGCATCGGGCAGGCTTGCGAACGGGCGCAGGACTGGGACGCCGCGCAACGCGTGTATGCGGCCTGCGCCTATCCCGGCGCGCGCCATCGCCGCATCCGCGTGTATGAGCGCATGGCGCGGCACGGCGATGCGCTGGCCTTGGCGCTGCAGGCGCAGGCCGAGCCCGAGAGCGAAGAGGAAAGCCAGCGCCTGGCCCGCATGTGGCCGCGCCTGTATCGGGGCGCGGGGCAGGGCGCGCCGGCGCGCGAGCCGGCTCCTGCCTTGCTGCGCACCGACCTGACGCTGGCCCGGCCGACCGAACCCGCCTCGGTGGAGTTCGCCACGCGCGATCACCTGCACCGGGACGACGCGCCCGTGCACTACGTGGAAAACGCGCTGATCAATTCGCTGTTCGGGCTACTGTGCTGGCCGGCAGTATTCGCGCCCTTGCCGGGCGCCTTCTTCCATCCGTTCCAACGCGGTCCGGCCGATCTGGACGTGCCGGATTTCCACCAGCGCCGTGCGGCGTTGTTCGCGCAATGCCTGGCGCAGCTGGACGCGCCGGACTACCGCGACCTGATCCTGCAACGCTACGCCGACAAGTCGGGGCTGCAGTCGCCCTTCGTGTTCTGGGGCTCCCTGTCTGAGGACCTGCTCACGCAGGCGCTGGACTGCCTGCCGCCGGCCCATTTGAAGCTGTACTTCGAGCGCCTGCTGCGCGACGTCAAGACCAACCGCTCCGGCCTGCCGGACCTGATCCGCTTCTGGCCGTCCGAGCGCCGCTACGAGCTGATCGAGGTCAAGGGCCCGGGCGACAAACTGCAGGACAACCAGATCCGCTGGCTGCAGTACTGCGTGTCGCACGGCATGCCGGTGCGGGTGTGCCACGTCAGCTGGCGCGAGGACACGGCATGAGCTACGCCGTGGCGGTGCGCGCGCTGTGCGAATTCACGGCGCGGACAGGAGACTTGGACCTGCGCTTCACGCCCGCGCCCACGGGCCTGGAAGGCATGGCGGGCCACGCGACCGTGACGGGCCGCCGCGGGCCGGCGTACGAGACCGAAGTGGCCCTGTCCGGGCAGCATGAAAACCTGCTGGCGCGCGGCCGCGCCGACGGCTACGACCCCGTTGCCAATCAGCTCGAAGAGATCAAGACCTACCGCGGCCAGCTGGACAGCGTGCGCGATAACCACCGCGCGGTGCATTGGGCGCAGGCGAAGGTATACGGGCATCTGCTGTGCCAGGCGCGCGGACTCGAAAGGCTGCGCGTGGCGCTGGTGTACTTCAACGTGGTCACCGAGGAAGAGACGGTGCTGGTGGAAACGCACGAGGCCGCCGCGCTGGAGGCGTTCTTCCGCGAGCAATGCGGGCGTTTCCTGGCCTGGGCGGCGACCGAGCTGGCTCACCGCCAATCGCGCGATGCGGCGCTGGAGGCGCTGAAGTTTCCACATGGCGAATTTCGCACCGGGCAGCGCGAGCTGGCCGTGGCCTCCTACCGCACGGCACGCGACGGCGGCTGCCTGATGGCGCAGGCGCCCACCGGCATAGGCAAGACGCTGGGCACGATCTTCCCGTTGCTCAAGGCCAGTCCGGGCGCGGGCCTGGACAAGATCTTCTTCCTGGCGGCCAAGAGCCCGGGCCGCGGCCTGGCGCTGGAAGCGCTGGACACCGTCAACGCGCAGCCCGCCGCGCCCGGCCTGCGGGTGCTGGACCTGCAGGCGCGCGACAAGACCTGCGTGCATCCGGACCTGGCCTGCCACGGCGAATCCTGCCCGCTCGCCCAGGGCTTCTATGACCGCTTGCCGCAGGCGCGCGAGGCCGCGCTGACGCACGCGCGGCTGGATGCCGCCACGGTGGCGGCGACTGCGCGTGAGCACCAGGTCTGCCCGTATTACCTGTCGCAGGAACTGATCCGATGGAGCGACGTGGTGGTGGGCGACTACAACTACTACTACGACGCCACGGCGATGCTGTACGCCATGACCCAGGTCTACCAATGGAAGGTGGCGGTGCTGGTGGACGAGGCCCACAACCTGGTAGACCGGGCGCGCCGCATGTACACGGGCGAGCTCGACCAGGCTTCGCTGGCGGCGGCGCGCTACGCCGCGCCCAAGGCGCTGAAGAAATCCCTGGACGGCCTGCAACGCTCCTGGAATGCGCTCAACAAGAAGCAGGCGGAACGCTATCAGGCCTATGACGAGGTGGCAGCCGGGGTGCTGGCCGCGGTGCAGAAGGCGGTGGGCGCGATCATGGAGCACATGGCCGAATCGCCGCTGTCGCAGGACGACCCGGTGCTGGCGTTCTACTTCGAGGCTCTGCAATTCATGCGGCTGGCGGAGCAGTTCGGCTCGCACGCGCTGTTCGATGTGACCCGGTCGGACGCAAGCGCCGCCGGCGCCAAGACGCCGCCTTCCGTGCTGTGCGTGCGCAACGTGATTCCGGCGCCGTATCTGGCGGCGCGCTACGCGGCGGCGCACGCTACCGTGCTGTTTTCCGGCACGCTGAGCCCGCAGCAGTTCTACCGCGACACGCTGGGCCTGCCCGCGGCCACGCCCTGGCTCGACGTGGCCGCCCCGTTCCAGGCCGAGCAATTGGCGGTGAGGGTGGTGGGCAACGTGTCCACGCGCTATCGCGACCGCGAGCGCTCGCTGGAGCCCATCGTCGAGCTGATCGCGCGGCAGTATGCGGAGCGGCCGGGAAACTACCTGGGTTTTCTCAGCAGCTTCGACTATCTGCGCCAGGTGTCGGACCTGATGCGCGAGCGCCACCCCGCCGTGCCGATCTGGCTGCAGACCCCGGGCATGGACGAGGCCGGCCGGGCCGCGTTCCTGGCGCGCTTTACCGAAACCGGGCAGGGCGTGGGCTTTGCGGTGCTGGGCGGCGCTTTTTCGGAGGGCGTGGACTTGCCCGGCAAGCGTTTGATCGGCGCCTTCATCGCCACGCTGGGACTGCCGCAGGTAAACGCCGTGAATGAAAACATGAAGCGCGCCATGGACCAGCGCTATGGGGTCGAGAACGGCTACGACTACACCTACCTGTATCCCGGCATGCAGAAGGTGGTGCAGGCGGCGGGCCGCGTCATCCGTACGGAACACGACGTGGGCACGGTGCACCTGATCGACGACCGCTACCGCCGCGCCAAGGTGCGCGGCTTGTTGCCCGGCTGGTGGCGCGTGGATTGATCAGGCGGGCGCAGTTCCGTCAGCGGCTGGCGGTGTCTCGATCTGGCGCAAGGGATTGCGCCTGCCTCGCGTAT
Organism: Achromobacter sp.; assembly: GCF_049647645.1. GTDB lineage: Bacteria > Pseudomonadota > Gammaproteobacteria > Burkholderiales > Burkholderiaceae_B > Achromobacter. Next base: position 90,525 of record NZ_JBARYB010000011.1, read on the forward strand.
CATCCGGCCTTCGTTTTTCTGGCTCTGGATGCATCGATGACCCGTTTCCGTTTCCTGGCCGCTTGCGGCCTGCTCTGCGCCTTGGCGTCCAATCCCGCCTTGGCCCGCGAGCGCGACTTGCCTTACACGGACGCGGACCTGTGGTCCAAGAAAAAGGCGGGCGACCTGATCACGCTATGCAGGAAGGAAACTCCCGCGATCCTCAAGCAGATGGTCGCCGAAGACAAGAGTTCGCCGTTGTACCAGGCGACCGACCTGGACGTTCCCGACGTCTACGACGTGATGCAGGACGTCGGGCCGCTGGTATGGATGATCAGCACCGATTACACCTTCACGGACGTCAGCGGCAGGAAACGCGAGTTTGTCGCGTCCTGCCTGTTCGACAGGAAAGGCAAGTCTGGCTTCGATACGGTGTCCAACGAACCCTCCTGATCCGCGGGCGTAGTATTGTCTGCCTGCGCGGCCGGTGTCCGGCCAGCGCCGCCCAATATGACAAGGCGCCCCGTTTCGAGGTGCGCCATAGAGGAGACAAGCATGTCCATCGCCGCCCCGTTGAACGACATCGTGGCCATGCCCGCCCACGCGCTGTCCGAGGCGATCCGGCAGCGCCAGGTGTCCTGCCGCGAAGTGATGGCGGCCTATCTGGCGCACATCGACCGGGTCAACCCGAAGCTCAACGCCATCGTCGCCCGGCGCGACAGCGACGAGCTGATGCGCGAGGCGGATGAGCGCGACGCCCAATTGGCCGCGGGCCAATGGCTGGGCTTTCTCCATGGCATGCCGCAGGCGCCCAAGGACCTGACCGCGGTGCGCGGCATGGTCACGTCCATGGGCTCGCTGGTCTACAAGGACCAGGTCACGGCGCACGATTCCATCATCATCGAGCGCATGCGCGCGTCCGGCGCCATCTTCATCGGCCGCAGCAACGTGCCGGAGTTCGGGCTGGGCTCGCATACCTACAACCCGGTATACGGCGTCACCGGCAATCCCTACGATCCGTCCAGGACCGCGGGCGGCAGCAGCGGCGGGGCGGCGGCGGCCTTGGCGGCGCGCATGTTGCCGGTGGCGGACGGCAGCGATTTCGGCGGCTCGTTGCGCAATCCCGCGGCGTTCTGCAACGTCTACGGCATGCGCCCCTCGGCCGGCCGGGTACCCTACGGGCCGTCGACCGAGGTCTTCCTCAAGCAGTTGGCCTACGAAGGGCCGATGGGCCGGTCGCCGCGCGACGTGGCCCTGCTGCTGTCGGTAATGGCGGGGCCGGACCGGCGCGTGCCGCTGTCCCTGAACGGCGACCCCGCCCAGTTCGCCCAGCCGCTGGACGCCGACCTGCGCGGCAAGCGCGTGGGCTGGCTGGGCGACTGGAACGGCTACCTGCCAATGGAGGCGGGAATCCTGGAACTGTGCGTACAGGCCTTGGCCGACTTGGCGCAGACCGGCTGCGAGGCGGTCGACTATCAGGTGCCGTTCGCCGGCGAGCGCCTCTGGCGGATCTGGCTGGCCCACCGCCACCTGATGGTGGGCGGGCAGCTCCACCCCCTGGTTCACAACCCCGAAACGCGCAAGCTGGTGAAGCCGGCCGTGGTCTGGGAAGTCGAGGGGCTGGAAGGCATGACGGCGCGGCAGGTCTACCAGGCCACCGAAGAGCGCAGCGCCTGGTACCAGACCGTGCTGCGCATGTTCGAAGACGTGGATTTTCTGGCGGTGCCGTCGGCCCAGGTGTTTCCCTTCGACGCGGCGCTGGACTGGCCCAAGGAGATCGCCGGGCGTCCCATGGACACCTATCACCGCTGGATGGAGACCGTCACGCCCTGGACGCTGGCGGGCTGCCCGGTGATCAGCGTGCCGGTGGGATTCAATGCCGCCGGCTTGCCCATGGGCATGCAGCTTATCGGGCCGCCACAAGCTGACTTGGCTGTCCTGCAACTGGCGCACGCCTACGGACAGACGCGCGATTGGGTGGATTCCCGGCCGCCCGTGGCGCTCTGGAGTGAAACCGCCTGAAAACGGGTCCGGTACGCATTGTTGCGGGAAAAGACAAGCCCTTGTAAGAGGGCTTTGCTTTTTCCCGACGTAAACCGCCATATTTGGCGCAATTTCAGCGTTTTCCGTGGCTGGGAGCCTTTGCCTTTGCAATAATTGTCAACCAACTCACAACATCCCGTAATAAATGGACAGCCTTGTGTCCCTCGTTCTGTTCCAGAATATTTCGGTCCAATCGACGAGTTGATTTTGCATAGAGGTTTCCCGGCATGAACAATCTGACACTACGCCAGCGCATCCTGGCCAGCTTCCTGGCGATCCTGGCCATCATGGCGTTGATGGTGGTGATGGATTACCGGCGCCTGCTGGTCATCGAGTCGGAGGTCGAGCTGATCAATAACGATGCCGTGCCCGGCATCTACTACAGCACCTCGATCCGCGCCTCCTGGTTCGCCGGCTTCGTGCTGGTGCAGGACGCGCTGAATATGGAGACGGAGCAGGAGCGCAACAGCGTGCTGGCCGGATTGCCCGAGACTGACCAATTGCTGGCGGACCATACCGAACAATATCGCCGCACCATCGCGCGCGAAGATGATCGCGGGATGTTCAGCGAGTTCGAGAAGGAACTGCAGGACTACAAGCGCATCCGCGCCAATGTGCTTGCGCCGGCCACGCTGGCGAACCCGGCGCGCGCCCAAGCCCTGATCAAGGCGGAGCTGCGGCCCGCGTTCTACAAGGGGCGCGACATCCTGGCCAGGATGGTGCAGGAAAACAAGAAGCAGGCCGATGAAGCGGCGGCCGCCATCAGGCAGTCGGTGGACAGCGCCGAGGTTCGCATGCTGGTGTCGCTGGGTCTGGCGATCATCGCCGCCATCATCTGCGGCATCATGCTGATGCGCGCCATCGCCAACCCGATGCGCGCCATCGTCAAGACCTTGGAGGCCACGGGCGGGGGCGATCTGACACGGCGCCTGACGCTGGCGCGCAAGGATGAATTCAACGCCATTGAAACCGGATTCAACGGCATGGTGGACGAGCTGACCGGGCTGGTCGGCAAGACGCAGCGCTCGGCGGTGCAGGTGGCCACTTCGGTGACCGAGATCGCGGCCACCTCCAAACAGCAGCAGGCCACGGCTTCCGAGGTCGCCGCCACCACCACGGAGATCGGCGTGACCTCGCGCGAAATCTCCGCCACCTCGCGCGAGCTGGTGCGCACCATGGCGGAAGTCTCGGGCGCCGCTGAGCAGACCGCGGCCCTGGCGGGCAGTGGCCAGGTGGGCCTGGCGCGCATGGAGGACACCATGCGCAACGTGGTGGGCGCGGCAGGCTCGGTCAACGCCAAGCTGGCGATCCTGAACGAGAAGGCCGGCAATATCACGCAAGTGGTTACGACTATCACAAAAGTGGCTGACCAGACCAACCTGCTGTCGCTGAACGCGGCAATCGAGGCCGAGAAGGCCGGCGAGTATGGCCGCGGCTTCGTGGTGGTGGCCACCGAGATCCGCCGGCTGGCGGACCAGACCGCCGTCGCCACCTACGATATCGAGCAGATGGTGCGCGAGATCCAGTCGTCGGTGTCGGCCGGCGTCATGGGCATGGACAAGTTTTCCGAAGAAGTGCGGCGCGGCATGGCCGACATGCAGCAGGTGGGCGACCAGCTGTCGCAGATCATCCAGCAGGTGCAGACGCTGGCGCCGCGCGTGCAGATGGTGAACGAGGGCATGCAGGCGCAGGCCACCGGCGCCGAGCAGATCAACCAGGCCCTGCAGCAACTGAGCGACGCTGCGCAGCAGACCGTGGAATCGCTGCGCCAGTCCACGCTGGCGATCGAAGAGCTGACGCTGGTGGCCAACGACCTGCGCAGCGGCGTGTCGCGCTTCAAGGTGTGATGGCTGCCATGGCGGAGCGCGCTCTCTCTGCTGCGGCCGGACGCCGGCTGTACCTGCTGTTCCGCATCGGCGGCGACCGCTATGCGCTGGACGCGAGAGACATCGCCGAGGTGCTCGGCCTGCGCGAGTTCAAGCAGGTGCCGGGCGCGCCTGCCTGGGTGGCCGGCGTCATGGAGCGCCGCGGCGTCGCCATACCCGTCATCGACATGAGCGCGCTGGCGGGCGGCGGCGCGGCAGCCGCCGTGACCAGCACCCGGCTGGCCCTGGTGCGCTACCGGGCGGCTCCGGACGGGCCGGAGCATCTGCTGGGGCTGATCCTGGAGCAGGCGACCGAAACCGTGCACTACGATCCCGCCGCGTTCCAGTCCGGCGGCCTGGATAATCCGGGCGCGCGCTATCTGGGCGCGGTGCTCAGCGTTGCCGGCGGCATGGTGCAGGCCGTCAACGTCGACGACCTGCTGCCGGCGCCGGTGCGGGCGCTGCTGTTTCCCGCCGATGCTGCCGGCGCAGCGCGCGAGGCGCGGCCATGATGCTGATCGACGATTTCAGCGCCTTGCTCAAGCGGCGCATGGGCCTGGACAGCGGCTCCATCGGCAAGGCCGCCGTGGAGCGCGCGGTGCGGCGCAGAATGGGCATGGCCGGCATTGCCGACGAACAGGACTATCTGTGGCAGGTACAGGCCTCGCCCGCCGAGATGCAGCAGCTGATCGAAGCGGTCATCGTGCCGGAGACCTGGTTTTTCCGTTATCCGGAATCGCAGGCGGCCATGGCCGCGCTGGCGCGGGCGCGCCTGTATGCCACGGGCGCCGAAGGCCGCGTGCTGCGCGTGCTGAGCGTGCCCTGTTCCAGCGGCGAAGAGCCTTATTCCATCGCCATGGCGCTGCTGGACGCCGGCGTGCCCGCCGAACGCTTCCAGATCGACGCCTTCGACATCAGCGTGCGTATGGTCGAATTCGCGCAGCGCGCCCTGTACGGCCGCAATTCCTTCCGCGGCGATGACCTGGGTTACCGCGACCGGTATTTCGCCGAGACCGCCGACGGCCATCAGCTGGCCGCCCAGGTGATGGGGCAAGTGCGGTTCCAGCCGGGCAATCTGTTCGATCCCGATCTGCTGGCCGGCGTGGCGCCCTACGACTTCGTGTTCTGCCGCAACCTGCTCATCTACTTCGACTCGGCCACGCAGGAGCGTGCGGTACAGGTGTTGCGCCGGTTCACGCGCGAAGATGGCGTGCTCTTCGTCGGCCCGGCCGAAACCACGCTGCTGACCGGGCGCAGGCTGCCGGCGGTGCCGATGGCGCGCTCGTTCGCTTTCCTGGCCAAGCCGCTGCCGCCGCCCGTAGCGCCCGCCGCACCGCCGGTCACGCGGCCCATCGTGCACAGC
>NZ_JBARYB010000012.1:0-40162 GCF_049647645.1 Achromobacter sp.
GATAGGGGGCCGCCGGGCGCGTTCAGGCGCGCCAGCGACTGGCGGGCCTGCGCGGCCAGGTCGCCAACTTCGCGCGCGGCGCGGTCGGCCTGGCGCGAGGTCTTGTCCAAGGATTCCATCAGAGGGCCGAGCTTGGCCAGCGTGGGGCCCAGATCCTGGCTGGCAGCCCTGAGCGATTGGGTGATATCGGTAGCGTTCTGCAGGCTGGCGGTGAGCGCCTGCACGTTCTGCTCGCTCAGCACGCGCCGCAGTTGTTCGGTGACTTCTTCCACGTTCGAGATCAGCTTGCCGCCGCGCTGCTCGATGCGATCGAGAAAGCCGGGGCGCAACGGAATGGCGGCCGGATGCGCGGCCGACGACGCCAGCCGCTTCATCGACGTGCCGTCGTCGCGCAGCTCTACGTTGGACATGCCGGTCACGCCCTGCACGCCCAGCTCGGCCCAGGTGGATTCGGTGATCGGCGTGTTCGGCGCCACCCCGATGCGGATGCGCACCTGCCCGGGCTTGTCCGGGTTCAGGGCCAGCGACTGCACCTTGCCCACCGGCACGCCCTGGTAGCGCACCGTCGACTGCGGGTTCAGGCCGCTGACGGCAGTGGCGGAGATGATTTCGTATGGCTGCAGCTGAGTCCGGTCGCGTCCGATCCAGATGGCCACCAGGGCGGCTGCGGCCAGCAGGACCAGCGTGAAGATGCCGGCCATGAGCGCATGACTACGGTTTTCCATGATGCAATCCCTTCGGCGCCAGATCCCCCAGCGCGCGCAAACCGCGCTCGCCCAGGAAGAACGTGTGAATGAACGGGTGATCGACCTTCAATACTTCCGGCACCGTGTCGCACACGATCACCCGTTTGTCCGCCAGCACGGCGACGCGCGTGGCCAACGCCAGCAGCGTGTCCAGGTCGTGCGTCACCATGACGACGGTAAATCCCAATTGCCGGTGCAGGCTGCGCACCAGGTCCACGAATTCATCGGACCGCAGCGGGTCCAGGCCGGCGGTGGGCTCGTCCAGGAACAACAGTTCCGGATCCAGCGACAGCGCGCGCGCCAGCGCCACGCGCTTGACCATGCCGCCGGACAGGTCCGAAGGCCGCTTGTCGGCGTCGCGGGCCGACAGGCCCACCATCGCCAGCCGGCACATGACGACGTCGCGCACCAGGTCTTCCGGCACCGTGCGCAGTTCGCGCAGCGGCAAGGCCACATTGTCGAACACCGACAGCGCGGAAAACAATGCCCCCGCCTGGAACAGCATGCCCCAGCGGTAGGACAGCCGCCGGCGTTCGCCCGCCGTCAGTTCGAACAGCGCATGCCCCAGCACCCGCACCGTGCCCGCGGCCGGCCGGTCCAGCCCGATGATCTGCCGCAGCAGCACCGTCTTGCCCGTGCCCGAGCCTCCCACCAGCACCAGGATCTCGCCCGGAAAGACGGTCAGGTCCAGATTGTCGTGCACCACGTGGTCGCCGAACGCCGTGCGCAAGCCGCGCACCGTGATGACCGGTTCTACGGTGACGCCGTCCTCGGCGAACAGCTTGTGCTGGGCGGCGCTGTTCATCAAATGCCCACCGAGCTGAAGATCACGGCGTAGAGCGCGTCCAGCAGGATCACGCCGGTAATCGAGGTGACCACCGACGTGGTGGTGCCGCGCCCCAGGCTTTCCGTGTTGGGCTGGATGCGCAGGCCGAAATGGCAGGCGATCAGCGCGATCAGCATGCCGAAGGTCACGCCCTTCAAGATGCCGATCCAGTAGTTGGTCAACGAAATCGCATCCGGCAGCGACTGCAGGAACCATTGCGCCGATACGCCCAGCTGCAGCTGCGCGGCCAGCATGCCGCCCAGGATCGCCATGGCGTCCGTCCACAGCACCAGCAGCGGCATGGTCACGGCCAGCGCCACCACTCGCGGCAGGATCAGGCGCTGCCCGTGCGAAATGCCCATGACCAGCATGGCATCCAGTTCCTGCGTCACCCGCATCACGCCGATCTGCGCCGTGATCGCGGAACCCGAACGGCCCGCGACCAGGATGGCGGCCAGTACCGGACCCAGTTCGCGCACGATGGACACGCCCAGCAGCCGCACGATGAAGCGATCGGCGCCTATCATCTGCAACTGCTGCGCCGACAGGTAGGACAGCACCACCCCGATCAGGAAGCCGACCAGCGCCGTAATGCCCAGCGCCTGCGCGCCAGTGCGGTACACCTGCGCCGAAATCTCGCGCCAGGGCCCCAATCGCGGGCGGCGCAGCATGCCGCCGAAGTCCAGGACCAGTTGCCCCAGCATGACGAGCAAGGCGCGGCCGTTGTCGATCGCCTGGAAGATCGCCTCGCCCACGGCGCGCAGCCAGCTCCAGGGATCCCGCTTGGGCGCCGCGGCCGGGGCCTCGCCCTTGTTCATGGCCAGTGCGTTGAAAACATCCTGCTGGCCGGCCGACCAGCGTACGCGCTCGGGCAGCTTGTAGCCCCAGGCCTCCCAGATCAGCAGCGCGCCGATGGTGTCCAGCCGGCCGATGCCGTGCAGATCCCAGCGCGCGCCCCCATCGGTGGCGCAGGCCAGCGCCTCGCGGCGGCGCTGCACCTCGCCAGGCTCGGCCAGCGCCAGCACGCTCCAGTCGCCGGCTACATGGCACACGCCCCCTTCGAAGCGGAAAGGCGCGGCGGCGGCAGGTGCGGACGTAGCGGAATGCGGCATGAAAACAGAATACCGGTGCAAAATGTATCGCCAATCATAAACGCTGGCGCTGGCCAACCGCGAGCGCGGGCCGCGTGCCCTACAATCGCCGCCATATGTCCGCTCAAGCCAGCCCCATCGACCTGCCCGCGCCTGAAGCCCTGGCCCGCGCGCTCAACACACGCCTGCCCGCCTTCCAGGACATCGCCTGGACCGGCAGCACCGGATCGACCAACGCCGATCTCCTGGCCCGCGCACGCGCCGGCGCCGGCGGCAAGCCCTGGCTGCTGGGCACGCACCTGCAGGAAACCGGGCGAGGCCGCGCCGGCCGCCCCTGGCAGAACCGCGCGGGTTCCACGCTGATGTTCTCCTGTGCCTTCAACGTACACCTGCCGCCCGCGCAACTGCCCGCGCTATCGCCCCTGGCCGGCATAGCCGCCTGCGAGGCCTTGCGCACCGTCGCCGGCCCGCACGCTACCGGACTGTGCATGAAGTGGCCCAACGACGTGCAATGGCACGACGCCAAACTGGCAGGCGTGCTGGTGGAGACCACCCGCAATCCCGGCGGCAGCGAAACCGGCCATACGGTCGTCATCGGCATGGGCGTGAACCTGGTCGACGCCGCCCGGCTGTCGCTCGCGCTGGGGCGCGAAGTCGCCGACTGGTGCCAGGTGCAGGCGGGCGCGGCCCGCCTGGCAGCCGCCGCCGACCTGGTCTGCGCCAGCGCCATGGCCTGGCTCGAAACGGTCCAAACCCTGGAGCGTGAAGGCTTTGGCGCCTTCAGGCAACGCTTCGACCAGGTGGACGCTTTGGCCGGCCGCAAGGTCAACGTGCTGGACAAGGGCGCTATTCTTCTAAGCGGCACCGCCTGCGGCGTGGACGAGCAAGGCCGCCTGCTGGTGCAAACGCCCGAGGGCATCCAGCCGATCCTGGTCGGTGAAATCTCGATTCGACGCCAAGCATGATTATTCTCATCGACTCCGGCAACAGCCGTCTCAAGGTGGGTTGGCTGGACGCCGGCAACCCCGACACGCCGCGCGAGCCGGCGGCGGTCGCCTTCGACGGTCTGGACCTGGACGCCCTGGACCGCTGGCTGTCCACCTTGCCGCGCCGCCCTTTGCGCGCGCTTGGGGTCAATGTGGCCGGCGAGGCCCGTGGCGCAGCCATCGCCGCCATTCTGCTAAAGCACGGCTGCACGGTGGTCTGGTCGCCATCGCAGGCAAGCACGCTGGGGCTGGTCAACAGCTACAAGACGCCCACGCAACTGGGCGCCGACCGCTGGGCCTCGCTGCTGGGCGTGCTGTCGCGCCTGCCCGGTGCGCACCCGCCCTTCGTGCTGGCCAGCTTCGGCACCGCCACCACCATCGACACCGTCGGCCCGGACAATGTCTTCGCCGGCGGCCTGATCCTGCCCGGTCCGGCCATGATGCGCAGCGCCCTGGCCCACGGCACCGCCAATCTCCCCATCGCCAACGGCCAAGTCGTGGCCTATCCCACGGACACGCACGAAGCCATCGCCTCGGGCATCGCCGCCGCGCAGGCCGGCGCGGTCGTGCGCCAATGGCTGGCCGGACGCCAACGCTACGGCCAGACGCCGCAAATCTACGCGGCGGGCGGCGGCTGGCCCGAAGTGCACCAGGAAATCGAACGCTTGCTGGCGGATGCTGGCGGCGCCTTCGGCGCCGCACCCGTGCCGATTTATCTCGATCACCCCGTCCTGGACGGGCTGGCCGCGATTGCCCGCGCCACCCTGGACGTCGACGCCTGAACGGAGCCCCCGGCCATGCGCGTGCTTTTCATCCTCATCCTGCTTGCGAATCTGGGGGTCTATGCGCTGGGCCAGGGTTGGCTGGGTGTGCGCCCCGAGGACGAAGGCCGCGATCCGCGCCGCTTCAACCAGCAACTGAATCCGGACGCGGTGACCTTGGTTCCCAAGACGACGCCTCCCCGCGCCGCGCCCTGAAGCCCCGTCCGGCGCGCGCGCCTGCCGAGGTTGGCGCTAGCCCGCCCTTCTCGCCTCCAGCCACGGCGCCAACGCGTCCAGCGTGCGCTCCGTGGCGCCCGAATGCATGCGGAACCATGCCAGTGCCGCCTCTGCCGCATGCTGGCGGCGCGACTCGTCCGCCAGCAATGCCATCGCTGCATCCACCGCCTCAACGGCATCGGCCGCGCGCAACGCGGCCCCCGCCGCGATGGCGTCTTCCGCTGCCTGCTTGAAGTTGAACGTATGCGGACCCACGATGACCGGCACGCCCGCCGCGCAGGCCTCGATCAGGTTCTGCCCGCCCAGCGGCGCGAAGCTGCCCGCCACGATCGCGGCGTCCGAAGCAGCGTAGTAGAACGCCATCTCGCCCAGCGTGTCGCCCAGCAGCACCGCCGTATCCGGCCCCGGCGCCTCGCCCTCGGACCGCCGGGCATACGGCATCCCGGCCTCCGACAGCAGCCGCGCAGCCTCGTCAAAACGCTGTGGATGGCGCGGAATCAACAGGAACAGGGGCGCGCCCGGCATGGCGGCATGGCGCTTGATGGCCTCGATGAAACCGCTGTCCTCGCCTTCGCGCGTACTGGCCACCGCCACCACGCGCCGGCCCAGCCGTTCGCGCCAAGCCTGCCCCGCGGCAACTCGCGCCGCCGGCAGGACCAGATCGAATTTCAGATTGCCCGTCACGACCGGCTGCGGCGCCCCCGCCTGAACCAGCCGCTCAGCGTCCTCCGCGGTTTGCGCCAGCACCGCATCCAGTCCGCCCAGGGCTTCGCGCATCACACTGCCCATCCTGCCCGCCTGCCTCAGCGACGACGCCGAGAACCGGGCGCTGACCAGCGCCATGGGTACGCCAGCGCCGCGCGCGGCGGCCAGCAGGTTCGGCCAGATCTCGCGTTCGATGAGCAAGCCGCAACGCGGCCGGTAGGCCGCCATGAAACGGCGAGTCGCGCCGGGAAAGTCATAAGGCAGCCATGCCTGGCGCAACTGCCCGCGGGCGATCGCGTCGGCGTACTGGTGTGCGCCCTCGGCCCGGCCGGTGGCCGTCATATGCGTGAGCAGCACCGGCAGGCCCCGATCCAGCAAAGCCTGCAACAAGGGCTGTGCCGCGCGGGTCTCGCCCAGGCTGACCGCATGCACCCAGACGGGAGCCGCCCAGGACGCAGAAGACGTGGCAGCCACCGCGGCGTGGCCGAAGCGCTCGGCAGAGAAGATTTCCCATTGGCCGCCTGCGCGCCGGGCGCGGCGCCCCATCCAGAGCCAGACCAGCGGTGACAGAGCCCTGAGCGCCAGAGAGTAGACGCCGCGGTTCATGTCACTGGGCAGCCAAAGCCTGCTCCACTGCCGCCATCACGGCCTCGCGCGAAGGCGAGGCCCCGCGGTCGCCCAGGCTGGCGGTGTAGCTGGAGCCGACCAGCGGCGTACGTACCGGCGTGGAGGCTCGATAGATGCCGATGGTGGGACGGCCCAACGCGGCCGACAGATGGGTCAGGCCGCTATCCAACCCCACCATCATGCGGGACCCGGCCAACAGGCGCGCCACCATGCTCAGATCCATGCGGGGCATCACCTCGGCGCCGTCCATGCCGGCAATCAGCAAGCGGGCGCGCTCGGCCTCCTGCTCATTTCCTGCCAACAGTTTCAGGGTGCAGCCGGCCTCGCGAAGACGGCGGAAAACGACGCGCCAGTCCTCCTCGGGCCAGAGCTTGTCGTCGCGGCTGGCCGACGGCATGATCACGGCGTAGCCGCGGTCTGTGTCCAGGTGGTGCAAACGTGGCAGCTCACCGACATTCAGGCCCTCGCTGCCGACTTCCAGCACCGGGTCCGCCGCAGCCTGTGTCGCCTGGCGCGCAAAAGCCTGCAGACCAAAATCGGGCACGCCGGCGTACTGGTAACCGAACGTCAAGGCGGCAAGCTTGCGCTGGCGGATCACCGCCGGTTGCCAGAACTCCACCCGATGCCGCACGTTGTAGAACAACGACGCCAGCGGTTCGCGCGCCGAACGCCAGTCCAGCCCATGCCGCACGCCACGGGTCTGGCGCACCAGCCAGGCGGATTTCAGTAGCGCCTGCATGTCGAGCACGATGTCGTACTGCTTGGACCGCAGGCGCTCCTTCAGCGCGCGGCGCTCAGCCCGAACCTGGGCTGACCACCAGGCCTTGCGCCAGCGCCGATGGGCCACCTTGATGACTTCACTGACTGCGGGATGCCATGCCGGGATGTCCGCAAAAGCTTCTTCTGCAATCCAGTCGATCTCCGCGTCCGGCACATGCCGGGCGATATCGGATATGGCGGGCAGCATATGCACCAGATCGCCTAGCGACGAAGTGCGAACAATGAGGATGCGTGTTGGCATTGACAAAAGCACAAAAGACCGCGTGACGCGGAGTCGGAATCATCCGCCGATGCAGGGCGGCATCCGCAGCAAAGAATTTCGGCAATTTACAACAAACTGCACGAGTCATGCGGCCGCGTTTTATCAGGCCAACAGCCCTCATCCAGGCAGGAACGCCTTGAAAAAACTTTCAAATATCTATTCCTATGCCGACTCAGACAACCTCGAACGGCAAGGATCTAGGCATGAATTGCAGCGTCTTGCGGATAGAAGCGTCATCGACCTGCAGGGTGCCCGTAAGCTGCTCATATGCGCCACGCTGCCCCGCAGCCTGCGCCAACATACGCAGCATGAAAGACGGGAAAGGAATCAAACGCGCTGGCCGACCGACATCCTTGGCCACGCCCCGCAAAATATCCGGTGTCGAATAGTCCTGCAGGTCCCGCACATGGAATACATGACCAGGCGCATCAGGGTGCTGCAAGCAAGCCAATAGCGCGGCCGACAGGTTATCCACATGCACCAGGCTGCGTTGATTGCGCACGTTGCGCAATGGCAGCGGCACGCCGGCCCGAACCCACCGAGCCATCCGCGCCATATTGCCCGGCGCGCCCTTGCCGTAAACCAGCGGAGGCCGGACGATCACCAGTTCGGCGCCATGGCGCTGCGCCAGCTCGGCCAACTTCTGTTCCGCTTTCAATTTGGACTTGCCGTAGGGCGTAGTCGGGTGGCATTCCGTCTGCTCGGTCAACGGAGCCCCCGCCTCGCTGGACGTTCCCACCGCGCCAATGGAACTGACGAACACGAACCGCTTCACTCCGGAACGAAAGGCGGTGTCCGCCAGTCTGCAGGTCCATTCCACGTTCACTTGCTCGAACAGGAGTTCGTGATCGGCAGGTGGGGCACCCAACACGTGAGCTCGCCCCGCAAGATGGCAGACAGCCTCCATCCCCGACATGGCCTCCATCAGCGCCGTCTCATCCGTCATATCGGGGATATTGCTCACTTCGACACGCTCATCGCTCAGCGGCCGGCGTGTCAACAATCGCAACGAGTGTCCTTGCGCCAACAGATCCCGCACCACTCGTTGCCCGACAAATCCCGTTCCGCCCGTGACTAAAATTTTGCTCATCATATTTTCGCAAGTTGTTGTTCAGAAAGCGGCACGCCCCCGACCATTGCCGGCAGGACATTCGTACTTGCCGGACTAACTCGTCCGACTCCGCCGGTCAGTAACTCCGGGCGCAAGTAATGCGCCCCCATTTAATCTTCGCATCGTGCCCCCCTTGGGCGCCGCATATTGCAGCACCTTGGATGGCGGCGCCGCGCAAGCTGTTCTCGGCGCCTTCGCCAGCCCGCGGCGCAGGGGCGGTACTCTACCTCAACGGCGTATTGATACAATCACGCACCCCCCCAACTCCCTTTATCAGTCGGTGTGACTTTGCGTACCTCAATCGGTGCAGTTCGGCAAGCGCTCGTGGACCTCCCGAGATCAGCCAAAAGAGCACTTGCCATTTTGCTGGACGCGCTGATTCTGTTTGGCGCTTTCCAGTTGGCATTATGGCTTCGTTTCGAGCTATTTTTTACAACACCAGACTATCTTTTGCTGTCATTTGCCGCGTGTGCCAGCGGCATCTTCGCGCTAGTCGTATTTGGCACCTATCAATACGTGCTGCGGTATATGACGGACCGTGTCGCCCTTGTCATAGTAGGGGGCGTACTGGTGTCAATCATGACCGTCACCGCCTGCAGCCTCTTTCTGCAGATGTCCTCGGGACTTTCGCGCGGCGTATTGACCATTTACGGCGTTGTGTCCCTGGTGCTGCTGCTCGGCGTGCGGCTGGCGGCCCTCAAGACCTTGTTTCCTCGCCACCGGCTTGGCGATGTACCGCGGGATAGCGTCGTCCGTGTGCTGATCTACGGTGCAGGCCCGGCTGGCAGCCAACTGGCGCTCGCCTTGCGCAACAGCTCGCATTACCGCCCGATCGCGCTGGTCGACGACGACCGGGATAAAACTGGCCTGATGGCCGCTGGTCTGCGCACTCACCCTACGAGCGACGTAGGCGAACTCGTGGAACGCTACAATATCGGCCAGATCTTGATTGCCAAGCCGACGGCTTCGCGCGAACAAATCAACAACATGGTGGAGATCGGTTCGCAGCACAGTATCCGGGTCCGGATTGTGCCGAATCTGCACGAAATGGTCGACCAGGCCGGCGGCCTGAAAGCTCGCGACCTTCAGATCGAAGACCTCCTGGGCCGCGATGCCGTGGCGCCGCTGCCCGCGCTGTTGGGCCGATATGTAACTGGGCATGTAGTCATGGTGTCTGGAGCTGGCGGCTCCATCGGCTCCGAATTGTGCCGCCAGATCCTGGCGCTGCAGCCCCGCCGCCTGGTCTTGCTGGAAATCTCCGAGCCTGCCCTGTACACGATCGGCCAGGACCTTGCCGGGATCAATTCGCAGAATGTGGAGATCGTGCTGCTGCTGGGCTCCGTGGGTGATCAGCGGAATTGTGCAGAACATATGCGCAAGTATGGCGTCGAGACCATCTATCACGCGGCGGCCTATAAGCATGTCCCCCTGGTCGAACACAACATCCGCGAAGGCATTAGCACCAATGCCTTCGGAACCCTGTCCTTCGCCCGCGCCGCCATCGAATCCGGCGTCAAGGATTTTGTGCTGATTTCCACCGATAAGGCTGTCCGGCCCACCAATGTCATGGGCGCAACCAAGCGCCTGGCCGAATTGGTACTGCAGGCGCTGGCGGACATCCAAACCGGCACCCGCTTCTCGATGGTGCGGTTCGGCAATGTGCTGGGTAGCTCGGGCAGCGTCGTCCCCCTGTTCAATCGGCAAATCCAGAACGGCGGGCCAGTGACATTGACACATTCGGACATTACCCGGTACTTCATGACCATCCCGGAAGCAGCACAATTGGTGCTGCAGGCAGGAGCCATGGGAGCCTCGGGCTCGGTTTTCGTCCTGGACATGGGGGAACCGGTCCGCATATACGACCTGGCCAAACGCATGATTCAACTGCATGGCCTGACCGTCCGCACGCCAGAATTCCCCGACGGCGACATCGAAATCCGGATCACGGGCCTACGCCCCGGAGAGAAACTCTACGAAGAACTCCTGATCGGCGGAGATGTCTCGCCTACGCAACACCCTCGGATCATGCAGTCGAAGGAACATAGCATTCCTTATGACGAATTGATGAAAGAACTCGAAAGCATGGAATATTCTTTCACTACGGGCGATGAAATGGCCCCCAAGGCGATGCTCAAAAAGCTCGTGATTGAATATACTCCGTCCTGAATTCAATTAAATAAACCCGCTGCCATAATTAGTATATATAAGCCATGAGCAATAAAACCTTCTGCGACAAGACCTTGCTAATAACCGGAGGCACGGGTTCTTTCGGCAATGCCGTTCTGAAACAGTTCATTAATTCCGATATCGGCGAAATCCGCATTTTCAGCCGCGATGAAAAAAAGCAGGACGATATGCGGAAGCGCTTCAACAATCCGAAATTGAAGTTCTACATCGGAGACGTGCGCGACTACACAAGCATCCTGAATGCCACCCGCGGCGTCGATTTCATTTTTCATGCCGCAGCGCTCAAGCAAGTCCCTTCGTGCGAATTCCACCCGATGGAAGCTGTGCGGACCAACGTCCTGGGCACCGAGAACGTACTCGAAGCAGCCATTGTCAATAATGTCAGCCGCGTCGTATGCCTGAGCACCGACAAAGCCGTTTATCCGATCAACGCCATGGGCATTTCCAAGGCGATGATGGAAAAAGTGATGGTTGCCAAGTCGCGCAACCTCGACGGCAAAGGTACCGTGATCTGTGGGACCCGCTATGGCAACGTCATGGCGTCGCGCGGTTCGGTCATCCCCCTCTTCTTCGACCAATTCCGCGCCGGTACGCCGTTCACGATCACCGACCCCGACATGACCCGTTTCATGATGACGCTGGAAGATGCGGTGGATCTGGTGCTGTATGCGTTTGAGCATGGCACGAACGGCGATATCTTTGTACAGAAGGCTCCCGCCGCCACGATCGAAACGCTGGCCGAAGCCTTGCTCGCCATCCTTAAAAAGCCGGAGCATCCGATCAACATCATCGGCACGCGGCATGGCGAAAAACTCTATGAAACGCTGTTGAGCCGCGAAGAAATGGCTGCCGCCGAGGACCTGGGCGGGTACTACCGCGTGCCCCCCGATCTGCGCGATCTCAATTACGGCAAGTTCGTGGAACAAGGCGAACCGAAGATTTCGCAATACGAAGACTACAACTCGCACAATACCGAACGCCTGGACGTCGCCGGCATGGTGACCTTGCTGCGCAAGCTCGATTTCATCCAGGCCATCGAACGCAACGACATCCCCGAAGCCGAGGGCTAAATGAAGCTGCTTATCACCGGCGCCAACGGATTCGTCGGCAAGAACCTGCGCGTGTTGCTAGGCGAACGCGACGAATTCGAAGTACTCGCATTCACTCGCGAGCATACGCTGGCCCAGCTGGAAGCCATGGTCCAGGAAGCGGATTACGTCTTTCATCTGGCCGGTTCAAACCGCCCCAAAGATCCTGCTGAATTCAAGGAAATCAACCAGGGATTGACCCAATCGCTGATTGATTTCGCTGCCAAGCGCCAGCGCCCCTTGCCGATCGCCTACACCTCATCGATTCAGGCGGAGCTCGAAAATCCCTACGGCGCCAGCAAACTGGCAGCCGAAGAAGCGCTGCTCGCCTATGGGCGCCAGACCGGCTCGTCAGTTCGCCTGTTCCGCCTTCCCAATGTGTTCGGCAAATGGTGCCGCCCGAACTACAACTCTGCGGTAGCAACCTTCTGCCACAACATCGCGCACGACCTGCCAATCACCATCAATGATCCTGCGGCCAAGGTCCGCCTGGTGTACGTGGACGACGTCTGTAAAGCCTTGATCGCCTTGCTCGCCGAAGAGCCCGGCATTAACGGGTACGTGGAAGTCGAGCCGATCTATTCCACCACCGTCGGCGACATGGCCGAGGAGATCCGCGGCTTCAAGGAAAGCCGCCAGACGCTCATCACGCCTCGCGTGGGCACTGGCTTCACGCGCGCGCTGTATTCGACCTACATGAGCTATCTGGAGCCGGCGCAGTTCGCCTACACGGTGCCCAAGTACGGTGACCAACGCGGTGTTTTCGTCGAGATGCTGAAGACGCCCGACGCTGGCCAGTTTTCGTTTTTCACTGCGCTCCCAGGCATCACGCGCGGTGGCCATTATCACCACACAAAGACCGAGAAATTCCTGGTCATCAAGGGTTCGGCTCGTTTCGGTTTCCGCCATATCGTGACGGACGAGACGTTCGAAATCCTCACCAATGGCGACGAGCCCACCATCGTCGAGACCATTCCCGGCTGGGCGCACGACATCACCAATATCGGCGAGGGCGACATGGTCGTCATGCTATGGGCGAACGAGATCTTCGACCGGCAGAATCCCGACACCATCGGCCACAAAGTCTAATTATCCAAGATGACCAAGAAACTCAAAGTCGTTACCGTCCTTGGTACGCGTCCCGAAATCATCCGCTTGTCGCGCGTCATGGCCAAGCTGGACGAATACTGTGATCACATCATCGTCCATACCGGCCAGAACTACGACTACGAACTGAATGAGATCTTCTTCAGTGATCTCGGCGTCCGCCGCCCGGACCGCTTCCTCAACGCGGCGGGAGGCACCGCCGCCGAGACGATCGGCAACGTCATCATTGCCGTCGACAAGGTTCTGGCCGAAACGCAGCCCGAAGCCGTCCTCATCTTAGGTGACACCAATAGCTGCTTGGCCGCCATTCCCGCCAAACGCCGTAAGATTCCCATTTTCCACATGGAAGCCGGAAACCGCTGTTTCGATCAGCGTGTGCCGGAAGAGACAAACCGGCGTATCGTCGACCATACCTCCGACATCAACCTCACTTACAGCAGCATTGCCCGCGAATATCTGCTGGCAGAAGGTTGCCCTCCGGACCGCGTCATCAAGACCGGCAGCCCGATGTTCGAGGTGCTGACGCACTACGCGCCGTCGATCGACGCCTCGGACGCTCTCTCGCGGCTGGGTCTGACTGAGGGCGAGTACTTTGTCATCAGCGCTCACCGCGAAGAGAACGTCGATTCCGAGATCAATCTTCGCAAGCTCGCGGACATCTTCAATGGTCTGGCCACGACTTACGGCAAGCCCGTGATCGTTTCCACGCATCCGCGCACGCAGAAGCGTATTGACGCGCAACAGCTGCAATTTGATCCGCTGGTGCGTCTGCTCAAGCCGCTTGGCTTCCACGATTATGTCAAACTGCAGAAAGACGCCCGCGCGGTGCTTTCCGACAGCGGCACCATCACGGAAGAATCTTCCATTCTCAATTTTCCCGCACTTAATATTCGCGAAGCCCACGAGCGCCCTGAAGGCTTCGAGGAAGCTTCCGTCATGATGGTCGGCCTGGAGCTGGACCGCGTGCTGCAAGGGCTCTCCATCCTGGAGAAGCAAGGGCGGGGAGCCGAGCGCAGCCTGCGCCAGGTGGCCGACTACAGCATGCCTAACGTGGCGGAAAAAGTGGTGCGGATCATCCATAGCTATACGGATTACGTAAACCGTACCGTGTGGAAAAAATACTGATCTAGCTGCTGACGGGCAAACGGCATCGGGGCAACTTGCCCCGAATGCCCCTGCACCTGGGTAGTTTTTCCTTCCCAGCGCGACGCCACTACCAATCAGTATTTGCCCAGGATTGCTTCCATGGACGTCGCCACGCCTCCCCAGTTTTCCCGGGCAGTCAAGAACGTATGCGATGTAGCCCTGCCGCTTTGTATCGGCTTGCTGCCGGTCCTGACCGTCAGCACCAGCCGCGGGGGCAGCGCTGCGTTCTACGCTGCCTGCGTCTTCAGCGTGGCCGGCCTCCTGGTTCGCCAATCCGAACCATCTCGTACTCCGTACTGGCATCGCTACTGGCCTCTGGTTGCGTTGCTGGCACTGGTTCCGTTGACGCCGCTACTCAGCTCTGCCTTGTTGCATACGAGATTGCATGGATCGGATCTTGAACGCGGCCTCCGGTTCTGGGCGATAGCATTGATCGTCGCCGCCCTGGCGCAGGTCGACCGCGAAAGGCTCAAACTCGCCCTGTGGGGCATCGCGACAGCCACCTGGGTCGCCAGCATCACCATCATCCATCTGGCCTGGACCACCGGCAGACGGCCGGAACCCGAGGAATACAATGCTGTCTCCTACGGCAACCTGACCTTGCTTCTGGGCGTGCTCATGCTGTTCGCGCTGGGGCTGCGCACGACGCGCTGGCCCAGGCTTGAAGCCGCCGCGAAGCTTGCATCCGGCGGGGTGGCGATCTACGCCTTCACGCTGACTTTGACCCGCGGCGGTTGGCTGGCGGTCCCCGTCTTTTCCCTCGTGGCACTGGCTCTGACCGGCCAACGGCGATGGGTTCTGAAGGCGGGCATATTTGCCACGGTCATTGTTGGCTGCGCGGCGGTCCTCTACGCCAATCACGATTTGCGCAGCCGCGTAGAACTGGCGACCAACGAAGTCGTTCAATGTCGCAATGACCGATTGGCGGATACTTCGATATGCACACGGCTTCAACTATGGTCCGCCTCCTGGAGAATGTTCCGCGCCGCGCCGCTCACCGGCAATGGAAGCAGTAGCCTATTCCCTGAAAAGTTGCAGGAACAGGCTGCGCGCGGCAAGGTTTCGCCAACGGTTGCTGCAAACTTTGGCGAGCCTCACAACGACCTGCTGTACGCCATGGCCAACTACGGTCTGCCAGGGCTCGCAGCGCTGCTCGCCATATATCTTGCGCCTAGCGCCTATTTCCTCAGACGCGTGCGCCAGGGGAGTTCGGACGGCAAATGCGCTGCCGCCATGGGTCTCGTCGTCTGTCTGGGATTTGCGACATTCGGCCTTACCGAACTGATGTTCCGGGGCATGCGTACCATCGGCCTATATGCGACATTGGCCGCGTTGTTCCTGGTCTTGTCTGCGCCAGCCGGGATCTCCGCGCATTCCGCGCGCAAATCCATACCCTGAATGCGATAACGGAAAAAATCGTGTCTGAAAAAAAACGATTGCTGCACCTGGGTTTCTTCTGCCCACAGGCGTATTTCGACCTGCACGACAGGGCGGAAAAGGATCATCAGTACGCCGCGCGCAAGCTGGAATCCCGGATCGTCGATGGTCTGCGGCAAAACGACGTCGAGGTCGAAACGATCGGCCTGTACCCTGCGCGGATCTTTCCACGCAACCGTACCGTCTTGCTGAAGGCGTTCAAAGGTGTTGATGCCCACGGACAGCAAGCCCAGGCTGTCGGCTACATCAACATGCCCTTTCTCAGCCACATGTCGCGCACCATCTCGATCCTGAGGGCAGGCTGGCGCTCCCTGCGCCAAAGCCGTGAGCGTCCTTCGGCAATCCTGGTGTACTCGCTGCACACTCCTCTAGTGCTTTCTGCGGCGATCTTGTCCAAATTGTTTCGGATCCCCTTCTATATCTACGTCCCTGATCTGCCGCAGTACATGAATGTCGGCGTCAAACGCAGCCGCCTATTCAGTTTCCTGAAGCGGATCGACACATCACTGGTGTTGAGCCTGAGCGACCGGGCGACGGGCATCATAGGAATCACCTCCGAACTGGTCCGCTCGCGCCCCTCCTGGAACGGCAAACGCACGGCAGTCCTGGAAGGCGTGGCAGAGGCCAGCGATGCGCCTGACGCCGCGCAGATGCAGCGCGATTCCGAGATTCTGAACAAGTACGGGTTGACCAAGGGCTTTGTCTTCTACGCCGGCGGCTTGGCTGAACCCTATGGCGTGGGCATTCTCATCCACGCCGTCAAGCAACTGAGCGGCCAGGTCCATCTGGTCCTATGTGGGGCAGGCTCCATGAAAGCAGAGGTGAGCCGGGCCGCAAGCGAGCATCCGCAGATACACTATCTGGGCAGCATCCCTCCCGAAGACGTCAAGGCGCTGTCGCGCAGCGCCAGCTTTCTGGTCAACGCACGCATCCCGGGCGACGCCTATCTGCAATATTCCTTTCCATCCAAGCTGCTGGAATACATGGCCACGGGCGTGCCCGTAATATCTTCCCGTCTGCCCGGCATCCCACAGGAGTACTATGCACACCTGCTCGTTCTGGATGACGTCACCGCGGAAGGCTTGGCTGCATGCCTGCAAAGCAACGCAGGCATGAACTACGGGGCCGCCCAGCTTTCCGCACAAGGCGCAGCCGCCTTCTGTCGGCAGCACAAGACCGCCCTGCAACAGGGAAAAAAACTGGTCCGCACAATTTTTCAGGATCCGGAGCAGTAAGGCCACCCGTGACGTGCGGGAGCCGCGACGGCCATCGACCCTTCTTTTTATATAAATAGTTTTGGCATGATACGGGGCCTCTTCCTCTACCTCGCAGTGAAAGTTTTCCCGGCTCTGTCCATGATCGTGTACATGGTCGCCATGTATATGAGCTTTCCGTCCAGCGATTATGTAACTTATTCCGCTGCAATCGCCGCAGGCGTGATCGGCGCGCAGATTGCTTCAAGCTGGATTGCCAGCGCGATCATCTTTTACTTCCCCTTGCGTAAAGGGAAAGCGGCGTTCGTCACGCAGGTGATACGGATAGCCATTATTTCGGCCTCGCTGACGGCCGTGATCACCGCCGGTATATTTCTATCGCTGTTCCATGATCGGGCGCTGAGCACGAGCGTCTTGTTCCTGACTGCGGCACAAGGGCTATTCTACGTGGCCGTCGCCTTATTCCAACCGGAACGGCGGATGCGCAGCCAGGTCATCAGCGCGATCACGCTGAGCATTACTCAACTGCTGTTTGCGGCCTACGCGATTCTGTCCAATACCCATTCGCTCGCGCTGTCCGTAGCGGGTTATGGCGCGGGGTTCCTGGCCGGCCTCATTACCCTGCTTCTATATATCCATTGGACCTGGTTTACCAGCGTGGTGCGCAAGCGTCAGCGCCGGCTGGCAGCGAAGGAATCTCCGCTTGAGAATTCCAAGCTGCTGGCCTATGGCGGCCCCATGTTCATCTGGTTTTCGCTGATGCTCGTCAATAGCTACACCGATCGCTTCTTCCTTGGCCGCGTGGACGGGCCGGGCGTGGCGGGTTATGCCTTCACCAAAGACCTTCTAATCGGCATTTCAGGATTCATCTCCATGCCGATCATGCTGATAGCCCATTCCATGATCTTCCGGCTGTTCCGTGAGAAAAAGGAACAGGAGCTCTCTCAGCTGATCAAATTCTCGACCACGCTTCTGGTCGTGCTGTTTCTATTTGCGATATTCGTCTATGCGTCATTTGCAAAAGTGCAATTGACGTACTTTTCGCCAGACCTGCAGCACGTATCTTTTTTCCGGGCGGTTCTCATTGGAATCGGCATCATGCTGAGCACCCTGGCACTCTATTCGCAGAAGAAATTCGAGGTGCTCGGCAATCTGAAGCAACTGGTCGTGCTGGCGGCCATCAGCAATAGCGTCGCCTTCCTTGCCTATATGTATTCCTCCAGCAGTCATTCGCTCGACTATTTCGCCATTTCATATGCGGCGAGCACCCTCCTGTATTTTTGCCTGACGCTGTGGACTGGATCGAACGCAATCCGATTCACGATCAACTTCAAGATGATCGCCTTGGTCCTTGCCGTACTGAGCGCCATGCATTTCCTGGCGCCGCCATCTATCTACAACGGACAAATGGACTGGGCAGCCGCGGGATGGGCCGTGGCCTGGCTCGGCGCATTGGCGGCTGTTCTGATGGCCTGCTTGGTCAAACTGTATCGATCATTGGGATCCAGCCTCATCCAAGGCTGATCTGTCTCCACCTTCAAATATCCTGAACGACACCTGATTTGTTGCTGTGACGCACAACAAGGTCACTTCACGAGCAATCAACTCGTAAAAATCTGATTTTTCAGGGCCAAATAAGTTACGTAGTTCTACAATACGTGCGTCACGATTTCGCATGATACTTCTGCTTACTGTCAACCCCCTCTTTTCTTAGTTGACCGCACCATCGAAAGCTAGTGGGAATCATGCTCTCAACGATATATAAAGTAATATTTAGAAATATTTAGTAGGGATGTTTGGCTTTTGGGGCCTTCACATCCCAGAACTTAATGGAAAGGCATTAGCAGATGTTAGGCAATTTCTGGAAGCACGGAAACTTGGCATTAGATAGAAAAATAGCTATCTCGATGCCAACGGTTTTGTATTTGTTCTCGTACTTCGTTACTACGGTTTTGGCTGCGACCGTCTACTTAATGCCTGGCGGGGCAGAGTACATTACAAATAGATGGGGACCGATGGCAGCGAAGGCCTATGAGTCGATCGGTTCACCAACCTATCTTGCCCTTCTTTATCTGCCTCTCATTGTCGTTCCGATTGCGGCCTGGTTGACGATCAAGTTCTTGAAGCGCCCTATCCCGCTCTTGAACAAGGTGGCCTCATACGATCTGAAAATTAATACCTCGGTGCTGTGGCTTTTCGCACTCGCCAGCGCTGCTTATTGTCTTTTTACTCTGAATGCTGCTGGCGCCTTGGATCTTGGCTTGCTGTCCAGCGGCGACTACATTGCGAAAACCACCCGCCGCTTGAACCTTCTGGAAAATACTGGCTTCGTCTTTTTTGCGTTCGCGTACGGGATTAACCTGATTATTCCAGTACTAGCGTTCATTGCATACGTAAAACAGGGCGGCAAACCGCAAGACTTGCTCCTCTTCGTGGCAACATTCGTCTTCTTCCTGTTTACCATCACTGCCACCTACTCGAAGGCTCAGATACTTATCTATCTGATCATGATGGTTGCTGCGTTCATTTTGACGCGCGCCAAATTGAAATACGTGATCATCGTCACCCTCGTTTCGGTTCTCGCATTCGTCCTCACTGGCTATGCGATGTACCCAGCCCCGCCGGAACCGGTGGAAGTAGAACTGGCTAGCGCTCTCCAGCAGCCAGAATCCTCCCCCAAAATAGAAGAACTCCCCCAGGCGATGGCGCCGATCGATATTCCGGCAAGGCCCTCGCCAGCACCTGAAGCGATCCGTCACCCTCCGGCCGATCCAGCGCCTGCGCTTGCTCAACCAACGGTCAAGCTAGATACGAACCTGCTTGCGTCCTACATGAAACGGCTTTCCGGTGACGCACTGCATCGCATGGCGGCAGCCATGCCCTTTTACGTAGCGATGTTCGGGGACGAATCAGAGCGGTGCGGCATCCAGGGAAATCTGGTCCGCAGACTCCTGCATATGCCGGAGGCTAGCTGCGTGCTCCCCATCAAGGTCTTCAACGCAATGTATCCTGAGGTAGATTGGGCACAGGGGCAGCAGCCTGCACCGGCAACGCTATCTGCATACGGTGAATTGGGAATGTTCTGGTCGATTTGCGTGATGGTTCTGAGCGGCGTATTTCTCGGGATTCTCGGCACTGTCGGCGCCGCCGGCAGCAGCCCACTGTTCCTCGGTTTCACCGTAGCCGCTTGCTCGTTTTCCTACTATCTGACCCAAGTGCCGTTGATTGCAAGCTTCACCTATCCTCACGGCATTTTCGCCTTCATGATTCCCATTGCGGCCCTGCTCTTGGTCGCCATCAAGCAACGCCGCAAACGGGAGCAAGGCGTCGACTGCCATCTGGCAAAGCAAGATGCCTGATTAGGCACTTAACGCCTAGCGCCGGATATCCACTGCGGCAAAAACCAAGGGGTCATCTCGCTTCGGCGAGATGACCCCTTGGTTTTGCGCAAGCGTTACCGGGGTTATGACAGACCGATAGATCCTGCAGGAGGCGCATGAAGGCCGAGTACTTCCACCTGGACCCATGCAGCAAGCCGGAGGTCGTCGAAAGGGCTGGAGGAGCTTTCAGGATCCGCGTACATACTTCGGATGGCACGTCGGCGGTACGGCATTGGCCGAACAGAGTGGCTTCCCATCCTTCCCTGATCCGGCGCCGAGGACCTATCACCCAGCAGCCATCAAGATGGCTAACAGGATGCTTGCGTCTGAAAGCTGATCAGCTTATCTTAACCCTCACACTTCGCTACAGTTTACGACTTATGGACAGTACGCGGCCCGACAGCGTTTGCCTATACTCCTGCAAGACTTAGCAATCCATGGACTATAGATTGAAGAACGACACGCTCCGACCCTGGATTATCAGAAATATGTCGCCTGTTATTTTTCTGGCGGCCTTTTTCCTCACTGTTGTTCTTGGTAATTTACTTTTTGCCACACCGTTCGGCCGAGCACAACTACAAAAAATTCCCAGCTACGCAGTCATCTACGATTTTCCAACAATATTTACGCCACTATATTGGTTATTACTTTTTTTGCCATTCCTGATGACTCCCATAGTGGTCATTCTGGTACGGCGCTACCTGGAAAAGCCGGTGCATCGGCTTTGCTCCCGCGTTCCGGAAATCCGACGCATTGATTATCTGGTAATAACTGGTCTGGCACTGGGCCACGTGGGATACCACTTGTGGACAGCCAAGGCATTTTCCCTTTATGGCACGGGCACCGACGCTGTCTCGTCGGTCGAAATACGGTTTCAAATACTTGGCGGACTGCGTTTCTGGACCATGGCTGTCCTGATGTCTATCCTGCCGTTCCTAGCCGTATATGCCCAAATCCGATGGATCCGTTCCTCGGCCCTGTTCTGGAAAGTGACCACCGTAGTCGTGGCCAGCTTGGTGGCTCTCTACATGGTCCTGTTGAACATGAAATGGCCTTTCTTGGTCTTTGCTGCCGGGCTGATACTCACCGTCTTTGCACACAGCCAGAAGCGCCCATATATCAAAGCCGGAATCGGCACCATGGCGCTGTTCGCAACCTATTTGGTGATTTCCAGCCACGTATTCCGCTACGCGGACAGTTCCAGCAACGTGCCTCTTCCCGAACTCGCCGCCCCCTCGGTAATCGCGCCAGAAGTGTCGGCACCCACAACACCGCCCCACACACGGCCAGAAGTCCACCCCAACAAAGGGGTATTGAGCGAGGCCCTGGATACACCCAAGCTGGCGTTCACCCGAGCACCGGAAACGCTATTCTCCGGTCTGACCCGAATGGCGATCCTATACCCGTTCTACTACCAGGTATTCACGGAAGAAGGCTATGTATGCGGCGGCATCCTGGCTCAGGCGCGTCGAGGGCCAGCTTGTCGCCCCAGCACCTACATCTATACCCGAGTCTTCGGCCGCGATGGATTCGAAGGGCGTGGCACCGCGCCCGCAGCCGTCCATATCTCGGGCTACTCGCTCGGAGGGTGGCCGATTGCACTCTTCGCCATGGTTTGTGCGTCCATAGTAATGGCACTGATCACGTGCTTGCCGATTACCGCAAGCGCAACGGTAGGCGCCTTCGGCATTATGGGCGCCATTGCTGGCTATCATTTCTCTCAGGTCCCCGGGGAGGGGCCCATTTTTTATGACCACGGGCTGTTCTGGACCTTGGTCCCCGTGGTTATCTACTCAATCTTGCGATGGGTCTTCAGAGACAAACACTCTGAGAAAAGAGGCTTGCCCGAATCAATGTGAAACGCCGTCCCGCCGCAGCACCTTGACGAAAGTCAGCCAGAGGATGCGGATATCGAACCATACGGACTGCCTTTCCATATATTCGATATCCAGACGGACCTTATCGGGGATCGGCAATTCATCACGGCCATTGACCTGGGCCCATCCCGTCAATCCAGGCGTGAGCGCATCCACGCCAGCCTCGGTCCGCAAAGCGATCAGGTCATCCTGATTGAACAGCGCAGGGCGTGGTCCGACAAAACTCATGTCGCCGACGATAATGCTCCACAGCTGTGGCAATTCATCCAGGCTGCTTTTGCGCAAGAAGCCTCCGACAGGCGTCAAACATGCTGCGGGATCCGGCAGCAGATGCGTCGCAACGGCCGGCGTATCCACTTTCATGCTGCGGAACTTGGGCATCTTGAAAATGCGGTTATTGCGACCCACTCGGTCGCTCCAATACAGCACAGGGCCAGGCGAAGTCAGCCGGACCAAAAGCGCAACGATAATCACTGGTATCAGCAGCACAAGTGCGGCAAACAGGCTGAGCAATAGATCAAATACTCTCTTCACAATTTTCTCTTGCAGAATCGATATTGCCCGGATGCTGATCACACCCGGGCGCCTTTGTCATCCAGGTTCCCGTCGCCACAGCCCCGTGGCGCTGGCTCTTCCCTGGCCTGACACTATCAGACGGCGGCTTCACGCCGATTTTGAGTTTGCGCGCGATACCGTTTCGAGCACCTCGGCCAATTGATCCACCAACCGCTCGTGGTTGAAATGCTCTTCGTAGTAGCGTCGCCCATTTTCACCCATGCGCGCACGCGCCTCTTCCGGCATATCGGCGAGGCGCCGGATGGCATCAGCCAAGGCCTGTGCGTCCTCAGCGGGTACTGCGATGCCTGCCTGCGCCTTTTCCACCAACCGTCCGCCTTCGCCATTGAGGCTCGCCAGGATGGGCTTGCCCGACGCCATATAGGCCTGCACCTTGTTGGGAACAGTCGCTGCGAAGATCTCCTGGTCAGTCAGCGTTACCAGCAATGCCGAAGCGCGCTGCATGAATGCAGGCATGGTTTCCACCGGAAAACGGCCCGGCAAGTGCAGGTTTTCCAGGCCCAGCGCCGCCACTTGTTGCTGCATCCATTCCCTGCGGCTGCCTCCCCCCAGAACAACAAACTGGATCCCCCGCTGCTCGCGCAGCAGTGCAGCGGCAGCGACTATCACTTCCACAGCCTGCGCTGCACCGATATTACCCGCGAACATGACAACAAACTCGCCGTCCAGTCCTGGCACCTCGGGAGGCGCCTCCGTGGGCGTCCGCGAAAAACTGTCGTCGACGGAATTGGGATAGTACTCAATGGGTTTGCCCGGCGCGAGCTTGCGTATCGGCTCGACAAACGCTTCAGACTGGACAAGTATCAAGTCGGCCCGGCTATAAATGAACCGCACGATCCGCTCGACCACGGCCAACACATAGCGGTTTTTGACATGGCCCGTTGCCGAAAGACTCTGCGGCCAAAGATCCAATACCCAGATCACCACTGGCGCGCGTTTGATCTTCGCCAATAGCAAGCCAGGCAAGGCCAGCAACAACGGTGACAGGGCGCAGATGAAAACCACGTCGTAGGACTTGCGGCGCATGAGCCACGGCCCGAACAACAACCCCGAAAAAATGAACGACAGGTAATTCAGGGTCAGGCGGACTTTCCCATTGCCTCGGGGAATCAAGGGCACCCGCGTGATATTCACTTTGTGGAACTGCTCACGCTGCACTCCGGACATCCGGTACCCTGAGTAGATCTTTCCTTCCGGATAGTTCGGCTTCCCCGTCAGCACATCGATTTCCATCCCGCGCTCGGCCAAGGTGCTGCTGATCTCATTGATCCGGAAGCCTTCCGGCCAGAAATACTGACTGACAATCAACGTGCGCAAACTGCACCTCCCGCGAGGGAAATGGGGCAATCGGGTCGTCCAATATTCATGTCGATGTTCATCAAGGGTACAAAACTCAGGGCGTTCCAGCTTCTGCGCGGCGCAGGCATCGTACAGCGAAAGCCACCGCGCATGCTGGTGCGAAGCACCCTAGCCTCGCCGGTATAATCGCGCCAGGCCAGTGACTCCATCCCCTCCGCGCATATGATAGCCAATTACAGTACGGCGCCCCGGCCTGCAGACCGCCTGATCGCGGCGGGGGATCTGCTTTCCCTTCTGGTGCTTGGCGTCTACGCCGTGCTTCTGATCGCGGGTACCGGCCTTCCCCTGTACTCGGACGAAGTTGTCACAAAGTGGGGCCAAGCCAGATTCTTCGAACCCGACGGCGTATTAGTCTCCTTCTTCCCTCAATGCCGGGCGGTGTTCAATTCCCCGCTACCTTGGGCGTTCTACCCGGGCGCAGCATTTTTTTCCGTTCTGTACGGCAATCTTTCCCCGCTGGGCTTGCGGCTGGCGGGAGTCGCCATGGCTTTGGCGACAGTGGCCGGCTTCGGCCTTTGGGCGCGGCGCAGCACCCACAATGCACGGGCCACATTGAGTCTGCTATCCGCGCTCATGGTGTTGCCCGCCCTGGGCGTGCTCCCCTTCCTTTGGGTGATGGCCCGCCCCGAACAATGGCTCACGCTGGGCCTGATGTTCTTCTGCATGACGGCAACGGCGAACCAGCAGAATGATGGAAAAGTCCCATGGGTATGGCCCATGTTGTACGTTCCCGTCGCCTCCGCCTTCTTTTTTGTGCATCCGAAGAGCATTTTCTTCGCTCCTGCGGTGCTGCTCGCGGCTTGGTTCGTGACCCGACGCCGCTCTCCCGCTATCCGCTGGGTGCTCATCACTTTTGTAGTGTGGGCCGCCTACACCACATACCGCTGGGGATCGACGCTATCCCATTGCCCGGAAGCGCCGGGAGTCCAAGCCACCCTGGCCGGCAATTTCCTGAATCCCTCGCTGCTGTTCCACGCCCCGGCGGCCTTCCTGCTGGAGGGCGTCGGCAATCTGTTGAGCGCGCCTGGCAAGATCGCAGAGCATGTCATGTTCGCTGCAACCTTCCAATCCGGTTGGCTGCCTCCCATGGATGTACCGCCCATGGCGGCTTGGATGAACCCGATCATCCGACTCCTGGTCGAGGCCGCCATTTTCGGCACGTTGGCCGTCAGTTTGCTATGGCTGCCGGCGACGTGGCTGCGCCGCAAAGTGGCAACACCGCGGGCGCTACTCGCCGCTGCCTTGGCCGTGGGACTTTGCGCCAACCTGTTTTTCTATAAATACTGGTTTTTTTACGGCGCCGCACAGGTTTTGCCGCTAGTCCTCATGATGCTGATGCTCGCCTTGCCCGCGCATATGCCCAAATGGCTGGCGCGGCCTAGCCTGCAATTTGTGCGATGCGCGTGCTTGTTGTTCGCACTGGCCAGCATGTCGATCTTCACCGCGTACCTCGCGCCAGAGGTGTGGAAGCGTTCCGATCCTTCCGACGCCACAGTGCCCGACCAGTGGCTGTCGGTTCCTGCACTGGACTTCGACAAGCGGCGCGAGACCATCCGGGAGCTGACGGGTGAATGCGGCATTCGCGGCGACGGAGCGGCGCATCTGGTCGTGGACCATTTGACCTACTATGCTTTCAGCCACCTGCGGCGGCCGATACACGCGCTCTATGTATCGGAACTGGCATATGGCGGCGACCTGCCTGGCGACAAGCTCGTACGCTTTCTGCAAGCGCTCGAATCGCCAGGAGCAGTCACTCAGTGCAATTACCTGCCGGCAGCTCTTTCTGGCCTTCACGTTATCCGCAAGGGCGGATACTGCTGCGTTTCGATACCGCCCGCAAACTGATCCTGCGCCCAAAGACCCGCCCGATGACCAGCGCGTCGGGCCGGACAGTCTGCAGAAAAGCTACTCGGAGTAATGTGTGTCAACCCAATTTCGGTGGTAGGCGCCGTTGACGATCTCATCTACCCACTGACCATTGTCGAGATACCACCGCACGGTCTTGCCCAGACCGGTAGCGAACGTTTCCGCCGGGCGCCAACCCAGCTCATCGCTGATCTTCGATGCATCGATGGCATAGCGACGGTCATGGCCAGGCCGATCCCTGACGAATGCGATCTGTTGCTTGTATGAAACGCCGTCCGTCCGAGGCCGCAACTCGTCCAGCGAGGCACAGATCTCCTGGACCACCTCCAGATTCTGACGCTCGTTCCAACCGCCGATGTTGTAGGTTTCACCCACGCGGCCTGCCTCGAGCACACGACGCAAACCACTGCAATGGTCCTTCACATAAAGCCAATCCCTCACTTGCTGGCCATCGCCATACAGTGGCAGAGGCTTACCGGCCAGCGCGTTGGCGATTACCAAGGGAATCAGCTTCTCCGGAAACTGGAAGGGACCATAGTTATTGGAGCAATTCGTCGTCAGTACCGGCAAGCCATACGTATGGAGATAGGCCCGCACAAGATGGTCGCTGGCAGCCTTGCTCGCCGAATATGGGCTATTGGGCTCATACCGGTGCGTTTCGGCAAACGCAGCGGCATCCGCCGGCAATGAGCCATAGACCTCATCGGTCGACACGTGCAGGAAGCGGA
The DNA here is from genome assembly GCF_049647645.1 of Achromobacter sp. Lineage (GTDB taxonomy): Bacteria > Pseudomonadota > Gammaproteobacteria > Burkholderiales > Burkholderiaceae_B > Achromobacter. The sequence goes on from NZ_JBARYB010000012.1 coordinate 26,098, forward strand.
AACTGGCGCGCGCAGTGGCATCCAGTTCGCTCCAATAGGCTTTCACCGACTCCAATAGTCGAAACGTGCCAACGATATTGGTCTGGATGAAGGCTTCCGGCCCATGTATGGAACGGTCCACGTGCGATTCCGCCGCAAGGTTGATGACCGCCCGTGGCCGATGACGCCTGAGCAAATCCCCGACGAGCAAGGCATCTCCTATGTCGCCAACAACCAGCTCATGGCGCTTGTCCCCAACCAGCTCTTGGAGGCTCTGCGGGTTGCCCGCATAGGTGAGCTTGTCCAGGTTGATTACGGGTTCGTCGCTCTGCGCCAGCCAATCGAGCACGAAATTGGCTCCAATGAAGCCAGCGCCTCCAGTAACGAGGATAGTCATAGGCAATATGCGTAAAGAGGGAGGCCGATGGATGGGTCGTGATTTTACTCCGCGCATCCTGGCCTGTTCGACGGGGATTCGGCTCCCAATGGGCCGATATTGGCGTTTTGCGCGGATTGGGTCCACAATGAATACAGGACTGTACCAAGCAAGGAGACAGCCATGCGCATTGCAGATGCCCAGTGGATTCCTTCGACCCAGCACCAGACTTGGGACGCTCTGACGGACCCCGCCGTATTGCAGCGATGTATTCCTGGCTGCGTGGAGGTCTCCCGCCTCAGTCCGACCGAATACGCCGTCAAGCTGCACGCCAAGGTAGCCGGCATCGACACCGACTACGATGGCGAAATCCTGATGTCCGACGTCGACCCGCACAATAGCTGCACGCTGGTCTTCGAAGGCAAGGGCCGCGCCGCCTGCCTGGCCATCGGAACTGCGCAGATCAACCTTAGCGCCAAGGACCAAGGCACGCGGGTCGCCTATACCGTCGCCTGCATGACCGGCGGCAAGCTGGCGGAATACGGCGAGGGGATGCTGCTGAAGGCAGGCGACAAGATCATCCAGAAGTTCTTCGCCACCTTCATCGACTACATGGCCGGCCAACCCCGCCTCGCGCCGCCGCCACCGCCTCCCGAACCAGAGCCGCGCGGACTGTCCAATTCGCGCTGGTCCTGGATCATGGTGGTGCTGGTCATCGCGGTTTTCTGGGGCTATCACGCCTTCTATAAGTGAAATCCCTGACGCGCTGGTGATATTCTGTGCGGCATGACGCCGCCACCCGAAGCACCGCCCTCAACCGCCCCCGCCCATACACGACGCGACCTGCTGATGGGCATGGCGGGGGTTTCAGCGACGGTAGTCCTGGCTGCGCTGGATTCCACCATCATCAGCACCACGCTGCCGCGCGTGGCCGAGGCGCTGAACGGCATGGCGCTGTATGCCTGGGTTGGAACGGGCTACCTGCTGGCCACCGCCGCTTCCATCCTGATTTTCGGACGGCTGGGCGACATGTTCGGCCGCAAGCCCCTGATGCTGCTGTCGGTGCTGATCGTGGCGCTGGGCTCCATTGCCTGTGGCCTGTCGCAGACCATGACCCAATTGATCATCTTCCGGTCGCTGCAGGGCATAGGCGGCGGGATGATGATCGCGACCGCGTTCGCCGCGCCGGCCGACCTGTTTCCTGACGCCAAGCAGCGGGTGCGCTGGATGGCGCTGGTGTCGGCAGCATTCGCCATGGCGAGCGGCATCGGCCCGGTTCTGGGCGGGGCGGCGACGCAGGCGCTGGGCTGGCGCGCGGCCTTCTTCATCGCGCCGATCGCGGCCGCAGGCGCGTTTTTCCTGCTGGCTCGCTATTTCCCCCGCATCCGGCCCATCCATGACGGCAGCCGCAAGATCGACTGGCTGGGCGCCATCCTGCTGGTCCTGGCGGTAGGTGCGCCCCTGGCCGCACTGGAACTGACATTTGCCAGCGGCGACCATGCCCGCCCCATGCTGGGATTGGCTCTGGCCGTGGTGGGCGTGGCGGCCATCGCCATCCTGATTCCCACGGAACGGCGCGTAAGTTCCCCCATCTTTCCGCTGCGCGTGCTGGGCGGCGCGGAGTCGCGGCTGCTGAATCTGGCGGCGATGATGGTGGGCGCGGTCATGTTCGTGCAGATCTTCTACAGCCCGCTGCTGCTGCAGCAGGTGCTGAACTACACCCCCAGCGAGGCCGGGCTGCTGCTCACGCCGCTAGTTGCTGCGATTTCGGTTGGCAGCATCATCAATGGCCGCCTGTTCCCCAAGCAAAGCGAACCGCAGCGCCTGATGGTGTTCGGCGGTTGCCTGCTGGCGGCCGGCTCGCTGATGGTGCTGCTGATCTCGCCCGGCACCTCGGCCTGGTGGATCCTGGCCGCCTTCTTCGTCAACGGCTGTGCGCTGGGCTTTCTGCTGCCCAACCTGACCCTCTTCATGCAGATGCTGAGCGAGCGGCGCGACGTGGGCGTGGCATCCGCCCTGGTCCAGACCACGCGCGCCATCGGCAGCGCGCTGGGAACGGCCCTGGTCGGCATCATCATCTCCCACAGCACGGTACTAAACGGAGTGCGCGCGGGTCTGGTGCTGTGTATTGTCCTGTCGCTGACCTGTGCCCTGCTGGCCTGCCGGGTCAAGATGAAGAACCTGGTCACGAACCGCAAATGAGCCCCAAGCGGGACTGAACATGCGTCAACGCAACTTGCTCGATCTGCTGCTCCTGGCTGCCGTCTGGGGCGGCTCCTTCCTTTTCATGCGCCTGGCGGTCCCGGAATTCGGGCCGATCGCACTGATCGAACTGCGCGTGGGCCTGGCCGCGCTGGTCTTGCTGCCTGCCGCCCTGTGGCGTGGCAAGCTGCCCATCATCGCGCGGCACTGGAAGGCCCTGCTGATGGTGGGCGTGCTGAACGCGGCCGTGCCGTTCCTGTTGTTCGCCTACGCCGCGCAATCGCTGGGCGCCGGCTTCCTGTCGGTGGCCAACGCGGTGACGCCGGTATGGGGCGCGGTCATCGGCTGGCTGTGGCTCAAGGACAAGCTGCCCTGGATGCGCTCCCTGGGACTGATGATAGGCGTGGTCGGCATCGTGGTGCTGGTGTGGGACAAGCTGAACTTCAACGATGGCGGCACGGGGCCGGCGGTGCTGGCAGCCGTGTCGGCGCCGGTGTTCTACGGCATCGCCGCCAACTGGACCAAGCGCTTCCTGACCGGCGTGGACGCCCTGGCCAACGCTACCGGCAGCATGATAGGCGCGACCCTGGTGCTGCTGCCCCTGGCGGTGACCCACTGGCCCGAGGCGCCCGCGTCCATGCAGGCCTGGATCGCCACCATCCTGCTGGCCGTGGTGTGCACGGGCGCGGCCTACATCATCTTCTTCCGCCTGATCGCCAATGTCGGTCCGACCGGCGCCGTCAGCGTCACCTTCCTGGTACCCATCTTCGGCGTGCTGTGGGGGGCATGGTTCCTGGACGAGAGCATCACCCCGTCCATCGCTGCGGGCGCTGCCGTCATCCTGGTCGGCACCGCACTGGCATTAGGGTTGCTGCGATTTCGCCACCCTGCCGGCTAAGCCTGCTTGCGCAAAGCGGCCTCAAGCACCTCGGCCACCATGTCCTGCTGCGCGGCTTTCAGGCCCACCCAGAACGGCAAGCGCAGCAGCCGCTCGGAATACTGGTCGGTGACTGCCATGCTCCCTGCCACACGCCCATAGCGCAGGCCTGCCGGAGCGGAGTGCAATGGCACGTAATGCGATACAGGGTAGATCTGGCGCGACCGGAACTCCTCGATCACCTGCCGGCGCTCGATCGATGCCGGCAGCAAGACGTAATACATGTGCGCGTTATGCTCACAACCGTCGGGCACGATGGGCCGCCGCAACAATTCCCGGGCTTCCAGCGGCGCCAGAGCGTCGTGATAGCGATCCCAGATGGCCAAGCGCTGTTCGGTGATGTCGCGCGCCGATTCCAGCTGAGCCCAGAGAAACGCCGCAATCAACTCGCTCGGCAGATAGGACGACCCCGCTTCCTGCCAGGTGTACTTATCCACCTCGCCGCGGAAAAAGCGGCTTCTGTCCGTCCCTTTTTCACGAATGATCTCGGCCCGCATCGCCAGTTCGGGGTGATTGACCAGCAACGCCCCCCCTTCACCTGAGATCACGTTCTTGGTTTCGTGGAAGCTGAAGGAACCCAGATCGCCAAGGCTGCCCAGCGGGCGGCCTTTGTAGTTCGCCATGATGCCCTGCGCCGCATCTTCGACCACCCGGATCCCATGCTGCCGCGCGATAGCCAAGATCGTGTCCATCTCGCAGGCGACGCCTGCGTAGTGAACCGGCACAATCACCTTCGTTCGCGGGGTGATGGCCTGTTCCAGCAGCGTTTCATCGAGATTCATCGTGTCCTTGCGCACGTCGACGAACACTGGCACCGCGCCGCGCAAAGCAAATGCGTTCGCGGTGGACGCAAAGGTGTATGAGGGCATGATCACCTCGTCGCCAGGTCCCACGTCGCAGAGCATGGCCGACATTTCCAGGCTGGCGGTGCAGGAATGCGTCAGCAATCCGCGCGCGCATCCTACGTGCTGCTCAAACCAGTCGTGGCACAACTTGGTGAACGCGCCATCCCCCGCCAGCTTCTGGTTGGCCAGCGCCTGCGCAATGTATTGCGTTTCCTTGCCCGTCAGATAGGGCTTGTTGAAATCGAGCCGCTGCGCGCTCATTGTGCGCCTCCAAACCGTTTGGTTTCGTCCGCAACGCTGCGGAGATAGTCCCGATACTGGCAATTGGGCAATTCGCCAACCAACTTTTCGAATGCTTCCAGGCTCAGAAAGCCGCGCACGAGCGCAGCCTCTTCCGGACAGCCGATCTTGACGCCCTGGCGGCGCTCGACGGCCTCGATATAGGCGGACGCTTCCTGCAGCGCGGAACTGGTGCCGGCATCCAGCCACGCGAAACCGCGGCTGAGCCTGTTTACTTTGAGCTTGCCCCGGCGCAGGTATTCGATGTTGACGTCGGTGATCTCGAGTTCGCCACGAGCCGATGGCTTCAGGCCTCGCGCGATGTCGACGACATCCTTGTCATAGATATACACGCCGGGCACTGCATAGCTGCTGCGGGGCTTTGCCGGCTTCTCTTCAAGCGAGAGCGCGTTGCCCTTGGCGTCGAATTCGACCACGCCATAGCGTTCAGGATCCCTCACGTGATAGGCGAAAATCGCCGCGCCGTCGCGGAATTCCGCCATCGCCCGCGGAAAATCGCCACCACCCGAAAAGATGTTGTCCCCCAGCATCAGCACAACATCTTCGCCGGCGATGAAATCCTCGGCGATAAGAAATGCCTGCGCGATGCCTTCCGGCTTGGCCTGCTCCCGGTATTCGATGCTAATTCCCCAATGGCGGCCATCTCCCAGGAGATTCTCGAACTTGGGCAAATCATGTGGCGTGGAGATGAGGCAGAACTCGCGCACCCCCGCTGCGATCAGAACGGTCAAGGGGTAGTAGATCATCGGCTTGTCGAAGACCGCCTGCAATTGCTTGCTGGTTACCTGGGTCAGCGGATATAGCCTGGAGCCGGTGCCGCCCGCAAGAATAATTGCCTTCATTGCTTTTCAATCCGTTGAGCAATAACAAAGCGGGACCCGCCCGCCGCAAAATCGACGCCCGCCTTGATCAGCGAGGCCTCTCCCTTCATCACGCGGTACAAGATGGAGTTCAACTTGGGCGAAAGCTTGAACTCGTCGGTTACATCGAATTCACCGCCCTGCTTGCGCTTCTTCAGGCGCGACGCCATCATCAAAGGCAGCAATAGGGATACAAAGGAAGTACTGCGCACGATATGGAATCCTGCCGAACGCAGCTTGGCATGGCAATCCCGGGCCGAATAGCGGCGGACATGGCAAGCATAATCGTCGCTGGGACTCCATAGCCAATCGTGCTGAGGCACCGTCAGCAGGAGCATGCCCTCGGGTTTGAGCGCTTGATGAACCTGCCGCAGCACGGCCTCGTCTTCCTGGATATGTTCCAACACATCGAACGCGCCGATGACACCGAACTCCTCAGAAAACGGAATCTTGCGGGCGTCCATCTGGATGAAGCTGGCCTGTGGCACACGCTGCGCCGCGAAATGCAGGCCCTGGGAGAAAATCTCGCTGCCCAGCAGCCTGGCGAATGAAAACCGCTTGGCCATGCCGGACAGCACAAAACCCGTCCCGCATCCGATTTCGAGGAAGCTCTCGCGATCGGCACAGTATTTTTCAATGGCCCAGGCTATCAATTCGTTTCGCGCCTCGAACCAGAAGTGCCCTTCCTCGAGGCTCGCCAGTTCGGAAAAATGGCTTTCCTTGAAGCCCCCGCCCTCGCGTGCAAGCTCCGGCGCGTAGGCCTCGAAGCCATCGACAAGAACCGGTCTCGCGTGGCACGACGGACACCCAGGTTGCTCCCGGGGAAATACGGCGCTGCACACCAGACATTGCTTCATCCCATCTACCCTTTCGCCGTATCGGCGAACACAAACCAGCGAAGCGCGCAGAACATGAAGCCGGCGACGATGAAGACAGCGGCCAGTTGAACCCATTGATGGGGTATGCCGAGGCGATCGGCGAACAGCGCCAACAGGCCAATATTGATCAAGTACCCCACGCCGTGGGCAAGCGCATACCGCAATGCCGGCCCGAGCATGCGGCCGCGGCTCTGGAAGGTCAGGCGCCGATTCCCGAAAAATGCCAATGCCGCCGTTACGGCATAAAGCAGCGTAACCGTTATCTTGGGCGCAACTCCCAGGTGCGTGACCAGCAGATAGACCGCATATCCCAGCGCATTGCTCACCAGGCCGACCAAGGCATAGCGCAACAACTGAAAGCGGTAGCCGGATTGTCCCGAGCGCCGGTCCGGATTCAGCACGAGGACGATTCCGATGCGGGTTGCGCCTTCACTTCCTGCCAAAAGGCCTCGTCCTCCCATTCGATGCCGACGGTTCCGAATGGATTGAACATGATGTCCCTGTCACATAGCCGCAGCACGCGTGCGCGGGCGTGCCCCGCAATACCCAGTTGGCTTCTCAAGGTCTCCAGCAGGGCCAGGCAACCGGCGCGAAACACCACGTCCATGACGAGATCGACGCCATCGCCCGGTTCCACCGGAATCGCCGCCTGCACCAACGGCCGGCCCGCATCGACTTCGGCCGAGACGCGATGCGCGGTCACCCCCAGTAGCGTGGCCCCGTACTCCAGCGCGCGCTTGACGGGCTCAACGCCGATTACTCCGCCAAACGCCGGCAACAGGGAATAGTGCAGATTGAGCAGCGCATTCTCGTACTCCGCCACAAATTCCGGCGTCAAGATCTTGTGGACGTTCGTCACCACGGCATCGGCGGCGAGGCGCCGCAGTTCAAGCTGTACGTCCGCCTGACCCGACCGCGAAAAATCCATGCAGCGCGTCGGCAAATCCTTGCTGCGGGCAAACTCGCTGGCGCCGCATTCCCGGTCGGTCAGTACGCCCACAAGCCGTGCGCCCGGCAACCACCCCCGCTGCATGGCCGCATGCACGAACCTGAGATTGCCGCCGCCGCCCGAGCATAGAAATACGACGCTCTTCATGGCGCGCCGTTCCGATAGACATCGCGGACTATCGTGTACGGGCGCCCCTTCGCTTCCGTGTAGATCTTGGCTACGTATATGCCGAGAACGCCAAGCGACGACATCAGAAGCCCGCCCAGCAGCCAGATAGAAGCCATGACCGATGTCCAGCCCGCCATGGAGGTGTCCTGCAGCCACCACCGTAGGACCAGGAAGACGATATAGCAGCCGGCCACCAGCGATATCAGCAGCCCCAGGTAGAAAATACTGATCAAGGGCGCATTGCTGAACGCAGTGACCGAATTCACGAGCAAGGACATTTTCTTGCGCAGCGTATAGGTCGACGTCGAATTGCTCAACTTTTCGACCTCGCAAGCCGACTGCCTGAAACCCGTGATGAACCAAAGCCCCGCGATGAAGACTTCGCGCTCCTGATGCTGTAACAAGGCCTGCACGTAGCGCCGTGACATCAGGCGTGCGGTGGTGACGTTGCCTGGCAAAGGCATGCCGGTCAGCTTCTTCAGCGAAAACCAGAATAGCCGGCCCGTGACCCGCTCGAACCATGCGCCCTTGCGCTGTCGCTGCACCCCGTACACCACGTCGCTGTCGCTTTCTGCACGCAGGGCAGAAAATTCAGCCAGCCATTCGGGGGCCTCTTCGAGATCGGTATCGATCAGGAACACCTCGTCGCCGCCTGCATGCGCAAGGCCAGTCATCATGGCCTTGTGATGGCCGAAATTGCGCGACAGGTCCACCACGACGACCCTGGAATCCAGGGAGGCGATCTGCCTGGCGATATCCAGGCTCTCATCGGGCGATCCATCGTTGACCAGAATGATCTCGTAGTCATCGCCAGCGTGCTTTCTCGCCGCTTGCCGGACTCGGCGGCAGAACTCGTCGATATAGGGCGCGGACCGATACAGAGTGGCGACAACGGAGAGCTTCATTTCACGTATCTCATGTACTGGGAGGAGGTCGCGCCGCAGTTGAACAACAGGTCCAATATGGAAACCGCATGTTCGAATTTTCCCCATAGCTGAGGATATGCCGGATACCCCGCGTAATCGAACCATTCAACGCTGATGCCGGCCGCTGAAAACTCGCTTTCATCAAGATAGGCCTTGGCGGCCGGACCCGATATATAGCGTCCTGCACCAGCCTGGCGGCAAAGGCCGACCAGTCTTCCGGTCTTGCCAGGGGTATGCTCGAAATCCGATGAATTGCTGATCTTCGTACCGATTCCCAAATACCCGCATATGGCCTTGATAAACACGACGTTCAATTCAGACAGCCGCTGATAACGCCTTTCCAGATACAAGGGTTTCAACCAACCCGCAATATCGTCAAAAAAAGGGGCGCGTCCGTAGTTCGTAGCGAGAGTTTTCCAGTGCTTCTCAGCCCACGCGCCTACGGGCAATTCCACTTCGCAAATACGCCTCTGGATATCCGCGCCGACGGGAATGGAGAGCCACTGTACGCCTTGGGGGGTCTTGATCTGGTTTCTGTTGCGCCAGTCGTTCTTGGTGAATTGGACTTCATCATAAATGACGAATTCGTCCACCGCGGCAATCAGGTCAAAATACCCCTTCCACGGCACATAGTTCGACTGCAGGATTGCCACTGTTTTCACGACCGCTTTTCCCCTATTACCATCGCCGGAAATCAACCGCGGACGTAGCTGTTCCAGACTCATGCAATTTGAGGCGAATTCTACTCCAGCGGCCCTCGCTCAGTACTTATCCGACGTCCCCGTCAACGCCACCCCGATACGCAGCAGCGTATAGGAAACCGCGTCGACCCAGCGCCGCAGCCACCCCCGGCGCTGGTAATCCAGCGGCCGGATGAAGCGCCCGCCCTCTCGGATGGCCGCCTCCAGCCGTTCCTGCAGGTCCCAGGAGAAGGGCTGGTCGTCCACGACCACATTGGCTTCGCGCGCCAGCAGCAGGCTGAAAGGGTCGAGGTTGGACGAGCCCACTGTCGCCACATTGTCGATGACCGCCACCTTGGCGTGCAGGTAGCTGGGCATGTATTCGTAGATCTCGATGCCGTCGCGCAGCAGCTGGTCGTACAACGAGCGCGTGGCGTGGTACTGCATGCGGTATTCGATCTTGCCCTGCAGCAGCAGGCGCACTCGCACGCCGCGCGCGGCGGCCTTGGCGAGCGCGCGGCGGAACTGGCGGCCGGGGAAGAAATAGGCGTTGGCGATGAGGATGTCGCGGCGCGCGTGCGCGATGCCGTACAGGTAGGCGCGTTCGAAGGTCTGGCGAAAGCGCAGGTTGTCGCGCAGCACCAGCGCCGCGCGCAGATCGCCGCAGGGCGCAACGGAAGCATGGCGCGGCTTCAGCAGCCGCATGCGGTTCCAGTCGCGCGGATGGCGGCGCAGGCGCGCCCAGTTCAGCCGCACCCAAAGCAATTCCTGGGCATAGGCAGCTTCGGTGACCAGCGGCCCCTGCACCTGCACCGCGAAATCGAAGCGCGGCCCCGTGATGCCGTCCGTCGGGTCCTGGTCATCGTAGTCGTCGATGATGTTGATGCCGCCGATGAAGGCGATGCGCCCGTCCACCACCGTCACCTTGCGGTGCAGGCGCCGCAAGCGGCTGCGCGACGGGATGTAGCGCGCGAACCAGCGTGGCTCGGGGCGGAAGATGCGGCACTGCGCGCCGGCGTTGGTCAGGCGCGTGCGCAAGGGGTCGACGAACTCGGCGCTGCCGAAGCCATCCAGCACGACGCGCACCTTGACCCCGCGCCCGACGGCCGCCTCCAGGCAGTCCAGCACCCGGGAACCGGTGCGGTCGGGCGTGAAGATGTAGGTTTCCAGATGCACGCTGACCTGGGCGGCGTCGATGGCCGCGCACAGCGCGGGAAAGAAGTCGGCGCCGTTCTGGAGCAACCGGATGTCGTTGCCCAGCGTCCAGTCCAGCTTGGACTGCTCTGCCCTCACGGCAGTTCCAGCTCGGCCAGCAAGGGAGAATGATCGGAAAGCCGGGCCCATTCGCGGCCGCGCAGCACACGCGCGCTGCGCACGGCGAAGCCGCGCTGGTAGATGCGGTCCAGGCGGAACCATGGGAACACTGCGGGAAAGGTGCGCGGCGGCGGCAGCAGCAGGCGCGAACTGTCGCCCATGCCCAGTTGGTTGGTGCGCTCCATGACGGAGACGCCGCCATTGGGCAGCCCGCGCAGGGCGTTGCTCAGGCGCTTGACCGAGTCGCGCAGGCGCGGCAATTCGCCGCCATGGCTGCGCGGGGCATGCGAGAACACTTCGTACAGGCCCAGCTGCTGCACGAACAGCGGCGCCAGGCGGTCGCCCCAATCATTGAAATCGCCCGCGATCAGGATGGGTTCGCCGTCCGGCACCATGCGCCGGATGCGCTCGGTCAGCGCCAGGATCTGGCGGCTGCGGCTGCCGGCGAACAGGCCCAGATGCACGACGAAGCAATGCACTGCGCGCCCGCCCAGCTCTATGCGGGCGTGCAACAGCCCGCGCTGCTCCAGCCGGTGGTCGGAGATATCCAGGTTTTCGTGGTCAAGAATCGGAAAACGCGACAACAGCGCGTTGCCGTGGTCCGTCTCGTGGCGGATGGCATTGCGGCCATAGGCCACATCCAGCCGCAAGGCGGCGGCCAGGGATTCGTGCTGGGCATCGAGCAGCGATTTCTGCTCATTGCGGCCCTGGACTTCTTGCAAGAAGACCAGATCCGGACGCAGGCCATAAAGACCCAGGCGTAATTCGTTCAAGGAGTCGTGCCGGCCCAATGCCGAACGGCCCTTGTGTATGTTGTAGCTGACGACGCGGATGAGCGACATGGAGAAATGGCGCCTTTCAAAACTTGGGAACCACCGGCCACCGCAAAAAAAGAAGCCCGGCCAGCACCGCCAAAACAGGCGGCGTTTGCCAGATTACTCCAATTCAGAAGACCGTTCCCACCGCCGCGGCGCTCACCCGGTCCTCAAACAGCAACAGGTCCCGGCGCCCAGTCGAGCACCCCACGCCGCAAGCAAACAACGCCCCACAAGCAGGGCCGCACGGATCCGGGCTCCGCCGGTCCGTAGCGGCGCCCCCCTGGGGGGAAGCGCCTCCGGCGCTTCGGGGGGGGGTTACTTCGGTTCTACGTTGCGCAAGCGGATGTGCAGTTCGCGCAACTGCTTCTCGTCGACTTCCGACGGCGCCTGGGTCAGCAGATCCTGGGCACGCTGAGTCTTCGGGAAGGCGATCACGTCGCGGATCGATTCGGCGCCGGTCATCATGGTGACGATGCGGTCCAGGCCGAAAGCGATGCCGCCATGCGGAGGCGCGCCGTACTGCAGCGCGTCCAGCAGGTAGCCGAACTTCTCGCGGGCTTCCTCGGCGCCGATCTTGAGCGCGCGGAACACCTTGCTCTGCACTTCCTCGCGGTGGATACGGACCGAGCCGCCACCGATTTCCCAACCGTTCAGCACCATGTCGTAAGCCTTGGCGAACGCCTTGCTGGGATCGGTTTCCAGGAAGTCTTCGTGGCCATCCTTCGGGCTGGTGAAGGGGTGGTGGGCGGCGGTGTAGCGGCCGTCTTCCTCGTCGTACTCGAACATCGGGAAGTCGACCACCCACAGCGGCTGCCAACCGGCTTCGAACAAGCCGGTCTTTTTGCCGAATTCGCTGTGGCCGATCTTCACGCGCAGCGCGCCGATGGCGTCATTGACGACCTTCTCGCGATCCGCGCCGAAGAAAATGATGTCGCCATCTTGCGCGCCGGTGCGCTTGACCAGTTCGGCCAGGGCAGCGTCATGCAGGTTCTTGACGATCGGCGATTGCAGGCCTTCGCGGCCCTTGGCCACTTCGTTGACCTTGATGTAGGCCAGGCCCTTGGCGCCATAGATGCCGACGAACTGGGTGTAGCCGTCGATCTCGCTGCGCGACATCTCGGCGCCGCCGGGCACGCGCAGGGCGACCACGCGGCTGCCGGGCGCCGTGGCGGCGGCGGCGAACACCTTGAAGTCCACGTCGCGCATCACGTCGGTGATGTCGGTGAACTCGAGCTTCACGCGCAGGTCCGGCTTGTCCGAACCATAGCGGCGCATGGCTTCGGTCCACGGCATGATCGGGAACGGCGACGCCAGGTCGACACCCTGCACCACCTTGAACACGTGGCGAATCAAGTTCTCGAAGATTTCACGGATCTCGAATTCGTTCAGGAACGAGGTTTCGCAGTCGATCTGGGTGAATTCAGGCTGGCGGTCGGCGCGCAGGTCTTCGTCGCGGAAGCACTTGGTGATCTGGTAGTAGCGGTCAAAGCCCGACACCATCAGCATCTGCTTGAACAGCTGCGGCGATTGCGGCAGCGCGAAGAAGTGGCCGGCGTTCACGCGCGAGGGCACCAGGTAGTCGCGCGCGCCTTCCGGCGTGCTCTTGGCCAGCATCGGGGTTTCGATGTCGATGAAGCCCAGCTGGTCCAGGAACTTGCGCGTTTCGATCGACACGCGATAGCGCAGCATCAGGTTGCGCTGCATCTGCGGACGGCGCAGGTCCAGCACGCGGTGCGTGAGGCGCGTCGTTTCCGAGAGGTTGTCGTCATCCAGCTGAAACGGCGGGGTGACCGACGCGTTCAGGATCTCGACTTCCTTGCAGAGCACTTCGATTTCGCCCGAAGCCAGCTCGGCGTTGGCGGTGCCCGCCGGACGCTCGCGCACCAGGCCGGTGACGCGGATGCAGAATTCGTTGCGCAGGCGCTCCGCGGTGGCGAAGGCGGCGTTGTCCGGATCGAACACGATCTGCGCCAGGCCCGCGCGGTCGCGCAGGTCGATGAAGATGACCCCGCCGTGGTCGCGGCGGCGGTTCACCCAGCCGTACAGGGTGACGGTCTGGCCGAGATGGTCACGGCAAACCTGGCCGGTGTAGCAGGTACGCATGCGGGATGACTCCGTTTATGTGCTTGGTTATAGCGTAAGGGTTACGAATCGGCGCGAGGCGTGTCCTGCACGCCAGGAGCCGGGACGGGAACGGCCGGCCGGTCCGCGGGCGTCGCCGCCTGGGCCGGGGCGACTACGCCCATGGAAACGATGTACTTCAATGCCGCGTCCACGCTCATCTGAAGGTCGATCGCGTCAGCGCGCGGAACCATCAGGAAGAAGCCGGACGTGGGATTCGGCGTGGTCGGCACGTACACGCTGATGTGGTCGCCGGGCAGCCGGTCGGCCACTTCGCCGCTGGGCGTGCCGGTAACGAAAGCAATGGTCCAACTACCGGCGCGCGGGTACTGCACCAGCACCGCGCGGCGGAAAGCCTGGCCGTTGGGCGCAAGCACGGTATCGCTGACCTGCTTGACCGAGTTGTAGATCGAGCGCACCAGGGGAATGCGGCCCAGCATGTTTTCCCACTGGTCCACCATGGTGCGGCCGATCAGGTTGGCGGCGAACACGCCCGTCAGAAGCACCACCACGATGACCAGAACGAAGCGGAAGCCGGGAATGTCGATGCCGAACAGCGATTCGGACGACAGAAAGCCGGGCACGAACCCTTCGAGGGTCGCAACCAGCAAGCCCAGCACCCACACCGTGATGACCAGGGGAACCCAGATCAGCAGGCCGGTGATGAAGTACTTCTTGATGACACGCATACGCATCGCGTGTGCTCTAGGAG
>NZ_JBARYB010000013.1:0-15955 GCF_049647645.1 Achromobacter sp.
ACGCTCGGGTGATGGCGTCCGACGTCAGCGCGGCCGCGCTGGCGGTCGCCGCCGCCAACGCCTGGGAGCTGGCCGCGTCCGTGCGCCTGGTGGAAGGCAGCTGGTACCAGGCCGTGCCGGCGGGCGAGGGCTTCGACCTGATCGTGTCCAATCCGCCCTATGTGGCCTGCGACGACCCGCACCTGGACCAGGGCGACGTGCGTTTCGAGCCGCGGGGGGCGCTGACCGACGGCGCGGGCGGGTTGGAAGACCTGGCCCGCATCGTCCAGGGCGCCGGCCGCCACCTGAAGCGGGGCGGCGCCCTGTGGCTGGAGCATGGCTGGGACCAGGCGCAAGCCGTGCGGGACCTGCTGGCCGCGGCCGGATTCCAGGACGTGCACAGCCGCAAGGACCTGGCCGGCATCGAGCGTATTTCCGGCGGCCGGCTGCCCGCCTGACCGCATTTCCGGTGGGGCGCCCGGGGTATCCGGGCGGATTTTCCCGCTGTACCTATAATTGGCGTATTCCGTTATGCCTGTCCAAGAGACCACCATGAGCGACGTTCAAGAATTCATCCGCGAAACCGTGACCCAGCACCCCGTCGTGCTGTTCATGAAGGGCACCGCCCAATTCCCGCAATGCGGCTTTTCCGGCAAGGCCATTCAGATCCTGAAGGGCTGTGGCGTGAAGAAGCTGGTTACCGTCAATGTGCTGGAGGACGACGAAGTCCGCCAGGGCATCAAGGAATTCTCCAGCTGGCCCACGATTCCGCAGCTGTACGTGGCTGGCGAGTTCATCGGCGGCTCGGACATCATGAACGAGATGAACGAATCCGGTGAACTGAAGACGCTGCTGGATCAATCCGGCGCAACGGCCTGATCAGCCCATGCGGCGACTGGTCATCGGCATCACGGGCGCTACTGGCGCCCTGTACGCGGTGCGCATGCTGCAGGCATTGCGCGGCGTGGACGATGTCGAAACGCATCTGGTGGTGTCGGCGTCTGGCGTGCTGAATATCAAGCACGAACTGGACGTTGGCCGTCACGATGTCTATGCCCTGGCGGACCACGTGCACAGCGTGCGCGACGTGGGCGCCACCCTGGCCAGCGGCGCGTTCCAGACGGCTGGCATGGTGATTGTGCCTTGCTCCATGCGCACGCTGGCGGCCGTGGCGCACGGCCTGTCGGATAACCTCATCACCCGCGCTGCCGACGTCACCCTCAAGGAACGCCGGCGTTTGGTGCTGATGGTGCGCGAGACGCCGTTCAACCTGGCGCACTTGCGCAACATGACGGCCGTGACCGAAATGGGCGGCATCGTGTTTCCGCCGTTACCCGCGTTCTACCACCGGCCCGCTTCCATTGACGAGATGGTGGACCACACCGTGGCGCGCGTGCTGGAGATGTTCGATATCGTGGTGCCTGGCCCGCATTGGGAAGGCATGAAGTAGCGGTGTGCAGCACGAAAAAAGAGCTCCAAGTTTGGAGCTCTTTTCATTTTCGCGATGCTGGGTTGCGCAGATTGCCGGCAATCACACCGTCGCGATCGGGGTGACCGGCGACCCGATCGCGTGCGGCAGGCGCAAGGGCGGGGCGGTCAGCATGAAGTGATGGCGACCGTTGGCATGCAGCCAGTCGGCCAGGTCCTTCAAGTACCAGAGTTCCGCCAGCGGCAGACCCAGCTTGAACAGGCAATGGTGGTGCAGCGGCAGCATGGCGCGCGGGCCGGTCTTTTCGCGCGCGGGATAGGCTTCCACGGCGTAGTTGTCGGCGCAGATGGCGGCGATGCCGCTGTCGGTGATCCATTGCAGCAGCGCCTCGTCGGTGCCGTCCAGCGCGGCGCCGTAGGTGTGCAGCGTTTCGGTGTCGGGCGTGCCGTTCATGGCGACCACCGCTTCCGCATAGCCGGTGCGCAGCACCAGCATGTCGCCGGGTTCGACGCCGATGTCGTCAGCCTTCAGCACATGCATCAGCTCCGCATGGCCGATCAGCGTGCGGCCGGGGCCGTAGTGGCGGAACAGGTCCACCAGCACGCCGCGGCTCTGCATGCCTTTCTGCGCCAGGTTTTCCACGCCCAGCTTCAACGCGGCGGACGGGCCGCCGCTGTTGCAGCCGCAGCCGGTATGGTCGCCGTCGGCCGGGCCGATGACGTCCACGCCGGCCTGGTAGCCGTTGTAGTAGCGCAGTTCGGGCTTGCCGTCGCCGTCGGCGTCGAACAGCGCGCCCACGTGGGCCAGCGCGTCCCATTGCGTCGAATACTGCATCGACAGCAGCACCTGGTCGTCGCTCAGGACGTCGACCGCGTCCGGGTTGACGTTGCGCAGCGGAAAGTTCAGGTACGGCGTGTCCGCGAGGCGCGTGGGGCTCAGCTGCGGCGGATGGCGGCGCGGGTTGAGCACGTTGCCGCCGGGCAGGTCCAGCGGCAGCGACAGGCAGAAGGTCTTGCCGGCGCGGATTTCGCGCGCGCCTTTCAGGACCTGTTCTTCGGTGATGAGGTTCAGGCGGCCGAGTTGGTCGTCGGGTCCGAAGTCACCCCAGTTGGAGCCTTCGGGCCGGTTTTTCCAGCGCTGCATGCCGTTTACCCCTTCAGGAAGTCGACGACCGTGCGGGTGAAGACTTCCGGTTGCTCCCAGTTCGAGATATGGGAGGTGTTCATTTCAAAGTAGCGTGCACCGGGTATGGCTGCGGCCAATTCTTGGCCCTGGGCCGGGGTGGCGGCCAGGTCGTGCGTGCTGCTGATGACCAGCGTGGACGCCTTGATCGAACCCACTTGTTCGCGGAAATCGGCGTCGCGCAGCGCGGCGCAGTTGCCCGAGTAGCCGGCGTCCGGCGTGCGGCGCAGCATGTCGATCAGCACCTGGGTCAGGCCCGGTTCGGCGGCGCGGTAGCTGTCGGTGAGCCAGCGTTCGACCAGCGTGGGCGCCATCTTTTCCAGCGTCTGCTCGGCGACTGCGGCGATGCGGGCGCTCCAGCCTTCGGCCGAGCCGATGCGCGCGGCGGTGTTGCACAGGATCAGCTTGTCCAGCAGTTCGGGACGCGCCAGCGCCAGCCACAGGCCGGTGGGGCCGCCCATCGACAGGCCGCAGAAGTGCGCGCGCTTGATGTTCAGGTGCGCCAGCAGTTCGGCGACGTCATTGCCCAACTGTTCGAAGCTGTACTCGCCCTCGGGGATCGACGATTTGCCGTGGCCGCGGGTGTCGTAGCGCAGCACGCGGAAGTGCTTGCTCAGTTCGGGAATCTGGCGGGCCCACATGTCGGAGCAGGTGCCCAGCGAATTGGAAAGCACCAGCACCGGCGCGTCGGCGGGGCCATCGATGACGTAGAACAGCCGTGCCTGGCTGAGATCGGCGTAAGACATGTGGGTTTATTCCTTGCGATTACAGGTGGCAGACGCCGTCGAGGTAGGCCTTGCGCCAGCGCGTGATGGTCACGCGCTCGAACAGCTGGGCCAGGGAGAACGGGTCGGCGTCGATGAACTGCTGCGCGGCTTCGCGCGTTTCCAGGGCCACGATGTACAGGCCGCCGCCGGCGTCCTTGCCGTCGTCCTGCAGCTTGGCGCCGCAGGCCAGCAGCAGCTGCTTGTTCGCGTCCAGGTATTCCAGGTGCGCGGCGCGATGCTGCTGGCGCACGTCCTGGTGGCCGGGCTTGTCGAAGGTTTCGATGATGTAGGGCATGGACTGCTCCTGTCAGATCGCCGAGGGGTGGCGCGCCAGCGCCGTGACGTTGATATCCATGTACGGGAACAGCGGCAGCGAGGACAGCAGCGTGTGCAGTTCGTCGTTGCTTTCGACGTCGAAGATGCTGACGTTGGCGTAGCGGCCGGCCACGCGCCACAGGTTCTTCCACTTGCCGTCGCGCTGCAGCTGCTGCGCCAGGGCCTTTTCGTCGGCCTTCAGCTTGTCGGCGCGCTCGGCGGGCATGTCGACGGGAAGATTGACTTGCATTTGAACCATGAACAACATGATGACTCTCTCCAGGAAAGCCGCTCCGGCCTTGCCGGAGCGCGCAGAAAACTCAGCGGGAAAACTTCAGCGGCAGGCCGGTCAGGCGCAGCAGCTCGTCGGCCGTGGTGTCGCCGAACATGTCGATGACGGTGACGCCGTCGGCGCGGATGTCGAACACCGCCACGTCGGTGTAGACGCGCGACACGCAGCGCACGCCGGTCAGCGGATAGGTGCAGGCTTCGACCAGCTTGCTCTGGCCTTCGCGGGTCTGCAGTTCCATCATCACGAAGACGTCCTTGGCGCCGATGGCCAGGTCCATCGCGCCGCCCACGGCGGGGATGGCGTCGGGCGCGCCGGTGTGCCAGTTGGCCAGGTCGCCATGTTGCGACACCTGGAAGGCGCCCAGCACGCAGATGTCCAGGTGGCCGCCGCGCATCATCGCGAACGAATCGGCATGGTGGAAGAACGAGCAGCCGGGCAGCTCGGTCACGGGCTGCTTGCCGGCGTTGATCAGGTCGTAGTCTTCCTCGCCCTTGGCGGGGGCGGGGCCCATGCCCAGCATGCCGTTTTCGGTGTGCAGGATGACTTCGCGATCGGCCGGCAGATGGTTGGCGACGAGCGTGGGCAGGCCGATGCCCAGGTTCACGTAGGCGCCTTCGGGAATGTCCTGCGCCACGCGGGCGGCGATCTGGTCGCGGGTCAGTTTGGTGCTCATTGCTGCTCCTTGGCGGCCGGGGTGGCTGCGATCTGCACGACGCGTTTCACGAAGATGCCGGGGGTCACGACGGTTTCGGGGTCCAGCTCGCCCAGTTCGACCACTTCGCGCACCTGGGCCACGGCCACGCGCGCGGCGCTGGCCATGATGGGGCCGAAGTTGCGGGCGGTCTTGCGGTAGACCAGGTTGCCCCAGCGGTCGCCGCGCTCGGCCTTGATGAGGGCGTAGTCGGCGTGCAGCGGATATTCCAGCACGTACTGGCGGCCGTTGATCTCGCGGATCTCCTTGCCGTCGGCCAGCGGCGTGCCGTAGCCGGTAGGCGTGAAGAACGCGCCGATGCCGGCGCCGGCGGCGCGGATGCGTTCGGCCAGGTTGCCCTGGGGCACCAGTTCCAGTTCGATCTTGCCGCTGCGGTACAGGCCGTCGAAGATCTGCGAGTCCACCTGGCGCGGGAACGAGCAAATGATCTTGCGCACGCGGTTGGCGCCGAGCAGGGCGGCCAGGCCAGTGGTGCCGTTGCCGGCGTTGTTGTTGATGATGACCAGGTCCTTCGCGCCCTGCTCCAGCAGGGCGTCGATCAGTTCCATGGGCTGGCCGGCAGTGCCGAAGCCGCCGATCATGACGGTGGCGCCGTCGGGTACGTCCGCCAGGGCGGCCGCCGCGCTTGCAACAAGCTTAGAAATCATGATGTTTGCTCATAGGTGGCGTGTCATAATTTGTTCTTAATTAGAACTTTCGTTCTTCTGAAGAACATCGTTTCATGGGGATGAGCCGAGCGTCAAGGCGAGCCGGCGCGGCGTAATCCCCATTTACTCTTTTTGCGGTAGACGGATGGCCGAGCAAGATACCCAGCAACCCAGCGACAGCTACGTGCAGTCCTTCGCGCGCGGCTTGTCCGTGATCCGGGCTTTTGGCCCCGACCGTTCGCAGATGACGCTGTCCGAGGTCGCCGCGGTGACCGGGCTGACCCGCGCCGGCGCGCGCCGTATCCTGCTGACGCTGGAGCACCTGGGCTACGTCACTGTCGACGACCGCAAGTTCTCCCTGACCCCGCGCATCCTGGAATTGGGCTACGCCTACCTGTCCGGCACGCCGCTGTGGAACCTGGCGCTGCCGTACATGGAAGAAGTGGCCGAGCAGACGCGCGAATCGTGTTCCGTGTCGGTGCTGGAAGGCGCGGACATCGTCTACATCCTGCGCCTGTCCACGCACAAGGTCATGACCATCAACCTGGCCGTGGGCAGCCGCCTGCCGGCCTGGGCGACCTCGATGGGCCGCGTGCTGCTGGCGGGGCTGACGGAGCCGGAGCTGGACCGGGTGCTGGCGCTGAGCCAGATCCAGTCCTACACGCCGCACACCATCACGGACATCGCCGAACTCAAGCGCGTGCTGGCCGGCGTGCGCGCCGACGGCTACGCCTGCGTGGCGCAGGAACTGGAGCCGGGGCTGCAGTCGGTGGCCGTGCCCATCATGGACCGCAGCGGCCGCGTGATCGCCGCGATGAACGTCAGCGGCCATGCCAATCGCTTCACGCGCGAGGAAATGCTGGCGGCCTTCCTGCCGCCGCTGCGCCGCGCGGCCGACCAGATCAACCACGCCCTGCTGCGCCGTTAGGCGCGGCAGGGGGGCGAAGAGGACGGCAGGCAGGCGCATGGCTGGCCTCAGATGGGCGCGACGCCCAGCGTCGTGCCGCCGCAGACGTACAGCATTTGGCCGGTGACGAAGCCGTTGTCCGGAGACAGGAAGAACATCGCCGCGCGCGCCACGTCTTCGGGCGTGCCCAGGCGCTTGACCACGATGCTGTTGATGATGCGTTCGGTCTGCGGCGCGCCTGCCGGATTGCTCTTGGTGAACAGGTCGGTGGCGATGGGGCCCGGGCCGATGGCGTTGACGGTAATGCCGTCGCCGCCCAGTTCCATGGCCAGCGTGCGGGTCAGGCCCACCAGGCCGGCCTTGGTGGCCGAATAGACCACGCGATCCGGCTTGCCCAGCGCGGCGCGCGACGACATGTTCACGATGCGGCCGAAGCCGGCTTCGCGCATGGCGGGCAGCGCGGCCTGCACCAGGATCAGCGCGGTGCGCAGATGCAGGTTCACCACATAGTCCAGGTCCGCCAGCGTGGCCGTGTCGGCCGTGCCGGGACGGGTGGCGCCAGCGTTGTTGACCAGGCCCACGATGTTGTAGGCCTCGGTCACTTCGCGGGCGACTTCCTTGGTGCGCGCTTCGTCGGTCAGGTCGGCCTGATATGACACCAGCCCCGCGGGCGGTTGCTCGGGCAGCTTGTAGTCGATGTTGACGACCTGGTGTCCCGCATCCAGCAGCATGCGGATGATTGCCGCTCCGATCCCGGCGCTGCCGCCGGTCACGAGATACGCAGTAGGTTTGCTCATATCAGTTCCCTATTCCAAGTTCCAACGCTTGCCAAAACGCTGCCAGTACTTATTCGTCCGTCTCTCCCCTAGCGGGGACACCGCCAGATCCGGCTTTGCCGGTCTGCAGGTGTCGCCCCCTGGGGGGCGCGCGTAAGCGCGTACGGGGGGGGCTTAATGCGTCAAGTAGCCCCAGAGCAGCACGGCGGTGATGTGGATCACGCCGACCCACAGCATCATGATGACGGTATAGCCCATCACGTCGCGCAGCTTCAGCTTGGACAGCGCCAGCGCCGGCAGGATCCAGAACGGCTGCACCAGATCGTTCCAGGCGTTGCCCAGCATGACGGCCATGGTGGTCTGGTTCAGCGCGCTGCCGATTTCCTTGGCGGCGTCGATCATGAACGGACCCTGGATGACCCAGTGGCCACCGGCGGACGGCGCGAAGAAGTTGATGAAGAACGAACTGATCAGGCCCCAGAACGGCAGCGTGGCGGGCGTGGCGAAGTCCACGAACACTTGCGAGATCGAGGTCACCAGGCCGGAGGCGGCCATGATGGCCATGATGCCGGCATAGAAGGGGTACTGCAGGATGATGCCGGAGATGGTTTTGATGCCTTCGGTCAGCTTGGCGACGTAGGCGGCCGGCGTGCCCAGCAGGATGATGCCCAGGAACAGGATGATGAAGTTGATCAGGTTCAGGTCCAGCGAACCGCCGTCCATGAAGTGGAAGGTCACGTAGGCGATGCCCAGCGCGCCGATCAGCATGCTCAGGATGCGGCTGTTGTTCAGCTTGGAGGCGATGGTGCCCTTTTCCAGCATGTCTTCGGCGGCGTTGGACGTGTTGGCGTCGCGGTCGATGGCCGGATCCACTTCAACGATCTTCTCGCCCTTCTTCGGGTGCAGCCAGGCATTGAGCAGCGGCAGTGTCACGATGATCACCAGGCTGGTGATCAGCATGGGCACCGAGAAAATGGTTTCCGACAGCGGGATGGTGCCCATCTGCTTGGCGGTGGGGTGTCCAGGGGTGGCGACCAGCACGGGGATGCTGGCCGACAGGCCCAGGCCGTACATGGTGAAGCCGCTGTAGGCCGCGGCGATGATCAGGGGGTAGTGCACGCCCTTGACCTTGAGCGCCAGCTTCTTGGCGACGATGCCGCCGATGACCAGGCCGAAGCCCCAGTTCAGATAGCTGCCGATGCCGCCGACCAGCGTCGCCACGATGATGGTGGTATGCGGCTTGTGCACGTGGCTGACGATGCGGTTGAGCAGGCGGTCGGTCAGCGGCGCGGTGGCCAGCACATAGCCCATCGCCAGGATCACGGCCATCTGGGTCGTGAAGGCCAAGAGGCTCCAGAAGCCCTTGCCCCAGGCGCGGGTGACGTCGCCGATGCTCTGGCCTTCGATGCCCATGGCCAGCAGCACGGTGAGCAAGGTCAGCGCGATCGCGAAGACGAAGGGATCGGGCAGATACTTGCGCATCAGCTCGGTAAAGAATGAAGCCAGTTTATTCATGATGCTTCCTACAAACTCCGGTCAGGCTGTTTTTTCGCGTCTTGCCCCGCCCGGCGCCGGGTGGCGGCGCGGGCGGGTGGGACGATTGCTTTCTTTGTGTGGTTGGGCTTGTGGCCCGCTGGCGCTGGTGGCGGGAGGCCCCGCGCCTTATGTAGTGAATTCTTGCTGGCGGAACCGTCAGGAGCCGCTGGCCTTGCCGTTGAGCCACGCGGCCAGTTCGCCCAGTGCGGCGCTTTTTTCGCGCAGCACGCGTTCGCGGCGTTCGGGGCTCCAGGTGTAGAAGCCCTGGCCGCTCTTGGCGCCGATCTGGCCGCTGTCGACCTTGCTCTTCAGCAGTTCGGAGGGTTCGGTGCGATTTTCCAGGTCTTTGTAGAGATAGCTGGCGATCGCGTAGTGCACGTCGATGCCGTTCATGTCGCGTTGCTCCAGCGGACCCGACAGGGCCAGGCGGATGCCCAGGCTCCACTTGACCACTTCGTCGATGTCCTCGGCGCTGGCCACGCCTTTCTCCAGCAGCGAGATGGCCTCGCGGGCCAGGGCGTGCTGGATGCGGTTGGCGATGAAGCCGGGAATGTCCTGGCGCACCAGCACCGGCCGCTTGCCGGCATGACGCAGCGTGGCCATGACCCGGGCGACGGTGTCTTCGGAAGTGCCGTCGTTGCGCACCACTTCCACCAGCGGAATCACGTCCGCCGGCGTGAAGAAATGGGTGCCCACGAAACGGTCGCGGCGCACCACCGCGCTGGCGATGGCGTTGACGGACAGGCCGGAGGTGTTGGTGGCGAAGAGGGTGTGCGCCGGGCACAGGGAATCCAGCTTGGCGAAGATGCCGCGCTTGAGCTCCAGGTTTTCCGGCACGGCCTCGATGACCAGATCGCTGTTGCAGGCCGCTTCCAATCCGGGCGCGACTTGTATGCGCTGCATCGCTTCCTGGACCTGGCCGGGGGCGTAGACATTCAGCTGGCGGTCTATCGTCTGGAGCGCGCGTTCCAGCGCGCCTTCCATCGGGTCGATCAGGACGACGTTCAATCCCTTCGAGGCGAACAGCGCGGCGATGCCGCTGCCCATGGCGCCTGCGCCGACGATGGCGAGATTCTTGAGGGGAGTATCCATGATGGTTCGCTCGGTGCTGACACGCCGGGCTTGCGGGCGGGCACGTGCGGAACCAGGGTGCTTTCTGTCTCTTCCGGAGTGCCTTCCTGTGCGCCTGGCCAGAAAAATCGTTTTGTTCTATATACGAACATTTGTGCGTATATAGAATTTCTGAAAGAGATAGTACTAAAAGTCGCGGGGGGCGGACAAATGGGGGATTTTGGGTGTCCAGCTGATGGACGGAGGGCCGGCGGGTGGCGCCGGCCCATGCTCTGGCGCGAGCGGGGCGGCCAGGTATTACCAGCGGTAGGTGGCGGTGCCTATCACTCGCCGCGGCTCGCCGTAGAAGCAGCCGTAGGTGCAACTGCCGATATACGTCTTGTCGGTCAGGTTGGATGCGTTCAGCGCGAACTTCCATGGCCCGGTCGCGTAGCTGACCATGGCGTCGAACAGCGTGAAGGACGGCACCTCCACCGGCATGCCGTGCGCCATGCCGCGCGTGCTGCCCACATAGCGTATCCCTGCGCCAATTCTCAGGCCCGGCAGGCCGAAGTCGCCGAAGCCATAGTCGCCCCATAGCGAGAACTGGTTGTAGGGGACCGAATTCAGGCGCTTGCCTACCTCGTCCGGCTGCAAGGGGCTGGCCTTGAGCGTGCGCGCGTCGGTATAGGCGTAGGCCGCGATCAGGTTGGCATTGCGGCCGATGCGGGTGCGCGCTTCCAGTTCCAGGCCACGGCTCCGCGCCTCGCCGGCCTGTATCTGGTAGGAGGTGTTCAGGGGATCGGTCACGGTCATGTTCTTGCGGGTCAGTTGGTAGACCGCCGCCGAGAGCATGGTGTCCGAGCCCGCGGGCTGGTAGCGCAGGCCGGCTTCGTATTGCTGGCCGGTGGTGGGCTGGAAGCGGCTGCCCTGGCGGTCCTGGCCGCTGGTCGGCTCGAACGACTCGCTATAGCTCAGGAACGGCGCCAGCCCGTTGTCGGCCAGGTAGACCAGGCCGGCGCGGCCGGTGAAGGCCTTGCTTTTTTCGCCGTCCGCATATTTTTCGTCGGTGAAGAAGTTGCGTTCGTCGACCGTCACCCAATCCTGGCGCCCGCCCAGCAGGACCACCCATTTGTCGGCGATCTTGATCTGGTCCTGAACGTAGATGCCCAGGCGCTTCATGTCGGTGATGGAGGAAGATCCGGGGAAGGGCGCGACGGGGCCCAATGGCGCGCCGTAGACGGGATCGTAGAGGTCGATGTTGTTGTTGCTGCGGATATAGCGTTCGGTTTCGTGCTTGGGCAGCGAGTAGTCGATGCCCGCAAGCAAGGTGTGCCGCACCATGCCGCTGCCTACTTCGTACTGCAAGGACGTATCGGAGATCAGCGCGGAGGAACGGTCCCAGCGTGGCATTGCCCCTCGGTCGGCGGTCCAGCGCTGGTCGGGCGCGAGTTGCCAGATGTCGGTGGAGTCATACGCGCTGTTCGCATGGAAATAGCGCGCGCTGTTGCGCAGTTTCAGCTGGCTGTTGAAGGCATGCTCGAACAGATAGCCGATCGAATAGCGCTCCATGTCGAATCTGTCGAAGCCGGGCTCGCCGGTAAAGCGATTGCGCGGGATCTTGCCGTTGACGTTGGGGAGCACCGTGCCTTGCGCCGGCAGGCCATAGACGTAGACGGTATGGTCCTTCTGGTACTCCGCAAGCAGTGTCAGCGAAGTGGCGGCGCTGGGCTGCCAGGTGATGGCAGGCGCGATATAGGTCCTGTCGTCGGGCACGTGGTCGATGAACGTATCGCTGTCGCGCAGCAGCGCGGTCAGGCGGTATGACCATTTGCCTTCCTCGTCCAGCGCCCCGCCGAAGTCGCCGGATATCTGCTTGCGGCTGTAGTTGCCTGCTTCCACGTTCAGTTCGCGCAGCGGCTCGATGGTGGGGCGCTTGCTTACCGTATTGATGATGCCGCCTGGCGATGCCGAACCGTAAAGGACGGACGATGCGCCCTTGAGGAACTCGATCCGCTCCAGCCCGTACACTTCCTGCCGTCCGTTGTAGATGTTCACGGTGTACAGCATGCCGTCGCGATAGTAGTTGCCCAGGTTGCTGCGGAAGCCTCGCAGGAACAGGCTGTCGGATGTGCGGTCGATGCCTTCGGCGCGGCTGACGCCCGCCACGTAGCCCAGCGCATCCTGAATGCTCTGCGACTTCAGGGTATCGATTTCTTCCGCGCCCACGACCGAGATCGATTGTGGCGTCTCGATGATGGGCGTGTCGGTACGGGTGCCGGCCGCACTGAGCCGGGCGGTGTAGCCATGCAGCGGGCCGGTGGCGGTTTCCGCGGCCTGCGCGGTGACGGTTACGGCTTCGAGCGTGGTGGCGTCCTGGTGCGACACCGGCGCGGGACGCAGCGTATAGCTGCCGTTGCTTTCCCGCAGGGCTTGCAGGCCTTGGCCGCGCAACAGTTCGGCGTAACCTTCGCGCACCGAATAGCTGCCGGACAGGCCGTTGCTGTGCTTGCCCTGCAGCAAGGTGGCGTCCATGCTCAGCTCGACGCCGGCTGCGCTGGCATAGGCATTGAGCACCTGGCTCAGCGGGCCGCCGGGGATGTCGTAGCTGCGCCTGGCCTCGGCGCTCTGCGCCTGCGCGGCGGCGGGGGCGGCCGGGATGGCGCAGAGCGCCGTGCCGATCAACAGCGCCAGGCGCATCAGGCGGGGAATCGCGGGGCGGGGCGCTGGCGCTGCAGGCGCGTGGGGACGTGACGGGTGCTGCGGGTAACGGGACATGGAGCGATGCCTTGCGGTTCGAGCAGGAGAGGTAAGGGGTTCACCCTGTATCCCGAGCCAAAAGGCCGAATCCGTAATCGCCACCTCGGAAAAGTTGTAACGGCCGCGGCCGGTGGCCGTCACTCCGGCGCCCGCACCGTCACCCAGTAGCGTGTCCGGTAGGTCACCGCGACCGGCAGCGCCCGCGTGAGGTTATCCAGCGCCCGGTCCGTGTCGCGCAGCGAAAAGACGCCGCTCACCAGCAGGCCCGCGACGTCGGCGTCGCAGCGCAGCAGGCCCGGCCGGTAACGGGCCAGTTCGGCCAGGAAATCGTCCAGGCGCATCGCGTCGGCAACCAGCACCCCACGGCTCCAGGCCGCCGCGCTCTCCGCCGCCGGGCTGGGAGTGGCGGCTCCGCTGGCTGAAAATCGCGAGCCCTGGCCCGCTTGAAGCAGGACGGGCTGGTCCGGCGCACTGGCGGGACGGATTTCCACGGCGCCTTCGAAGACGGCGACGCGGGAGGTTTCGGCATCATCCCTGACGGAGAACCGGGTTCCCAGGGCCTGCACGGAACCGTGCCGGCTGCGCACCCGGAATGGCCGCGCCATCGCGGCGGGATCTGGCGCGGTCGCGATCAATATCTCTCCGGCGCGCAGCACTACCAAGCGTTCGTCCTGGGAGAATTTCAGGTCGATGGCGGTGGCGGTCGACAGCGTCACGCTGGAGCCGTCCGGCAGGGTGATGGTCTTGATCTCTCCCGTGCCGCTGCGGTAGTCGGCCGTGGCGGCTTGCCAGGAGTCGGTGCCGCGCAGGACATAGCCCACGCCCGCGACGGTTGCGCCCAGACCTAGCAAGCTGATCGCGCGGCGCCGCGAGACGCTGGCGGGGCGCTTGCGCAGGGCCAGGCTTGCGGCCTGCGGCGATACGCTGCCGAGCTTGTCGTCGAATGCCTGCAACCGTTGCCAGGCCAGTTCATGGTCCGCATGCTGCGCGCGCCAGCGGGCGCAATTGGCCTGATCGCCGGGGTTGGCGTCTTCCGACCACAGGCGTGCCATCCATTCGGCCGCCCGCTGCACGATGGCGGGGTCGATGGCCCGATTGAGATTCTGAGGTTCTGCCGGAATGGCGGACATGCGCGGTCAGCCGCCAGGGGCCGCGTGCAGGGCTTGATAGCAGGCCAGGAGCGCGGACGCCACGTATTTTTCTACCGACGACACCGACACGGCCAGCCGCGCCGCGATGTCGCGGTAGCTCAAGCCGTCCAGTTTGCGCAGCAGCAGCGCCTCGCGGGCCTTGGCCGGCAGGGCTTGCAGCACGGCGTCGATCTCTACCAGGGCCTGTACCGCCAGCGCGCGGGCTTCCTCCGACGGCGCATGCGCCTGCGGCAAGCTGGCCAGGGCTTCGAGATAAGCGGCCTCGATCTGGCGGCGGCGGTAGAGGTCGATCACCAGGCCGTTGGCGACCTGCGCCAGGTGCTGACGCGACTGGTGCGGCTCGGGCAGCCGGCCGCTGTGCAGGATACGCAGATAAGTATCATGCGCCAGGTCGGCTGCGTCGAAAGCATTGCCCAGCCGACGACGCAGCCAAGTTCTCAGCCAGCTGTGATGATCGGCATACAGGCCTTCGATGCCCTGCTGCGCTGCGGATTGGTTGGTCGACATGCGGGCCCCTGCAGCGCGCGAAGGCGGCAAAAATGGCGCTGGTAAAAAATGAGAATCGGACTCATTCTATACCGCGCGCCATTGCGCCAGCAATGCGCTAGCCCGAGTTGCGCAGCCCCGCCGCAATCCCGTTGATGGTCAGGTGGATGGCGCGCTGCACGCGCTTGTCGACCTCGGCCTCGGGATGCTTCTGCGCCGCGCGGTGGCGGCGGATCAGGTCGATCTGCAGGTAGTTGAGCGGATCGATGTAGGCGAAGCGTTCGCGCAGCGAAGCCTGCAACGTGGGGTTGTCGGCCAGTAATTCGCGCTGGGTCAGCAGCTTGAGCATGGCCAGCGTGCGGCCGTGCTCGGCGCTGATGGCGCCGAAGATGCGTTCGCGCAAGCCGCGCTGCGGCACCAACTGGGCATAGCGCGCGGCAATCGCCAGGTCGGACTTGGCCAGCACCATTTCCATGTTGGACAGCAGCGTGCGGAACGCGGGCCAGTCGCGCGCCATTTCGCGCAGCTGGGCCAGGCGGCCGCGGCGTGAGCGGGGCGCGTCGGGCGCGCCGGTTTCCAGGTAGGCCTCGATGGCCGAGCCCATGCCGTACCAGCCAGTCAGCATCAGGCGGCATTGCGCCCAGGAAAAGCCCCAGGGGATGGCGCGCAGGTCTTCGATGTGCTGGCCCTTCTTGCGCGAGGCGGGGCGCGAGCCGATGTTCAGGCCGGCGATTTCGCTGATGGGCGTGGCGGCGAAGAAGTAGTCGGCGAAGCGCGGGGTGTCGTAGACCAGGCCGCGGTAGGTGCGCTGCGCGGTATCCGACATGAAAGACATGGCGGGGCCGTGCTGGGCCATGTGCGCGTCTTCGGCGCTGGTGGCTTCGGCGCGGGGCGCCAGGCTGGATTCCAGCACCGCGGCGACCAGGAGCTCCAGGTGCCAGCGGCCGACCTCGGCGTCCTTGTACTTGCTCTGGATGACCTCGCCCTGTTCGGTCAGGCGGATCTGGCCGGCCACGGTGCCGGGGGGTTGGGCCAGGATGGCGTCGAAGCTGGAGCCGCCGCCGCGCCCGACCGAACCACCGCGGCCATGGAACAGGCGCAGGCGCACGTTGCGAGCCGAGAACACGTCGACCAGCGCGCGTTCGGCCTGGTAGAGCGACCAGTTGGACGTGAGGAAACCGCCGTCCTTGTTGCTGTCCGAATAGCCCAGCATGACTTCCTGTGCGCCGTTCTGCGCCAGCTTCACGCGCTGGCGGACTTCGGGCAAGTCCAGCCAGGCGGCCATGATCTCGGCGCCGCGCTCCAAGTCGGGGATGGTCTCGAACAGCGGCACGACCATCAGGCCGTCCTCGGGCTGGATGTCTTGGCCGGCGGGGGCGATGAGGCCGGCTTCCTTCTGCAGCACCATGACTTCGAGCAGGTCGCTCAGCGTTTCAGTGTGCGACACGATGGTCTGGCGCACGGCCTGCTTGCCGTAGCGCGCGCGGCCGGCGGCGGCGGCGCGCAGCACGGCCAGTTCGCGCGTGGTGTCTTCGCTGTAGGCGATCCAGGGCGAGGCCAGCGGACGCGCCTGCGCCAGTTCGGCGCGCAGCAGTTCGACGCGTTGTTCTTCGGTCAGCGCCAGGTAGTCCAGCGGCTTGCCGTCGCGCTGGGTGCCGGCCAGGGCGAACAATTCGGCCAGCGCGCGCTCGTGCACGTCGGAGCTCTGGCGCAGGTCCACCGTGGCCAGATGGAAACCGAACACTTCCACCGCCTGTTGCAGCCCGGCCAGGCGCAGCTTGCCGATAGGGGCGCCGTGGTGGGCGGCCAGCGAGGCGGCGATCACGGCCAGGTCGGCGGACAGTTCTTCCGGCCGTTCGTAGGCGCTGGCGGCGACAGTGCTGCGCCGCGCCAGGTTCTGCCCGGTCAGGCGCTGCGCGGTGGCGGCCAGGCGCGCGTACACGCCGACCAGCGCGCGGCGGTAGGG
>NZ_JBARYB010000014.1:0-57366 GCF_049647645.1 Achromobacter sp.
GGGTAACCACCGGACGGGTACGGTTGCGCGGGTTGCTGAGCGCGCACGGGCGCGACCGGCATGCGCGGCGCGGCGCCTTGGGAGGGCAACTCAAACAGTACCTGCACCGGACGCTCGAACCACTCCGCGGCCAACGCTTCGATCTGGTGGGAAAAGTTCTTGCGCACCCAATCCAGCTTGAAGCGGTTGGGCGCGGCAACGCGCAGCACCGCCTGCGTTTCGTCGTACGCAAGCGGGACCAGCGGTCGTATCCACGCGCTGATTTGTTGGGGGGGGAGTTCCTGCTCAAGACGACTGACGCAGGTCTGCCAGAATTCTTTCATGTCGCTCTTATTCAAACCTCGATTCTACCTTGCCTGGGCTGGGGTTATCCACAGGGTAGGGCATAACTGTCCGCGTGGCCCAGGCTTAACTGTTTGACAAGACAGGGAAAACTTGCTGAAATGGTGGGCTTTTCCGAATTCTGTCTGTCAGAAGGTTCCACAGAGAGCTTAGCCGCGCTTTGTTGCGGGTGGTGTCTAACGATGCCTACGCCCCATGCAACTGCCTGGTTTTAGCTTCTATAAGTCGCCCGGGGTTTCCCCGGTCAGAGCCCCGTCTACGAGTTGTTTTTTGCACCTGTTGCAAAAATGCTCATTGGATACCCGCTTCCTGAATGCGCGACCAGGAACCCTTCCGGGCAGGTCCCTTCTGACTTTTGTTCTTTTTGTGGATCGTCCATGAAACGTACCTACCAACCTTCCGTTACCCGCCGCAAGCGCACCCATGGCTTTCGCGTGCGCATGAAAACCCGCGCTGGCCGCGCTATCCTGAACGCTCGCCGCGCCAAGGGCCGCAAGCGTCTGGCCGTCTAAGTCCTGGTTTTCCGGTTTTCCGGAATCCTGACGCCTGACCTGCAGTCCATGCCGCGCTCCACGCTTCCGCCGGAGGCGCGGCTGCATCGCCCCTCCGAGTTCGCCGCCGCCCTCAAAGGCCGGCGTCTTGCCCGAGGGGCGTTCTTCATTGTGAGCGCCGCTCCCAATGATCTGCCCCCCGGCCAGGATGCCTGTGCGCGCCTGGGCCTGGTGATCGCCAAGCGGTTCGCCGCCCACGCCAGTACGCGCAACGCCATCAAGCGGGTCATCCGCGAAGCGTTCCGCCATCGGCGCCTGGGGTTGCCGGCAAAAGATTACGTCGTGCGCCTGCATAGCAAGGTTGCGCCCGCCACGCTCACTGCGCTGAAACGCGCGGCCAGAGCCGAAGTGGACGCTCACTTTGAGCGGATCGCGCGATGATCAAGGCTTTACTCATTGCCCCGATCCGGTTCTACAGGTTTTTCCTGAGTCCCTGGATCGGCAGGCAATGCCGCTTTACTCCCACCTGCTCGGCGTATGCGATCGAAGCGATCGAGCGCCACGGCGCCTGGCGCGGCTTCTGGCTGGCGGTCCGGCGCATTGGCCGCTGCCACCCTTGGTCGCCGGGCGGATTGGATCCGGTTCCGCCGGCCAAGGGAACCAATGGCCCCTCGTGCTGTTCCCACAGCCACCGCACCGAGCACGATTGACGCTAAACTGGCGGGCTTTGCTGGCCCGTATTCACCTCAGTAGGCACCATGGATATCCGACGAACCGTCCTCTGGATGATTTTTTCCTTCTCGCTGTTGCTCCTATGGAACAACTGGCAGATCCATAACGGCAAGCCGTCGCTGTTCGGCCCCACGCCGGCGGCCACCACGAGCGAGCCGCAGGCTGCCGCGAACAACGCGACGCCTTCGGTCCCCAGCGCGCCTGTCCCCGCGACCGCCGGCGCATCCGCCGTCCCGGGCGCTGCGGCGCCCGCTGCCGCGCGTTCGGAAGAAGTCGTCATCACGACCGACGTGCTGCGCCTGACGTTCGACACCATGGGCGCCCAGCTGGTGCGCGCCGAGCTGTTGAAGTACCCGGCCACCGGCCAGCCCGACAAGCCCACGGTGCTGCTGGACCGCGCCGCCGGCCTGAACTACGTGGTGCAGACCGGCGTTGTGGGTGCCCCCAACGGCCAGAGCTTCCCCACGCACCAGACGCCTTTCCGCATCGTGTCCTCGGAGCGCCAGCTGACCGGCGACAACCTGGTGGTCGCCTTCGAAGGCGAATCCGGCGGCGTGAAGGTCACCAAGACGTTCACCCTGCATCGCGGCCGCTATGACGTCGACGTGCGCCACGACCTGGCCAACGTCAGCGCCGCCCCCGTGTCGCCCGCCCTGTACCTGCAGCTCGAGCGCGACGGCAACGACCCGGCCGACACATCCAGCTTCTATCACACCTTCACCGGCTTCGCGGTCTACTCGGAACAGGACAAGTTCCAGAAGATCACCTTCAGCGACATCGAGAAGAAGAAGGCCAACTACATCAAACAATCGGACAACGGCTGGATCGCCGTGGTCCAGCACTACTTCGCCACCGCCTGGGTGCCCCCGCAGGGCAAGCCGCGCACCAACGAACTGCTGGAAGTGCAGAAGAACCTGTACGCCGCCCGCAGCATCGAGGCCGTCGGCGAGATCGCCCCTGGCGCCGCCACGCGTGTCGATTCGCACCTGTGGGTCGGTCCGCAAGACCAGAAGGCCATGGCAGCCCTGGCCCCTGGCCTGGAACTGGTGGTCGACTACGGCTGGCTGACCATCATCGCCAAGCCGCTGTTCAAGCTGATGACCTGGCTGCATTCCATCCTGGGCAACTGGGGCTGGACCATCGTCGCGCTGACCGTGCTGATCAAGGCCGTGTTCTACCCCCTGGCCGCCGCCAGCTACCGCTCCATGGCCCGCATGAAGCAAGTGGCTCCGCGCCTGCAGGCCTTGAAGGAAAAGTACGGCGACGACAAGCAGAAACTCAATGCGGCCATGATGGAGATGTACCGCACCGAGAAGATCAACCCGCTGGGCGGCTGCTTGCCGATGGTGGTGCAGATCCCGGTGTTCATCTCGCTGTACTGGGTGCTGCTGGCCAGCGTGGAAATGCGCGGCGCGCCCTGGATCCTGTGGGTGCACGACCTGTCGATCCGCGACCCGTTCTTCATTCTGCCCGCCATCATGATGGCCACCATGTTCCTGCAGATCAAACTGAACCCGACGCCTCCGGACCCCATCCAGGCCAAGGTCATGATGATCATGCCGCTGGTGTTCGGCGGGATGATGTTCTTCTTCCCGGCCGGCCTGGTGCTCTACTGGTGCGTCAACAACACCCTGTCGATCGCGCAGCAATGGTCCATTACGCGCGCCATGCAGCGCAAAGCGGAAGCCGCGGCCAACCGCTAGAACCCGCTCTTGCACAAAAAACCGGTCCCGCGCGGACCGGTTTTTTTTCGTCCTTGCCGAGCCGGCCATACCGATCCGCGATTTTCTTGATAGTTATTCTTTATCAAGTTTTATAGTTCAATCAACTTCACACCGTAAGGCAAGACCCCTATGATGTGTCGGAGATAGCCCTAGGCCGGCAATGCCAGGGTTGTCGCAGATACGGCGCGGGCCGTCAGCGGCCCCCGCATTCCAGGCATTTCATAGGGAGTGTGCTATGACCGACAAGAAGCATCTGACCACCGCCGCAGGCGCGCCCGTGCCAGACAACAACAACACGATGACCGCCGGTCCGCGCGGCCCGGCGCTGTTGCAAGACTTCTGGCTGATGGAAAAACTCGCCCATTTCGACCGCGAACGCATCCCCGAACGCGTCGTGCACGCCAAAGGCTCGGGCGCTTACGGCACCTTCACCGTCACTCACGACATTTCGCGCTATACCCGCGCCAACATCTTTTCCCAAGTCGGCAAGCAGACCCCGCTGTTCCTGCGTTTCTCGACCGTGGCTGGCGAGCGCGGCGCGGCGGATACCGAGCGTGACGTGCGCGGCTTCGCCATCAAGTTCTACACCGAGGAAGGCAACTGGGACCTGGTCGGCAACAACACGCCCGTCTTCTTCATCCGCGATCCGCTGAAGTTCCCGGATTTCATCCACACCCAGAAGCGCGACCCCAAGACCAACCTGCGCAGCGCCACCGCCGCCTGGGACTTCTGGTCGCTCAACCCGGAATCGCTGCACCAGGTCACCACCCTGATGAGCGACCGCGGCATCCCCGCCAACCTGCGCCAGCAGCACGGCTTCGGTTCGCACACGTTCAGCTTCGTCAACAAGGACGGCGAGCGCTTCTACGTGAAGTTCCACTTCAAATCGCAGCAAGGCATCGCCTGTCTGACCGACGAGGAAGCGGCGCAAGTGGTCGCCCATGACCGTGAAAGCTCGCAGCGCGACCTGTTCAACAACATCGAGCAGGGCAATTTCCCGAAGTGGACGCTGAAGGTGCAGATCATGCCCGAGGCCGAAGCCGCGACTTACCACATCAACCCCTTCGACCTGACCAAAGTCTGGCCGCACGGCGACTATCCGCTGATCGAAGTCGGCGTGCTGGAACTGAACAAGAACCCCGAGAACTACTTTGCCGAAGTGGAGCAGGCCGCCTTCACGCCGGCCAACGTCGTGCCCGGCATCGACTTTTCGCCGGACAAGATGCTGCAAGGGCGCCTGTTCTCTTACGGCGACACGCACCGCTACCGCCTGGGCATCAATCACCACCAGATCCCGGTGAATGCGCCGCGCTGCCCGTTCCACAGCTTTCATCGCGATGGCGCGGGCCGCGTCGACGGCAATGCCGGCGGTACGCTGAACTATGAGCCCAACAGCGCGGGCGAATGGAAGGAAACGCCTTCGGCGGGCGAACCGCCGCTGGCGCTGGACGGCCAGGCCGCGGCGCGCTGGAACCATCGCGTGGACGGTGACTACTACTCGCAGCCGGGCGCCTTGTTCCGCCTGATGTCGCCTGCGCAACAGGAGCAACTGTTCGGCAACATCGGCCGCCACATGGCGGGCGTACCCGAGGAAATCCAGCGCCGCCAGCTGGAACACTTCCGCAAGGCCGATCCGGCCTACGCTGCTGGCGTGGCCAAGGCGCTGGGACTGAAGCTGTAATCCGCGACGCGCTTACGTGCAAGGCGGCCCGAACAGGGCCGCCTTTTTTTATCGATGCGCTGTCGCGCCCTGCTTGGCCGTCAGCGTTGCATGCCCCAGCGCCTGACCGTGAAACGCTCCACGGTATCGAACACCAGGTTTTCCACAAGCAGCCCGATGATCACCACCGCTGCCAGTCCGGCGAACACGCGGTCTGTGTATAACTCGTTGCGGTTCTGAAAGATGTACCAGCCCAGTCCGCCCTTGCCGCTGGAAGCTCCGAACACCAGCTCCGCCGCGATCAGCGTGCGCCACGCAAACGCCCAACCGATCCTCAGTCCGGCCAGGATGGCCGGCAGCGCCGCAGGTACCAGGATCTGCAGCACGTAGCGCAGGCCGGTCAGTCCGTAGTTGCGGCCCGCCATGCGCAGGGTCTCCGACACCCCCAGAAAGCCCGCATACGTGTTCAGCGCCAGCGCCCACAACACCGAATGGATCAGCACGAACACCAGGCTGCCTTCGCCCAGGCCGAACCACAGCAGCGCCAGCGGCAATAGCGCGATCGCGGGCAGGGGATTGAACATGGCGGTCAGCGTGGACAGCAGGTCGCGCCCGAAACGCGTCGACACCGCCAACGTGGTCAGCACGAAGGCCAGCGCCACGCCGGCCGCATAACCCTGTGCCAGCACACGCAACGACTGTCCCGCGCGCGCCAGCAGTTCGCCGCCGGCAATGCCCTGCACGAAGGCCACCGCCGTTTGCGACGCGCTGGGCAACAGCAGGTCGTTGTCGGTATAGCGCGCCGCCAATTCCCAGATGCCGGCCAGCAGCGCCAAGATCGCCAGCTTACGCAGGCTGGCGTGCTGCCAAAGGCGTTCATGCCAGGGCAGGGGCGTTTCGGCCGCTTGCGGCGGCAAGGGCGGCAGCTGGTACTCCACTTCGGGGCGGACGGGCACGGCGCCCGCGTACGCAGTGCTCATGCGAGTTTCCTTCAGGCCGCAGCCCGTTCTGCGGGCTGTTCAGCCGGCGCCACGTCGAACAGCAGGTCGTGGATGCGCCTGGAGGCCGACTGGAAGGCGGCGGAGCCCTGGCTATGCAGCCCGAAGGCATGGGCGTTCAATTCCGCGCGCACGCGCCCCGGATGCGGCGACAGCAGCAGCACGCGGCTGCCCAGCACCAATGCCTCTTCGATCGAATGCGTGACGAACAGCAGCGTAAAACGCACGTCTTCCCACAACGCCAACAACTCTTCCTGCATGCGCCGCCGCGTCAATGCGTCCAGCGCCGCGAAGGGCTCGTCCATCAGCAGTACGCGCGGCTGCATGGCCAGGGCGCGGGCAATGGCCACGCGCTGCTTCATGCCGCCAGAGAGGGTGTGCGGATAGGCGTCGGCGAACGCGGACAACCCAACCTTGTCCAGATAGTGCATGGCGCGCTCGTCGGCCTCGCGCCTGCCTAGCTTGCGCGAGGCCACCAGCGGAAACGCCACGTTCTGGCGCAACGTCTTCCACGGCGGCAATTGGTCGAATTCCTGGAACACCACGATGCGGTCGGGCCCGGGACCGCGCACGGTCTTGCCGTCGATGGCGATGCGGCCTTCGGTTGGCTCGATGAAGCCCGCAATCGCCTTGAGCAGCGTGGACTTGCCGCAACCGGATGCGCCCAGCAGGATGAAGCGCTCGGCATCATGCACGTCGAAACTGACCTGATGCGTGGCGCGCACGCGCCGTTCACGTGTCTTGTATTCGATCGACACCTTATCCACAGCCAGCAAAGGCGCGGCCTTTTCGGTGTTATCCACAGGGGCTGCGGCGCTCAGTCCCATCTCAGCTGCCTTGCGCCGTGACGGGATCATCGAAGAAGTAATCGCGCCAGCTTGCCGGCGCGTTCTTGATCGCGCCCACCTTGTGCATGAATTCAGCCAGCGCGTAGGTATTCTGCGGCTCCAGCTTGAATTGCACGTCGGGGTTCTTGATCACCTTGATCAGGAAGTCGCGGTCCAGCTTGGCCCCGGTGACGCGCAGATAGGTGTCGGCAGCCTGTTCCGGATTGGCGGCGGCAAACTGGGCCGCTTCCTTCAGCGCAGCCTGGAACGCCTTGTAGGTCTTGGGATTTTCCTTGCGGAATTTCTCGGTGGCGAACAGCACTGTCGACGAACTGGGTCCGCCCAGCACGTCATAGGAATTGAGCACGATGCGCGCATTGGGATTCCCGGCGAGTTCCTGCTCCTGGAAGGGCGGGTTGCCGAAATGCCCGGTGATTTCCGTACCGCCCGCAATGATGGCGGCGGCCGCGTCCGGATGCGGCAAGGCGACGGATATCTTGTCCAGCTTGTTGAACTGCGCATCGCCCCACAGCCTGGCCGACGCCAGTTGCAGCACACGCGATTGCACCGATACGCCCACCGCCGGCACCGCAATGCGATCCTTGTCGGTAAAGTCGGCGATCGTCTTCACGTTGGGATTGTTGCTGACCAGGTAATAGGGAAAGTTGCCCAGCGAAGCCACGCCCTTCACGTTCTGCTTGCCGCGCGTACGGTCCCAGATCGTCAGCAGCGGTCCCACGCCCGCCCCCGCGATATCCACCGCTCCCGACAGCAGCGCATCGTTCACGGCCGAGCCGCCGGACAGCTTGGCCCACTCGACCGAGATATCCACACCATCGGCCTTGCCGTGCTTTTCAATCAATTGCTGATCGCGCGCCACGTTCAGCAACAGATAAACGATGCCGTATTGCTCGGCGATGCGGATGCGGCCTTCCGCCATGGCCGGCGTCGGCGAAGCCAGCGCCAGCACGGCTAGGGCCAGTGCGAGGCCAGCGCCGGTGGCGGCCTGGACCAAGCGATCACGTAGAACAGAGGAAAAACCCATGGCGTACCCTGTGGATAAATGTTTTGCGCGAAATTGCGGCGGTCCGGACCTCAGAACGGCGCGTCGCCTTCGATGGTGGTGCGGTACAGCTTGCGGCGCAGATGGTCCGGCGTGCCGCCGGCCAGGTGGATCAGGGAACGGTTATCCCAGAACACCAGGTCATGTGGCTGCCACTGGTGGCGGTAGATGTGTTCGGGCCGGATGCTGTGGGCGTACAGCTCGTCCAGGATCTGGCGGCTCTCGTCTTCGGGCAGGCCCTCGATGCGGGTGGTGAAGCCTTCGCTCACGAACAGCGCGCGACGGCCTGTTTCAGGATGGGTGCGCACCACCGGGTGAACCACTTCCTGCACCTGCGACACCTGCTGCGCGCTGAGGTTGGGACGCCACGCACCTTCCTTTTGCAGCTGGCCATACTTGGCCAGATAGGAATGCACGGCGTGCTTGCCTTCGATCGCGTCGCGCAAAGCGGCGGGCAGGGTGTCGTACGCCACATGCATGTCGGCGAACAGCGTGTCGCCCCCTTGCATAGGCAGCTCCTGCGCGTGCAGCAGCGAACCCAGGCTGGGCAGTTCCTTGTACGAGATGTCCGAATGCCAATACTTGCCTGCGTCGCCCAGCCCTATCGGCTTGCCGTCCTCGACGATGTTGGAAACGATCAGGATCTCGGGATGCCCGGGCAGATGGAACTGATGCAGCACGTGGACCATCAGGCGGCCAAAGCGACGGCTGAAATCGATGTGCTGTTGTGGCGTGATGCGCTGGTCGCGGAACACCAGCAGGTGATGGTCCAGATGCGCGCGATGCACCTGGGCGAAATCGGCCGGGGCCAGCTCGCGCGACAGGTCGATGCCGACGACTTCGGCGCCCGTCACGGCCGCCAGGGGGCGGATCGAAAAGGCTTGTGCCGCGGATTCGGCATACGCCTCGGACCGGCGCAGCGCGTTGCTCTGGGACATGGGTCGCTCCTTGCGCGAATGCCGCCGGACAAGCCGGCTCAGGAACGATCCATTATGAAAACGTGCAACCCCTACGCAAACGAATTATTCGGCCTTTGTTCAGGCCTGCGCGTCATATGGCGCGCCACCGCATTGCGGCTATAAGCTTATTCGCGCGAGAGAAACTTGCCGCGCACGGAGCCGATGTGCTGCTCCATCTTGCGTACAGCAGCCTTCTTGTCGCCACGCTCGACCATGTTGTACAAATCTTCCAGTTCCGCCACATTGGGCTTTTCTGCCTTGCCCGCAGGCGGTCGGAACCACAGGCGCATGGAACGGTCCAGCAGGCTGCCAGCGAACTCCGCCAGGATGTCATTGCGGGCGGCTTCGTACAGCGTCTGGTGGAACCTGCGGTCGATCTCCATGCTGCCCAGCCGGTCCTGGCGTTCATGGCATTCCCAGCCTGCCGCCACCAGCGCCTGCAGCCGCTCCAGCAGCGCGGGCGTGGCATTGTCCACAGCCAGGCCGGTCAGATGCGGTTCGACCAGCAGGCGCGCGGCGATCAGCTCCAGAAAGCTGTCTATGGTTTCCGCTTTGACCAGGATGCCCTTGCGCGGCAGGATGTCCACCAGGCCTTCGCGATCCAGCCTGTGTATGGCCAGGTGGATGGGGCTGCGGCCGAGCGACAGCTGTTCGCTCAGTTGCGCGACGTTGATCTGGTCCCCCGCGCGCAGTTCCTGCGTAAGGATCATGCGCTTGATCGCAATGTACGCCTGTTCGCCGAGCGAAGCCGCCGGCGCGGTGTCTTCCTGCAGTCGCTTGGGGGTAGGGGTTTGGGGCATGCGGTGATGGTTGCTGACCACGCGCCGTTACCGGCGCAGACCGCTGCGATTATAGCGACCGATGCGGGCGGGCCAGCGTTTCCTCAGTCGATGCGCACATTGCCATCCTTGATGGCCTGCCCATATTTGGCGGATTCTGCTTTCATGAAGGCCGCAAACGCTTCCGGGGTAGAGGCCGCCGCAACCATGCCCTGCTGTGCCAGGATCTGGCGCACGTCGGCATCCTGCAGCGCTTCCGAGTACATCTGGTTCAGGCGATGCACCCGTTCCGCGGACACGCCATTGCGCGTCAACAGCCCCATCCAGGTTTGCGATTCGAAACCTTGCAGGCCGGCTTCGGCGAAAGTCGGCACGTCGGGCAAGGCCGGCGTGCGGATGTTTCCGGCCACCGCCAGGGCGCGCAGCTTGCCCGCCTGGATATGCGGCGCGACCACGCCCACATCGCCCAGGGTCGCATCCACTTCGCCGCTCAGCACGGCCATGGTAGCCGGCGCCGCCCCCTTGTACGGCACATGCATCATGCCCAGGCCGGCCTGTTTTTTCAGCATCTCGAAGCCCAGGTGGCCCGATGATCCATTGCCGAACGAAGAGAAGGTCGCCTTGTCGCCCTGTTCCTTGGCCCACGCCAGGAATGCCTTGAGATCGCCCGCCGGCACCTTGGGTCCGACCACCAGCACATGCGGGTTGGACGCCAGCTGCGTGACTGGCTGGAAGTCCTTCGCGCTGTCGTAAGGCAACTGGCTCAGCAGATAAGGATTGATGACGAAGCTCGCCGCGATCAACAGGACTGTGTTGCCGTCGGCAGGCTTGCCCAGCAAGGTCTGCGCGCCTATTACCGTGCTGCCGCCCGGACGGTTTTCGACGATGATGTTGGCGCCGGTGTTCTTCGCAATGGTCTTCGCGAGCGCCCGCGCCAACGCATCCGAGGAGCCGCCTGCGGTGTACGGCACGATCAGCGTCATGGGTTGCGACGGGAAAGCGTCGGCGGCGGCAGCGTTCACGCTGGCCAGCGCCAGCGCGGCCGTCAATACGGTTTTCTTCATGATGTTTACCCCTTGATTTTTCAGCGGTGCCGCACGTTTGGCGGCTTATTCCGCGTAGCGCAGGCCCGCACGCACGACGTTGCGCAACGCGCCTATGCCTTCCACCCAACACTCCATGACGTCGCCATCAGCCAGGAACACAGGGGGCTGGCGGGCCGCGCCTATCCCCTCGGGCGTGCCGGTCAGGATGACGTCGCCTGGCAGCAGTGTGAGTCCCTGCGACAGCTCGGCGATGACACGCGCCACGCTGAAGATCTGGTTGCGGGTGTGGCCGTGCTGCATGCGCGCGCCATTGACCTCGCAACCCAGGGCGAGATTCTGCGGATCGCCGATTTCATCCGCGGTGACCAGGACCGGCCCCATCGGGCAGGTCGCGTCCAGGCTCTTGCCCTTGAACCATTGCGCGCCGTGGGCGCGCTGCAGATCGCGCGCGCTGAGGTCATTGGCTACCGTGTAGCCGAACACATGGCCGAGGGCATCGGCTTCGGCGATATCGCGTCCCTCCTTGCCTATCACCACGGCCAGCTCGACTTCCCAGTCCAGCTTGGCCGTATAGGCCTCATGCAGCGGTACGCTGTCGCGGGGACCCACGACCGTGGTGGGCAGCTTGCTGAAGAAGGTGGGGCGCTCAGGCAGCTCGACCTCCTGCCCTTCGCGCTTGCCCTTGCTTTCGTCGTAGTGCTTGAGATAGTTCCAGCCCACGCAGAACACATTGCGCTGCGGGACGATGGGCGCGAGCAGACGCACCGACTCCAGCGGCACAGCCGCGCCGCTGGCCTGTACGACATTGCTTAGCAGCGCCTGTACGTCAGCCACGCCCTGGAAGGGCGTGATGGCCTGGCCGTCCAACCGGCCCAGTACCGGGCCGGACTGGCTGGCATAGCGAACGATTTTCATGGCGTCAGTCCGCCAGACGCGCCTGGCCCTGGATTTCCACCAGGATCTCGGGCTTGGCCAGGGCGGATACCTGCACCAGCGCGCAGGCGGGGAAATCGCCGCTGAAGAATTCGCGGCGCGCTTTCCACACCTGCTGGTTGTCCGCCATGTTGGTCAGGAAGATCGTCATTGTGACCATGTCGTCGATCTGGCCGCCTGCGGCTTCCAGCAGATGCTTCATCTTCGCAAAGATGACCTGGGCCTGCTCATAGGCATTCGCACCCTGGATCGTGGTGCCATCGTTGGCGCGAGCGGTCAGCCCCGACAGATAGGCCGAATCTTTCACGCGCAGGCAGTTGGACCACAGACCGGGCTCGGCTTCGGCGACGTGGGGGCTGGTGATGCGGACTTTATGGACCATGGAATTTCCTGTTCGAAGTAAGGTTGGAACCGCCAATTAAAATAACAGTGATATTTCACAGTTATATCAATGCTAGGCTGGCATGCCAGGATGAGTCAAGGCCAAGCCAAGCTTCCGGGCATACGCATTTACCCTGGGAACAGAAGAATTTCACCGGTGTATCGCGCGGCGAAGCTTGTGGATAAGTCTTTGGATAAGCCTGGTGGCAAGCCAGGGAAAAGCGGTGGATTGTCGGGGGATATCCCGGTGGATAGGCGGTGAATAGCAGGTGGATAGCCTGTGCACAACTTGTGCCTCGCCATGAAAAAAGCGCAGACTCTTGAGAGTCTGCGCCTTTTAAATCAAGGACTTGGGAGGATCAGGACTTCGGCATGAACGCCTGCACCAGTTTCACCCAATAAGTCGCGCCCACCGGCAGCAGGGCGTCGTTGAAGTCGTAATTCGGGTTGTGCAGCTGGCACGGCCCCATGCCGTGATAGCTTTCCATGCGGTGGTCGCCGTCGCCATTGCCCAGGAACAGGTAGGTCCCCGGCACCGCTTCCAGGAAGAAGGAGAAGTCCTCCGCGCCCATGAAGGGCGGCATCTCGCGTTGCACATTTTCAGCACCGAACGCGTCTTCGGCGACCTGGGCGGCGAAGGCGGTTTCCTTTTCCCAGTTGACCAGCGGCGGATACGCGCGCACGAAATCCAGTTCGCCCGTACCGCCGTACACCTGCGGCAAGGTGGTCGCAATGCGCCGCATGTCCGCCTCGATCTTGTCCAGGGTCTCCACCGAATAAGTGCGCACCGTGCCGCGCAGCACAGCTTCGCCGGGAATCACGTTGTAGGCATCGCCCGCATGGATCTGCGTGATCGACAGCACGGCCTGATCCAGCGGATTCTTGCTGCGCGAGATGACCGTCTGCAGGGCGTGCACCATGTCGGCCGCGACGATGATGGGGTCCACCGAAGCATGCGGCTGCGCCGCATGGCCGCCCACGCCCTTGATGACGATGTCCCAGCGGTTGCTGGAGGCCATGGTTGGTCCTGCACGGAACCCGAACTGGTTGACCGGCATGCCAGGCATGTTGTGGATGCCGAACACCGCGTCGCAGGGGAATTTCTCGAACAGGCCGTCCTGCATCATGGCGCGCGCACCGGCGTTGCCGCCTTCCTCGGCCGGCTGGAATATGAACACCACCGTGCCGTCGAAGTCGCGATGTGTGGACAAGTACTGCGCCGCCCCCAGCAACATCGTCGTGTGCCCGTCATGGCCACAGCCGTGCATGCGTCCGCTGATGGTGGACTTGTGCGCGAAGCGGTTGTGCTCCGGCATGGGCAGCGCATCCATGTCGGCGCGCAGGCCTATGGTCTTCTTGCCGCTGCCACCGCGCAATACGCCCACCACACCGGTTTTCCCCAGCCCGGTGTGGACTTCCAGGCCCCAGCCGCGCAAACGCTCGGCCACCAGCGCGGAAGTGCGCGTCTCCTGGAAGGCGAGTTCAGGATGGGCGTGGATATCCCGTCGCAAGGCGGTAAGGTCGCCGTGGGCGCGTTCGATTTCGTCTATGGTTTTCATGGCTGTGGATAAAGCGTAAGAGTAGGGTTTACGTATCGTTCAGATGGCAGGCGCTGAACTGCCCCGGCGCAATTTCCCGCAACAGCGGCCGCTCCGCCTTGCAACGCGCCATGGCATGCGGACAGCGCGGGTGGAACGCGCAGCCCGCCGGCGGATCCAGCGGCGACGGCAGTTCACCCTTGATGGGCTGGTACGTGCGCCGTCCCGGCTGCAGCGTCGGCAATTCCTTCAGCAAGGCCTGCGTGTACGGATGGTTGGCGCGCTGGAAGACCGTATCGGTTGGCGCCAGCTCCACCACGCGGCCCAGGTACATGATGGCCACCCGGTCCGATATGTGGCTGACCACGCTGAGGTTGTGGCTGATGAAAAGATAGGTCAGGTCCAGGTCCGCGCGCAACTGTTCGAACAGATTAAGCACCTGGGCCTGGATCGACACGTCCAGCGCCGCGACCGCCTCGTCGCAGACGATGACCGAGGGCTTGAGCGCCAGGGCTCGCGCAATTCCTACCCGCTGCCTCTGGCCGCCGGAGAATTGATGGGGATAACGTTGTGCAAAAGCCGGATCCAGCCCCACTTGGCGCATCAGCCCGGCCACGTACTCGGCCTTGTCGCGCGCGCGAACCAGGCCATGCGCCACGGGCGCCTCACCGATGATCTCGCGCACCCGCATGCGCGGATTCAGCGAGGCATAGGGATCCTGGAAAATCATTTGCACGCCCAGCTCGTAGGCGCGCCGCTCCGGCCCTGCCATGGCCTTAACCGCCCGGCCCTTGTAGCTGACCTCGCCCGAGGTCGGCGGCAGGATGCCGGACACGATGCGGCCCAGCGTGGATTTTCCGCAGCCGGACTCACCCACGATGCCTATCACTTCGCCCTGCCGCACATCCAGGTCGACACCAGCCACCGCATGCACGACCTGCGTCTTCAAGCCAGCGCCCAACAGGTTGGCGATGCGGCCTGCCAGGTCCACGGGTTGTACAAAGCGCAGCTCAACCTCGCGCAGCGACAGGATGGGAACCGCGGGATCGCGTTCTGCTGCGCTCATTTGATGTCTGGTTCTCCGGCATGCCAGCAACGCACCCATTGCGCCGGGCGGACTTCAACAGGCCGCGGTTCGACCAGACAGGCGTCCGTGGCACGCGG
This sequence comes from Achromobacter sp., assembly GCF_049647645.1. Classification (GTDB taxonomy): domain Bacteria; phylum Pseudomonadota; class Gammaproteobacteria; order Burkholderiales; family Burkholderiaceae_B; genus Achromobacter. The sequence continues at coordinate 14,638 of NZ_JBARYB010000014.1, forward strand.
ACAGCGACCGCGGAACGCACAGCCTTGCGGCAGGTTGAGCAGCGACGGCGTCATGCCCGGAATCGGAACCAGCGGCTTGCCGCGGGATTCGGGCGTGGGAATGGAAGCAATCAGGCCATGCGTGTAGGGATGCATGGGATGGCTGATGACGGCCTGCGTGGTGCCGGTTTCCACCACACGGCCCGCATACATGACCGCGACGCGATCCGCCAGGCCCGCCACCACGGCAAGATCATGCGTGATCCAGATGAGCGCCGTGCCGGTCTCGCGGCACAGCTTCTGCACTTCGAACAGAATCTGGCCTTGTATGGTCACGTCGAGCGCGGTGGTGGGCTCGTCGGCGATGATCATGCGCGGTGAATTCAACAGCGCGATCGCGATTGCCACGCGCTGCCGCATGCCGCCTGACAGCTGGTGCGGATAGGTTCGCAGCCGTTGCTCGGGTGACGGAATGCCCACCATGGCCAGCGTCTGCAAGGCGCGCTGGCGCGCCTGTTCGCGCGATACCTTGCCATGCGCCTGCACCGCCTCGATCATCTGCGTATCTACGCGCAGCACCGGGTTCAGGGTCATCATCGGATCCTGGAAGATCATCGCGATTTCCCGGCCCCTGATCGCACGCCAGCGCGCGGGCGTTGCACTGCGCAGGTCTTCGCCGTTGAACCGCAAGTCGCCGTCGACGACGCGGCCCGGTTCATCCAGCAGCCCCATCAGCGAGAAGCCGGTGATGCTCTTGCCCGATCCCGATTCGCCTACCAGCCCCAGGATCTCGCCTTCGGCCAACCTCAGGTCCACGCCATCCACCGCCTTCACCACACCGTTGCGCGTGAAGAAATGCGTCTTCAGGCCATGCACCTCAAGGATGGGCGTGGGCGCCGACAAGGACTTTTCCACAGGTGTCTGCATCGCGCCCCCTCAATTCGCGTGGCGCGGATTGAGCACATCGCGCAGATGGTCGCCCACCAGGTTGATGGCGACGATGGCCAGCGCCAGCGCAATGCCCGGGAAAAAAGAAATCCAGTACTGGCCGGAAAGCAGGTATTCGAAGCCGTTGTAGATCAGCATGCCCAGCGACGGTTCCGTCACCGGCACGCCCACGCCCAGGAACGACAGCGTGGCTTCGAGCGCGATGGCGTGCGCCAGATCGATGGTGGCGATCACGATCAAGGGCGGCATACAGTTCGGCAGCACGTGGCGGAACAGCACGCGCCCCCAGGACAACGACATGCAGCGCGCCGCCTCCACGTATTCCTTGCCTCGTTCGACCAATGCCGCGCCGCGCGCCGCGCGCGCGAAATATGCCCACTGCACCACGATCAACGCGATGATCACCTTATCCACACCCTTGCCCAGGATCGCCAGCAGCATCAGCGCCACCAGGATGGCGGGGAACGACAACTGGATATCCACAACCCGCATCAGCAAGGCGTCGATGCGGCCGCCGAAATAGGCCGCCACCAGGCCCACCGTGGCGCCGATGCCGAAGGCCGCCAGCACCGACACGCTGGCCACCAGCAGGCTGGTGCGCATGCCGTACAGAATCGCCGAAAACAAGTCGCGCGCCAGGCCGTCGGTGCCCAACCAATAGCGCATGCTGCCGTCGCCGCTTTCGCTACCCGGCTTGAGCTTGGAATCCATGATGTCCAGCGTCGCCAGGTCATAGGGATTCTGCGGCGCGATCCACGGCGCAAGCAACGCGGCGCCCACGATCAGGACCAGCATGATCAGGCCCAGCGTAGCCAGTTTGCTGGCGAAGAAATCCGACAGGAAACGGCGCCAGGGCGTTTGCTCCTTGGCCTGGACCGGCGGCGCGGCGGCAGTGGAGGGTGTGTTCATCGACGGTTATCCAAGCGTACGCGGGGGTCCAGCACCGTGTAGATGATGTCCACCACCAGATTCAACATGACCAGGAAGAACACGATCAAGAGCAGATACGCCACTACCACCGGACGATCCAGGTTGATGATGGAATCGATCAGCAGCTTGCCCATGCCCGGCCAGGAAAATACCGTCTCGGTCACGACCGCAAACGCCATCACTTGGCCGAACTCAAGACCCGCCACCGTCACCACCGGGATCAGGATGTTCTTGAGCAGATGCACGCCCAGCACGCGTTTTTCAGACAAACCCTTGGCGCGCGCGAACTTGATGTAGTCCATCGGCAAGGCTTCGCGCGTGGCCGCCCGCGTCACGCGGATGATCATCGCGCACTTGGCGATTGCTATCGTGGCTGCTGGCAGCGCCAGGCTCAGCCAACCGTCGAAGGTCAACACGCTAAGCTGCAATGAGCCGATGCTGACGGTCTGGCCGCGCCCGCCTGCCGGCACCCAGCCCAGGATCACCGCGAACACCATGATGAGCATCAGGCCGACCCAGAAGTTGGGCAGCGAAAAGCCCAGCACCGAGCCCGTCATGATGGCGCGCGAACCGACCGCCTTGGGCTTCAAGCCCGCCAGGATGCCGAGCGGTACGCCGATCAGCACCGACAGCAACATGGCCACACAGGCCAGTTCCACGGTGGCCGGCATGCGCTCCAGGATCAGCCGCATGGCCGGTTCGCCCGTCAGGAAGCTATTGCCGAAATCGCCGCGCACCGCCTGGCCCATGAAGATCAGGTACTGCCGCCAGAGCGGCAGGTCCAGGCCCAGCGATGCGCGCACCGCGGCGCGCTGCGCCTCGGTGGCCTCGGGGCTCGCCAGCATCGACACCGGATCGCCCACCATGTAGATGCCGGCGAAGACCAAAGCCGACATGACGAGCATGACGACGATGGTCTGCAGCAGCCTTCTTACGATTGTTGCAAGCACTAGCGCCTTACTTCTTCAGCGTTGCAAACTGGGCGAGCGTGACCTGGTCGGGACGGCCCTGATAGCGGATGTCGCTCTTCATCGCCCATACCGACAGTTCAAAATGCACGGGCAGCATGGCGTAGTCGTCCATGGCGATGTTGCTGGCCTTGGACAACAGGTCCGCACGCTTGGCGTCATCCATGGTGGACGAGGCTTCCTTCACCAGCGCGTCCATCTTGGGATTCGAATAGCGGCTGCGGTTGGTGGTGCCCAGGCCCGCTTCCGGGTTGCGCGTCACCAGCAGCGAAGTCAGCGCGTTGGACATCTCGCCGCTGGTCACGGACCAGCCCGCCAGATAGGCCGAGAACGCATAGCTGTCGCGGTTCTTGAAGAACACCGGGGGCGCCATCGCATCCACGCTGGTCTTCACGCCGATGCGGGTCCACATTGACGCGATCGCTTGCGCCACCTTCGAATCGTTGACATAGCGTCCCGATGGCGAACCCAAGGTGATGGAGAAGCCATTGGGATAGCCCGCTTCCTTCAGCAGCGCCTTGGCCTTTTCCACATCGGCCTTGGGCGCCTTGGAATGCTCCTTGCTGGAACCGAACATGGGGTAGGGCAGCAGATTGCCCGCAGGCAATGCCACGCCGCCCATCACGCGCTCGACCAACGCATCGCGATTGATGGCCAGCGACAGCGCCTCGCGCACGCGCTTGTCCTTCATCGGGTTCTTCTCGGTGCCCTGTATGCCCGGCGAGGGCTCGGCGAACTGGTCCAGCGCCAAGTACACGACCCGCACCGACGGCGTTTCCTCTACATACAGCTTCTTGTCGCCCTTCAGCTTGGGCAGGTCATCGGTCGGGGGATCCTCGATCATGTCGACGTCGCCGGCAAGCAGGGCGGCCACGCGCGCAGCGGCGTTGCTGATGGGACGGTAGACCACGCGATCCCATTCGGGCTTCTTGCCCCAATAATTGTCGTTGCGCGCCAGCACGAATTCGGCGCCGCGCTTCCACGACACGAACTTGTAGGGACCGGTACCGATCAGGCCGTCGCCGCTATTGAGTTCGGTGGTCGTCTTGCCTTCCGCAGCCGGGCCGGACGCCGCCTTCTTGGACATGATGGGCAACTGCGCCAAGTTGACCAGCAGGTTCGGCGCCACCTCCTTGGTGGTGATGCGTACCGTGCTGGCATCGACTGCCTCGGTCTTCTCGACCGAACCCAGGTACAGCGTGAATGGTGAAGGACTATTGGGCACCTTGGGCACGCGCGCATAAGTGAAGACCACGTCTTCCGCGGTGAACGGCGTACCATCGGAGAACTTCACGTTGGGGCGCAGCTTGAAGGTCCACACCTTGCCGTCCACGGTCCAGGACTCGGCCAGCGCGGGTTGCGGCTTGAGTTGCGCGTCGGTGGCAACCAGCGTATCGAAGATGGTCTGGGAGATCTGCGTATTGGGCGTGAGCGCGTGATACTGCGGATCCATCGAGGATGGTTCGGTTTTCAAGGCGATCACCAGATCGCGGGCCATAGCCGAACTGAATGTGCCGAAGGCCAATATCACCGCGGCTGAGCCGCAGGCCAAGACACGCGAAAACCGAGATGCCATTGTGATCTCCCTGGATTGTTTCGGGTTTTGAACCTCCGGGCCACATTAACCAGCAAACAAGGGACGGCGCAACAGTTATATTCCCTTATTGTTCTCGCCTCGCCTTGCCCGAAATATGTCCGCCTACGCCCCCATCGCCGCCATCGCAACCGCCCCCGGAAGAGGCGGTATCGGCGTCGTTCGCATCTCCGGCGCGGACTTGTCCGAACTCATGCGCCGCCTGTTCCAGCGCGACCTCACGCCGCGCCATGCGCACTACCTGCCGTTCAAATCCGACGCCGGTGAATTGCTCGACGAAGGCATTGCCATCTACTTCCGAGCGCCGCATTCCTATACCGGCGAAGACGTGCTCGAACTGCAAGGGCATGGCGGCCCCGCCGTATTGCGCCGCGTGCTGGATAGCTGCCTGACCGCCGGCCGCGACCTGGGTATCCGGCTGGCCGAACCCGGCGAATTCACGCGCCGCGCCTTTCTCAATGACCGCATGGACCTGGCTCAGGCGGAAGCCGTAGCCGATTTGATCGAGGCCTCGTCGGTGGCCGCCGCGCGCGGCGCCATGGCGTCTCTATCGGGCGACTTCTCCGCCCGTGTGAACGACCTGTCGGACCGCATCATCCATTTGCGCATGCTGGTCGAGGCGACCCTGGATTTCCCCGAAGAAGAAATCGACTTCCTGGAGAAGTACCAGGCCCGCCCCACCCTGGAAGCCCTGACTGCCGACCTTGCCAAACTCATCGCGCAGGCGCGCCAGGGCGTGATCCTGCGCGAAGGCCTGCACGTGGTGCTGGCCGGCCAACCCAACGTGGGCAAGTCCAGCCTGCTCAACGCGCTGGCGGGCGACGACATCGCCATCGTCACCCCGATCGCGGGCACGACCCGCGACAAGGTGGTGCAGGAGATCCACATCGACGGCGTGCCGCTGCACATCGTCGACACGGCCGGTCTCAGGGAAACCGAGGACACAGTGGAAAGCATAGGCATTGCGCGCACCTGGCAGGAGATCGAGCGCGCCGACGTCATCCTGCATCTGCAGGATGCCACGCAGCCCGGCGACGAGCTGGACGCCCAGATCACCGCGCGCCTGCCGCCGCGCACGCCGGTGCTCAAGGTTTTCAACAAGGTGGACCTGTTATCCACACCCTTTGCTGCCGGCCCTCAGGAACTTGGCATCTCGGCCAAGCGCGGCGCGGGTCTGGACGCGTTGCGCGCGGAGTTGCTGCGCATTGCCGGCTGGAATCCCGGGGGCGAATCTCCGTGGCTGGCGCGCGAGCGGCATCTGCATGCACTGCAGGACGCTGCGGAGCATCTGGAGTTGGCCGGCGCGCACGCGGAGCAGGATGACAGGGTGCTGGACCTGTTTGCGGAAGAACTGCGGCTGGCGCATGACAGCCTGTCCAGCATCACGGGAAAATTCACCAGCGACGATCTGCTGGGCGAGATCTTTTCGAGCTTCTGCATCGGCAAATAGGCCGCGCTGCGGATGTTGCAGCGCGGCAGCCGCGGTCCTGACATTCAGTGCCTGCGCGCCGCTTCCACCAGGCATTCGGACAAGCGGTCGAAGTGCGACAGCGCGGCCTGGCTCAATTCAACCTGCTTGCGACGCGCATCCTCGGTATCGACGAGCAGTACCCAGCCTTTCTCACGCATGGATTTCAAACGCGCATGCAAGGTCGCGGGCGAACCTATGCTATCCACCGCCATCACGTCGCGCACGGACAAGCGGCGTTCCTCCTGCGATGCGCGCGCGATCAGCGTGAGTATGCGTTCTTCCGTGGGATCGAGCGACGGCAACGAAGGCAGGCCGCGCAGCGCGTCAGCCAAGCGCAGGAAGCGCAGGTAAATATCGGCAGGTCTCTTTTTTTCTTTCATGGATAATGGACGCAGCGACCGATAAGCGGCGGAATTCGAGGTATGGAGAACATTCTAGATCAGGGTAAATGGGCTCTGGTGACGATGGCGCTGTTTCTGGGCAGTCTGGCAGTCAATGAATGGGTTTTCACCAACCTTGAGTTCGTGCGCGGCATCAATTGGATCTATCTGCCAGCGGGTGTGCGCCTGATATGCACGTTGCTATTTGGATTGCCGGCAGCCCTGGGCCTGTTGGCAGGATCCTGGATGGCCTGCTTTTTCTACTATTTTCCCGACGACGTCCTCCGCTCGATCGCGGGCGGCATCATGGCCGCCGCCGCTCCCTATCTGGCTTACCGCTGGGCCAGGTCGGCGTTACGGCTGCAGCCGGACCTGGGCAATCTCACCGCCTGGCGCCTGTTGGTCTGCGCCGTTGCGTATGCGTTGATGAATACGGCGATTCACCATCTCTGGTTCTTTCTGCAGGGAGAAAGGGCTGCGCTCGCGGACGGTTTCATCGCGATGCTGACCGGAGACATTACGGGATCCTTGTTCGTGTTGTACACGCTCAAGATGATCGGGGCCATGGGGCGCTCGCTGCTGCCCCGGCGGCCCACATGACAATGCAAGGTCCTGCGCGCGGGCTCAGCCCGTCACCGCGGCAGGGTTATCCTCGGACTCGCGCTCTTCATTGATCTGGGCGCCAGGCAGCACTTCGGCCTTGCCCAGCACGCGTTCGGCGCGCTCGGCCAACTGACGCATCTCCCGTGCTCTTTTGCCGTGCAACACCCGGCCGAATGCATTGAGGTTGAGCACCATGGTTCTCAACTCCAACAACTCGCTTTCCGACAAGGCGATGCCGCCATCCCTGTGCTGCTCGATCCGGTCCAGCACGCCTGAGCAAGCCTCGTGGAACCTTGCATACTCGTTCCACAAGTTGTCGGGCGCACCATCGGCCGGGAAAGACCTATTAGATGCCATTGACGCTCCTTTGCAGAATCACTCCTCTACTTTCTTCGGGGATCCCACACTATCTTCGGGGTATACACGCGAATTATTAGTTATAAATTTTATAACTAATTCGCACAACAATCCTGAAGCGTCCGGACGGCCTATATTTCCGGAAGCCCTGCCCACGCCTGGCATCGCACTATCCTGGATTCCGCATGCGCCCCGACATACGCCTCGCCACCTCCGACGACCTACCCGACATCGAGCGGATCGTCGCGCAAGCCTACGGACACTATGTCGCCCGCATCGGGGCGATACCCGGGCCGATGCGGGATGATTATTCCGCCCGCGTCGCGCAGGGCACGGTCCATGTGCTGCAGGCACAGGATGCTGTGCACGGCGTCCTGGTCCTGATTCGCGAAGACGATTGCCTGCTGCTGGACAACATAGCGGTGGCGCCGCAAGCTCAGGGCAAAGGCTATGGCCGCGACCTGATGCAGTTCGCCGAAAACGTGGCGCGCCGGATGGGCTATGACTACATTCGTCTGTACACCCAAGAGAAAATGATCGAGAACATCGCTATCTACACGCGACATGGGTATGTGGAAACCCATCGCGCCGAAGAAATAGGATTGAAACGCGTATTTATGAAAAAAGCCCTTATTTAAGGGCTTTTCCGCTTCAGATTCAATACGAATATTTGCTCGCATTATTGAAGATCGATCACTCTTCGCGGCCCCTTGAAACGACGCGTTGAGCTCGCCGATTGCTGGCCAATGATTTCGCGTACACCGAATCCGGCCGTATGCGATGCGCAATCACGTAGCCCGTGATGCAGGCCAACATCAGCGGCAGCATGACCTCATAGCTGAGCGTCATCTCGAAAATCATCAGAATGGACATCAAGGGCGCATAGGTGGTAGCAGCCAGCAAGGCCCCCATGCCCACCACTGCATAGCTGGATACCGCAGACAGGTCCCCGGCTGGAAACAAGGCTTGCAGGCCGGTTCCGTACAAGGCGCCCAACGCCGCCCCCACGAACAGCGTGGGCGTGAAGACGCCGCCCACCGCACCCGAACCGACGCTGGCCGCCGTGGCCAGCGTTTTCAAAAGCAGAATGGCCGCCACCGCCTGCCAGGCCCACTGCGTGTGCAACATGCTGTTGACCACGCTATAGCCATTGCCCCAGACCTCGGGATTCACTACCGACAAGGCCCCGACTATCAGGCCGCCTAATGCCATGCGAACCCACAGCGGCGCGGGCACGCGGCCGAACCCAGCTCGTGCCATGTCCAGGAATCGCAGGAATTGGGGCGCCGCCAGACCGGCGATCACGCCCAATCCCAGATAGTTGATGACTTCCCAGCCCGACACGAGAGTGAAGGGCGGCATATGGAAAACCGCGTCGTAATGCAGGATCTGGCGCGTCACTATGTTTGCCACGACCGACGATACGACCAGCGGCACCAGCGTAGCCGACGCAATCGCGCCATAGACGATCTCGGAAATGAACAAGGCGCCCGCGATCGGCGCGTTATAGGCCGACGTGATCCCCGCAGTGGCGCCGCAAGCTACCAGCAAGCGCAAATGCCTGGGCGGCAATACCAGATACCGTCCCGTCAGGGATGACAACATCGCCGCCAACTGCACCATGGGACCTTCGCGGCCAATGGAGGCGCCGGAACCGATCGAAAAAATCGACGACAGGCTGCGCGCAACCGTCTGGCGAAAGCCTATGACCCCGCGGCCGATGGAAATCGCCTCCATATAGTCCGCCGCGCCGCGTTTGGGCAGCCATCTGGCTGCCATTTGCAGGATGGCGCCGGCAAGAGCGCCGCCGATCGCAGGCATCAGGAAGCGTTGCCAGGGGCTCAGTCCCCGCGCCAGGGACACCATGCCATGGGGAGCGTCCCCGCCGCCCAGCAACATCTGCGTCCAGGCCAACATTTCCCGGAAGACCACGGTGGCCAGCGCCCCCAGCAGTCCCATCAGCGCCGCCGCGCAGAGGGTGGCAGGCAAATTGTCCGCCAACAAACGGCTTCTCAGCCAGATTGCCCAACCCGATTTCTTGATTCTGATTTCTGTCGCCATGGCCGAATTCTACGGCGGAACCTGCTCACTTTTTGTTCAGTTGCCAGTCAAGAATGGCTACACGCCGCCCCTCGAATCCCCCTTTCCGCGAACGCCCTGGAGGGCTTCTGAAGGCCCTCAAAAGGGCAGAAAAGCGGGTAGGCAGGAGGACGTTTTTCGGGGTAAAAGTGCCGTTTTTCAGACCGGTTCGGCAGAAAGGGCCTGTGGATAACTCCTAAGTAGCCGCCTTGTGCACATTGTGTGGAGGCAAGTTGAACAAGCAGGGGTTTCGGACAGGGTCCAAAATCTTGTCCAACTTCAACTTTTTTCCCACACAGAGTTCTTGCACAGGCAAAAACGGCTGCAAGATGATGAAAAAAAAGAGGTTTTCAAGGTTAAGGTAGTTATCCACAGGCCTTATTAATCATTAGTCTTTATATAAAGAGAAATAAAGGAAAAGCCAAACATGTTTTCCCATTCCGCCCAGCCATGCCCCCCCGGACTCCGTCCATGCGCATCCTCCTGATAGAAGACGAAGCCGAACTTGCCCGCTGGCTTTCAAGAAGCCTGGCCAGGCATGCCGGTTTCGTCGTTGAGTGGGCTGATGACGGATTGGTCGCCGACAGAAGGTTGGCGATGGAAGACTTCGATGCGGTCATCCTGGATCTCGGACTTCCGGGCATGGATGGCCATGCTTTGCTGGCGAAGATTCGCGCGCGGGACGACCGTACGCCGGTGCTGGTCTTGACCGCGCGCGATTCGCTGGCCGAAAAAATCGGCACGCTCCACCAGGGAGCGGACGATTTCCTGCCAAAACCGTTTGTTGTGGAAGAGTTGGAAGCGCGATTGATCGCACTCATCCGCCGTAGTCGCGGACGTGAACATCCGCGACTCACCCTGGGAAACCTGGTTTTCGAGACTTCCGCTCAAAAATTCACGGTCGGCGGACAGCCCTTGCAGTTATCCCCACGTGAACACTCGGTCTTGCGGGTACTGATCCAGAAAAGCGGCGAACCGATAAACAAGCAGCAGATCCTGGACCGCATCCTGACGGACGATGCCGACATCAACCTGGAGGCCATCGAGGTCGTGGTACACCGGTTGCGCAAGAAATTGGCGGATACAGGTGTGCAAATCGTGACCATGCGGGGCATGGGGTACTGCCTGGAGAACCTTGTTGACAACTAGAAGTGCGGAAAAAAAGGGATTTTTTGCGGCAAAAAAGCGCAACCGCACCCTGAAAACCCAGCTCCTCTGGTGGCTGATTCCCACGCTGGTTTTTGTGATGATGGGCGCGCTGTGGCTGTCGAACCACCAGTTGCGCAACCAGGTCGACATTGCCTACGACCGCTCGCTCTCCGGAGCGCTGCGCGCGATCGACCACAACATATCCACAGCCAGCGGTGGATTAGCCATGGAGCAGCCGTACCTGATGCTGGAATTTTTCGAGCTGACGGCCAATGGCAGCGTGTTTTACCGGGTAGCCACCGAGGACGGGCTGGCGGAAATCGGCAATCCGGGCCTGCCCATGCCTGCCGAACCCCTGGTTTCGGGCGAGCCGCGCTTTTTTTACGCCGATTACCAGGGCACGCCCGTACGCGTTGCGGCGCTGGCCCGCCCTATGGATCCCCCGCTGTACGCGAATAAAGGGGGGCGGGTTATCGTGCAAGTCGCCGAAGGCCTGGATACCCGGCAGGCGTTCCTGCACCAGGTGCTGCTGCGCTCGGTCGAGCGGGACCTGGCGGTGATCCTGATCAGCGTTCTGGTGATCATCCTGGGGGTTTTCATGGCCTTGCGCCCCCTTGCCAGGCTGCGTCAGGAGGTGGAAGGGCGTTCTGCGGACGATTTAAGCCCTGTGAGCGCTTCCGACATGCCAGGTGAGGTCCTACCCCTAGTCACGGCCGTAAACCTCCACATGGCCCGTTTTGCGGCTCAGGCGAGGGTCCAAAGCCAGTTCCTGGACGACGCATCGCATCAGTTGCGCACTCCCTTGTCGGTTTTGCGGACCCAGACGGCCTATGCCTTGCGCGAAACAGACCCCCAGGAGGTCCGTACAGCCCTTCTGGCGATGCAGGAGGGCTTGGACAGGGCCACACGCACCACCAACCAAATGCTCGCCCTGGCGCGCGCTAAAGACGCCTCGCTGGCCGAAGGCGGTTTCAGCCCCGAAGCGGTGGATCTGGTAGAACTGGCCGACGCGGTCATCCGCAGCCTGCTTCCGACCGCCCGTGCCCGCCAACTCGACATCGGCCTGGAGGCCGAGATCCGACCAGTGATGGTCCAGGGGGCTGAGTGGTTGCTGAGGGAGGCGGTCAGCAACCTGGTCGACAACGCCATCCGCTATACGTCGCCCGCGGGGGAGGTCACCGTGACGATCCAGAGCGGACCCGGGGAAGCCAGGCTGATGGTCGAGGACAGCGGGCCCGGCATGTCCGCCGAAGATATCGCCCGCGCCTGCATCCGCTTCCGGCGGGGAGCCGCAGGGAAAAACAAGCCGGGCGCCGGGCTGGGACTGGCTATCGTCGGGACCATCGCCGAAATCCTGGGTGCGCGTTTGGTACTCGCGAACCGGGTGCCGCTGCCAGGCTTGAGGGCGTCATTGGTGTTTACCCTGGGAAACCAGGAAGATGCTGCGCCGCATCAGGAAAACGGCCGGAATTGAAAGCTTTTGGAAAGCTTCGTTTTTGTACGGTTGCGTCCACTGGGGCCGTTGTCGCGGAAAGAACCGTCTTAGCAGAGCTTCCAGCCATACCTAGACCTATAAATCTCGGAGACGCAAAAAATGCAGACTAGTCTGAAACTACGCCTGGCCGCCGTCGCGGCGCTGGGCGCGATTACCTTGTCGATGGGCGCCGCCCACGCGGCCGACGAGCCGCGTCGCCCGGAATGCATCGCGCCTGCCCAGCCCGGCGGCGGTTTCGACCTGACCTGCCGCCTGGCCACCGAAGGCCTGAAGCACAGCGGCGCGCTCAAGAGCGCCATGCGCATCGTCTACATGCCTGGCGGCATCGGCGCGGTGGCCTACAACAACATCGTGGCCCAGCATCCGAACGAGCCCGGCACCATCGTGGCTTTCTCGGGCGGTTCGCTGCTGAACCTGGCCCAGGGCAAATTCGGCAAGTACAACGTCAACGACGTGCGCTGGCTGGCGGCCATCGGCACCGACTATGGCGTGGCCGTGGTCCGCAACGATTCGCCGTATACCGACCTGAAGAGCCTGATGGACGCCTTCAAGCAGGATCCGACCAAGATCGTGCTGGGCGCCGGCGGCACCGTGGGCAGCCAGGACTGGATGAAGGCCGCGCTGACCGCCAAGGCCGCTGGCGTGGACTTCAAGAAGATGCGTTTCGTGGCATTTGAAGGCGGCGGCGAAGCCGTGACGGCTTTGCGCGGCGGCCATATCCAGGCCTACATGGGCGACGCGGCGGAAGCCTTCACCATGCTCGAAGGCGGCGCTCCCATTCGCGTACTGGCCGTGTTCAACGACCAGCGCCTGCCGGGCAAGCTGGGCACCGTGCCCACCGCCAAGGAACAAGGCTACGACATCGTCTGGCCCATCATCCGCGGCTTCTACGTGGGCCCGAAGGTGTCGGATAGCGATTACCAGTTCTGGGTTGACGCCTTCAACAAAACCACGGCCTCGCCCGAGTTCGACAAGCTGCGCCAGCAGCAAGGTCTGTTCCCCTTCAACAAGACGGGTCCCGAGTTGGATGCCTACGTGAAGAACCAGGTGAAGGTCTACGGCGAGCTGGCCGATTCCTTCGGCTTGATCAAGAAGTAAGCCAAAAGGCATTTCTCCTTATCGCGTTCGTCAGGGTTGCTCCGCCGCCGGCTTTGCCGCGGCGGCCGGGGATCCCTGCGTCGCGCGATGCGACTACAACGGAAAAGTGATCATGAACGATCGAATATTGGGCGTGGGGGCGCTTGCGCTTGCCGCCTTCATGACGGCGGCGGGCTGGGGAATCGAAGCCCCGTTCGCCTACGAGCCGGTGGGCCCGCGCGCCTTTCCGCTGCTGCTGGCGCTGATCATTGGCCTGTGCGGCCTGTGGCTGGTTTACAAGGGCGGCCATCAGGTCGAGGCCAACCCGCCTGGCGCTAACGGCCGCATCGCGCTGATGATGGCGTTCACGGTGGCTTATGCCTTCCTGTTCCAGTGGCTCGGCTTCGTGATCGCGACGTCCTTGATGACGGTATTCGTCGGCCGCTTGTTCGGCGGCGGCTGGATCAAGTGCGCCGTCGGCGGCGTCGTCATGAGCCTTTTCTTTTTTGTGCTGTTCGATAAGGTGCTGGACGTGGTCCTGCCTGGCGGCCTGCTGGAGACCCTGATATGAGCGGCATTCTTGATCATTTGGCGATCGGCTTTGGCGTAGCCTTATCGCTGACGAACATCCTGGTGGCCATGATCGGCTCGTTCATCGGCACCATGGTGGGCGTGCTGCCCGGCCTGGGGCCGGTCAATGGCGTGGCGATGCTGATACCGATCGCCTTCGCCATGAACCTGCCGCCCGAGACCGCGCTGATCCTGCTGGCCGCCGTCTACGTGGGCGCAGAGTATGGCGGCCGTATCACCGCGATCCTGCTGAACGTGCCGGGCGAGGCCAGCGCCATCATGACGACGCTGGACGGCTATCCGCTGGCGCGCCAGGGTATGGCGAGCGTGGCGCTGTCGCTGTCGGCATGGTCCGCATTCTTCGGCGCCATCGTGTCGGTACTGGGCATCATTCTGCTGGCGCCGTTGCTGGCGAAGTGGGCGTTGGCTTTTGGGCCGGCCGAGTACTTCGTGCTGATGATTTTCGCGTTCTGCTGCCTCACCAGCCTGTTGGGCAAACAGCCCATCAAAGGCGTGCTGGCGGCGATGATAGGGCTGTCGATTTCGGTGGTGGGTGTGGACGCGAACTCGGGCGTTTACCGCTATACCTTTGAATCGGTGCATTTGGCCGACGGCATCGATTTCGTGGTGGTCGTGATCGCGCTGTTCGCGGTCAGCGAGATGCTGGAAATGCTGGAAAAGGTCATGGCCGGCCACAGCGTCGAGGTCAAACCCAGCGGACGCAAGCTCTTCAACCTGAAAGAGATGGCTTACACCTGGTGGAGCGTGGTGCGCAGCGCGCTGGTGGGCTTTGGCGTGGGCGTGCTGCCAGGCGCTGGCGCGAGCGTGGCCGCAGCCGTCGCGTACTCGCAAGAAAAGCGCATCATTGAAGCCAAGGATCCTGAGGCCAAATTCGGCAAGGGTGACATGCGTGGTCTGGTTGCGCCGGAAGCTGCCGCCACGGCGTCGGCCATCGGGTCCTTCGTGCCGATGTTGACCTTGGGCGTACCTGGTTCGGGTACCACGGCCGTCATGATGGGGGCGCTGACGCTCTACAACATCACGCCGGGTCCGGTGCTGTTCGAAACCAAGCCTGAACTGGTGTGGGGCCTGATCGCTTCGCTGTTCGTGGCCAACGTGCTGCTGTTCATCATGAACGTGCCGCTGGTGCGCTTCTTCTCCAAGGTTCTGTCGGTACCGGGATGGCTGATGGTGCCGGGCATTCTGTGCATCAGCTACATCGGCGTCTATGCCATCAACGCAGGCACGTTCGACCTGCTGCTGGTGGCGGGCATTGGCGCCTTGGGCTACTTCCTGCGTAAGTTTGGCGTGCCCATGGCTCCGCTGGTGCTGGGGGTCGTGCTGGGCAACATGATGGAGCAGAACCTGCGCCGAGCGTTGTCGATAACCGATGGCGACGTGGCGGTGCTGTTCGCCAGTCCGGTTTCTATCTCGATGTGGGTAGGCGCGGCCGCGGTTGTGATCGTGCCGCAGATCATGCGCCGCATGCGCGCTGCGAAAAAGCTTGCCGCTGGTCCGGTCTGATTCTAGGGCGGCGCGGGTGTTGTAAAGGGCAACAGCCGAGCTGCTGGATCTTGGCCGGAAACTGCAAAGGGCGCCTTATGGGCGCCCTTTTTTTTGCGGAATGAATTAAACGGAAAATGGGGTTCGTATATACGAGCTTTTACTCACATTCTTTATAAAAAGAGCTTTTATATAGAATTCATGTGAAATTCAAGATTCATGATGAATCGCACCGGAAGCGATGTCAGACCTGGGCCAGGCGTTCCAAAGCCGCATCGAGCGTCGCGTCTTTCTTGGCGAAGCAGAAGCGCACGATGCGGTGGTTGGATTCAGGCGCGTCGGGCTGGCGATAGAACGCCGATACCGGTATCACCGTGACGCCATGATTCACCGTCAGGTCGCGCGCGAAGTCGGCTTCGTTCTGCTTGGATATCTGGCTGTAGTCGGCCAGCAGGAAGAAGGTGCCGGGGCTGGGCAGGGCACGGAAACGGGTGTGATTCAGCCCTTTCGCCAGGCGATCGCGCTTGGCCTGGTAGAAGGCCGGCAGGTCCAGGTAAGGCTTGGGATCGCGCATGAATTCGGCCAGGGCGAACTGCATGGGCGAAGGCACGGTGAACACCATGAATTGATGCACCTTGCGTAGTTCCGCGCTGAGCTGACGCGGCGCGCAGCAATAGCCGATCTTCCAACCCGTGGTGTGATAGGTCTTGCCAAAGGACGAGATCACGAAGGCATGCTCGGCCAGCAGCGGGCGGCGCGCGACGCTGGCATGCGGCTTGCCATCGAACACGATGTGTTCGTAGACCTCGTCGGAGACCAGCAGCACGCCGGTATCGCGCACGATGGCTTCCAGTGCGTCCAGGTCGCCATCGTCCAACACCGCGCCCGTCGGATTGTGCGGAAAGTTCAGCATCAACAGACGTGTCTTCGACGTGATGGCATCGCGCACGCGCTGCCAGTCGATGCGGTAGTAGGGATCGGCCTCGGTGGGCGCGCGCAGCGGCACCGGCACCGCGGTGCCGCCCGCCAGGCGGATCGCTGGCAGATAGGAGTCGTAGCAAGGTTCGATGACGACGACTTCGTCGCCGCTGCCCACGGCGGCCAGTACGGTAGCCATTAGCGCTTCGGTCGCGCCGCTGGTGACGGTGATTTCGGTTTCGGGATCGTAAGCATGGCCGTAGAGCTCGCGCGTCTTGGCGGCGATGGCTTCGCGCAGCGGCGCGACGCCCGGCATATAGGGATACTGGTTGTGGCCGTCGGCCATGGCCTTGGTAACCAGGGCGCACAAGGCGGGGTCGGGATCGAAATCGGGAAAGCCCTGGCCCAGGTTGATGGCCTTGTGCTCGATGGCCAGGCGGCTCATCACGGTAAAGATGGTGGTGCCAACGTCGGGGAGTTTGGATCGGATCATGGTGGACGCGAGAGTGAACGTTGCTAGCAGAGAGAGTTTTCGTAAGTATCCCACTAACTCATAATTCGGTTTTCTCATGAGCTTAAGGCGCGGCGGTATCGTGGTTCAGAACATGTTGTGGAGGGTATCGGGCGGTTTGGCGATCGCATTGGCTGGCGCGTTGTTGGCGGTGTGGGCGCATGTTCCGCTGCCGTGGATGCTGGGAGCGTTACTTGTGACCGCGGCGACGCGCATCGCGGGTCTGGGCACTGCGTGTCCCAGGCCGGCGCGCAATGCCGGCCAGTGGGTGATTGGAACTTCCCTGGGTCTGTACTTCACGCCGCAGGTGATAGGCCACATCGGCAGCAATGCGGGGCCCATCATCGTCGGCATGCTGTTCGCGCTAGGCCTGGCATTCATGGGCACGGCAATTCTGCGCCGCTGCACCGACGTCGATTTCAAGACGGCCTGGTTTTCTTCGGCCATCGGCGGCGCCAGCGAAATGGCGAACCTGGCCGAACGTCATGGGGCCCGCATAGACCGTGTGGCAACGGCGCACAGCGTTCGCGTGCTGATGGTGGTGGTCACCGTGCCTTTCATCTTTCAATGGTGGGGCGTGGCGGGGCTGGATCCCACGGTGCCAGGGCCCAAGGTGGTCCATGGTTGGGGACTGGCGGCGCTGGTTGCGCTCACCTGCGTGGGCGGCACGGCTTTCATGAAGCTGCGTTTACCCAATCCCTGGGTCTTGGGGCCTATGTTGGTCGCCATGATACTCACGACCAACGGCATAGAGCTGTCGGCCCTGCCGGACTATGTGCCGAAGATAGGCCAGCTGCTGATCGGCTGGTCGCTGGGCGACCGCTATCGGCCGGATTTCTTTCGTGCGGCGCCGCGTTTCATTGCGGCGGTGGCGGGCTTCACCGTGGCCGCGTTGGCGCTCGCATTCGGCCTGGGTGCTTTGCTGTCGCTGTGGTCCGCTGCGCCTATCCCCACACTGATTCTTGGCACTACGCCGGGCGGCATCGCCGAGATGGCAATCACGGCCAAGGTGCTGCAGCTGGGCGTTCCGGTAGTCACCGCATTCCACGTCATGCGCATGGTTTTTGTCGTGATGGTGACGGGGCCGATCTACGCTTTCCTGGCGCGCAGGCAGAGCCGCAGGGCCTAGTGGAACGAGATCCAGTATTAAAAATACGACATTGGGGTAAACAACAATATGAGCCTGTAATGCGTGCTGAGTATGCTGATTACGCAGTTGATTCAAGCAGCGCGCGGACTCGTTCTGCAGCTAGGCGGCAAGCGGGAACGCAGGTACCACTACCGGTCGTTGAGTTCTCACGGCGTCCTTGATTCATTGCATTTCGAGTTAATTACAGGACGCTAGAAAAAATGGCTCAGAAGGGCAAAGTTAAGTGGTTCAACGCTGACAAGGGTTACGGTTTCATCACGCCGGACGTTGGTGGCACCGATGTTTTCGCACACTTTTCCGCCATCCAGGGCCGCGGCTATCGCAGCCTGAACGAAGGCCAGGAAGTCGAATTCGAAGTCAAGGATGGTCCGAAAGGACCTCAAGCGGCCGAAATTCGCCCGCTCTAAATCGGGAAATCCCAATTTCCCGTCCGCCAGGTTCGACCTGGCTACAACGCCCCAAGACCTTCCGGTCTGGGGCGTTGTTTCATTTGGCGGCGGACGCTCTATCCGCTTGCTCCACACGGAAAGTTAGTAATCACTAACATATTCTCCGGCCGTGGATAAGTTTGTGGATAATTATTTTTGGGCATGTTTATTTTCGTGCTCATCAATGAAGCAACACCCCATCCGTCGCCGGGTTTTGCACAGTTATCCCATCCTCTTTAGAGCGATACCGACCTGCTGCCTGGATGCTTGGCTATATTCAGACGTGCTGGCGGGGCTTATGTCTAAACATGGCTTTTCTCTAGGGAATACAGGTATTTAACGCGGTTTTCGGCCGAATTTGAGGTCCGGGGTGGTCTGCCCCGGGATAATCTCCTCAGTCCGTTCTGGCCCGTTTTAACGCTGTCGGCGAGCGGTTGTTCACAAAGATATCCCCATCCCGGTTATGCACAGAATTACATCTTTTGGTGCTCTCCGGCGGTCCATCTGCCTGTGGATAGAAATGGGGATAGGCATGGAAAGCTCGTGCTTCCAAGGGATCTTCCAACTCCAACGCTACCCTTTGGGTCGAGGCTGAGCTCGATTCCGGATCGTGCAGGCGCGACGGATTTCTGGCCGAATTCGGGTCGGCGAGTTTTCCACAGGGATTCACATGAAAGACAGGTCCTCGCCCAAAAGGATGATGGTGAACCCTTTTGCGTCGGTGCAAGATAGTTGTCTGGTCAAAGAATCTGTACCGGATCGTCCGCGGTATTTGCGTAGCGGCAGACCGCAGACGGAAGCGGGTGGATAACTTTGTGGACAATCCGCTTCCACAATTTTGTGCGGCATTTTGACAGGGGCTGACTGGCGGAGTTCCAGGCCAGTTTTAAAGGCAAGGATTGTGGTGCCTGCTGCAGGCAAACGTCCAAGGCGTTGGGCGATCTTATCCACAAAGTTTTCCACGGCTTTTCGGGTCATCCAGACTTCGTCTCGGATCTGGCTTGGCAAATGCTTGGCAAGCATTCTAAATAGACATAATCGATTGCTGCCATAGGGAAGGGCGTTGTGCATTTGTGCTTTTTCATGGTTCTTGGCACTTTGCCGCTCTAATTGCGCGCACCCGTGTTTGGCTATGGCGCGCAATCTCCTCGATGACTTATCCCCAGAGTTGTTCCACGTGAAACGGCAGATATCGGTA
The DNA here is from genome assembly GCF_049647645.1 of Achromobacter sp. Classification (GTDB taxonomy): domain Bacteria; phylum Pseudomonadota; class Gammaproteobacteria; order Burkholderiales; family Burkholderiaceae_B; genus Achromobacter. The sequence goes on from NZ_JBARYB010000014.1 coordinate 33,946, forward strand.
GCTATCGGTTTTGCTAGCTTTGATGATGCTGTGTGAAATCCAATTGCGGTCGGAGCCAGAGATTCTTAAGTCCGCCGACGTGCGGACAAGTTTTGTCCGACCTGACTATTTCTTAGCCTGGCGGCCTGGAGACAGCCTCTGGCTGTCGCAGCTTATACACAGCTAGATTTTCTGAATTGGCGGACGTTGTGCTTTTCAGGTCTTAGCCAGTTTTCGCCGACACGTGAGTAGGCGGCAGTTTTATGGCTCAGATTTGGCCACTCGTTGGTCTAGGGATTGAAGAGCGGAATAGAGTCGGAAAGTTGATATTGGCCAACGGCGATGGGTGCTTTTCTCGGTGTTTGTAGTCGTTCTGGTTTCACGTGAAACAAAAAAAGTACTCTGATTTGGGTAAGGGGTAGGGTAGGGGTGGATATATTGCTTTTTTCTTGGGTAAATATTCATGAAGTTGAACTCAGTCATTGGTGGAATGACGGTGAGCCAATTGAAGATTCTTCGACCATCAAGGCTGATTTTTGTCCGCCATTGTTGATTCTTGATATCGACAGTCAGCGTCCCCGTGTTTCACGTGGAACACCACAGAGGTGGTAGCTGGATTCTGGATGCTGCCATGTCTATTTGGGGCAAATGTTCCACGTGAAACATCGTAGGTCCGCTAAATAAATGTCGATGTTTCACGTGAAACATCAATACTGGCGTGGCTTACTGGATGGAGGGATTCTCCATAGACCGTTAATTTCGTCAGAGATCCTGGTCGGCTGGACGCCGTTTGGGAACGCCGACCTGACCTTTGACGGGCTGTGACGGCGACGATCCAACAGCCCTGAGTTCATGAACAACGTATGTTTCACGTGGAACGTCCGAGCGCATACCCCCGAGAGGCTGCGATCTTCGCAACAGCATTGCGGCCATTCCCTTGGCTGTTTGTGTCGTGCCCTAATACATCGACAGTCCTAGTTGGATTGCTTTGACTCCCCCCCCGGCTGATCGGCGGAAGGCTCCCCGGGTGTTTCACGTGGAACATACCGCTTGGCTGATTGGGGAGGCTGGAGTCTCCTTACCAGGCCAAGGTCCTCCGTATGAGGTGCTCGGCGGGCCTTGCCCAAGTCATCGAAGCATCGGGCCAGCAACTGCAAGGAGAGAAGCAAACGTGGCAATGCGATGTTTCACGTGAAACCTAGCAAGCGAAACGGTGGCAAATGCCGACATATTCATTCCCCCGAGGGCTGTCTCGTTGCCTTTTTTCTACGGCGATTCGGCTCGGAATCTGCTCATGCTGCGTCGAAGCATGTTTCACGTGAAACATGCAATCCCTGCCTCTATAATGAGCACCGAACGCTCTCTTACCTCCCCCCCATCATGGACTATCCCCGCGAATTCGATGTCATCGTTGTCGGTGGCGGCCACGCCGGCACCGAAGCAGCACTGGCTGCTGCCCGCACTGGCGCCAAGACTTTGCTGTTGACGCACAACATCGAAACCCTAGGCCAAATGTCTTGCAATCCCTCCATCGGTGGGATCGGCAAGGGCCACCTTGTGAAAGAGGTGGACGCCCTGGGCGGCGCCATGGCTTTGGCAACGGATGAATCGGGGATCCAGTTCCGCATCCTGAACGGTTCGAAGGGGCCGGCAGTCCGGGCTACGCGCGCGCAGGCCGACCGTGTGCTGTACCGCAAGGCGATCCGGGGCCGCCTGGAAAACCAGCCGAATCTCTGGCTGTTCCAGCAAGCGGTCGAAGACCTGATGGTGGAGGGCGACCGTGTGGCTGGCGCTGTCACCCAAATTGGCCTGAAATTCCGGGCGAAGTCCGTGGTGCTTACCGCGGGTACGTTTCTCAATGGCCTGATTCACGTGGGCTTGCAGAACTATTCGGGTGGTCGCGCTGGAGATCCTCCGGCCATTTCATTGGGTCAGCGCCTAAAGGAACTCAAGCTGCCGCAGGGCCGCCTGAAGACCGGCACGCCGCCGCGCATCGACGGCCGCTCGATCAACTACAGCATCCTGGAAGAGCAGCCTGGCGACCTGAATCCGATTCCCGTGTTTTCGTACATGGGCAACGCCGGCATGCACCCGCGTCAGCTGCCTTGCTGGATCACCCACACCAATGCGCGCACCCACGACATCATCCGCGGCGGCCTGGACCGCTCGCCGATGTATAGCGGCGTGATCGAAGGGGTGGGCCCGCGCTACTGCCCATCCATCGAAGATAAGATCCATCGCTTTGCCGACAAGGAATCGCACCAGGTCTTTCTGGAACCCGAAGGTCTGGACACGCACGAGGTCTATCCGAATGGCGTCTCGACCAGCCTGCCTTTCGATGTGCAGCTGGCCCTGATCCATTCCTTGCCTGGTCTGGAAAACGCGCACATCCTGCGTCCCGGCTATGCCATCGAATACGACTACTTCGATCCACGTGGATTGAAGAGCACGCTGGAAACCAAGGCCATCGCCGGCCTGTACTTTGCCGGACAGATCAACGGCACCACCGGCTACGAAGAAGCGGCTGCCCAAGGCTTGTTGGCGGGCGTCAATGCCGCGTTGCTGGCATTGGATCGCGAGCAATGGACCCCGCGACGTGACGAAGCCTATTTGGGCGTGCTGGTAGACGACCTAGCCACGCGTGGCGTGACCGAGCCCTACCGCATGTTCACATCTCGGGCCGAGTACCGATTGAGCCTGCGCGAAGACAACGCCGATCTGCGTCTGACGGAAATAGGCCGTCGCCTCGGCATCGTCGACGATGCACGCTGGGATGCCTTCAATCGGAAGCGCGACGCCGTGGCTGCCGAGGTCGAACGTCTGAAATCCTCCTGGGTGAATCCGCGTCTGTTGCCAGCGGAAGTAGCCGAGCCGCTGCTGGGCAAGGCGATTGAGCGTGAGTACTCACTTGCAGACCTGCTGAAACGGCCCAATGTTTCCTATGAAGCCTTGATGGCCACTCGCAACGCCGACGGCTCGCTGTTGGCAGGCCCTGGCGTGGCGGCGGACGAGGTGTTGGCCGAGCAGGTCGAGATTCAGGTGAAGTACGCCGGCTATATCGATCGCCAGCAGGTCGAAGTTCAGAAACAGATCGCGCACGAACAGCAGACCATTCCTGCCGATGTCGATTACGACGCGGTGACCAGCCTGTCATTCGAAGTGCGCCAGAAGCTCAAGGCGCACCGGCCGGAGACCGTCGGCCAGGCCGCGCGCATCTCCGGCGTTACTCCCGCTGCAATTTCATTGCTGCTGATCCATCTGAAGCGCCTGCACTACGGCTCGCGCAAGCAAGCGGCATGAGCGCGCACACCGATACGGCCGGCGCGGACATGGCCGGCCGCCTGACTCGCGCATGCGAGCAATTGGGGCTGGAAGCCGATGCCGCCACCATGGCCAAGCTGCTGAATTATCTGTCCCAGATGCAGCGCTGGAACCGCACCTACAACCTCACCGCCATCCGCGATCCGCAGCAGATGCTGATCCAGCATCTGTTCGACAGCCTGGCCGCCGTCGGGCCGTTCAACGAGGCGCTGGGCGCTTCCGGCACACCGGCCAAGGTCTACGACGTCGGATCGGGCGGCGGCCTGCCTGGCGTCGTTCTGGCGATCATGCGGCCGCACTGGTCGGTGACCTGCGTGGACGCGGTCGAAAAGAAGACGGCATTCGTGCGGCAGATGAGCGGCGCGCTGGCTTTGTCCAATCTGCAGGCCAGCCACGCCCGCATCGAAACGCTGGCGCCTGCCGAGTGCAACATTGTCACGTCGCGCGCCTTCGCATCCTTGGACGATTTTGCGCAACTCGCAGGTCGCCATGTACGCAACGATGGTACCCTCGTCGCCATGAAGGGCAAGGTCCCCGAGGACGAAATACAGGCGCTGCATGCGCGCGGAGAATGGCAAGTCGATCACATCCAGCCGTTGCGCGTGCCTGAGCTAGAGGCCGAGCGCTGCCTCATCTGGATGCGCCGTAGTCAAGGAACCCTATGAAGAACATACCCCCCAGCACCACCGCCCGCATTTTCTGCATTGCCAACCAGAAGGGCGGTGTGGGCAAGACGACGACCGCCATCAATCTGGCGGCGGGCCTTGCCACGCACAACCAACGTGTGCTGCTGGTGGATCTGGACCCGCAAGGCAATGCCACGATGGGCAGCGGCATCGACAAGAACTCGCTAGAGTCGAACCTGTACCAGGTACTGATCGGCGAATCGAACATCGAGCAGGCCCGCGTCAAATCCGAATCGGGCGGCTACGACGTGCTGCCCGCCAACCGTGAACTGTCCGGCGCCGAAATCGACCTGGTGCAGATGGACCAGCGCGAACGCCAACTGAAGGCCGCGATCGACACCGTCGCTACCCAGTACGACTTCGTGCTGATCGATTGCCCGCCCACGCTGTCGCTGCTGACCTTGAACGGCCTGGCCGCCGCCCATGGCGTCATCATTCCGATGCAGTGCGAATACTTCGCGCTGGAAGGCCTTTCCGACCTGGTCAATACCATCAAGCGGGTGCACCGGAACATCAACGACGATCTGCGCGTCATCGGTCTGCTGCGCGTCATGTTCGATCCGCGCATGACCCTGCAGCAACAGGTGTCCGCGCAGCTCGAAGCGCACTTCGGCGACAAGGTTTTCAAGACCGTCGTGCCGCGCAACGTGCGCTTGGCCGAAGCGCCCAGCTATGGCATGCCCGGCGTGGTTTACGACCGCGGTTCGCGCGGCGCGCAGGCCTATATCTCGTTTGGCGCCGAAATGATCGAGCGCGTGAGGAAGGACCTGAAGTAGGCCGCAACCATGTCCGCTGTCACGCTCTTTTCCCAGACCGAAGCGCAAGCCTCTGGTATGCCGCGCATCGACGCGCGCGACAGCCTGCGCACGCGTCTGGAAGAGGCCGCGCTGAACGCCACGGCCGTGGGCGCGCAGCTGCTCCATGATGGCTGGCTGGTGCGTTTTGCGCATTCGCCCGTCAAGCGCGTGCGCAGTATCAATGTGCTGGGGTTATCCACACGTCCGCTGGACGAGCGGCTGGCGTATTGTTCATCGTTGTATGCGCGCCATGGCTTGCCCATGGTATTGCGCATCACCTCCATCGGTCCCGATTTTTCCCTCGACGCCGAACTGGAGTCCCGCGGTTATACCTTTACCGACGAGACCCGAGTCATGTGCACGCCGCTCGTTCCCAGGGCCTATGTCCGGGGCGATCTGCATTTCAATTTTGTCGATACCGAGCGCTTCGCGGCGGCGGTCGGGGCCATGCGCAACTCGGAATCCGGACACATCACGGAACATCGGATGCGTCTGCAAGGACTGGCTGTGGATATCTCGCCGGTGCTGGCAACGGACGCGGCGGGGCAGTGCGTTGCCGCGGGCCTGGCCGTCCGCGACGGCGATCTGCTCGGCCTGTTCGACATCGTTACCGACCCGGGGCAGCGACGCAAAGGCTACGCCGCGGCCTTGATTGAACACCTTTTGGCAACTGGCGCCGCAGGCGGCGCCACGACTGCCTATTTGCAGGTCGAGCCGGAGAATACAGCCGCGCGCGCCTTGTATGGCCGCTACGGTTTCAAAGACTGTTACGCGTATTGGTACCGCCTGCCCGCCGAGCAGGCGGACGCCTGAGCCTGGCTCGGGATACAAAAACAGAAGGAAAGAGGATTTAACTATGGCCACGAAGAAACCCAAGGGATTGGGCCGCGGACTGGACGCCTTGCTCGGCGCGGACGCGCCTGCCATCGAGAATATCGGCAAGGTCACCGCCGCCAAGCCCGAGGGTCCGCCGTCCACCTTGCCCATTTCGAAGATGCGCGCCGGCAAGTATCAGCCGCGCACCCGCATGGACGAGGGTGCATTGGGCGAATTGGCCGAATCGATCCGCACACAAGGCATCATGCAACCCATTCTTGTGCGCGCATTGGGCGAAGCCGCGCCTGGCCACTATGAAATCATCGCCGGCGAACGCCGGTTCCGCGCTGCCCAGCTCGCAGGCCTGAAGGAAGTGCCGGTGCTGGTGCGCGAAGTGGCCGACGAGAACGCGGCCGTCATGGCGCTGATCGAAAACATCCAGCGCGAAGACCTGAACCCGCTGGAAGAAGCGCAGGGCGTGCGCCGGCTGCTGGATGAGTTCGGCCTGACGCATGAACAGGCCGCGCAAGCGATCGGCCGCTCGCGCTCGGCCACCAGCAACCTGCTGCGCCTCTTGAATCTGGCTGCGGCGGTGCAGACCATGCTGCTTGCGGGCGATGTGGACATGGGCCATGCGCGCGCGCTGCTCGCCGTGGACGCCGCCACGCAGATTCAGCTGGCCAATCAGATCATCGCGCGCCGCCTGTCGGTGCGCGAAGCCGAAAAGCTGGTCGCCAAGACCGCCAAGGAAGCCGAGTCGTCCACCACGCCGAGAAAGAAGGCCAATGGCGCATCGCGCGACCTGACTCGCCTGGAAGAAGCCCTGTCCGACCATCTGGGTACGCGCGTCGCGCTGAAAGTGGGCGCCAAGGAAAAGGGCCAGATCGTCATCGACTTCCATGGCTGGGAACACCTGAACTCGCTGCTCGAGCGCCAGGGGCTGTCCGGAGTGGTGGATGCCTGAGCGCGCGCTGCCCGTCATTGCGGTACTGGCGACGGGCGGCACGATCGCCGGCGCCCAGGCCGATGCGACTTCCGCCGGCTACAAGGCCGGCTCGTTTTCCGTCAACGACTTGCTGGCCGCCGTGCCGCAGTTGGCCGGCATCGCCCAGATTCGCGCCGAGCAGGTCGCCAATGTCGGCAGCCAGAACATGACGCACGCTGTGTGGCGCGCGCTGGCCGAGCGCGTGGACGTATTGTGCCGCGACGCCTCCGTGGCGGGCATCGTCATCACGCATGGCACGGATACGCTGGAAGAAACCGCGTACTTCCTGAGCCTGGTGGTACGGCACGACAAGCCCGTGGTGCTGGTGGGCGCCATGCGTCCCGCCACCGCGCTGGGCGCCGAAGGTCCGGCCAATCTGTATAACGCGGTGGCGCTGGCGCGCCACCCCGAGGCGCGCGGCCGCGGGCCGCTCGTCGTCATGAATGAAGACGTGCACTACGCCCGCGAGATCCAGAAGATCGCCAGCGCTGGCCTGTGCGCGTTCGCTTCGCCCAACCGCGGCCGCGCGGGCGTCATGCATGGCGGCGCGCCGTTCTTCTATTCGCGCAACACCACCACGCATACGGTGGAAAGCGAGTTTTCACTCGCATTGCTGGAAAAGGCCGGCTGGCCCCGCGTCGATGTCGTCTACGCGCATGCCAACCTGCAGGCCGATCTGATCGATTTCCTCGCTGATGCCGCAGACGGCATCGTGCTCGCCGGCGTCGGCGACGGCAATGCCACGGACCTGGCCATCGAAGGCCTGGGCCGCGCGGCGGCCAGCGGCGTGGCGGTAGTGCGCTCCAGCCGCACGGGCAGCGGTTTTGTCGCGCGCGATGTCGAACTTGATGACGCCCGGTTGGGATTCGTTGCCGCGCGCGACCTGAATCCCCAGAAGGCTCGCATCCTGCTGATGTTGGGCCTTTCGATCACCCGCGATCCAGCAGCGCTGCAGGATCTGTTCGACCGCTATTGAGGCCGTGGCGGCAGGGCCGGCGTATCGTCTTGCTGCGCCAGCCCCAGGTTGGTCTTCAGCATGTCGTAGACCTGCCGCGTCAGCGGATTGATCAAGTCAGGCCTTATCCACAGGAAGTACGTTACGTCCGGCAAGGGTGGCAGCCCTTCCTTTTCACCCAGCACCCGCATTTCCGGGCCCAGCAGTTCCACGCTGCGCGCGGTAACGCCCAGCCCGGCCCGCAATGCCGCCTTTATCCCCACCAGCGTCGGCGCCACATAGTTGGTGTGCCAGCGCACGCGCGCCTGCTCCAGCGCCGTGAGCGCCAGCCGGCGGAAGATGCTGGGTTCATCGGCCAGTACCAGCGGCACCGGCGCGTGCATGTCGTGCACGTAGTCGGCCGAAGCCAGCCACACCGTGGGCGAGGTGCGCAGCGCCACGCCCTCGAAGTCCTGGTCGAAGCGCGTGGATATCGTCAGGTCCAGTTCGCCGGCGCGCAGCGCGTCCATCAGGAAAGGGCTGCGGTCCGTGCGGATCTCGAGCTTCACGCGCGGCGCCGAGCGTGCGATGTGCGTCAGCAGCGTGGGCAGGATGGAGTCCGCCACGTCCAGTGGCGCGCCCAGCCGCAGGTCACCTTCCAGCGGCCCGTCTTGCAGTGCGCGTAGCGCCTCATCGTTGATGGCCAGCATATGGCGGGCGTACTCCACCAGACGCCGTCCATGCGAGGACAGCACCTTGTTGCGGCCCTGCTTTTCGAACAGCGGCTGGCCGATGAGGGACTCCAGCCGTTGCATCTGTTGCGTCACTGCCGACTGCGTCTTGTGCAGCCGATTAGCGGCTTCCGAGAAGGTCTCGTGCCGGGCGATGGCGGTCAGGGTGCGGAGCAGGTCCAGATCCAGGTTGCGCATGGTGGCCTAGAAAGTATTAGGAGTGCTAATGGAATCTTAAGGCAATTTAAATTGTTCCAGCTGAACATGGGGGATACAGTCAACTCAATAACTCATGAAAACAGGGAAAATCCAAGTGAGCCACGCGCATCCTCATCAGGCTGGCATCGCCAGCGCCATCAGAAATATTAAGAAAACTGTAGGAAATAAGGGGCTGAACCGTGACAGCCTGCAGACGGTGTTGGATGAACTGGTAGGCTTGGCCGGCCACACCGACTGGTGGGCAGCCGACCGTTATCCCGCGCCCGAAGACGGCGAGCGCCAGGCCCGCTACCTGATCGCCGAAGACGCCGACAAGAGCTATGCGCTCTATCTGAACGTCATGCGCCCCGGCAAGCAGATCGTTCCGCACAACCACACGACCTGGGCCTGTATCGCGGCCGTGGAAGGTGTGGAATACAACTACACCTACGACCGCAGCGACGACGGTTCGGTAGCCGGCGTCGGCCGGCTGGAAAAGACCGGCACCGTGGTAGTCGGCCCCGGCGCGGGCATCGCGCTGATGCCGGACGACATCCACGCGGTGGAAATCCAGGGCGACAGCATCATCCGCCATCTGCACATGTACGGCCGTGCGCTGGAAACGCTGACCGAACGCCTGGCGTTCGATCTGGAAGCCGGCACCTGCAAAGTCATGCCGATCGGCGTGCAGACCCGCCGCTGACCATGGACAAGCCCTATCGGTCCGCCACGCGCCTGCTGCGCGCCGGTCGCCCTCATCGCGGCTGGGTCAACACACCTGTCACGCGCGCCAGCACCTATGTCTTCGACAGCGTGCAGGCCTGGCGCGACACGCGCAGCCGCCGCGATCAGGAACGCCTGCCGTCCTATGGCGCGCGTGGCACCGATAGCACGCACGCGCTGGAAGACGCCTTGGTGGAACTGGAAGAGGGCTATCGCGCCAAGCTGTATCCCACCGGGCAGGCCGCCATCGCTACCGTGCTGCTGGCCTATCTGCGCGCGGGCGACCACGTGCTGATCACGGATGCGGTGTATGAACCTGTGCGCCGCTTCTGCGCGGAACATCTGTCGCGGCTTGGCATCGCGTACACGTACTACCGGCCGGACGGCGCGGGCATCGATGCGCTCATCCGCCCTGAAACCCGCATGATCTATGCGGAGTCGCCGGGCTCGCTGACCTACGAGATGCCGGATCTGCCGGCTCTGGCCGCGCTGGCCCGCGCGCATGGTTGCTGGCTGGCTGTGGATAACACCTGGGCCTCCGGTTTGCTGCATAAACCGCTCACGCTGGGCGCCGACATTTCCATTCTGGCGGCCACCAAGTACCTAGGCGGACATGCCGACGTGATGATGGGCGCGGTGATCTCCAATGCGCGCGCCTGGAATCCGCTGGAGCGCGCCACCGTGGATCTGGGGCAGACCGTCGGCGCCGATGACGCCTATCTGGTGCTGCGCGGCATGCGCACGCTGCCGTTGCGCATGGCGCAGCACGCCCGCGGCGCCTTGCGCGTGGCCGACTTCCTGCTGGGTCGTTCGGAGATTGCGCGGGTTCTCTGTCCGGCCTTGCCCGGCGATCCTTCCCGCGTCTTGTGGCAACGCGATTGCAGCGGCACCAACGGTCTCTTGACGATTGAATTCGCCAGCGGATTCGGCGAAGCCGATGCCGAGCGCATGATCGACAACTTGCGGCTATTCGGCATCGGTGCATCGTGGGGCGGCTTTGAAAGCCTGGTGATCCCCGTGCGCCTGAGCGCCGCGAGATCGCTGCCGGACTCGACGCCACGCGGCACTATGCTGCGCCTGCATGTGGGCCTTGAGGATATCGATGATCTCATCGCCGATCTCGAGCAAGCGTTATCCACACTCTCTTCCCGCCCTCTTTGAATACCATGACGCACCTCACCCAAAACATTTCCGCCGCCGACATCGATCCGCACACGCTCAAGCAATGGCTGCATGACGGCGCGGAGATCGCGCTGCTGGACGTGCGCGAGCACGGCCAGTATGGCGAGGCGCATTTGTTTTACGCCGCGCCCGTACCCTACAGCCGGCTGGAAGTGGATATCGTGCGCCTGGCGCCGCGGCGCGATGTGCGGATGGCGGTCTACGACGAGGGCGGCGCCGACGACACGGCAGCGCGCGCCGCGCAGGCCTTGGCTGCGCTGGGATACCGCAACGTGCACCGGTTGGCCGGCGGCATCGCGCAATGGCAGCGCGACGGCTATGCCGTGTTCGCCGGCGTGAACGTGCCCAGCAAAACCTTCGGTGAACTGGCCGAAGAAGTTTTCCACACCCCCCGCATTGGCGCGCGCGATCTGGCCGAGCGCCAGCGCCGCGGCGATGATCTGATCGTGCTGGACGGCAGGCCTTTTGCCGAATACCAGAAGATGAGCATACCCGGCGGCATCTGCTGTCCCAACGGCGAATTGGCGCTGCGCGCCCACATGCTGGCGAGCAATCCGCAGACCACCATCGTGGTGAACTGCGCCGGCCGCACGCGCAGCATCATCGGCGCGCAGACGCTGATCAACCTGGGCGTGCCGAATCCCGTCTACGCGCTGGAGAACGGCACCCAGGGCTGGTATCTGGAAGATCTGCAACTAGAGCACGGCGCGCGCCGCCGCTACGACGACGGCATCGTGCCGCAGGACCTGCCCGCGTTGGCGCAGCGTTCCTCGCGCTTGGCCGAAAGCCATGGCGTGCGCATCGTGGATGTGGACGAGGCGCAGGCGTGGTTGCGCGACGCGACCCGCAGCACCTTCCTGTGCGACGTGCGCAGCGCCGAAGAGTACGCGCAAGGCTCCTTGCCCGGCGCACAGCACACGCCGGGTGGCCAGCTGATCCAGGCCACCGATCAATACGTAGCGGTGCGAGGCGCGCGCATCGTGGTGTTCGATGCCGAAGGCGTGCGTGCGCCGGTGGTCGCCAGCTGGTTGAGGCAGATGGGCTGGGACGCCAGCGTGTTGCGGGAAGGCGTGCAGACGCGCCTGGATAACCCTGTGGAAAAGGCGTCGGCGCCGCAACTTCCCATGCTGACCGACGCGCAGCTAGCCGCAGCAATCGCGCAAGGCGAGCAAGTTGTCGATTTACGCCCCAGCATGCGCTTTCGCGCTAGCCATATCGCGGGCGCACGCTGGGCTATCCGTCCGCGCCTGGACAACCTGAGCCTGGACGCTGCGCGTCCCGTGGTCCTGCTGGCTGAGGATGCCGCCTTGGCCGCGTGGGCCGCACAGGATCTGCGCGCGCAGGGTGTGAATGACATCCAGGCCAACGCAGGCGATCCGGCGGGCTGGTCCGCGCAGGGAATCGCATTGGAATCGACGCCCGCCGAGCCCGCCGACGCAGACTGCATCGACTATTTGTTTTTCGTGCATGACCGCCACGACGGCAACAAGGCCGCCGCGCGCCAGTACCTGGCCTGGGAGACCAACCTGGTCAAGCAGATCGACGAACGCGAATTGGCGGGCTACCGCTTTCCGGCCCGCTGATACCGGAACCGCCGCGCTGGCCTGATCAGGCCTCGCGGCACAGCAGACGCATCAATCCGAAAAGTACGCCCCGGCCTTCACGGCCGGGGTGCGGACGGTTCATGCCGAACCGGAATGCCAAGGACGGCCGAGTATCCGGCTGCCAATCACAAGGGGAAATCCAGATGAAGCACCATGCATCGCACGTACGCCAGGCCGCCGCCGCGGCCCTGGCCGGTCTGCTGTGGGGGACCGTAGTCCACGCCCAGGCGCCCGCGCCGCTGCCGGACTATCCCAAGCAGGCCATCACGGTCGTGTCGCCGTTTCCTCCGGGCGGGGGCAATGACGGCGTCGCGCGCCTGATCGCGCAGGAGCTCGGCGCCATCACGGGCCAGAGCGTGGTGGTGGAAAACCGCTCGGGCGCGGGCGGCAATGTCGGCACGGCGCAGGTAGCGCGCGCCAAGCCAGACGGCTACACCCTGGTGATGTCGCAGACCAGCGTGATGGCGGTCAATCCGCGCCTCTACAAGAACGTGGGCTTTGATCCGGTCAAGGACTTTACGCCCATCTCGCAAATCACCTCTGCTCCGCTGGTGTTGGTGGCGCGCAGCGAGAGCCCGTACCGGACCCTGAACGACTATCTGGAAGCCGCGCGCAAGCAGCCCGGCGCCGTGACCTACGCGACGCCCGGCAATGGCACCATGAGCCATCTGATGGGGGCGCTGTTGTCGCAGAAGGCCGGCGTGAAACTGGTGCATGTGCCATACCGCGGCGCCGCACCCGCCATCACCGACCTGATGGGCGGCACGGTGGATATGTTGATAACGTCGCCCGCGTCGGCCGAACCCATGGTCGCCGCCGGCAAGCTGCGCATTCTTGCGCTCAGCCACGAGAACAGCATCGGCATTTTCAAGGGCGCGCCCACGCTCAAGCAGGCGGGCATGGAGGGCATTACCGCCGATGACTGGTATGGACTGTTCGCGCCCGCTGGCACGCCTCCCGAGCGCATCGCCTACCTGGCGCAAGCCGTGGGGCAGGCGATGAAATCGCCCGCCGTGATCGCCAAGATCAACAGCGGCGGCAGTTGGGCGGTGGGCAGCCAGCCCGCCGCGTTCAAGACGCGGCTGCAGGAAGACACCGTGTATTGGGCCGACATGGTGAAGACTGCCGGCGTGTCGCTGGACTGACGCGGCGGGCGCGTTCGCGCTACACCGCAACGACCTTGCCGACTGCGGACTTCAAGGCGGCGTAGGCGGGCGACTTCTGCGCGCTGGTGTTGGTGACCAGGTGGTCGATGCGGTCCGCGCTGCAATAGGACACGCGGCTGCACAGACCGATCTTGCTGAAGTCGGCCAAGAGCACCAGCTGCTTGGCGTTGGCTGCCATGGCGCGCGCCACTTCGGCCTCGCGCAGGTCGTAGTTGGTGGCGCCGAACTCGGCGTCCACGCCCACGGGCGACAGCAGCGCCAGGTCCGCCCGATAGCGATGGATCTCGGCGATCGTGATGTCGCCGGCCGTGGCGCATACCGGGCCGCCCACGGATCCGCCCAGCATGATCAACTGGTTCGCGCCGTTGCCGGCCGTTCCGACCTTCAAGGCCACGTCGAACGAATTGGTGATGACGGTCAGGCCCGACAGCTTGGCCAGTTCGTCGGCCAGCACGCTGGTGGTGCTGCCCGCGTCCAGGAACAGGGTCTGGCCGCTGGATACCAAGCCTGCGGCCGCGCGCGCGATGGCGCGTTTGTATTTGACGCGAGTGTGCACGCGTTCCGCGATGGGCGGCTCGCTGTGCACCGGCACGGCGCCGCCGTGTACGCGGCGCAATTCCCCCATTGCCTCCAGCTCGAGCAGGTCACGCCTGACCGTTTCGCGCGAAACCCCGAGTTCGCCGACGATACGGTCGGTCGATACCTGCTGCAATGAAGACAGCAGGGCGCGGATTCTCTGATACCGCTCTTCTTGCCACATGTTCGATGCTTCCTAATCTATGTCCGGCGCCGCGCGGCTGCGGCGATCAGCGCGCGCAATGCCAGCAGGGAACCTCCCACGACCAGCATGATAAGGGTTGAATAGGCTGCGGCCTGCGAGACGAAGCCGGCTTCGTCCAGGCGCAGGACAGAAACCGGCGCCACGCTGACGGAGGGCGTGACCAGGAAGATCACCGCCGACAGGGTCACCATGGACCGCATGAACAGAAAGAAGAACACGCCCAGCACGGTCGGGCCGATCAGCGGCAGCACCGCGTCGCGCAGCACCCGCAGCGTGCCGCCGCCCAGGCAGCTGACCGCTTCCTCCAGCGCCTGCGGCACCGCCCGCATGCCGGTCATCATCGTCAGGAAGCCTTGCGTGTGGTAGTGGTAGAAGTTGCACAAGGCGATCAGCGCGGCGCTGCCGTATAGCGCGTACAGGGGCGTACCGGGGGCGTTGAAGGCGAAGATGTACGACAGGCCCAGCACCAGGCCCGGAACGCCTACCGGCAGTACCGACACCAGGTACACCAGCTTGGCCCACGCGCGCGGAATCCGGCATACGCCGAAGCTCAGGAAGAACAGCAGCAGCACGCCGCCGCCTGCCGCCGCCAGCGAAAGATACAGGGAGGTCCAGAGCGGCGTGTAGCCGCCGCTGACAGTGATGTCGTAGTGCTTCAGCGTCCACTCCATGCGGTAGGGCCAGAGCCGCATGAAGCTGGCGAAGATCACCGTGGCCACGGTCAGGATGATCGTCCCGCACGCAAGCAGTATGCCGGCGGTGAACGCCGCGTCGCGTCCGCGCGCCGGTTGCGGCGAGACCCGCAGGCCGCTGGGCGAGGCTGAGCCGAACTGGCGTTGCGAGGCGACGCGCTCGATCTGCACCGATATCAGCGAGGGCAGCAGCAGCAGGATGCCGACCACGGAACCCATGCCGAAATTCATCTGCCCGGATACCTGGCTGTAGATCTCGGTGGCCAACACCCGGTAGTTGCCGCCGATTACGGCGGCGTTGCCGAAGTCGGTAATGGTGATGACGAACACCACAAAGGCGGCGCTCAGCAGGCCGAATTTGCAGTTGGGCAGGGTGATGTCGAAAAACTGGCGCGCGCTGGAGGCGCCCATGACTTCGGCCGCGTCGTAATAGCGCGCGTCCATGTTGCGCAAGGCCGCCTGCAGGATCAGCACGGCCTGGGGCAGGGCGTAGAACACGTTGGAGATCAAGAGGCCCCAGAAGCCGTAGATGTCGATTTCCCAGCCGGTCCACCGGTGTACCAGCCCATTGCGTCCCAGCAGAAAGATCAGCCCCAGGCCCTGCACCAGCGACGGCGCCAGCAGCGGCAGCACCAGCGCCAACCGCACGGCAGCCTTGCCGCGCATGCAGCTGCGGTCCAAGCCATAGGCGATGGCAAAGCCCAGTGTGATGCTGACCACCGTGGTGGCGGCGCTCATGACCAGGCTGTTGAGCGTGGCGGTGAGGACGCCGCGGGTGGCGAAGACCTCGGCATAGTTGCCCAGGCCGACCGAGCCGTCCTTCTCGATCAGACTGCGCCAGGCCACGGTAGCCAGCGGATAAAGGAAGAACAGCGCCAGGCCAGCCAGGGGGATACCGACGCAGGTCCACAGCAATACGCGGTCTGCCGACCAGGGCGCGCGGCCGGCGGGCGCCGCGATGGCCGTGCTGGCGTGGGCGGCGCTCAAGCGGCGGCTCCGGTTTGCGTGATGTGATCCGTCATACGCTGACCCAGGCGCACTGGCCCGGCTCCATGTCCAGGCGCACGGGGGCGCCGCGCGACAAGCCGGCGGCGCCATGCTGTTCCACGAGAAGTTCGCGCCCCTGCCAGGCGACCCGCAAGCGGGTGAGATTGCCCATGAAGGTCATGTCCTGCACACGGCCCGGGCCTTGCTCATCCGCGGCGATGCGCAGGCTTTCCGGCCGCAGGCAGGCCTCGTAGCGTTCGCTGGCGCCCTCGGGCCGCGTGGACAGCAGCTGGGGCATGGCTTCGCGCACCCAGTCGGTGGGCAGCAGATTGCTCAGCCCCACGAAGTTCGCCACGAAGCGCGTGCGCGGCCGCAGATACAGGTCGGAAGGCGAGCCGACCTGTTCGATGCGGCCGTCGTTCATGCAGACGATCTTGTCGGCCAGCGTCAGCGCTTCCTCCTGATCGTGCGTCACCATCACGGTGGGGATCTTCAGGCGTCGCTGTACCTCGTGGATCTCGGCGCGCATGTCGGTGCGCACGCGCGCATCCAGCGCGGACAGCGGCTCGTCCAGCAGGATCAGCGCCGGATCCACCGCTAGCGCGCGCGCCAGCGCCACGCGCTGCTGCTGCCCGCCCGACAACTGGTGTGGATAGCGTTCGGCATAGTCGGGCAGTTTGATCAGTGCCAGCAGTTCTTTCACGCGCGTGGCGATGCGGTCGCGCGGCTCGCCGCGGATGCGCAGGCCGTAGCCCACGTTTTCCGCCACGGTCATGTTGGGGAACAGGGAGTACGACTGGAACACGATGCCGAAGCCGCGCTTGCGCGCGGGCAGTGCGCTCAGGTCGCGCCCGCCCAGGGTGATGGTGCCGTGGTCAAAGGGCAGCAGGCCCGCCACGATGCGAAGCAAAGTGGTCTTGCCACAGCCGCTGGGGCCGAGCAGGCAGACGAATTCATGCTCGCCCACGGACAGGTCGATGTCTTGCAGCGCTATCGACGCATCGAACGTCTTGCGTATCCCGCGCAATTCCAGATACATGGCGTCTCCAGGACGGGCGGCGGCCGGCTTGCCACCGGCCGCCGGCCCATCAACGCTTGATGGTTTCCTGCCAGGTCTTGATGGTGGCGTCCCGTTCCGCGGCCGACTTGGGGAAGTCCACGGGATACAGCACGGCGGTCAGGTCCTTGGGCAGGCCCGCGGCCTCGGCGGCCTTGTTGGGGGTGGCGCCAGGGATGGTCACCAGCTCCTTGTATTTGCTGTACAGGCCGCCCGCCTGGGCCGACAGCGTCCAGTCGAGGAAGCGCTTGGCGTCGGCGGGATTCTTGGCCGTCTTCATCAGGCCCGAAGCTTCCAGCTCGTAGCCCACCCACTTGGACGGGATCACCATCTTGATGGGAAAGCCTTCCTCGATGGACTGCATGGCGGGGAAGGCAAACGACACGCCGATGGCGTACTCGCCGGCGCGGGCCATCTTGCAGGGGCGCGAGCCCGACGGCGTGTATTGCGCCACGTTCTTGTCCAGGTCCTTGAGCAGCGCCCAGCCTTTTTCCTTGCCCATGCCTTGCAGCAGCGCGACGATCTGCAGATAGCCGGTGCCCGAGGCCGCGGGGCTGGGGATAACTATTTCGCCCTTGTAGACCGGCTTGGTCAGGTCTTCCCAGGAGGTCGGCATGGGCAGGTTCTTGGACTTGAGCCTGTCCGTGTTGACACAGAATGCGGCGACATAGCCGGTGGCCGCGAACCACTTCTGGTCGGCGCCCTTGTACTGAGCGGGCAGGGCGTCCATGCCCTTGGCCGCATATGGCTCCAGCAGGTTCTGCAGGCGCGGGTCCAGCATGTTGCTGACGGCGAAGCCCCAGATCACGTCCTGCTGCGGGTTGGAGGCCTCGGCGATCAGGCGGGCGCCCAGGTCGCCGGTGGACAGCCGCAGCACATTGACCTTCACGTCTGGCATGGCCGCGTTGGCGGCCTTCAGGTAGGCCGCGATCTCGTCTTCCTCGAGCGCGGTGTAAACGGTGATGGCGCCGGCATGGGCCTGCGTCCAACCTAGGGAAATTACTGCAACCACAAGGCCAAGCTTCTTCATACATTGCATGATGGAACTCCGGTTGGAATACACGGCAACGGTGGCGAGCTACGTAGGCGGGCAGTCTTCTGCAACAAATCTGGCAGGTTGCAGTTTTATGTATGTTTGCAAATTTGTGGCAACGTGTCTAGACTGGAAAAACCTGTATTCAAGGGTTTTTTTGGCGTAGGCGCATCCTCCCGCGCCACGCCTGGAGCTCATCGATGCAAACTTCACCGCCGTTATCCACGCAGCAACTGGCCGCGTACTCCGCATTCGCCCAGGTGCTCGCGGACCGTGTGCGCCCCTTGTCGCGCAAGTGGTTCCGGCACCCGCTGGACGTCGACACCAAGGCCGACGAAAGCCCCGTCACGCAGGCGGACAGGGAGGTCGAGGCCGCCTTGCGCGAGGCCATCGCCCAGCATTACCCCGACCACGGCATCTTCGGCGAAGAGTTCGGCGCCTCGCATGCCGAAGCGGAGTTCGTGTGGTCGCTGGATCCCATCGACGGCACGCGCGCCTTCATTTCCGGCAACCCGCTATGGGGCACCCTGTTGGCGTTGCTGCATCGGGGCAAGTCCGTGCTCGGGGTGATCGACGTCCCCATGCTGGACGAACGCTGGATCGGCGTGGCCGGGGCGGCGGCGCAGTTGAACGGCGTTGCATGCCGCACCAGCGGCTGTGCCGAGCTGCGCCAGGCCATTTTGTACGCCACCTCTCCCGACATCTTTGCCGGCGCGGAACTGGCCGCCTTCGAGGCCCTGACGCAGGCTGCGCGCATGCGCCGCTACGGCGGCGATTGCTACAGCTACGGCCTCCTGGCCAGCGGGCATGTCGACCTGGTGGTCGAGTCCGGCCTGCAACCGTATGACTATCTGGCGCTGATGCCCGTGATCGAAGGGGCGGGCGGCGTCATTACCGATTGGTCGGGGCAGCCGCTCAGCCTCGAATCGCAGGGCCGCGTCGTCGCGGCCGCCACGCCGCAGCTGCATCGCCAGGCGATGCGGGTGCTGGGGGCGGCCATGACCTGAACGCCGCGCCGCCCGCCCGCAGTCCAACGCAACGCTTCAGCCACAAGGTGAAAGAGCATGCATGCACTAGGGGTAGCAACGGTGGAAGACGCGGAGCGGCTGGTGCAAGCCAGCCAGCTCTCGCACATCAAGGTAGGCTTGTCCGACGTCGACGGCGTCATGCTGGGAAAATACTTGCGGCGCGACAAATTCCTGGGCGCGCTGCGCTCGGGGCTGGCGTTCTGCGACGTGGTGTTCGGCTGGGATCTGGATGATCAGCTCTACGACAACACCAAGTACACCGGGTGGCACACGGCCTATCCCGACGCCAAGCTCAGGATCATTCCGCAAAGCGGCCGCCGGCTGCCGCTGGAACAGGGACCAGGCGGCGAAGACATGCTGCTGTTCCTGGCGGAATTCGAGGGCGACGCCGGCGCCATCTGTCCGCGGCGGCTGCTGCACCGGACCTTGGACCGCGCTGCGGGCATGGGTTATGACGTCTACGCCGCGCTCGAATACGAGTTCTTCATGTTCCGCGAAACGCCACACTCCGTGCGCGCCAAGAACTATCGCAACATGGAGAACTGGACGCCGGGAAATTTCGGCTACTCCGTGCTGCGCAGCACCGTCGAAGGCGATTTCTACCGCAAGCTGCTCGACATGTGCGAGCGCATGGACATGCCGATCGAGGGCCTGCACACCGAGACCGGGCCGGGCGTGCTGGAAGCGGCCCTGGCGGTGGACGAGGCTTCGGCCGCGGGCGACAAGGCTTTCCTGTTCAAGACCTTCACCAAGGCGCTGGCGCAGCAGAACGGGCTGATGGCGACCTTCATGGCGAAGTGGTCGCATGATCATCCTGGGCAGAGCGGCCATATCCATCTATCGCTGCGCGACCACAAGACCAACCGCTCCGCCTTCTACGACGAATCCAGGCCGCACGGCATGAGCACGACGCAAACTGCCTTCATGGCCGGCGTGCAGCGCTACCTGCCGGAGTTCATGGCCATGTACGCGCAAACCATCAACAGCTACTCGCGCCTGGTGCCCGGATATTGGGCGCCGCTGGACGCCACCTGGGGCATGGAAAACCGCACCACCGCGCTGCGGCTGATCCCGGGCAGCGACAAATCGCAGCGCGTCGAGGTGCGCATCGGATCGGCCGACGCCAATCCCTATCTGGCCTTGTCGGCCGCACTGGCTTCGGGGCTGTATGGCATCGAACAAGGGTTGACGCCCGAGCCCATGGTGCAGGGCAATGCCTACACGCAGCAGTTTCCGGCGCATCTGCGCCTGCCCAACACGTTGTGGGAATCCGCGCAGCGGCTGCGCGAATCCGAAGCCGCGCGCCATCTGTTCGGCGACGCCTTCGTCGAGCACTACGCGGCCACGCGCGAATGGGAAGAACGGCAGTTCCGGCGCCACGTGACCGACTGGGAGTTGGCGCGCTACTTCGAAATCATCTGAATCCAAACCAAACCGCTTGCGCAGGGCAGACATGACTCAGGAACTCATCACCATCAGTCCCATCGACGGTCGCGAAGTTGTGCGCCGTCCTTATGCCAGCGAGGCGCAGATCGCGCAGGCGCTTGCCGACGCCCAGGCTGCGCAAGCCGCGTGGCAGGCGCTGGGCGTGGAGGCGCGGGGGCGCATCGTGTCCGCGGCGGTCGACCGCTTCGTCGCGGCGAAGGAAGAGATCGCGCGCTCCATAACCATCCAGATGGGGCGGCCGTTGCGCTACACGCCGGGTGAGGTGGCGGGTTTCGAGGCCCGCGCGCGCCACATGATCGCCATTGCTGGCGAAGCGCTGGCGCCCATCCAGGTTCCGGAACAAACCGGCTTTACCCGCTTCATCAGCCGCGAACCGATAGGCGTCGCGTTGACGATAGCGCCGTGGAACTATCCCCTGTTGACGGCGGTGAACAGCATCGTGCCTGCGCTGATGGCGGGCAACGCCGTCATTCTCAAGCATTCCGACCAGACTCCTTTGTGCGCGGAACTTATCGACCGCGCGTTCCGCGAGGCCGGGGCGCCCAAGGGCGTGTTCCAGTATCTGCATGCCAACCACGACATCGTGCACAGGCTGATCCGCGCGCCGGAGATAGGCTACGTCTCGTTCACCGGCTCCGTGCGCGGCGGGCATGCCGTGGAAGAGAGCGCGGCGGGGCGTTTCATAGGCGCAGGCCTGGAACTCGGCGGCAACGATCCGGCCTATGTGCGGGCGGATGCGAAGATCGATCACGCGGTCGAAACCCTGGTGGACGGCGCATTCTTCAATTCGGGCCAGTCCTGCTGCGGCATCCAGCGCATCTACGTGGCGCGCGCCCGGCACGACGAATTCGTCGAGCGCGCCGTCGAACTGACGCGCGGCTATGTCCTGGGGAACCCGCTGCACGCCGATACCACGCTAGGTCCAGTGGTGCGTGCGAAGGCCGCCGACGAGATACGCGCGATCATTGAAGAAGCGGTTTCGGCTGGCGCCAGAAATATGATTGATAGCTCGTATTTCAAGGAAGCGAGCATAGGCTCGCCTTATGTTGCGCCGGCGTTGTTGACACAGGTCGATCATCGCATGCGCATCATGAACGACGAATGCTTCGGGCCCGCGGTCGGCATCATGGCGGTGGACAGCGATGAGGAAGCCATCGGCCTGATGAACGACAGCCCTTATGGGCTGACGGCGGCGGTCTTCACGCAGGATCAGGAGGCCGCCCTGCATATCGGCCGGCAGGTTCGCACCGGAACGTTCTTCATGAACCGCTGCGACTATCTGGATCCCGCGCTGGCGTGGACCGGCGTGAAGAACTCCGGCCGTGGCGTGTCCTTGTCGGTGGTCGGCTACGAACAGCTCACGCAAGCCAAATCCTTTCATCTGCGCAGCGTCTGAGACGACGCCTTCAGGAACCGAACCATGACCGTGCCCAGCGTTAATTGGAACTATCCCACCGCCATCAAGGCCGGCCCCGGCCGTATCAAGGAATTGCCCGAACTTTGCAGCGGACTCGGCATGGCGCGTCCGCTGCTTGTGACGGACCCCGGGCTGGCGGCCTTGCCCATGGTGGCTGGCGCGGTGCAAGCCTGTCGGGACGGCGGGCTGGAATGCGGCCTGTTCCACGAGATCAAAGGCAATCCCACGGGGCGCAATGTCGACGACGGCGTGCGCGCGTTCAAGCATGGCCGCCACGACGGCGTGATCGCATTCGGGGGCGGCTCGGCGCTGGATGCCGCCAAGGCCATCGCGCTGATGGCCGGGCAGACGCGGCCCTTGTGGGACTTCGAGGACATTGGCGACAACTACCTGCGCGTCGACGTGGCCGGCATGGCTCCCGTGGTGGCGGTGCCGACCACCGCAGGCACGGGCTCCGAGGTGGGGCGCGCGTCGGTTATCACGGACGAAACCGCCGAGGTCAAGCGCATCATCTTCCATGCGCGCATGCTGCCGTCCGTCGTGATCCTGGACCCCGAATTGACAGTGGGCCTGCCGCCGAAGATCACGGCGGCGACCGGTATGGACGCGCTGTCCCACAATCTGGAGGCTTACTGTTCGCCATTCTTCCATCCCATGGCGGCGGGCATCGCGATCGAAGGCATGCGCATGGTGAAGGACTACCTGCCGCAGGCGGTGGCCAACGGCGGCGACCTGCAGGCGCGGCTGCAAATGCTGGTGGCTTCAAGCATGGGCGCGACGGCGTTCCAGCGCGGATTGGGGGCCATGCACGCGCTGGCGCATCCGCTGGGCGCGTTGTACGACGCGCATCACGGCATGCTCAACGCCATCCTCATGCCGTATGTTCTGAAAGCCAACCAGCATGCGGTGGCGCCGCGCCTGGAAGCGCTGGCGCGCTACCTGGACCTGCCCGATCCCGGTCCGGGGGCGGTGCTGGATTGGGTGTTGAGCCTGCGCGAGACGCTCCACATCCCCCACACCCTGGCGGAAATCGGCATTGACGATGCCCAGGCGGGGCGGGTAGGGCGCATGGCGGCCGAGGATCCCTCGGCCGGCACCAACCCCGTCAACTACACGCCGGAGCAGTATTCCGATCTTTTCCGTGCAGCAATTCGCGGAAACCTGTAAGCTTCGCCCCCTCTGCGCGGAAACGCAGCGGGGGTTGAAGAAGGATTTTGAAGATTTTGTCCGAAGCGTTTGACAGCGGATTTGAAAGTGTTCATAATCTCGAATTCTCCGCTGGAGGAGTGCCCGAGTGGTTAAAGGGGGCAGACTGTAAATCTGTTGGCCTTGCGCCTACGTTGGTTCGAATCCAACCTCCTCCACCAGAGACCCATACCTAAATCCAGGCGCGGTTGGCCTGGATTTAAAATGTAAGGCTCGGAAAGCCGAATGACCTTCGCAAAGAAGGCCGCAAGGTTTTCCAGGGCTTTAGATTGAAAGAGGTTTGGGAAAGAGAAGGTGAAAGGGTATGCCGCGGGTGTAGCTCAATGGTAGAGCAGAAGCCTTCCAAGCTTACGACGAGGGTTCGATTCCCTTCACCCGCTCCAAGATTTTTAAATGCCCATGTGGCTCAGTGGTAGAGCACTCCCTTGGTAAGGGAGAGGTCGCGCGTTCGATCCGCGCCATGGGCACCACAAATTTCGAAGTTCTTTTCTTCAGTCTGAAGCGCAATCCAGGTCAGGAGTCAGCCATGGCAAAAGGCAAGTTTGAACGTACCAAGCCGCACGTGAACGTGGGTACGATTGGTCACGTTGACCACGGCAAAACGACGTTGACGGCAGCTATCACGACCGTTCTGTCGAACAAGTTCGGTGGC
>NZ_JBARYB010000015.1:0-9827 GCF_049647645.1 Achromobacter sp.
AGCCGGCGCCGTTGCCGATGGCGGTGCCGGGCAGCGCGCCCGGCTGGCTCAGCAGGTCCAGCAGGTAGTCGCTGGAGACGGTCGGACGCTGGCCGATGAAACGCGGATCGGTGGCAACGACGTAGGGCGCATCGGGCCTGCCGTTGACGGTATAGAGCTGGCTGTCCGGAATGCCGGCCGGGTTGGAGACGCTGCGCACCACCGTGCCGCCGGGCAGGCCGACGCTGGCGACCAGCACCGGCCCGGGCGCGGCGCCGCCATTGCTGGCGCCGGGTCGGGAGCCGTTGAGCTGGACGGCGACGTTGCCGCCGGAAGTGCCGACCGGCAGTTCGATGGGCTGGCCCGCGAGGGTGGCGTTGTAAGCCTCGGAATACTCCTTGCGGTCGCGCGAACGCGCCTGGGTGACCGTCATGGTCCCCGTGCGCGTGACGGTGCGTTCACCGCCCGCGCCGATGTTGTTGATGGCAGGACCGGCCACCGTGAGCGCGCCGCCCGCGGCGATCTGGCTCTTGTCGTTGGTGACGGCGCCGGTAAGCGTCATGGACCCGCCCGACAGGATCTTGCCGGGGTCGGAGGACAGGGTGCGGGTCTCGGTGACGGTCTCCTGCACCTGGTAATAGGTGAACGTCCCGACCAGGCGGTTGTTGAAGTCGGCATTGAATGCCCGGATGTGCGCTTCCAACTCCATGTGCGGCGCCTTGTAGGCGGCGTAGGCTTCTTCGTAAGCCTTGCGGCGCGCTTTCTCGGCTGCGCAGCCATCGATAATCGCGCAGTTGTCATACAGCGGCGGAACCCAGACTGGCATGGGGCCGGCCGGAGGCGTGACACCGAAGACAGACCAGATGCGCTCTCCGGAACCGTAAAGGAATTTCTCCGGCCGGTCCCAGCAAAGGTCGGCCGCATCGCCGCCGCTGCACCCGACGTCGGGAGGGGTATAGGTCGGCGTAATGGGCGAAGTCTCGCCGCCCCTGCCCTTCTTGCTGGGCGTATAGTCGAACGGCGGTCCATAGCGCGACGCCGGATACCTGGCCGACGGCAGCAGGAACATGCGTTCCGGATCGTCGTCCAGCCAGGCCGGATCCTTGCTGCACATGGGCGTCACTTCGTCGCACAGCCAATTGGTCTCAGCGTCGTACATGTCGGTGGTGCCGGCCGGCGTGAAGTACACCTTGGACGTGCTCGACACCTGCACCGTTTGGTTGGTGTAGCGGTCGTTCTGGTTGCGGATGGACGCGGCCGAGATGCCGGCATTGCCTGCCGCTTCGATAGTGGCGGAGGCGTTCAAGAGCGAACCGGCCTGGCCAATGGCGCGGCCGGCGGCGTCCAGTGCGCCACCGATGCGCAGGTCGGCGCCCGCGTAGACCAGCGCGTGGTCGCGGTTGACCAGCGAGCCCACGCCCAGGTCCATGCCGCCGCGCGATGCGATGACGGCTCCGCCGCCCGCGCCCGCGCCATTGACCAGCGCGCCGGCCTGGATCGACACGGCATCGCCGTAGATGCGGCCGAAGTTGTCGACACGGCCCGCGGTGATGCGGGTCGAAGCGCCATCGATGAGGCCGGCGTTGGTCAGGCCTTGCGTCACCGTGATGCGGTTCTGGCCGCGGGCCAGCAATTGGCCGGAGGCCTGGTTGTTCAGCGAATCCGCCGTGATGCTCAGATCGCGGCCGGCGCTGATCTTGGCGCGGTTATCCATCGCGCCGCCTACCGACAGACTGAGGTCGCGGCCGCTGGAGATGTCGCCCACCTGGTTCAGCGGGCCGGCATACGCGAACGACAGGTCGCCCGCGGATTGCAGCACACCCAGCCCCTGCAACACCTGCGCAATGACGGTCAGGCTCTTGCCGGCTTGCAGCGTGCCCTGCGTGTTCTTGAGCGTGTCGGCGACGATGCGGGCGTTGCCCTGGGAAGCGACCGCGCCACCCGTGTTGTCCAGTTCCTTGGCGCCCAGGGTCAGGTTCTCGATCGCCTCGATGGAGCCGCCCTGATTGTTGACGCGATCCGCCACGATGGAGACGACCTTGCCCAGCACGCCCTTGGGCGGCGTGCCGGCCGCGGTCAGCGTGCCGCTGTTGTCCAGGCTGGCGGCGTTCAGGGTCAGGACGTTGTCGGCCTGGATCAGACCGCCGCGGTTGTCCACCGCGCCGGTAGCGGTAATGGTGAGGTCGCGGGCGGCCAGCGTGCCGTCGCGGTTGACGACGTTCGCGGCGTCGATGCGCGCATCGCCGGCAGCGGCGATCACCCCGCCAGTGTTATTCAGCGCGCCGGCCAGCTTGATGGCGGCATCGCCCGTTGAAGTCAGCTTGCCGCCCTGGTTATGAAGATTGGCAGCGCTGATATCCAGGGCGCCGCCCTGCACCACCGCGTTGCGGCTGTCGACGTCGCCCGGCGTGGCCAGCGTGACCTTGCCGACGGCGGACAGCTTGCCGCCCGCCAGGTTCAAGTTGCCCGCGGACAGGCTCAAATCCTTGCCCGCGAGGCTGGTGCCGCCATGGACGATGGAGCCGCCCGTCAGCGTGATGCTGCCCGGCCGGCTGAGCGCACCGTCCGCGCCTACGCCCGCCACGAAACGGCCGGCGTTGGAAAGCTGTCCCAAGGCGGTGGCGATGAGGTCACCGCCGGCCAGCACCGATCCGGTGTTGTCCAGCGTGGATCCGGCCCACAGTCTGGCCTGCGTGCCCGCGGACGCGATGCCCGCGTTGAGCAGCGCACCGCCCGCACTCAGATCCAGTCCCGCGCCGGACTGCAAGCGACCGTCCGCCGTGATGGTGAGCCTGCCGCCAGCGCTGGCGATCATCTCGCCCGCTTGCGTGGCGGCGATGCCGCCCAGCGTTGCGTCCGTGCCTGCCCGCAGCGTCATGCCTTGTTCCGCGGCCGCCGAGCCGAACGCGGTGAGCGCGCCACCCGCTAGCGCGGTCAGCCCGCCCCCGGCCTGCAGGCGCGAAGCCGCGCCCAGCGCAATATCGCCGCGCTGCGCGGTCAGCGACAGGTCGCCTTGCAAGGCGGCGAGCGTGCCGTCGACCGTGATCTTGTCGCCTGCGGTCAGCGTTTGCGAACCGCCGGCCAACATGCGTCCGTCCGCCCGCAGCGCTTCTTGCGCGGTGGCGCTCAGCTTGCGGCCGGCCTGCGCCAGCCCCGCCGCGCCCACGGCTACGTTGCGGCCCGTCAGCGTCAGGTTGGCGTCGGTGGCGGCAGTGCCGTCCACCCGCGCGTCGCGCGCGGCGGCCAGCAGCATGTCGCCCACCGAACTCAAGGCGCCGGTTGCGTACAGGTCGCGATCGGCGCGGGCAGTCAGCGTGCCCGCAGCCTGAAGCTGGCCGTTCTGCTTGACGATGAGATCGCGTCCGGCCGTGATCGAGGCATTGCCCGCCGCGCGTTCTCCCAAGGCAGCGGCAAGGCCGCCCAGAAGAACGTCTCCACTTGCGGCGAGCGTCAGGCCGCCGCCCGAGGCAATGACACCGTCTGAATCCAGGTTGGCGCCTGCGCGCGCGTTGAGCCCGTCGGAGGCCTGCATCCGGCCGCCTGCGCCAACGAGCAGGTTCGCGCCCGCGTCGGCCGTCAGGCCGCCTTCCAACGCGGTGGCGATGCCGTCGATGCGGATGTCGCGCTGCGCGCCCAGGACCATGGGCGAGCCGGCGGTCGCCGTGCCCGTGATGAACAGGTCGCGGCCCGCCCGAGCCTGCAACGTGCCACCCCCGGCGCCCGCGCCCGTGGCGGTGCCGGCCGTACCGGCGATGCGCAGGTCCTGGCCCGCGCCCAGCAGCAGTTTGCTGCTGCCCTGGGCCAGACCCGCCTGGCCGATGGTCAAGTCCCCAGCCGCATCGGCGCGCAGGGTGCCGTTGGCGACGGTCTTGCCGTTCAGTTCGGCGTCCGTGCCGGCCTTCAGCGTGATGTCCTTCTCGCCCGAAATCGTGCCGTTGGCCAGCAGCTTGCCGCCGGCCTGCGCTTCCAGCAGCCCACCCGCTTGCAGCGCGCTTGCGCCGCCCAGCGTCATGGAGCCGCCGCTATTCACCTTGAGCGCGCCCGCATCGGCCAGTACCGTGCCAGCCACCGCGAGATCATTGTCGATCCGCAGCGTCGCGGATTGCCCGGCCACCAACGTGCCTGCCAGCGCGGCGCTATCGGCCTGCACATCGACCAAGCCATCGGCCTGCAAACGCGAGTCCGCCGTCGTCGCCAGCGCGCCGCCGGCCTGAAGCGCCAGCTTGCCGGCCGCGAGGTTCTGGCCTTCGAGGCGGATATCGGTGACCGCGTCCAGGATCAGATCGGCCAGCGAGGAAATCGTGCCGGCCGCCGTCAGCGAACCGCCCGCGCGCGCTTGCAGCGCGCCGCCGGACAAGGCGCGGCTGCCGGCCGACAAGATCAGGTCTTCGCCTGCGATCAGGTCCAGGGCGCCGTTGGCGGATGCTGCCGTGCCGGACAGGTCCAGGCGGCCCCCGGCGTTCAGGCTCGCGCCCTTGTCGCCGCGCACGACTCCGGCCATATCCAGATTACCGGCAGCCGCAATCCGCGCCTGCTCCGAGGCATCCAGTTGCGCCGCCGCGCCGATGCGCATGTTGCCCCCGGCACTGGCATCCAGCGTGCCGTCGGCGCCCAGCTTGCCGTCCGCCCGCGCATCGCGCACCGCGCGCAGTTTTGCGTCTGCGGTGGAGACGAGGACGCCGCCCAGCGCCAGGTCGCGGCCGGCATCGGCCTGCACGCCCTTGCCTTGCTGCTGGCTGCCCGCCCCTAGCAACAGGTCATTGCCGCTCTTGAGCCGCAGCGCGCCGCCATAGGCGAGCGCGTTGCCATCCACGCGCAGGTCGCGCGCGGCGTCCAGCGACATGCCGCCTTCGGCCAGCGCGGTGCCGGCGAGGTTCAGATCCTGCCCGGCCTCGAGCGTCATCGACGCGTCGGATTGCAGGTGCGAACCGCCTGCCGCCGTCAGCGCCTGGCCCGCCTTCAAGCCCAGGCCGCGCGCCGCATAGACCTGTCCCGCCACGGCCGCGTTGCGCGCAGCCTGAAGGGTCAAGACGTCCAGGGAACTGAGCGCGCCCGCCACGCGGAGATCGCCCAGCGTCGTGACATTGACCGCGCCCTTGGCCGCGACCCGCGCCAGTCCACCCATCGACAGATCACCGCCTGCGTTCAAACTCAGGCCGCCGGCACTGGCAGCCAAGACGCCATCCACGGACAGCTTGCCCGCGGCGTCCATGCTCAGGTCGCCGTTGCCGCGCCAGGCGCCGGCCAGCGTCATGTCGTTGCCGGCCTGGGCCCGCGACGAGCCTTCAGCGTCCCATTGCGCCGTCTTGCCCATGGCAAGGTCGCGCGCGGCAATCAGCGATATGTTGCCGGTGGCCGCGGCCTTGCTGTCGATGCGCGCGTCGCGTCCCGCGCTCAACACGATGTCGCCACGCGCCGCCATGGCGCCGCCCGCCAGCAAATCGCCCTTGGCGCTTGCCGACACGCCTGCGCCCTGCGTGCGGCTGGCGTCGGCCAGGCGCAGGTCGTTGCCCGCCGCCGTGGCCAATGGGCCGCCGTAGGCCAGCGCCGCGCCGTCCACCTGCACGTCGCGCCCGGCATCCAGCGTCAGGCCCTTGTTGGTTTCTGCCTCTCCGGCCAGGACCAGGTCCTGGCCCGCGCGCAGGGCCATGGCGCCTTCCGATTGCAGGCGCGCATCCGCGCCGGCCAGCAACTGTCCTATCGCCTCCAGCAACAGCGGACCGCCGGCCAGCAGCTTGCCCGTAACGGTTGCGTCGCTTCCCGCTTGCGCCGTCAAGCCGGCCAGCGAGGACGCCGTGCCCGCCACGCTCAACGCACCCTTGGTGATCATGGACAAGGGGCCGCCTGCTTGCGCATTGCCGCCCACGGTCATGCCGCCATCCGAGGCCAGGGTCAGCACGCCCTGTGCCGCGCTGGCCGTGCCGCTGATGTCCAGCGCGCCTCCCGACCGCAGTTCCGTGCCTTGATTGCTGAGCAGGCTGCCCGACAACGCCACATCGCCGCCGGCCTGCAGGCTTGCAGCGCCCGTCGCTTGCAGCTGGCCCGTGACCTTCGCCGTGTCCTGCGCGCGCAGCGTCAGGTCGCCGTCGGCGCCCAGCTTGGCGCCGAGCGCCGCGTCGCGACCCGCCGTCAGAGTGGCCGCTCCCGCCGCCACCATTTCACCGCCGACGATGAGGTCGCGCGCGGCTTTCGCCGTGACGCCCTTGCCTTGGGTCTTGCTGGCATTGCCCAGCAACAGATCGCTGCCGGCATTCATGGCTAGCTCGCCGCCATAGGCGAGCGCGCTGCCATCCACGCGCAAATCGCGCGCCGCATCGATCGCGATGCCGCCGTCGCTCAAGGCAGCGCCCGCGAGGCTGGCGTCCTGGCCTGCGCTCAGCGTCATGTTTTTGGACGATTGCAGTTGCGCCGCGGATCCCGTGCGCAGGTCCTTGCCTGCCTGCAGCGACAAGGTGTCGCCGGACAACAGCTTGCCGTCCACCGTCGCGCCGCCCGCCGACACCAGGGCCAGCGCGCCCTGGCTGGCCAGTTCGCCAGCCACCGACAAGGCGCCGCCGCTCTCGCCGCGCAGCGTGCCACCAGCCAACGCCTTGCCGCTGGCGCCGATTGTCAGATCGCCTCCGGCCAGCAGGTCGATTCCGCCCGATGCTGCCGAGGTCGCGCCGTCCAGGCGCAAGGCGCCCGCCGCTTCGATGCGGTTGCCCTGGTTGCTGCGCAATGCGCCCGCCAGCGTCGCATCCTGCCCCACCTTGAGTTGCGTCTTGCCTTCCGCGTCCAGTTGAGCGCTTTGGGCCAGGGTCAGATGGCGCCCGCTATCGAGCTTCAGGTCGCCCGCGGCCACGGTCTTGCCGCCGAGGCTGGCATCGCGGCCCGCAATCAACGCGATATCGCCGCGCGACGCCATGGTTCCGTCCGCCAGCAGATCACCGCCGGCACGCGCCGTCACGCCCTCGCCCTGCGTGCGGCTGGCGTTGTCCAGGCGCAGATCCTTGCCCGCGTCCATAGCCAATTGGCCGCCGTAGGCCAACGCCGCGCCCTCCACGCGCAGGTCGCGCGCGGCATTCAGCGCCAAGCTCTTGTTGGCTTCCGCCTGTCCCGCCAGGACCAGATCCTGGCCAGCGCGCAACTGCATGGCGTCTTCCGATTGCAGGCGCGCATCCGCGCCCGCAACCAGCCGGCCCATCGTTTCCAGCAACAGCGGACCGCCGGCCAGCAGCTTGCCGTTGACCGTGGCGTCGCCCGCGGCCTGGGCCGTCAGCCCGGCCAGCGAGGACACCGTGCCCGCCACGTTCAACGCGCCCTTCGCGATCATGGACAAGGGACCGCCGGATTGGGCGCTGCCGCCCACTGTCATGTCGCGGTCCGAGGCCAACGTCAACGCGCCTAGCGCCGCGCCGGCCGTACCGTTGACGTCCAGCGCGCCTCCCGCCCGCAGCTCCGTGCCCTGGTTGCTGAGCAGGCTGCCCGATAGCGACACATCGCCGCCGGCTTGCAGGCTTGCACTGCCCGTCGCTTCCAGCTGACCCGTGACCTTTGCCGTGTCCTGGGCGCGCAACGTCAGGCCGCCATCGGCGTTGAGCCTGGCACCGATCGCCGCATCGCGGCCTGCCGTCAGGGTGGCCGATCCCACCGCCGCCATCTCGCCGCCGGTGACGAGGTCGCGCCCCGCCGTGGCCGTGACGCCCTTGCCCTGCGTCTTGCTGACGTCGCCCAACAGCAGATCGCTGCCGGCGTTCAAAGCCAAGCCGCCGCCGTAAGCCAGTGCGCTGCCGTTCACGCTCAGCGCGCGCGCCGCGTCGATCGCGATGCCGCCATCGCTCAAGGCAGTGCCCGCGAGCTTGGCATCCTGGCCTGCGCTCAGTGTCATGCCCTTGGACGATTGCAGTTGCGCGGCGGATCCCGTGTTCAGGTCCGCGCCTGCCCGCAGCGACAAGGCATCGCCGGATAACAGCCGGCCATCCACCGTCGCGCCGCCCGCCGATGCCAGGCTCAGGCCGCCTTGGCTGGCCAGTTCGCCAGCCACCCATAAGGCGCCGCCGCTTGCGCCGCTCAGCGCGCCGCCCGCGTATGCCTTGCCCTGCGCGCCCACCGCCAGGTCGCCGCCCGCGAGCAGATCGATTGCGCCTGCGACAGAGGAAGTTTCGCCGTCCATGCGCAAGGCGCCTGCGGTCTCGATACGGTTGCCTTGATTGGTGCGCACCGCGCCCGCCAGCGTCGCGTCCTGCCCCGCCTTGATTTGCGCCGCGCCTTCCGCCTCCAGCTGCGCAGCCTGCGCCATGCTCAGATTGCGTCCGCTTTCGAGCGTCACATCCTTGGTGGCGACCGTCTTGCCGCCGAGCTGCGCATCGCGCCCAGCGATCAGTGCGATGTCGCCGCGTGCGGCCATCGCGCCGTCCGCCGACAGGTCGCCGCCCGCGCGTGCCGCAATACCTTCGCCCTGCGTGCGGCTGGCGCCGCCCAGGCTCAGATCATTGCCTGCGTTCATCGACAGTTGGCCGCCGTAGGCCAGCGCCACGCCATCCACCCGCAGATCGCGGCCCGCACCCAGCGTCAGGCTGGCATTGGTTTCCGCCATGCCTGCCACGGACAGGCTCTGGCCCGCGCGTAGCTGCATGGCCCCGTCCGACTGCAGGCGCGAGGGCGCGCCCGCCGCTACCTGGCCTATCGCTTCCAGCAGCAGCGGACCGCCGGCCAGCAATTTGCCGTCGACCGTGGCATCACGCGCCGCCTGGACCGTCAGTCCAGCCAGCGAGGACACCGTACCCGCCACGTTCAGCGCGCCCTGCGTGCGCAACGCCACCGGCCCGCCCGCCTGCGCGCTGCCGCTGACGGAAAGGTCGCCGCCCGACGCCAGGTTCAGCTCGCCTGCCGCCGCGCCCACCGCGCCGCTGATGGCGAGCGGACCCGCAGCGCTCAGCTCCACGCCTTGATTGCCGCTGAGACTGCCCGCCAGTGAAATGCCCGCTCCGGATTGCAACCGTGCGCGCCCAAAGGCTTCCAGTTGCCCGGTGACGGCCGTCGCGCCTTGCGCGTTCAGGTCCAGGTCGCCGCGCGCCAGCACTCGCGCGCCCACCGCGGCCTCGCGTCCGGCCTTCAATCCGGCCGCGTTCTCAGACACCAATTCGCCATCGGCCCGCAGATCGCGCGCCGCGTCCAGCCCGACCCGCTGGCCCTGCGCCTTGCTGGCCGCGCCCATGCGCAGATCGCCGCCGCTCTTCAGATCCAGCGCGCCGCCGTAGGCCAGCGCGCTACCATCCAGGCGCAGGTCGCGCGTGGACTCGATTAGCATCGCGCCATCGGTCAAGGCCGCGCCAGCCAGCGTGACGCCCTCGCCCGCGCGTATCGCCATGTCGCGTCCGGACTGCAGTTGCGCGCCGGCCTCCGACACCGCGTCCGCGCCGGCCTGCGCCTGCAGCGCGCCAGACGCGTACACCTGACGCGACAGCAGCATGTCGCGCCCCGCCTGCAGCGTGACGCCTTCCTTCGCCGACACCACGCCGCCCGCCGTGGAGACGCCGCCGCTTTGTTCGCCCGGCGCAGCCGGTTCAGGCGTCTTGCCGGGCTCCGCGCCAGTGCCGGAGCCCGAGCCGGAACCGGAGCCCGTGCCATTGCCGGCTCCCGTGCCGGTGCCGGCCCCCCCGCCCGTGCTGCCGCCTTGCCCCGGTTGCGGCACGACAGCCTGTCCCGCCACCTTCAGGTTGCGCCCCGATTGCGCGCGCAGATCCTGGTCCGAAGTCAGCAGGTCTCCCGACAGGGAAAGGTCCTTGCCCGCGGCCACGCGCAAGGCGCCCTGCGTGCGCAGGCTGCCCTGCGCGTCCACCGCCACATCGCCCCCGGCCTCCACAGTC
>NZ_JBARYB010000016.1:0-16420 GCF_049647645.1 Achromobacter sp.
GCGCGGCGGCCGCGCTGGTGGCGCTGCTGTACTGCCTGCTGGCCGGTTGGGGCGTGCCGGCGCGGCGCACCTTCTTCATGTTGTCGGTGGTCTTGGCGGCGGCAGTGTCGCGCCTGCCGCTGTCGGCCGGCCGGGTGCTGGCTTGCGCGGCCGCGGTGGTGGTGGCGCTGGATCCGTGGGCGCCGGTGTCGGCGGGATTCTGGCTGTCGTTCGGCGCGGTGGCGGTGCTGTTGCGCATCGCGGATGCGCCGGTGGACCGCGCGGCCGGCTGGCGCAGGCGTTGCATGGCCAGGCTGGCGCAGGCTGCGCGCTTGCAGCTGATGGTGACACTGGGCCTGACGCCGTTGCTGGCCTTTCTGGTGCATCAGGTATCGCTGGGTTCGCCGCTGGCCAATGCGGTGGCGATCCCGGTCGTGACCTTTATCGTGACGCCGCTGGCCTTGCTGTGCGCGGCCTTGGCGGTGCTGCCGGGCGCGCAGGCGCTGGCCGCATTTGCGGGTCAATGGGGCTTGCTGGCGTTCGACCTGACCATGGCGCCGGTGTCCTGGGTCGGCAACGCCGCCTGGGCCAGCGTGCCGGTCGCGGCGGCGCCATGGCCATGGCTGCTGCTGGCCGTGGCAGGCATGGCCTGGGCGCTGCAGGTGCGCGGATGGCCGGGCCGGCATTTGGGATGGATCTGCATGCTGCCGTTGCTGTTCTGGCGGCCCGACCGGCCCGAG
Source organism: Achromobacter sp. (assembly GCF_049647645.1). Taxonomy (GTDB): domain Bacteria; phylum Pseudomonadota; class Gammaproteobacteria; order Burkholderiales; family Burkholderiaceae_B; genus Achromobacter. Next base: position 720 of record NZ_JBARYB010000016.1, read on the forward strand.
CCGGGCCATTGGCGCATGAGCGCGATGGACGTGGGGCAGGGCAGCGCCATCCTGGTGGAAACGGCCAGCCAGACCCTGTTGTTCGATGCGGGCCCGCGCCATTACGGCGGCAGCGACGCGGGCGAACGCGTCGTCGCGCCGTTCCTGCTGGCGCGCGGCATCCGACAGCTGGACGTGCTGGTCCTGTCGCACGCCGACCTGGACCACGTGGGCGGCTTGCGCGCGGTGCTGGCGGCGGTTCCGGCGCTGCGCGGCTTTGCCTCGTTCGACGTGGCTGCGTTCTTGCGCCGCGACATCCGGCTGTGGCCGGACGCGGGCAGCATTGCACCGCCCGTGCCTGACGACATGGGGCGCTGCCTGCGCGGCCAGGGCTGGGAGGCGGATGGCGTGGCGTTCACCTTCCTGAGTCCGGCGGATACCGGCGGCAAGAGCGGGCAGGGCCGCAATGCCGATAGCTGCGTGCTGTTGGTACAGGGGAAGTCACACTCGCTGTTGCTGACGGGCGACGTGGGTGTGGCGTAGGAAAACGCGCTGGTCCCGGCCTTGCCGCGCGTCGACGTGGTGATGGCGCCGCATCACGGCTCGGCCTCGTCCTCGGGCAGGGACCTGGTGGCTGCCTCGGCGGCCGGCCATGCGATCGCGCAGGCCGGACACCTGAACCGCTTCCGCCATCCGGCCCGCGCCGTGGAACTGCGATGGACGCGGGCCGGGGCTGCCTTCTGGCGCAGCGACCGCGACGGTGCGGTGATGGCAAGCTCAGGTCCCAAGGGTCTGGAGGTCTGGGCTCAGCGGGAGCGCGGGCGGCGGTACTGGCATGGCTCCTGAAACCGCCCGCGACGCTTAGTTGGCGCCGAGCAAATTCGCGCTCTTGACCAGCGAGGACACCCGTTCCGAGTCGCGCTTGAGCAGATCGGCGAAAGCAAGGGGGCCGCGCTCTTGCGTGGCCGGAGCCTGCGCCGCCAGTTGTTCCAGACGCGTCTTGAACTCGGGCGTGTCGATGGCCTTGGACAGGGCGGCCGACAGCTTGTCGACGACGGGCTGAGGCGTGCCGGCGGGCGCCACCAGGCCGTTCCAGATCGCCAGATCGAACTCGGGCAGGCCGCCCTCGGCAAAGGTGGGGATGTCCGGACTCTGCGCCAGGCGGGCGGATCCGGTCACGGCGATGGCCTTGACGCGCTTGTCCTGGTGCAGGGGCAGCATGGTCACGGTCTGGTCGATGACGCCGTCTATCATCCCGCTCATCAGGTCGGTCAGCGCCGGGCCCGTGCCGCGATAGGGAATGAGTTCGCCGCGCGCATTGGCGAAGTGCAGGAACATGGCCTCTGCCAGGTGCGCGGTGCTGCCGGGACCGCTGGAGCCCAGGTTGAGCTTGACGGCGTTGGCGTCGCGGATGCGCTTGAGCATGGCCGGCAGGTCCTGGATGCCGCTCTTGTTGCTGACCGACAGCACCATCGGCACGGTGGCGACGATGCCGATGGGCGCCAGTTCCTTCTGCGGATCGTAGTTGGCCTTGGGATGCAGGTGCGGCAGGATCGCCAGCGACATGTTGTTGAAGGCCAGGGTGTAGCCGTCGGGCGAGCTCTTTTGCAGTTTCTGCATGCCGATGAGGCCGCCTGCGCCGCCGGAGTTCTCGACCACCACGGTCTGGCCCAACTGCTTGGACAGCGAGGTGGCCACCAGGCGGCCCAGCGTATCGCTGGTGCCGCCTGGCGCGAAGGGCACGATGACCGTGATGGAACGGCTGGGATAGTCCTGGGCCGCCGCGGGGGCGGCAAGCGATACCGCGGTCAGCGCGGCGCACAGGATGGGGGTGATGCGTAGCATGGGGTGTCTCCTCGTGATTGCTTTTTTGTGTGTGGATGCGTGCGACGCTCAGCGGGACAGCGCGCGGCAGACGGCCTGGGTCATGTCGGTGCAGCTTGCGGTGCCGCCCAAATCCCGCGGCACGTGGTCTCCCTTGGCTAGCACCTGTTCGACGGCGAGCTCGATGCGTTGCGCGGCATCGCCCAGCGCGCCATCGGCATGCTTGTCGCCCAGCCAGCGCAGCATGAGCGCGCCCGACAGGATGGTGGCCAGCGGGCTGGCGGCATTCTGGCCGGCGATGTCGGGAGCGGAACCGTGGGCGCCCTGGAACAGGCCATGCGTGTCGCCCAGCTCGGCCGAGGCCGACAGGCCCATGCCGCCGATGGTGGCGGCTCCGAGGTCGGAAATGATGTCGCCGAACATGTTTTCGGCCACGATCACGTCATAGAAATCCGGCCGCTTGAGCATGTGCACCGTGATGGCGTCGGCATAGGCGTAGTCGATTTCGACATCGGGGTAGGACGTCGCGACCTCGTCGCAGACGGCGCGGAAAAAGGCGTAGGTGCGCAGGATGTTGGCCTTGTCGCATACCGTGACGCGGCGCTTGCCGTCGCGCGGCGCGCCCTTGCGCTGGCGGGCAAGTTCAAATGAAAAGCGCGCCACGCGTTCGATGCCCTTGCGGGTGACGACGATGGTGTCGGTGGCCACTTCGTCGCGCAGCACAATGCCGCCGCCACGGCTGGCGTAGAGGCCTTCGGTGTTTTCGCGCACGATCACGTAGTCGATCTGTCCCGGCTGGAAATGCTTGAGCGGGGAGTCGACTCCCTGGTACAGCCGGATGGGACGCACGTTGGCGTACAGGTCCAGCCGGAAGCGCAGGCGCAAGTGCAGGTCGTTGCCGACCTCGGTGCCGTCGGGATAGGTCACGCCGGGCATGCCCGCCGCGCCGTGCAGGATGGCGTCGGCCGCCTTGCAGGCCGCATAGGTGTCGTCGGGCAGCACCTGGCCCGACCTGACGTAGTGGTCGGCGCCGCCGTCGTAGCTGCTGAACGCGAGCAGGTCGGAGCCGCAGGCTTCCTTCAGGACGGTGATCGCCGACTGGCAGACCTCCGGACCGATGCCATCGCCGTCGATGGTCGCAATTTCATATTTAGCCATGTCTGGCTGTCTCCTCGTTGGGGTTCGAAATGGGAGGGGCGGCCGCGCGCGGGACGCGGCCGCGCGGGCTTACCAGTTGGTCGAGATGTATTTGGCTTCCATGAATTCCAGCAGACCGTGGTGCGCGCCTTCGCGGCCCAGGCCGCTTTGCTTGACGCCGCCGAAGGGGGCCGCGGGATCCGACACCAGGCCCCGGTTCAGGGCGATCATGCCGCTTTCGATGCTCTCGGAGACCCGCAGCCCGCGGGCCAGGTCACGGGTGTAGACGTAGGCCACCAGCCCGTATTCGGTGGCGTTGGCCAAGGCCACGGCTTCGTCTTCGGTATCGAAGGCCACGATGGGCGCCACGGGGCCGAAGATCTCTTCGGTCAGCAGGTCGGCGTCGGCCGGCACGTCCACCAGCACGGTGGGTTCATAGAAATAGCCGGAACGGTCCAGCCGCTTGCCGCCGGCCTTGACGCGCGCGCCCTTGGCCACGGCGTCGTCCACCAGCGAGGCCACCTTGTCGACCGCGCCAGCGTTGACCAGGGGGCCGCATTGCGTGTCCGGGTTGACGCCGTCGCCGGTTTTCAGCGCCGCCATGCGGGCGGCGAACCTGGCGCTGAACGCCTCGACCACGCCACGCTGCACATAGAAGCGATTGGCTGCGGTGCAGGCCTCGCCGCCGTTGCGCATCTTGGCGATCATGGCGCCTTCCACGGCGGCGTCGATGTCCGCGTCGTCGAAGACCAGGAACGGCGCGTTGCCGCCCAGCTCCATCGAGCAGCTGATGACCGAGTCCGCGGCCTTGCGCAGCAGCACGCGGCCCACTTCCGTCGACCCCGTGAAGGAGAGCTTGCGCACGCGCGGATCGTCCAGCACGGCATTGGCGAACTTGCCCGCCGACGACGTCGTCAACACGTTGACCACGCCTGGCGGCACGCCGGCTTCCTCGAGCAGGCGCATGACGGCATACGCGGTCAGGGGCGTTTCGGTGGCGGGCTTGAGGATGCAGGTGCAGCCTGCTGCGAGTGCGGGCGCGATCTTGCGGGTGGCCATGGCGGCGGGGAAGTTCCACGGCGTGACCAGCAGGGCGATGCCTATGGGCTGGTATTGCACGATGATGCGGCTGGCGCCGCCAGGCGACACGCTGATATCGCCGTTGATGCGCACCGCTTCCTCGGAGAACCAGCGGAAGAATTCGGCGGCATAGGCGACCTCGCCGCGCGCGTCAGCCAGCGCCTTGCCGTTTTCCATCGAGATCAGGCGGGCCAGGTCGTCGGCGTCGCGCACCATCAGTTCATAGCATTTGCGCAGGATTTCGCCACGCTGGCGGGCGGGGGTGGCAGCCCAGCCGGCGGCGGCGCGCGCGGCGGCATCCACGGCGGCAGCGGCGTCTTCCAGCGTGGCGTCGGCCACGCTTGCAATCACCTGCTCGGTGGACGGGTCGAACACGTCGATGCGGCGCCCCGAGGTGGCGGCGCGCCAGGCGCCGTCGATGTAAAGGTCAGTGGACAGCTTGCTGGCCTCGATAGTCATGTGTCAGCTCCGGATAGGAATGGGAAAAGGGGTTATCGGGATGGGCGGAACGAGCCGTGGCCCGCGTGGGCGGCGGCCACGATGGCCGCGATGCCGGCTTGGTCCAGCGGGCGGGGATTGTTCGTGACCAGGCGCGCGGCCAGCATGGATTGCGCGGCGATCCAGTCCAACTGGTCGGCGCGCACGCCCAATCCTTCCAGCGTTGCGGGGATGCCGATGCCCGCGAACAGTTCGTAGACATGACGCGGGGCGTTGGCGGCGAGGCGTCCGGGATCTGTTTCCGTATCCCCCATCGCCTGCGAGATGGCTGCGTAGTCGGCGGCGCAGGCCGGCGCATTGAAGTCCATGACGTAGGGCATCAGCGTGGCCACGCCCGCGCCATGGGCCGTGTGGGTCAAGGCGCCGATGGGGTACTGGATGGCGTGAGCGGCGGCGGTGCCGGCCACGCCGAAAGCCAGGCCCGCGGCCAGCGCCGCGGCCATGACCTGTCCTCTGGCGTGCAGGTCGGCGCCGTTCTCGACCGCCCGAGGCAGATACGACGCGAGCGCGCGGATGGCGACCAGCGCCTGTTGGTCGCTGAAGGCGTTCTTGCCGACGAACACGCGCGTTTGCGCGATGTCGGCGTCGGGGCTGCGCCGGACGGCTGTCAAGGCCTCGATGGCATGGGTCAATGCGTCGGCCCCGGCGATGGCGGTCAGCCCCTTGGGGCAGGTCAACGTCAACTCCGGATCGCAGATGGCGGTGTGGGGAATCAGGTGAGGACTGGAGACGCCGACCTTCAGGTCGCGCGCGCTGTCGGCCAGCACCGCCACGGGCGTGACCTCGGATCCCGTGCCCGACGTGGTGGGCAGCGCGATCACGGGGATGGTTGGGCCGGGCACTTTGTATTCGCCGTAGTAGTCGGACGCTTGTCCGCCGTGCGCCAGCAGCAGGCTGACCAGCTTGGCCATATCCAGGCAGCTGCCGCCGCCCAGCCCAACGATGGCATCAGGCTGGAAGGCGCGGTGCGCGGCCACGCATTCGTAGACGCCGTCGACGGGCAGATCGGGCTGGGTGCGGTCGTACACCTGGACGCGCACGCCCGCGGTTTCCAGCGACGCCAGCAGTTCGGACATTTCCGGAGTGCCGGCAAAACGCTCGTCGGTGCAAATCAGCACGCGTTGGCCCAGGGCGGCCGCGACGCGGCCCAATGCCAGGCGCTGGCCGTTGCCGAACAAGATGGCGCGCGGCGCGCGCATGATTCCAAACAAATCAGTCATTGCAGATCCTTGAATGAAGTCGTAGTGCGTTCAGGCGGCGCATTGCGCCAGGTCGAGAATGCGGCGCCAGACCTCGTCGGCCAGCTCGATGCCGGCGTCCAGGCGCTGGCGGCGTTCGGCGCGCGCCCGGTCGCCCGGTACCGCAACGGGACGTTCCGGTTGCAGGGCGGGGCATGCGCGGATTTCATCCAGGTAGCGGGTGATGCGGTCGGCGACCGCGCCAGAGCCCGCCTCGACCACAATGAAGACGTCGCCCTTGTTGCAAACCTCGGTGGAATCCAGCGTGCCCTTGACCGCGGTACCGAGCGCGGATGCCGTCAGGCTGGCCACCAGCAATTCAAACGCCAGCCCCAGCGCGTAGCCCTTGGCGTCGCCAAAGGGCGCCAGCGCGCCTGCCTTGGCGGCCGTGGCGTCCGTGGTGGGATTGCCCGCGCCGTCCAGCGCCCATCCCGGGTCCAGCGGCCGGCCATGGTTGGCGTAGTCGTGGATCTTGCCCATGGCGACCTGGCTGGTGGCCATGTCCAGCACGAAGGGTTCGTCCTCGGTAGGCACGCCGATCGCGATGGGATTGGTGCCGATCAGGGCGCGGCGGCCGCCCCAGGGATGCACCAGGGCTTCGCTGGTCGACAGCGCCAGCAAGATCTGGCCCGCGCGCGCCACTTGTTCCGCATAAAGCGCCAGCATGCCGATATGGTTGTTGTTGCTGACCGCCGCGACGGCGATACCCGTCTCGCGGGCGCGGTCGCAGATTTGCTCAAGGGCAGCCAGCGCGATGACCGGGCCCAGGCCTCGTTCGCCATCCATGTCCAGGAAGGCGGGAGAGCGCCAAACGGCGGCGCCGCGGGTTTGTGGGTCGGCCACGCCGTTGTGGATCCGCTCGATGATGCGCGGAAGGCGCAGCAGGCCGTGGGATGCCCGGCCTCGGAATTCGGCTTCAAGCAGCAGGTTGGTCTGCGTCGCGGCGTGGCCCGTCGGGGCCCCCGCCAGTTCCAGCGCGCGCATGCAAGCCTGCCTTGCCTCCCCCGTTTTTATCGTTGTCGTCATAGTCTCGTTTTGTTGTTAAATCCGATCGGATCTGAAATACGATCTGATTTATGCTAACCTCGTAACAAATTGGACGTCAACACATTGTTGGCAAACCTGGGTGAAACAACCATGACGACTCTCTCTCTCGGTTCCGGAGCCGCGCCATCAAACTCGCCGGCGAGCGGCCAGCGCCTGGGCGAGCGCGTGCGCTCCTTGGGCGATGAGGTCTATGAGACGCTGCTGTCGCAGCTCATTTCCTTGAAGATTGCGCCGGGCATGCGCATTGCGGTCGATGCGCTGGTGCGCGAACTGGGCGTGTCGCAGACGCCGATACGCGCCGCGCTGATCCGGCTGGAAACGGAAGGCCTGGTCGTCAAGACCCATCACGTGGGGTACAGCGCGGCGCCCATGCCCACGCGCCGGCGCTTCGAGCAGATGTATGAACTGCGCCTGCAATTGGAGCCGTTCGGGGCGAGCCTGGCCGCCCAGCACATGACGGACGCGGCGCGGCAGGAACTGGCCGCGCTGTCCGCCGCCATGAGCGCCCCAAGCGCCGACGACGCGCGCGTGGCCTACGGCAAGTTCGCCGTGCTGGACGCGCAGTTCCATTCCTGGATCGCGCAGCAGAGCGGCAACGAGCTGCTGGCCGAAGCGCTGGCGCGGCTGTATGCGCATACCCATCTGTTCCGGCTGCGCTTCCACTCGCGGGTCACCGAGGAAGCCGTGACCGAACACGCGCGCATCGTGCAGGCGCTAGAGGCGCGCGACGCCGACGGCGCGCAGGCCGCCATGCGCGACCACATCCTGAGGTCGCGCGAGCGCATGGCGCCGTTCTTTGAAATGTTGGACTGAGTCGAGGCGTCGGCTTTCGATTCCCGCCGCCGCGTGCTGCGGGAGTCCCTGAGCCAGGGCGGGGCAGGGAGCGCGTCCTACTGCTTGCCCAGGCTGATTCCGTCCCGTATCTGGCGGAATGTGGACAGGGCACCTGGCATGTCGCGGCTTGTCGTGGTGCAGCGCATGGCGACACGCAGCGTGGGGCTGTCCAGCAACGCGTTGTACTGCAGCAGGGGCACGCCATCCGCGCCGCTGCTGGCCGGGGCGACGTAGTCGATGCCCTTGACGCCTTGCAATTCAAAGCCGCTGCGTTGTCCAGGCGATTCGCCTTGCGCGGCGAGGATGGCCACGGCGGCTGCCAGCCGGGAAGCGGCCGAGAGCGGCGCTTCGGCGCCGGGGTGGGTCTTCAGCGTCTTGCGCGGCGTGCTGAAGCCGACGCCGCACAGATAGCCCGCCGCACCCGCTGCTTGCGGAGTACGGGTAGTGCTGGCGATCTGCACCAGCACGTCGAACTCCTCGGACTTGCCGACCTGCGCGATCCGGTAGGGGACGGGTACGGTGACGCCGAAGCCGCGCGCCGGGTCGGCGTAGCGGAGCAGCACGTTGCGTGTGGGCGGCGCGGGCTGGTCTTCCATCTCGAATCGCACCGGCAGCATCAAGATTTCCTTGTCGGCGGTCATGTCGGCGGGGAAGGCCGGCAGCGGACTGGCGCGTTGGATCATGCTGGTGACGGCTTTGTCCACGGCGACATAACCCGAGGAACTGGCTAGTTCCACCGCAGCGATCTTGCCGTCCCGCATCACGGTCAGCCGCAGGCGCAGGCTCAGCGAGTCTTCCAGATCCTGCGCTTCCTTGGGCATCGACAGGTGGCGATGCAGCTTGCGCATGACGCCGCTGGTCCATTCGGCCCGATCGGCCGGCGCGGCGGCCAGGACGGTGGCGGACGCACACAGCGTGATCGCGGCGATGGTCGAAGCGCGCAGCGGCCAGTTCATATTGGCAAGTCTCCTGGGGGAACTGCGCCCGCGAGCGGGGCGCATCCGCAGCATAACCTGGTCGCTAGGACAGGGTTGGCGATCCCAGGTCGAGATTGCTGGCCAACAGTTTGACGAACTCGCGCACCTTGGGCGAGGAGCGTCGCGGCTGCGGATACACGGCATACAGGTTTCTTTCCGCGGGCTGCCAATCGGGAAGCAGGTGCGTGAGACGGCCGCAGGCCAGATCCGGTGCCACGAGAAAAGCCGGCAGCAGTCCGACGCCAGCGCCGCTCAGAACGGCGTCGTGCAGGGTCTGGCTGTTGTTGCTGCGCAGGGATCCGCTGACGTGGACGGTCTGCTCCACGCCGTTGCGCGTGAAGCGCCATTCGCTGGGGCTGGCGCCGCGCGTGTAGACCAGGCACTGGTGACTGGCGAGAGCCTGGATTTCCCTGGGGTGGCCCTGGCGTTCGAGATAAGGCGACGCCGCGACCAGCATCCTGGGCAGGGTGGCAATGGCTTGGGCGCCGGCCGAGAAATGCTTGGGCGTGGCGCCGATGTAGAGCCCCACATCGACGCCTTCCTCAGCCGGATCGAGATACCTGTCGTTGAGCGTCATCTCGACAGTGACTTCGGGAAAACTCGTGGTGAATGCCGTGATCAGGCGGCCCAGGTTCGCGCTGCCGAAGGAGATAGGCGCGCGCACTTTCAAGAGCCCGCGCGGCGTGGTCTGGACCTGGCCGGCGGTGCGTTCGGCTTCCTCGACATCCTCCAGGATGCGCGAGCATTTGTCGTAGTAGGTCTTGCCCGCGTCCGTGAGAACGATACGGCGGGTGGTGCGCGCAAGCAGCGGCGTGCCTATGTGGTCTTCCAGCGCGGACACGTTCTTGCTTACCGAGGCGGTGGACATGTCCAAGCGCGTTGCGGCGACCGTGAAGCTTCCGTGTTCGACGACTTTGCAGAAGACGCTCATTGCCACCAGGCGATTCATATTCTTTCCCGCAGCGAAACCGTTTATTTCTGAAGCGACCCTTTAATCACGGGACCTGGCGATGTCAATATCGCGGCTGATTATAACGAGGGAGACTAGCGTGGCACAGAAAAGAACAGACGCTCCGTTGGAGTCGCCGGATGCAATCAAGATGAGCAGGAAGTCCTTTCTGCGCCTGTCCTTGGGCGGGGTGGCGGCTGCTGCCGTGAGCGGCAAGACGTTCGCGCAGGAGTCCGTTCAGAAGCCCTCTGTGGCCGTGCGTCCCGCATCGGGATTTTCCCGGACGCTGATCCGAAATGCAGACCTGCTGACCATGGATCCGCAGCACCAGGAGATGGTCGGCACGGACGTGCTGATCGACCAAGGCCGCATCGCGGCCATAGGCAGGAACCTGTCCGCGAGCGATGCGGAAGTGATCGATGCCCGCGGGAAAATCCTGATGCCTGGCATGGTCGACGGACATCGCCACCTCTGGCAGTGCATCGACGCCGGACGCCTGGTGAAAATGGATCCCACGGGATACTCGCGCGCCTATCTGGGATGGCAACGCCGGACCATGGCGTGCATGACGCCGGAAGACAACTACCTGGTGGAGCTGATCGGGGGACTGCAGGCCATCGACTCGGGCGTGACCACGGTGCTGGACTATGCGCATGGACAACCGTCCGAGGAAACGGCGCTGGCGGCGGCGCGCGGCATCCGCGATTCGGGCGTCAACGGCTGGTTCGCGTTCCAGCTCGGGCGCACGCTGGCGTTCGGCCCTGGATCGACGGTCTCCATGGCGCGGGTCCAGGCGGATCTCACCACGACCACCGAGCAGAACTGGCGCACCGTGGAGAGGCTGCGCTCCGAAATATTCTCGGATAGCGCTGCCCCGCTGCAATTGGGGCTGGCGCCATCGGACGCCATCGGCCGCGCGGTCGCGGACGTGAAGAAGGAATGGGCGCGGGTCCGTGATACGGGCGTGAAGCTGCTCGCAGCGCACGTGCACAAACCCGCGGCGCCCAAGGCTTTGGGCGCGATCGGCCATTGCGGGTCCGGCATCCAGGATCTGCATGACGCCGGGTTGTTGGGGCCGGACTATCACATCGCCCACGGCAACCGTCTGACGGCGGAGGAGCTCGGACTGTTGCGCGATACCGGAGGCATGCTGTGCGCCACCGTCGTCGGCGAATTCCCCTACATGCTGTCGCCCAACATGATGGCATCTTCCCATGGGCGCGCGCGCCAGGCCGGCGTGGCGACCGGCATCGGCATCGACGGCGCGCTGGTGGTGCAGCAGGACTTCTTCGAGCATGTGCGCGGCGCGTTCCTGAGCCTGTTCCTCGAGCCGGAAGGGCGCGAGATCGTGCGGGAGTACAAGTCGCAGGACGCGCTGGCGTTCGCGACCTCGCTCGGGGCGCGTGCGGTCCGGGCAGGGGACGTGGCGGGCAGCATCAGCGTCGGCAAGCGCGCGGACCTGGTGTTGCTGGCCACCGACCGCATCGGTTTCGCCATGCAGGGCAGCCTTGCCGATCGCGTCGCCAACTTCGCCTCCCTCGCTGACATCGACAGCGTCTGGGTAGCCGGCAAGGCCCGCAAGCGCCACGGCCAGATGCTCGACGTTGATTGGGCCAAGCTCAAAGCGGAGCTTGCCGCCGTGCAGCAACGCATCAGCGCCCAGGCGCAAACCATCACGTTCACCGCGTGACGCGGGCGCGGGCCCGCCTGAGCGCGGGCCCGCTTCCTGCATGAGGCGGGCGTCCGCCGGCATCCATCAATCCTGCCTGTAGTACGGCGCCGCGCATCCCGGTTCGCGCGGGGCCGGGAGTTGCTGCGTCCTGCGGCAGGCTTGTTGCCGACCATGGCAAACATAACGAAGTCACAAAGGGGGGTGTTCATGAAGTGCAGCACGCAATTCAAAGCTCTGGCGAAATGGGCGGCCTTGGCTGCCTGTGCCGGATACGGGCCATCGGCACTCGCACAGTCCAGCCTGACGCTGTATGGGCTGGCCGACAGCTATATCGAGTACCGGAGCAACAATCGCTCATCTACGGTGTCGTCCTCATCCGGGGGATCCGCGTTGCGGATGAATTCGGGAGGACTGTCCGGCTCTCGCTGGGGGCTGCGGGGCGTAGAGGATCTGGGCGGGGGAATGCAGGCCGTGTTCGCGCTGGAGAGCGGCTTCTATATGCACACGGGGGCGATGGGCGAGGCGGAGCGGCCGTTCAACCGGCAGGCATTCCTGGGCCTGAACGGGCCCTACGGCATGCTGAGTCTCGGGCGGCAATACATCAGCATGTTCGACCTGTTGCCGGCCTTTATGCCTCTGACCTACGCGGGCGCCTATGAGCCCATGCCGTTTCTCATGGGCAACCTGCGCCTCGATAATTCGGTCAAGTATCGCGTCGCAACGGGGCCGTTGGCGGCGCAGGCGCACTATCAGCTCGATGACGCATCCGGCGCGCCGTACCAGCGGTCGGCCTGGGGCGGCGGCGTGAGCTACCTCTCCGGCCCTTTCGGCCTGGCGGCGGTCTATGACCAATCGGGGGGCGTGGCGGCCGCCGCATCCAACCGGCTGCGCAAGCTGGCCCTGGCCGCAACCTATGCGCCGGACCCGTGGAGGTTGACCATAGGCTACCGCTGGGCGCAGGACAAGACGGCGACAGGCAATCTGAACCAGCGCGACGACATGTGGTGGATCGGAGTCGGGTACCGCATTTCTCCGGTGCTGCGGATCACGGCCGCCTTCTATTACGACGACGTGAAGGCCAGGGCGGGGGCGGGCAATCCGCCGAATCCCAGGCAGCATGCGCTGCAACTCGTGTACGGCGGCCTGTCCAAGCGCACCGACCTGTATGCGGCCGCTGCCTATGCGCGGAATTCGGCGCTGAACTTCGCGCCCCTGAGCACATTGCCGGCCGGCAAGGACAGCCAGGCCGCCGTGGCGCTAGGCATCCGCCACAAGTTCTGAGGGGCATGGCGCGCCGCGGCGCGCCATGCGGGCTCAGTTCATGTCCGCCAAACCTTCCTCGCGTACGACTTTCTGCCACCGGACGACTTCGCTGGCCAACAATTCCTGCGCGACGGCCGGGCTGGACCCCGCCGGTTCCGCCGCCTGCAAGCGCAGGCTTTCGATGATGTCCTTGCGCTGCAGCGTGTCGCGCACCATATCGTTGAGCTTGGCGACGATGGCGGGCGGCAGATCCTTGGGGCCTGCCAACGCGTACCAGGCCGTGACGTCGAAGCCGGGCGCCACCGTTTCCGACAGGGTGGGCACATCGGGATACTGCGCGAAGCGTTCCCCGGTCGTCACGGCCAGCGGCTTGACCTTGCCTTCCGCGATATAGGTACTCATGCCCGCCAGGGCCGTCATGATGACGGGAACCTCGCCGCCGATCACCGCCAGCGCGGGCGCGCCGCCGCCTTTGTAGGCCACGTGGTTCAGGCGCACGCCGGTGCGCGCCTGCAGCAGCGTGGCGGCCAGGTGCATGCCGCTGCCTATGCCGCCGGAACCGTAGTCGATTTTCTCCGGCTGCTGGCGGGCGGCGTCGATGAGTTCGCGCATCGATCCGTAGCCGGCGGCAGGATTGGCGATCACGGCGTAGGGACTTTGGGCCACGACGGAAATCATGGTGAAGTCGTTGACGGGATCGTAGCCCAAGGACTTGTATAGGCCTGGCGCGGAAGCATGGCCGGAGGCCATCAGGTAGAGGATGTATCCGTCCGACGGACTGCGTGCGACGAAGCGCGCGGCGATGGTGCCGCCGGCGCCGGGTTTGCCCTCCACGATGGCAGGTTCGCCGAAGCGGTCGTTGAATTGCGCGGCCAGCAGGCGCGCGAAATTGTCGATGGGGCCGGCGGGCGCGAAGCCGTGGATGATCCGCACCGGCCGGTTCGGCCAGGAATCCGCGCCCTGCGCGGCGGCCGGCGTGAAACAGGCCTGGAGGGCTGCGAGAGTGGCAATGCCTAGTATCTTTTTCATGTTCGAAGAATCCTGTACGCGTGAAACGCCCGCGGCGGCTGCGACATGGCCAGGATGCGTGTCCTGCCGAGGTCTGCAGCCGCCATGCGGAAGGCGTCCGTAGGAAGAATGATGATCAGACGAGACGGATCGTGTTGGCCAACTGGCCGATGCGCTCCTGCGCTTGGACCAGGCGTTTTTTCAGCGCCGGCCAGTCTACGCCCAACATCTTGCCGTGGCGCTTGCGCGCCTTGCCGGCGATCCACACGCTGTCCACGTCCGCCGTGCAGGCGAAGGTGACCACGCGGTCGGCCAGGCTGCCCGCCATGCCGAAGCCGATGCGGTCCGTGCTGAGCAATACCAGGTCGGCGCGCTTGCCTACGCTGATCGTGCCGGCGGTGTCTCCCAGCCGCACGGACTTGGCGCCCAGGCCGGTGGCGAAATCCAGGATGTAATCGGAGGAACAGGCCTTCATCACGTCGCGGACTTCCGGATCCAGGTACAGGTTCCAGTAGGTCGCGCGGATATGTTCGAAATAGTCGCCAGGCAATGCCAGCGAGATGTCGATGCCCATGCCGGTGGGTACGCCCGCGCGGCGCGAGCGGCCATGCACGGACGGCCCCTTGTCGGCCGACATGACGTAAGGGAACTCGCCCATGGCGGTGGCGCAGATCATGCCACCGGTATCGCGCAGCATGGCCAGTTCCTCGGGCGTGAGGCGGTTGGCGTGCGTGGCCTGATAATCCGGTCCGAGCAGACCGGCATCGTGCAGGTCGCCGATGCCGGAGTCGCGGTGCCCCATGAAGCCAGCCGGGTGGGGCGCCTCGGGTTTATGGATATGGGCGGCGAGCATGCCGACGCCCATGCCCCGCGCCCGGCTCCATTCCGCGCGGATGTCGTCCAGCGGGCTGCCGTTATTGCCGCTGGGAGCCAGCGCCAGCTGCAGCGGCGCCGAACTGTCCGAGAAATACTCGCGCTGCAGGCGCTCGGCGGTGCGCCAATGCGTTTCCGTGGTCTTGGCGATGCGCTGGCCGTCGGCTTGGGCCAGCGGCACCGTGTCGCCGGGACCGTAGGAGGACGACACGCCCAGCTGAAAGCCGAACCAGCCGGCTATGCCTGAATCCTTGAGTCCTTGGGCGGCGGCGAGCGCGCGGTCCTCGGTGGGCTGGCCGTGGGCGAAGTCGAAAACCGTGGTGACGCCGGAGTTGATCGCTTCCAGGCCGCCGACTAGCTCGGCCAGGTGGTTGTCCTCGGGGGTCATGCAGACGATGGTCCGCATTTTCCATTTCTGGTAATTACTGGCGTACTCGGCCGGCCGGGATTTCACCAGCCGGCCCATGTCGATGATCTCCCATACGTGGCGATGCGCGTCGATCAGTCCGGGCATCAGGATCATGCCGCTGGCGTCGATGACCTCCGCGTCCTGCGCTTGCAGGTCTGGGCCGATCGCGGCGATGCGGTCGCCATCGATCAGGACGTCGCCACGCAGCTCTCCGAGCTTCGCATCCATGCTCAGGATGCCGGCATTCTTTATCAGTGTTCTTGCCATGTCTTCCGTGTCTCCTTTTGGGAGCACAGATTCTGTCAGCTTCCGTCTGCCGGATAAATCCAGGTCCGGGAAACAATGGCTTTCCAATAGCAAAAGAATGGCCGGTGTCAGGCCGCTCCCAGCGCCAGCTCGTCGAACAGCAGATCGCCGCCCATCTGTCCACCCTTGAGCATCAGTTCGATGCCGTCGGTGGCAGGGGCGTCGCTGCGCGTCAGGCTGACGGTCACGCCGGGCGCCAGCACGCAGCGGAACGCCAGTCCCCATAGGCCCAGGGCCAGGGTGGCCTGGCTGGAGGTGTCGCCGCCGGCGATGCCGATGCGCGACAGGCGCGTGCCGGCTTGCGCGCTGGCGCGCACGATGTTCGCGACCAGTTGGCCGGTGGCACGGGCGGTGGCGGCGGTCTGATGCGGGCTGAGCGCCTGCGCGGGCCGGTCGGTGTGCGCCAGCACGTTGCGCCCCTGGGCCAGCATGGCCGCGGCTTGCCGGACCTGTTCCGCCGCATAGGCCGGATCTTGCTGCAGCCGTTCCGCTTTCAGCGGTTGGCGCTGGTACTGCCGGCAAGCGGCGATCTGCCTGGCGGTGACCGGAGACAGGCTGCCGGCCACCACCAGCACGGGGCCGCCGGCCGCTGGCAGCGGCGCGGCCG
>NZ_JBARYB010000017.1:0-10312 GCF_049647645.1 Achromobacter sp.
AGTTCCGCCCGCGCGCGGATGCCGGGCCGGGCCGCGTCCGGCGGCGCGGCCAGCGGCCCGAACAAGGCCAGTGATTTGACCCTGCCCGGGTGCGTCACGGCGAGATGCTGAGCCACCACGGTTCCCAGCGAATGTGCGGCGACATGCGCCGCATCGGCGTCCAGCTCATCCAGCAGTCCAGCCAGCGCCTCCACATAGGCCGCGATGGACAGACGCTTGACGCCCAGCGCCGAGCGCGCGCTGCCCGGCAGGTCGGGACGGATGACCCGGAACCCCTCGAATGCGCCCATGATGGGCGTCCAGGTATTCGACGAGCCGCCCAGGCCGTGTATGCACAACAGTGCCGGCCCCTTGCCGTCGATCTCAACGGCCATGCCGTTGACGTGTTGCGTGCTCATGCTGCCGCCTCCTTTGTCAGTCCTGGTCTGCGCCGTCGTTGCGCCGGCAATTTTCAGGACTGTATCGGCGCGGGCATCTGCGCGCTTATCGCCGGGTGCGCGGACTTATCGCAGAGTCAGATTTTGTGCCTAGTGAATACACCTAGGACGGACAAACGCGCAAACACCCATAAAATTCCCTGAGCGCCGCACCCGCCCGTTCACAAGCCCTGGCTTGCGCGACGAGGCGATAAGAAAAACGGGAGACACAGATGCAGGAGACCTATGCCTTGCACGAGGGCGCGTTCGGCCGCGCCGTCGTGCTGGAACTGCGCGACGACCTGATCCCGCACGCGCATGCGGAGGTGCAACTGGCCCTCTGGCTGGGCGGCGCGCGCGTGTTGGGGCATGTCGGCCAGACTCCGGTCCCCTACGGCGAGCACCTGGCGCTCGGCACCAATACCTACGAATCGCACGACGCCAGGCTGCTTGAACGATCCGGCCCGGCCATCTTCCTGGTTCTCTACATCGCGAAGCCCTGGCTGGACGAACGGCGCGCCGCCACCGGCCGGCCGTTCCATTTCGAGGCGCCCGGCGTCCCGATAGACGCGGCCGTGCGCCAAGGCTGTTGGCGCCTGCTGGATAAAATCGTCGCGCCGCACGAACACCCGGGCGCCGACCTGGATGCAGAGGTCGAGGCCCTGCTGCAAGCGGCGATCGAATCGTCCACCGGACCGGAACGCCCGCGCAGCCTCATGCCCGCCGCGCCGGCGCTGGACCGCAGGCTGCGCGCGGCCATCGCCTACATGCGCGAGCATGCCCATGAACCGATAGCAGTGGAAGAAGTCGCCAGCCGGGTGGGCCTGTCGCGCGGCCACTTCTTCGCGCTGTTCCGCGACCAGCTCAACACCACGCCGCAGGTCTTCTGGAGCGCGGTGCGCGTGGAGGAAGCCGTGCGCCTGCTGGTGCACCAGGAACAACCCCTGACTTCGGTGGCGCTGGATCTGGGCTTCTCCACGCCCGGCAATTTCTCCCGCTTTTTCCGCGAACACATGGGCGTGTCGCCGTCGCGTTTCAGGCGGGCGGCGACCGGCGCGGCGCAGCATCTGCTGACCGGCGTACCGTGAAGGCGACGCCAGCCGGCAACCCGCCTCAGGCGGGGCTGGCGGCGGTCGCCCGCTTTTGCCGCAGCAGGGACAAGGCCGTATCCTCGATCATGTCTTCCTGGCCCCCTATCATGCCGCGGCGCCCCATCTCGACCAGGATCTCGCGCGCCGGAACGCCATACTTCAGTTCCGCGCGCTTGGCAAAGAGCAGGAACGAGCCATACACGCCGGCATAACCCAGCGTCAGCGCGTCGCGGTCGATGCGGATCGGGAAATCCATGATGGGGACCACCAGGTCTTCCGCCACGTCCTGGATCTTGAACACGTCGACGCCCGTCTCGGCGCCCATCAGGTCCAGCACCGACACCAGCACTTCCAGCGGCGTGTTGCCCGCTCCCGCCCCCAGCCCGGCCGCGGCCGCATCGATGCGCACCGCGCCGGCCTCGATGGCGGCGATGCTGTTGGCCACTCCCATGGCCAGGTTATGGTGGCCATGGAATCCCAGTTCCGTCTCCGGCCGCAGCGCGCCGCGCACGGCTTCCAGGCGGGACTTGACGGTATGGGGCAACAGATGCCCAGCCGAATCCGTGATGTAGATGCAATTGGCGCCGTAGCCTTCCATCAGTTTGGCCTGCCGCACCAGCCCTTCCGGACTGTTCATGTGGCTCATCATCAGGAAGCCCACCGTGTCCATGCCCAGCTTGCGCGCCTCGGCGATATGCTGCTCGGCGGTGTCCGCCTCGGTGCAGTGCGTGGCCACCCGGAGGGTGTGCACGCCCAGCGCATGCGCGCGCCGCAGGTCCTCGACCGTGCCGATGCCCGGCAACAGCAAGGCGGACACCTTGGCCTGTTTCATGACCGGAATCACGGCCGACAGGTATTCCTCGTCCGAGTGCAAGGGGAAGCCATAGTTGACCGATGCGCCCCCAAGGCCGTCGCCGTGGGTGACTTCCAGCAGCGGCACGCCTGCATCGTCCAGGCCGCGCGCAATCGAGACCATCTGATCCAGCGTGATCTGGTGGCGCTTGGGATGCATGCCGTCGCGCAGCGTCATGTCGTGCAGTACGACTTTCTTGCCTTTCAATTCCATGTTCTTCATCTCCTAGTTTGCTGCCTGGGCGGCGGACGCCAGCATCTGCTCGGCGAACATTTCGGCGCTGCGCACGGCCGCCGCGGTCATGATGTCGAGATTCCCCGAATACTTGGGCAGGTAGTCGCCCAGGCCCTCGACCTCAAGGTAGACCGACACCCGGTTGCCGTCGAACACCGGTCCGTTGACCAGGCGATAGCCCGGCACGTACTTCTGCACCTCGGCGATCATGGCGTGCACGGACTCGGTGATGCGGGCCTGGTCCGGCTCGCTCTCGGTCAGGCAATGGACCGTATCGCGCATGATCATCGGCGGCTCCGCCGGATTGAGGATGATGATGGCCTTGCCCCGCTTGGCGCCGCCGATGCGCTCCACCGCGCCGGCCGTGGTCCGGGTGAACTCATCGATGTTCTTGCGCGTGCCCGGTCCCGCCGAGCGCGAGGACACCGTGGCCACGATTTCGCCATACGCCACCGGCTGCACGCGCGACACCGCGTACACCATGGGAATGGTCGCCTGGCCGCCGCAGGTCACCATGTTGACGTTGTTCTCCTGCCGGCCCGCCAGATCCTTGAGGTTTACCGGCGGCACGCAGTAGGGGCCGATAGCGGCCGGCGTGAGATCGATCACCTTGACGCCCAGCGCGGTGAGCTTGTCCGAGTTCTCCTTGTGGACGTAGGCGCTGGTGGCGTCGAAGGCGAAGCGGATGTTGGCCGCCGCCACGTGGGGAAGCAAGCCGTCCACGCCGTCGGCGGTGACCTCAAGACCCATGTCCCGCGCGCGCTTCAACCCGTCCGATTCCGGATCGATGCCCACCATCCAGACCGGTTCCAGCACCGCGCTGCGCTTCAGCTTGGCCAGCAGGTCGGTGCCGATATTGCCCGAGCCGATGATCGCGGCCCGCAGTTTTCCTGACATGCTTTACTCCTGGTTTGATAGAAAAAAAGAACGCGGACCCGCTAGTTGCCCATCAGGCTCAACGGCGCCAGCGAGAGCGCGGGCACATATGTGATCGCCAGCAAGGTGACGATCATGGCCGCGATGAAGGCGAGGGAGCCGGCCGCGGCTTTCTCCAACGGAATGCCGCCGATGCGGGCGCCGACGAACAGATTCACGCCCACCGGCGGCGTCACCATGCCTATCGCCAGGTTGACGATGATCACGATGCCGAAATGCACCGGATCCACGCCGACCGCCATAACCACCGGCAGCAGGATGGGCGTGAGGATGATGATGGCCGCTATCGTCTCCATGAACATGCCGACGAACAGCAGCAGCGCGTTGATCAGCAGCAGGATGACGATGGGGTTGTCCGTCAGGTGCACGATGTAGTCGGCGATCAGGAACGGAATGCGCTCGATCGCCAGCACGCGCCCGAAGATCGTGGCCGTGCCGACGATCACGATCACGGTGGCCGAGGTCAGCGCGGACCCGGCGATCACCTGGTACAGCCCCTTGAACGTCAGTTCCTTGTGCACGAAGGCGCCGACGACAAAGCCGTAAAGCACGCCGACCGCAGCTGCTTCCGTGGGCGTGAACACGCCGCCGTAGATGCCGCCCAGGATGATGACAGGCGCCAGCAGCGCCCACTTGGCATCCCACACCGCCGCAGCGATTTCTCGGCCGCTGTAGCGGCGGTCCACGCCGCGGTAGCCATGCTTGCGCGCGCTGAAGTACGCGACGATCATCAGACCCACGCCTATCAGCAAGCCGGGGATGATGCCCGCCAGGAACATCTTGGTGATCGACACATTGGCCGACACCGCATAGATGATCATCGGGATGCTGGGCGGAATGATGATGCCGATGCTGCCCGCGGCGGCGATCAGGCCGACGGAATAGCCCTTGTCGTAGCCCTGCTGAGCCATGGCGGGCAGCATGATGCCGCCGATGGCCGCTACCGTGGCGGGCCCCGAACCGGAAATCGCGGCGAAGAACATGCAAGTGACGATGGCGATGATGGCCAGCCCGCCGGTATAGCGGCCGAACAGCACGTTGCCCACATTGAGCAGGCGCCGCGACAGTCCGCCCTGCCCCATCAGATCGCCGGCCAGGATGAAGAACGGCACCGCCATGAGGGGAAAGGAATCGATGGAGGTGACCAGGCCCTGCGCGATGTAGCTGCTGCTGACCTTGCCGCTGTAAAGCAACGCGACCGCGGAGGCCAGGCCCAGGGAAATGGCGATGGGAACGCTGAGTATCAGGAGCGCCAGGAAACTGCCGAACAGCAATAGCGAAATCATGCCCGGCCCCCTTGGCGCAACGCGCCCAGCTCGAGAAAAATGCTCTGGATCAGCCGCAGGATGACCAGCCCGAAACCCACGGTGGGCGCCAGATAGATCACCCCCATGGGCAACCCCAGCGACGAAGAGGTCTGCCCGAACTTGAAGATCTTCAGCGTCAGCGCGTAGCCTTCCTTCACCACCAGCGCGGCGAACACGATGAACAGCAGATGCGACAGGACCACGAAGCAGGCCTTCAGGCGGCCCGGAAAGCGGGAGATCGCCGCTTCAACGCAGATATGCGCATTACGCTTGACGGCGTAGCTCACGCCCAGGTAAGTGGCCCAGATGAAGCAATAGCGCGCCAGCTCTTCCGACCAGGCCAGCGAGCTGTCCATGACGTAACGCATGAAGACCTGCGCGCAGATCAGCAGCGACATGGCCGACAGCAGGAGCACGATCAGCATCTCTTCCAGATGCTTGTCTAGAAATTTCCACATGGTGTCGTAGTTCCGGAGACAGCCGGCTTGCGGCGGGCAGCGACCCGGCCGCGCCACCGCGCTTGCGGTTGCCGGCTTGAACACGCGCGCCCGCCAGCGGCGCGCGCAAGGATGAGACGGCTTCGGCGCCGCGGGCGCTCAGCTACCCGCCTTGTTCACTTCAGCCACGATCCTGTCGACGATGGTGCCGCCCACCTTCTTCTTCACCATCTCCTGGATCGGCCCCATCTTGCCGGAGAACGCCGACAGTTCCTCGGGAGTCAAGGCGGTGAAGGTGACCGTCGTCATCGCGGCTTCGGCCTTCTCGTCGGCCTTCTGCGCCAAGTCGCGCTGGTAGGCGGTGGTGTCCTTGACCGCCTGTTCGAGGATCTTCCTGTCGGCATCGCTGAAGCGCCCGTAGACGTCCGGATTGATCAGCAGGGGCCAGGGCGAATAGACATGGTTGGTCTTGGTGATGTACTTCTGCACCTCGTCGAACTTCATGTCGTAGAACAGGTTGATCGGGCCTTCCTGCGCGTCGAAGGTACCCTGCTGGAGCGCGGTGAAGAGCTCGCCGAAGGCCAGCGGCGCCGGGTTGGCGCCTTCGGCCTTCCATGCGGCGATGTGCACTTCGTTTTCCATGGTCCGCATCTTCATGCCGGCCAGGTCCGCCGGCGACTTGATGACCTTCTTGCTATTGGTCAGCTGGCGAAAGCCGTTCTCCCAGTACGCCAGGCCCTTGATCCCCACCTTGTCCAGGCTGCCGAGCAGCCCTTGCCCGATCTCGCCGTCCAGCACGCGATAAACGCTGGCCCGGTCCTTGAACAGAAAGGGGATGTCCAGCGCGAAGAATTCCTTATTGAAGTTACCCAGGACGGCGGACGACACGAAGGTCATGTCCACATTGCCCAACTGGATGCTCTCCACCAGTTCGCGCTCGCTGCCCAGCTGGGAGTTCGGGAAGATCTCCATCGTGATGCGGCCGTCGGTCTTGGCCGCGAGCTCCTTGGCCAGATGTTCCAGAGCCAGGTGCCCGGTGTTGCTGGTGGACGCGGCATGGCCCGCCTTGAGCACGATCTTTTCCGCAGCGGCCGCATAGCCTGCGTAGCTGGCGGCGAACATGCCCAAACCCGCCGCTATCGTCGCGGACCGGAACAGCTTTCTTGTGATACCCATCATCATTTCTTTGTCTCCAACAATGCGCTGTTCCCCAGGGAAACAGACCTTTCTTCTGCGGAAAATCAGCGGATCCAACTGCGCTGACGCGCGGCGGTTTCCTGGCCTTTGACGCTCAGTTGGACGCCGCAGGGCCGGTTGTGTGTGCCGTCGGCGCATTCTAGATTGATGCTAAAATTTTTTCAAACCCTGAGAACATCTCTCAACATATGAGAGATTATAAGAACGGCATAAACGTGAAAGACACGTCAAAAGGAGTGATGCACATGAAGATTGCGGCGCCTGAAGCGGCATCGGTTCCGTGGAGCCCGGAGCAAGTGCTGGCTGCGCTGCGGCGCGAACCTGGCATCGGCGAGGTATTGACGGGCGCCGACATCGACGGCAAGCACCTGCATGACTGGAGCGATGAACAAGGCGGAACCCCGCTGGCGTTGGCGCGTCCGCGCAGCACGGGCGAAGTCGCCCGCCTGCTCGCCTTGTGCCACGCCGCGCGTTGCCCGGTAGTGCCGCAAGGAGGCCTGACCGGCTTGGCCGGCGGCGCCGTGCCGGTGGAGCGCTGCGTGCTGGTTTCCATGGAGCGCATGTCCGGCGTCGTGGAAATCGATGCCGCCTCGGCCACCATGACCGTACTGGCCGGAACGCCGCTGCAGACCATCCAGGAGGCCGCCCAGGCAGCCGGATTCTTCTTCGCCCTGGACCTCGGCGCGCGCGGCTCGTGCCAGATCGGCGGCAACATCTCCACCAACGCCGGCGGCAACCGGGTCATACGCTATGGCATGGCACGCGACCTGGTGCTGGGCCTGGAGGCCGTGCTGGCCGACGGCACCGTGCTTTCCATGATGAACAAGATGGTCAAGAACAACGCCGGCCCCGATCTGAAGCACTTGTTCATCGGCACCGAAGGCACGCTGGGTATCGTCACGCAGGCGGTGTTGCGCCTGCATCCCGGCGTATCAGGCGCCAACACGGCGCTGGTGGCCGCGCCCGACTTCGGGTCGGCCATCAAGCTGCTGCGGCATGCGCAGCAACGCCTGTCCGGACAGGTCAGCGCATTCGAGGTGATGTGGCAGGACTACTACCTGGCAGCCACCACCGCTGGCGGCATAGCCGCGCCGCTGCCCGCCGTCCATCCGCTTTACGTGTTGCTGGACCTGCAGGCGGCCGCGCCCGAGGAAGACGCGGCCAGATTCGAAGCCGTGCTGGAGCATGCGCTTGCCGAAGGCTGGATCGCCGATGCGGCCATCGCGCAATCGCACGCAGATGCCGAGGCGTTCTGGGCATTGCGCGACTCCATCTCGGAGATGCTCAAAACCTATGCGCCCACCATCAACTTCGACGTATCCGCGCCCATTTCGCGTATCGAGGAATGCGTCGGGCGCATGAGACAAGCGCTGGCCCGGGACTTCCCCTCAGTGCAGGCGATCTATTTCGGCCACGTGGGCGACGGCAATGTGCATATCGTGGTCGGCCCCTTGCCGGCTGACGGACATCGCACGGAAAAGCATATCGAAGCCGCGTTCTACGGCATCGTGCGCAGCCTGGAAGGCTCGGTCTCGGCCGAACACGGCATCGGGTTGCACAAGCGGCCATGGCTGCACTACAGCCGCAGCGAGGCGGAGCTGGCGCTGGTCCGTCAGCTCAAGCAGGCCCTGGATCCGCTCGGCATCATGAACCCTGGCAAGATCCTGGCCTAGACCGTTCCCCTGGCCCGATCTTGCCGGCAGGCGCCTGAAGCGGCGCCTGCTCCTCAGCCCTGGCTGCTGCCAAGTTCCGCGCTGATCCTGCGCGCCGCTTCGCATACCACCGGCACCAGCGCGGCCATGCGCTTTTCATCCATGTATTCCAGGGTGCTGGAGACGCTGACGGCCGCGACCGTCTTGCGGCGGCCGTCGCGGATGGGCGCCGCCACGCAGCGGATGGACGGCTCGTCCTCGCCCGTGTCATAGGCGTAGCCGGCCTGCGCGTAGTTGCGCATCAGCTTCAGCCATGCGGCTTTCGATACAGGCAGGCGCAGCAGATGGCGCTGATTTTCGTAGATGGCTTCCCACTCCTGCTCGCCAGCGTCGAGCAGCAAGGCCTTGCCTACCCCGGTGGATATCAGCGGCTTGCTGCCGCCGATGCGCGAACTGATCTCGATCGCGCGGCGGCTGGCGATCTTGTCCAGATAGATGACCAGCCCATGATCCATGGTCGCCAGGTGCACGGTATCGGATGTCTGGTCCGCGAGGCCTTGCAGGATGGGGCGCGCAATCTGCGTCAACTCCACTTCCGAATACGCGTGGAACCCTAGCTCCAGCAATTTCCTGCCCAGCATGTAGCCGCGCTGCGGATCGCGCTTCAGATAATTGCGCCGCGCCAGCGCCAGAACCATGCGATGCACCGTGCTGTAGGTCATGCCGGTGTGCTGCGCGATATCTCCCAGATCGCTGACGCCCGCGGCCACGGATTCGATGATGTCCAGGCCGCGCAGCAGCGTCTGGCTGGCGGCCGGTTCGGGGCGCGCGGCCTTGTCCTTTTCCTTGGTCTTGGCCGTCTTGGAGGACATCTCTGCTTGCTTCACCTGTTTCACCATACCGCCGCGTGCATTGCGTGCCGCGCATCCAGTTCGCCCAAGACTCTTGATCCGATGATGCCAGAGTCCCGCCGACGGTATTCTACGGTATTGCGTATGGCGCAAGCGCCTGTGTTTCGGCGCGGATCGGCCTGTCCCTGTTGAAATGCGCGCCCCGGCTTTCGTCGCGCGCGCTGGCTGCACGCACAATAAGATCCGCAACCAGGGCCAGGTTGCGCAGCTCCAGCAATTCCAGACTCACGCCCTCACGCAACAGCCGCGCCTCCAGTTCCACGCGCAGCGGTCCAATGAAGGCGGCCGCGCGCGTGAGCGACGCGTCGCTGCGCAGCACGCCCACGTCCCGGCTCATCAGCTGGCGCAAGTCCCGCCGCAGGGTCGCCAGGTCCGAGGACGCCGGACGGGTCCTTCCGTCGGCGGCCCGCAAGCGGCTTGCCGTTGGCAACAGCGCCTGACCCAGGATGTCCTGCGCGGCCGCCCTGCCCATGACCACGCATTCCAGCAGCGAGTTGCTGGCCAGGCGGTTCGCTCCGTGCAGTCCGGTGCAGGCGGCCTCCCCCACCGCATATAAGCCGGGCAGATCGCTGCGCCCCGCCATGTCGGCGACGATGCCGCCGCAGGTGTAGTGCGCGGCGGGCGAGACCGGAATGGAAGCCTTGGAAATATCGATGCCCAGCGCCAGGCAGCGCGCATGGATGGTGGGAAAGTGCGCCCGCAGGAACGCCGGCGGCTGGTGGCTGATGTCGAGGTGCACGCATTCCAGCCCGTGGCGTTCGATCTCGTTCTGGATGGCGCGGGCGACGATATCGCGCGGCGCCAGCTCGGCGCGCGGGTCATGCGCCGGCATGAAGCGGGCGCCGTCCGGCAGGCGCAGAACGCCGCCCTCGCCGCGCACGGCCTCGGAAATCAGGAAGCCGCCCGCCTGCGGGTGATGCAGGCCGGTCGGATGGAACTGCGTGAACTCCAGGTTGGCGACCCGGCAGCCTGCGCGCCAGGCCATGGCGATGCCATCGCCGGTGGCGGCGGCCGGCGCGGTCGTCGTCTGGTATGCCTGCCCCGCGCCGCCGCTGGCCAGCACCACCTGGGCGGCCGCCGCGTCGAAGATCCGCCCGCTGCGCAGGTCCAGCAATCGCACGCCTAGACAGCGCGCGCTTGCGGCGCCCGGGGCGCCGTCCTGGATCAGGTCCACGGCGCAATGCGCTTCCAGCAGCGTGATGCCGGAGTGCCGCCGCGCCCGCTGCTCCAGCGCCGCGATGATGGCGCTGCCGGTCGCATCCGCCGCGTGGGCGATGC
>NZ_JBARYB010000018.1:0-11494 GCF_049647645.1 Achromobacter sp.
GGCTGCAGCTGCCCCGGCACCGGCCGCTGCAGCGCCCGCTCCCGCCGCCGCGCCGCAAGCCGCAGCAGCGGTCAATCCGGCCGGCGAAAAGCTGTACAAGAGCGTCTGCTTTGCCTGCCATGCCACCGGCGTGGCCAACGCCCCCAAGTTCGGCGACAAGGCCGCCTGGGATCCGTACATCAAGACCGGCATGGACGCCATGGTGAAGGTCGCCATGCAAGGCAAGCCGCCGATGCCCCCGAAGGGCGGCGCGGCCAACGCCTCGGAAGACGATATCCGCGCAGCGGTGCAGTACATGGTGGATGCAGCGAAGTAAGACTCGCGGCCCATGATGGAAAAAGCCCCTTGATCTGATCAAGGGGCTTTTTCTTTGCGCCGGACCGGCAGACCCGAGCAAGATTGCCAAGGCCGGATGCCGGCGTTCAGGCGCGCGCCACCCAGGCGCCGTCCACCTCGGCCAACTGGCTGCTGATCTGGCTGGCGGCCTCGATCACGGCTGCGCGAAACGGTTCGAGACGGCAGTGCTCGGCGCGCACGATCAGGCTCAATCCGGCCACCACCCGCTGCTCCAGGAAAATGGGCGCCGCAATGCCTATGGTCCCTGGGGTTATCTCGGAATCGCTGACAGCTACGCCCGCCTCGCGGATGGCATCGAGTTCAAGGCACAGGTCCTTCAGGCTCTTCCAGTGCGAGATGGCGCGCGCTTCCTCTTCATGGGCAAGGTACATGCGCTCCAGAGCGCGGCGGCTCTGGTGCGCCAGGATGACCTTGGAGGTCGCGCCGCGAAACATCGGCATGGTGGCGCCACGTTCGTAGCGTCCGACGCGTGCGGCCGGGTCACCGATTTCCTGGTGGATGCACATGACCTTGTCCTGGTAGCTGCGCGTCAGCACCGAGGCCGACGAGGGCGTGGTCGCCTCCACCAGGCGGCGCATGTGCGGCTCGGCCACCTTCAGCAAGGGATCGCCGTGGCGCATCAGCAAGTCGAAATGGGCAAAGGTCGGCCCCAGCACGTAGCGCGCGCCCATCACCGGGGTCAGGAAATCGGCGCGGACCAGTTCCTGCACGTCGCGATAGGCTGAGCTGACGGACACATCCATTTCGACGGCGATGTCCTCGACCGACCATGCGGCGCGCCTGTCATAGAGCTGCAGGATGTGCAGTATCCGGTTGCGCGTCCTGATATCACCCGCCACGTCGACCTCTCCGTCTCATTACGCCTGTCTGGCGTGCGATTTCGCATCCATTGCGAAATTCAATTTCTCCGCGATTCTAGCAGCGACATCCCCCCCTTCGGACCAAGGCGGCGCGTCGTGAAACCGCAGGGGCTTGCCAAAGCGGCAACTCGATGCAAAAATTCACTTAATCGCAATGGTTGCGAATTTAATGTTTTTTGCAAAGGTGGATGATGGCAAACGGTGAAACCTCCGAAACGCGCATTCCGGTCACTTTGCTGACGGGATTCCTGGGCAGCGGCAAGACCACCATGCTCAATCATTGGCTGCGCGACCCAGCGCTGGCCGGTGCGGCGGTCATCGTCAACGAGTTTGGCGAGATCGGCATCGACCACGCGCTGATCGCCAGCAGCAACGACAACACCATCGAACTGACCACCGGATGCCTGTGCTGCACCGTGCAAGGCGACCTGGTCGAGACCCTGCGCGACCTGCGCGCCAAGCGCAGCGCCGGAACCATCGCCGCCTTCGATCGCATCCTGATAGAAACCACGGGCATGGCCGACGTGGTGCCGGTCATCCAGGCCTTGATGACGTTTCCGGTCGCACGCTCGTTTCGCCTGAATCGCGTGCTGACCGTGGTGGACGCCGTCAACGGGCCGGGCACGCTGGCCGCGCACCCGGAAGCCGTCAAGCAGGTGGCCGTCGCCGATGCCTTGATCGTCACCAAGACCGAACTGCCCGGCGCGCAAGTCGCAGCGCTGGTGGACACGCTTGCGCGCGTCAATCCGGGGGCAACACGCGTGGTGTGCAACCCCGCGGCACGGCCGGATGCCACGGTGCTGGACGGGCCGGACGTCTACGACGTGGACGTGCGCCCGGAGCAGGCCCGGCAATGGCTCAATGCCGAGCCTTACGCGGACGGGCACCGGCACGGTGGGCATGCGCATGAACACACCCATAAGCACTCGCACGCGCATGACCATGCGCGCATCGACAGCTTCTGCCTGGATTTCGCCGCCCCCTTGCAATGGCCGCAAGTCAGCGCGTGGCTCGATGCATTGGTCATGGCGCATCCGGACGAGTTGCTGCGCGTCAAGGGCATCCTGCACATCGCCGGCCACGAACGGCCCATCGTGCTGCAAGCCGTGCAGCGCTTGTTCCATCCCCCCACCGAATTGCCGGAATGGCCCGACACGGACCGGCAATCCCGCATGGTTTTCATTACCAAAGGCCTGAGCAAGGACTACGTCATGCAGGTCTGGGACACGGTGCGCCAGCGCGCCCTCCCGCCTGCCGCACGCGCGGCCTGATCGTTTTGGCATTCCCCATCACAAGGAAAACAGCATGGACACTTTGATCAAGAACGGCCTGGTGGTCACTCCGCAAGGCCGCGTGCGCGCCTCCATCGGCATCCGCGACGGCAAGATCGCCGGCCTGTACCAGGCCGGCAGCGAACCCGAGGCACGGAGCGTCATCGATGCGAGCGGCCTGGCCGTGCTGCCAGGCGCCATCGACATGCACTCGCACCACCGCCAGGGCTCGCAAAAGGGATTCGAATACAAAGACACCATCCTCACCGCCACGCAGCAGTGCGCGGCTGGCGGCGTCACCACCAGCGTAGGCATGCCCAACGTCAATCCGCCGCCCAACTCGCTGGACCTGCTGGAAAAGCAGTTCGCCATCTACCGCAGCGATGCCGTGGTGGATTGGAACTTCAATCCGGCGCCAACGATAGAGTCGGAAATGGAAGCCATGACCGCCACGGGCATTGCGGCGTTCAAGATCTTCATGGTGGTGGACACGGGACGGGACTACCCGCACATGCCCGGCATCGGCGTGCATGACCACGGCAAGCTGTTGCGCATCATGCAGCGCTGCGCCGAACTGGACGTGCCATTGATGGTGCACCCGCACGACCAGGCCTTGATGGATGTGATCGAACAGACCTATTGGGACCGCGGCGAACGCGACGCGCTGGCCTATGCGCGCGCCTATGCCGCCCATGATGGCGTGATCTGGGAAACCGCCATCGCCACCCTGCTGCGGCTGCAGAAGGCAGCCGGCTGCCACCTGCACATCCTGCACACCCAGACTGCCGGCAGCGTGCAGCTCATCCGCGAGGCCAAGGCGGCAGGCCAGAAAGTCACCTGCGAGATCAATCCCTGGGCCCTGTTCCTGGGTTGCGAATGGTCGGCCATCCAGCGCCTGGGCTCGTATGCGCTGTCGTACTGGGTGCCGGAGAAGAACGTGCCCGGCCTGTGGGAAGGCCTCAACGACGGCACCATCGATATCATCGCCACCGACCATGCCCCGCACACGCGCGAAGAGAAAGAAGTGGGCTGGACCGATGGCTGGAAAGCCCATACCGGCACGCCGTCGACCCAGTTCTACCTGAGCATGTTCCTGACCGCGGCGCAGGAAGGCAAGATCAGCCTGGAACGGGTGGCCGAGGCCTGCTCGGCCAAACCCGCCGAATTGTTCCGGCTGCGCGAAAAGGGTGAAATACGCGCGGGCTTGGACGCCGACCTGGTGCTGGTCGACCTGGAGACCGAATACGAAGTGCGCGACGAGGACGTCCTCAGCCTGGTGGGCTGGAGCCCCTATGCCGGCCGCCGTCTCAAGGGCAAGCCGGTGCGTACCCTGGTGCGCGGCGCCACGGTGTATGAAGACGGAAAGGTGGTCGGCGCCAAGGGCAGCGGCCAAATGGCCGCCGCGACCCGCTGAGTTCAAAGCCGCGGCATCACTACGACACAAGGGGAAATCAACATGAATCGTCGTCAGTTCTCGCGGCTGCTGGCCACCTCGCCGCTGCTGCTATCCGCGCTGGCCCAAGCCCAGGACGCGTCCGCCATCACATTGATCGTGCCTTACCCGCCGGGCGGCAACACCGATTATGTGGCGCGCATTACCTCCGATTCGTTGCGCCGCACGTTGGGCTCGTCGGTGGTGGTGAAGAACCAGGCAGGCGCTGGCGGAACCATCGCCACCGATGCGCTGATCCGTTCCCGCAACGACGGCAACACGCTGATGGTGGGGTCCATCGGCCAGGTTTCGCTGGTCCGGTTCCTGTTCAATGTGCGTTACGACCCGTTGAACGATCTGGTGCCGGTGGCCAACATCGCCAGCAACCCGCTGGTGCTCACGGTGCCATCCAGCTCGCGCTTCCAAACCCTGGCGCAGTTGATCGAGTATGGCCGGGCCAAACCCGGCGCGCTGACTGTGGCGCATGGCGGCGAAGGGTCGATGTCGCATATGTCGGTGCTGGTATTCCTGAAGCGCGCCGGCATCGAAGCGACGCTGATCGGCTACCGGGGCGGCGCGCCCGCCCTGCTCGACACCATGGGCGGCACCACCGACTTGTACTCGGCCAACATCTCCGAAATCCTGCCTTACAAAGATAGCGGCCGCATCCGCTTCCTGGCCGTTTCCAGCCGCCAGCCCGTGCCTCAGCTGCCCGGCGTGCCGGCCATCGCCGACACCATCCCCGGGCACGAGATCGAAACCTGGAACGGCCTGTTCGCGCCGCCCGGCACGCCCGCGGAAGTGGTGGACAGGCTGGCCGACGCCGTGCAGGTAATGCTGCGCGACCCGGACGTGCTGAGCAAGTTCGACGCGTCCGGCAGCCAGCCGCGGGCCGGCGAGGTGAAGGACAAGTTCGCCCGCCGCATCCGCGACGACATTGCGCTGTGGACGCCGCTGGTGTCGCTGATCGGCGTCAAGCCGGCCAACTGAGGCGGCCAGCCCTGCAGGGAAAAAAAGCCCGCAAGACATGAAGTCTTGCGGGCCTTTTTGTACATGCCAGGGCGGTGCCCTGCCATGCATAGCCATCACATCACTGCTCGCCGGCCGCCTTCGTCAGCGACATGCCCAGCTGCACGCGGCGCTGCAGCCACAGGCTGGGGCGATAGCGCGGATCGCCGGTCACGCGCTGCATGCTCTTCAGGATTTCCAGGATGCGGTCGGCGCCCAGCTTGTCGCCCAGGGCCAGCGGACCCACCGGGTAGCCCAGGCCCAGCGTCACCGCCAGGTCGATGTCCTTGGGCGTGGCGATCTGCTGCTGCGCGATGTCGCTGGCGATGTTGACGATGGTGGCCACGATGCGCTGGGCGATGAAGCCGGGCGAATCCTCGATCACCGTGACCGGCACGCCATCGGCCGCCAGCAGCGCGTGCGCGGCGTCGCGCCACTTGGCTTCGGTGGCGGGCGACACCATGATGGTGCGGCGCTTGGCGGCGTCGAAGGCGTACAGCGTGTCCAGGCCGACGGTGCGGGCCGCGTTCAGGCCTTGCGCGGAAACCGTGGTGGAGACGTCCTCGCCGAAGGGCGTGACGAGGATCAGCGCGTCGGCGTCGGGCGTGGAGCCGGTCACCAGCGTGGCGCCCAGCTTTTCGACCAGCGCGGCGGCGCGGGCGTAGCCTTCGGCGTGCTTGGGGCTGACCCAGACCTTCAGGTTCTCGGGCAGCGCCGGCACGGGCGGCTCGGCCGGCACCTGCTTCTGGCCGTCGGCGTAGACGTAGAAGCCTTCACCGGCCTTGCGGCCGATCAAGCCGCCTGCCAGGCGCACGGTGGTGATGGGCGACGGCCGGAAGCGCGGCTCGTCGAAGAACTGGCGGTAGATGGATTCCATGACCGGGTGGGACACGTCCAGCGCCGTCAGGTCCAGCAGTTCGAACGGACCCATGCGGAAGCCGGCCTGCTCGCGCATGACGGCATCGACCTGGGCGAAGCTCGCCACGGCTTCCTGCGCCACGCGCAGGCCTTCGGTATTCATGCCGCGGCCGGCATGGTTGACGATGAAGCCCGGCATGTCCTTGGCGCGCACCGGCGTGTGGCCCATGCGGCGGGCCAGCTCGGCCAGCGCGTCGCCGACTTCGGGCGCGCTGCGCAGGCCGTCGATGACTTCGACCACCTTCATCAGCGCGACCGGGTTGAAGAAGTGGTAGCCCGCCACGCGCTGCGGATGCTTGCAGGCGGCAGCGATGGCGGTGATGGACAGCGACGAGGTGTTCGACGCCAGGATGCAATCTTCGGCCACCACGCCTTCCAGCGCGGCGAACAGATCGCGCTTGACGTCCAGGCGCTCGACGATGGCTTCCACCACCAGCTGGCAGTTCGACATGTCGGTCAGCGCGGTGGCGGATTCGACGCGCTCCAGCGCGGCCTGCGCGTCGGCGGCGCTCAGCTTGCCCTTCTGGGCCAGCTTTTCCCAGGTCTGGCGCAGCGACTCGCGCGCGGCCGCCACGGCATCGGCGCTGGTGTCGTACAGGCGCACACGCAGCCCGGCTTGCGCCGCGATCTGCGCGATGCCGCGCCCCATGGCCCCGGCGCCGACGACGCCGATGGTTTGAATCTCCTTCATCACCACTCTCCTGCTTTTATTGGATGGGGTTCAGGCCCGGCTTTGCGCCAGCGCCAGGATTTCTTCGGCCGACAGGCCCAGTTTTTCGGACAGCACCTGCTCGGTGTGCTCGCCCAGCATGGGCGGCGGACGGCGGTACTCGACCGGGCTGCTGGAGAACTTCAGCGGGCTGGCGGCAATCGGCACCGTGCCCGCGGTCGGATGCGGCATTTCGCGCTTCATGCCGCGCGCCAGGACCTGCGGGTCTTCGTAGACCTGGTCCAGCGTATTGATGGGGCCGGCCGGGACGCCCACGGCTTCCAGCGCGGCCAGCCAGTGGTCGCGCGCGCCGGTGGCCATGCGTTCGGTCAGCAGCGGCACCAGTTCGGCGCGGTTCTTCACACGTTGCGGATTGGTGGCGAAGCGCGGATCAGCCGAGAGCTCGGGCAAGCCGATCGCGCCGCAGTAATTGCGGAACTGGCTGTCGTTGCCGACCGCCACGATCAGGTGGCCGTCGCTGGCCGCGAACACCTGGTAGGGCACCAGGTTCTGGTGCGCGTTGCCGGCACGCTTGGGTGCCACGCCCGAAGTCATGTAGTTGAGGTTCTGATTGGCCAGCATGCTGACCTGGCAGTCCAGCAGCGCCATGTCGATGTGCTGGCCCAGGCCGCTGCGCGAGCGTTCGTGCAGCGCGGCCAGGATACCGACCGTGGAGTACATGCCGGTCATCAGGTCGGTCACCGCCACCCCCGCCTTCTGCGGACCGCCGCCAGGCAGGTCGTCGCGTTCGCCGGTGATGCTCATCAGGCCGCCCATGCCCTGGATCATGAAGTCATAGCCGGGGCGGCTGGCGTAGGGGCCGGTCTGGCCGAAGCCGGTGATGGAGCAGTAGATCAGGCGCGGGTTGAGTTCCTTCAGGCTGTCGTAGTCCAGGCCGTACTTGGACAAGCCGCCTACCTTGAAGTTTTCGACCAGGATGTCGCTTTGCAGCGCCAGCTCGCGCACCAGCTCGGCGCCGCGCGGCGAGGCGATGTCCAGCGCCACCGACAGCTTGTTGCGGTTGGCGGACAGGTAGTAGGCCGCCTCGGTCGTGTCGTTGCCCGCCTCGTCCTTCAGGTAGGGAGGGCCCCAGGCGCGCGTGTCGTCGCCCGCGCCGGGGCGTTCGATCTTGATGACCTCGGCACCGAGGTCGGCGAGGTTCTGGGTACACCAGGGACCCGCCAGGACGCGGGTGAGGTCCAGCACGCGTATGCCGGTAAGGGGAGCGGGACGTTGCGACATTAGTAATCTTTTCGCTAGAAGAGAAATGAAAACGTCCGGCTTGCGGCGGCGCGCAAGCCAGACTGGAATTCCGTCATGCCGGCGGCGCGCGGCCGCTGGCGCGTCATATTCCGGCGCGGCCCAGGGCCGCTGCCGGATCACCGTCAGTCATGCAGGATATTAGCCTCTTGGGCCGTGTCCGCGCTCAGGAATGCGCCTTGATGGTTTCGCGGGCGATCACCAGCTGCTGGATCTGCGAGGTGCCTTCGAAGATGCGGAACAAGCGCACGTCGCGGTAGAAGCGTTCGACCGCGTACTCGGACATGTAGCCCGCGCCGCCGTGGATCTGCACCGCGCGGTCGGCCACGCGGCCCACCATTTCGGTGGCGTACAGCTTGCAGCAGGCGGCCTGCATGGTGGTGTTTTCACCGCGGTCGCGCATGCGGGCGGCGTCCAGCACCATGCAGCGCGCGGCGTAGAGCTCGGCCTGGCTGTCGGCGATCATGGCCTGGATCAACTGGAATTCGGCGATGGGCTGGCCGAATTGCTTACGCTCAATGGCGTACTTCACCGCGTCGCCCAGCAGGCGGTCGGCAATGCCCACGCACAGCGCCGAGATATGCAGGCGGCCCTTGTCCAGCACCCGCATCGAGGTGCGGAAGCCATTGCCCTCTTCCCCGCCCAACAGCGCGCTGGCCGGGACGCGGCAGTTGTCGAACACCACGTCGCTGGTCAGGGCGCCGGCCTGGCCCATCTTCTTGTCCGGCTTGCCGATGCTCAGGCCCGGCGTGCCGGCTTCGACCAGGAAGCACGAAATGGAATTGGCGCGGCGCTCCGGCGCGGTGCGCGCCATGACCGAAAACAGTCCGGCGATGGGCGCGTTGGTGATGTAGCGCTTGGTGCCGTTGAGCACGTAGCTGTCGCCGTCGCGCACCGCGGACAGGCGCAGCGCCATGGCGTCGGAACCGGCGTCGGGTTCGGTCAGCGCGAACGAGCCTATCAGTTCGCCGCTGGCCAGCTTGGGCAGGTAGTTGGCGCGCTGCTCGTCGGTGCCGGCCAGCACGATGGCTTGCGAACCGATGCCGATATTGGTGCCGGCCAGCGAGCGGAACGCGGGCGAAGTCTGCCCCAGCTCGAAGACCACGCGCACTTCTTCTTCCATGGTCAGCCCCAGGCCGCCGTGGTCGGGCGAGATGGACAGGCCGAACAGGCCCAGCTCGCGCATCTCGTTGACGATGTCCGGCGGCACCTGGCCGCTTTCGGCCAGCTCGTCTTCGGCGGGGATCAGGCGTTCATGCACGAAGCGGCGCACGGCGTCCAACAGCAGGTTCAGGGTTTCGGTATCGAGGGCCATGATGGGAGTCTCAAGAAAAGGCAGGGCAAGCCGGGAGCGGGCGCGCCTCAGGCGCGCATGCCTCCGACCAGTAGATCGAAATAGCCGGCGGCGATGGTTTCGGCGCTGTCGCCCTGGCCGGGCTTGTACCAGCGCACCATCCAATTCAGCATGGACAACACGGCGCGGCCCGCCGCGGCCACGTCCAGCGCGCGGAATTCGCCGGCGGCGACGCCCTGCGCGATCAGTTCGCGCAGGCGCTTCTCGTAGCCGTCGCGCAGCCGGGCGGCGTCTTCGCGTTCGGTCAGGGCCATGCCGGAATAGCCGATCAGCATGGTGACGAATTCGGCATGGTGCTGCTCGAAGTAGCGCGCGTGGCTCACCATGAAAGCGCGCAGCCGGGCGGTGGCGCCTTCGGCCCGGGCAACTTCCTGGGCCACGGCCTGGGTCAGGCCGGTCAGCGCGGCCAGGATGATGGCGTCGTAGATGTCCTGCTTGGTGGTGTAGTAGTGGTAGATGGCCGCCTTGGACACGCCGAGCGCGGCGGCCAGGTCTGACACCGAGCTGCCGTCGTAGCCGCTTTGCGCGAAGAGCTTGGCGGCTTCTTCCAGGATGCGTTCGCGCGGAGCCGCCACGGTGGGCGGCCGGCCGGCGCGGGCGCGTTTCTGGGCAGGAGGGGCGGAGGTCGCCATGGCAGCCTTTAGGAGGGCCGCGCCGGCGCTGTCGGAGGCTCTTGCGAACCTCCATTGACAGCGCTTCGGCGCATGCCGTTTAATAAGGATTAATTAATTACCGGACGGTCGGTAGGTAATTATAGGCACACCCGCCAACGATGCTCAAGCCCTCTTTTGACCTTTTTCCGCGACGACGCCATGCCCCACTCTCTCGTGACTGATTTGTACGGCCAGATGTCCCTGCCGGTCATCTGCGCCCCCATGTTCATCGTGTCCAATCCCAAGCTGGTGGTGGCGCAATGCACCAGCGGCATCGTGGGTTCGTTCCCCGCGCTGAACGCGCGCCCGCAGAGCCTGCTGGGCGACTGGCTGGACGAAGTCCAGGCCGGCCTGGCCTCGCACCGCGAGGCCAACCCCGGCGCGAAGGTGGCGCCGTTCGCGGTCAACCAGATCATCCACCAGTCCAACGACCGCCTGGAGCAGGACCTGGCCGTGTGCGCCAGCCACCGCGTACCGCTCATCATTACCAGCCTGCGCGCGCCCGGCGACCTGGTCAAAGGCGTGCACGATTGGGGCGGCAAGGTGTTCCACGACGTGACCACGATCCGCCACGCCGAAAAAGCGCTGGAAGCGGGCGTGGACGGCCTGATCCTGGTGTGCGCCGGCGCCGGCGGCCACGCGGGCACGCTCAGCCCCTTCGCCCTGGTGTCCGAAGTGCGCCGCTTCTATGACGGTCCGCTGATCCTGTCGGGCGCGATCACCTCGGGCGCGCACGTCCTGGCCGCGCAGGCCATGGGCGCGGACTTCGCCTACATGGGCACGCGCTTCATCGCCAGCGAGGAGGCCAACGCCAGCGAAGGCTACAAATCCGCCATCGTCGACGCCAGCGCCTCGGACATCCTGTACACCCCGTTCTTCACCGGCATCCCCGGCAACTACCTGAAGGCCAGCATCGCGGCCGCCGGGCTGGACCCGGCCAACCTGCCGCAGCCCGACAGCGGCGCGTCCAATTTCGGCTCCAGCCGGGTCAAACCCTGGAAGGACATCTGGGGCGCGGGCCAGGGTGTGGGCGGCATCGCCAGCGTGCTACCGACCCGCCAGATCGTGGACACGCTGCGCAGCGAGTACGCGGACGCCAAGAGCCGCCTGGCCCAGGGATTCGGCGCATGAGCGCCGGGCTGAAGGTCAGCCGCGACGGCGCGGTGCTGACCCTGACCATCAACCGCCCGAATCGCCGCAACGCGCTGGACACCGCCACCTACGCGGCGCTGACCGAACAGATTGCGCTGGCCTCCGCCGACACGGCGGTGGCGGCGGTGATCCTGACAGGCGCCGGCGAGCACTTCACGGCCGGCAACGACTTGCGCGACTTCCAGGCGGAGCGCGGCGCGGGCGACAGCGCCGGCCTGACTTTCCTGCGCGCGCTGACCATGGCGGACGTGCCGGTGATCGCCGCGGTCGAGGGCTACGCCGTCGGCATCGGCGTGACCCTGCTGCAACACTGCGATTTCGTCCATGTGGGCGAAGGCGCCACCTTGCGCATGCCGTTCGTGGCGCTGGGCCTGTGCCCGGAAGGCGCGTCCAGCCTGCTGATGCCGCGCCTGGCCGGTACCCGCCGCGCCGCCGAATGGCTGCTGCAGGGCAAGGCGTTCACGGCGCAGGACGCCTGCGAAGCCGGGCTGGCGACTTCCGTCACGCCCAAGGCCCAGGC
>NZ_JBARYB010000019.1:0-25927 GCF_049647645.1 Achromobacter sp.
ATCACCTTATCCGACACCCGAAGAA
Organism: Achromobacter sp.; assembly: GCF_049647645.1. GTDB lineage: Bacteria > Pseudomonadota > Gammaproteobacteria > Burkholderiales > Burkholderiaceae_B > Achromobacter. The sequence continues at coordinate 26 of NZ_JBARYB010000019.1, forward strand.
GAAGCTTCGCATCGCTCACATACAAGGCAACTAGGTTTCCGCCTACAAAGTCTCCTTCCCCGGACAGGGCCAGACCCTCAGCCAATGAGGCGCTTTCCCGAAACGCCCCATCCATTTCATCCACATAGATATAACTATTATTAGTAAATCTCTTCAGTATCATCGCCACCCCCGATAAGCGTCATAAATCGCCAGAACTTACGTAGTGTTGGCCCCTTCCCTAAAGAGCCAGCGATTCGGCATCCTCGATTGCGGTTGCCCAATACCCGGTTCGGGATCATCACGTTAAGCCCTGAAGGTGATCAATACGAGCGCCAACTTCAGAGCCCTCGACGCCAGCATCGCGAGCAACTGCCGCAAAGCGTCGGCCGGCGTGCGTGCGCTCAGCAGGTACGACAGAACCGGCGCCCGCCGCGCCATCCGCCGACAACCAGATCTCGGATGTGATTTTGTTGTTCGCTGAACGTAGTCTGGCACGTCAAATTTTTCCTGGCGAGCCAACACTCCCTACAGCGCGCCTCAAGCTTTGCCGCGAATGACCGTTAATAACCATGGGCGGTTGGCGCCGCGCGTCAGGCATCCAAGGTAGATCCTCCCACCGCGGGTCCGCGAAAGGAGGATGGTGCATTAACAACGAAAGGCAACTGATGAAGACAGCATGGAGAGCAACGATGGCAATGATCGGCGTTGCCATACTGACCTCGGGATGCGCCCCGAAGAGCCCGTATCTGCCCAAGGAATACGATCCTGCGGTGAGCGCAAGGTTGCGGATCTATTTCGGCACTCAAACCACCATCATCCTGAATCGCACTTGCCAGGATGACATGCGTTCGTACAGCTTCGAAGCCAACGATCCCTTGGTCCGGGGATTCAGCAATACGGTGATCGGCATGCCCATGCCCGATATCGACGAGGAATACTATTCCGAATATGTCGTCACCGCGGGAATTCCGATCGACATCTACTCGCGCGGCGGCGGATCGACCCATCCCGACGCCATAGGCATGTCCATGTACCGCCGTCCCTTCGGCGAAGCGATCAGTGCAGTTCTTGAGCCGGGAAAAGATTACGAGACGCTCTACCAGCATCCCCATACCGTCTTGCGTGAGCTTGTCGTAGTAGACGGAGTGGTACGGACTAGGCCCGTCCCGGTAAAGAAGGCGGTGAAATGCGACAACGTCAAGGTAGAACCGCCCAAACCTCTGCCCATGGGCGGAAATTCCTAAGCAAGCACCGCGCAGCCCAAAACAAAAAAGACCCAATGGCCATTTGGCTAAAGGGTCTTCTGTCGGGTGTGACCACAAATTAGTGGTCGGGGCGAGAGGATTCGAACCTCCGACTCCTGCGTCCCGAACGCAGTACTCTACCAGGCTGAGCTACGCCCCGGTTACTTCAACTTCCTTGGCTTGGTTGCGCTCAGTGCAGCCAGGCCATCTTTCGCTTTCACTATCAACCGCCACGTTTCAGGCTACCGGGTTCCCCCACCTGGGTTACCCCAGATTTTCCGCCTAATTCGCTTAGCGATCTCTATTCACCGCGAAAGCGCAGAATTCTAACAGAGAATTTAGAAAAGGGGAAATGGGGTAAGCAGAAAGTGCTTTTCGGGCCAGATCGGCCTCGGCCACGGCGGCCTGGCGGGCGTGCTCCAGGGCGTCGGTGGCCTGGATGGCGGCGGCCACGGCGGCGAAGTCGGCGTCGCCGGTCTTGATGGCGTCGCGAATCAATTGCTGCTGTTCCGGGGTACCCACTTCCATCACGCGGATCAGCGGCAGCGTGGGCTTGCCCTCGCGCAGGTCGTCGCCGACGTTCTTGCCCAGGGCGGCAGCATCGCCGCTGTAGTCCAGCACGTCGTCCACCAATTGGAAGGCGGTGCCTACATGGCGGCCATAGGCGGCCGCAGCGGTTTCCTGCTCGGGCGTAGCGCCCGCCAGCACGGCGCCCACCTGGGCGGCGGCCTCGAACAGCTTGGCGGTCTTGTAGCGCACGACTTGCAGGTAGCGTTCCTGCGAGACGTCCGGGTCGTGCACGTTCAGCAGCTGCAGCACCTCGCCTTCGGCGATCACCGTGGTGGCTTCGGACAGGATGCTCATGACGCGCATCGAGTTGGCTTCCACCATCATCTCGAAGGAACGCGAATACAGGTAATCGCCGACCAGCACGCTGGCGGCGTTGCCGAAGACCGCGTTGGCGGTGTCGCGGCCGCGGCGCAGGTCGGATTCGTCCACCACGTCGTCGTGCAGCAGCGTGGCGGTATGGATGAACTCGACCACGGCGGCCAGCAGCTGGTGGTGCGTGCCCTCGTAGCCCAGCGCGCGCGCCACCATCAGCACCATGGCCGGCCGCATGCGCTTGCCGCCCGCGCCAATGATGTAGTCGCCGATCGTGCGGATCAGGACCACTTCGGAATTCAGCCGCTCGCGAATGACCGCGTCGACGGCTTTCATGTCGTCTGCAATGGGGGCAACAAGCTCGGGGAGATTCAAGACGTTTCCGGGAGAGTGAAACGAGCCGTGGCGCGGACGCGTGCCGGCTCTTACCGCTGGGCCCGCCGCAGAGGGCGGGGGATTCGACCAAGGATTATACGGGGAGTGACGGACGTGAGCCGTCATCCGGGCAGAATCGCCAGCGGGGGTGGCGCCCGGTGCGCCCCCTGCCCGGCGCCGCCAGCTGGGGGATCAGGAGCCGCGCCGCGGCAGACCGCGCTCGGCCAGGTTGGCGTAGAGCGCGCGCACCCCGAAGGTCCAGGGTTCGATCTCGGTGGCCAGCCGAACTTCGTTGACCAGCGCCCCCAGGCGCTCGGAGGCGATCACGACGCGGTCGCCCAGCTTGTGGGTAAAGCCAGTGCCCGGGCCCATGCGGTCCTGGGTGGGCGAGAACATGGTGCCCAGGAACAGCATGAAGCCGTCCGGATACTGGTGATGCCTGCCGCAAGCCTGGCGCACCAGGTCCAGCGGATCGCGGCTGATCTCGCGCATGTGGCTGACGCCGTCCAGCTCGAAGCCGTCCAGGCCCTCGATGCGCAGGGAGACGTCGGCCTGGCGCACGCTGTCCACGGTGTAGCCGCCGTCGAACAGGCGGATGAAGGGTCCGATGGCGCAGGAACCGTTGTTGTCCTTGGCCTTGGTCAGCAGCAAGGCGCTGCGGCCTTCGATGTCGCGCAGGTTGACGTCGTTGCCCAAGGTGGCGCCGACGACTTCGCCGCGGCTGTCCACCGCCAGCACGATCTCGGGTTCTGGATTGTTCCAGCGGGATTCAGGCAGCACGCCGATCCGCGCGCCGGCTCCCACCGACGCCATGGGCGGTGCCTTGGAGAATATCTCGGCGTCCGGACCGATGCCCACCTCGAGGTATTGCGACCACTGGCCGCGCTGGGTCAGTTCTGCCTTCAGCCTGGCCGCTTCCGGCGAACCCGGCCGCAGGCGGGACAGGTCGGAGCCGATCAGCGCCTGCATGCGGACGCGGATTTCCTCGGCACGGCTGGCGTCTCCGCCCGCCTCTTCCTCGATCATGCGTTCCAGCAGGCTAATGGCAAAGGTGACGCCCGCCGCCTTGACGGGTTGCAGGTCGCAGGGCGCCAGCAGGCGCAATCCATCCTGACCCGCCAGGCTGGCGGCCATCAGAGTCCGCACGTCGCCCAGCGACTCGCCGGCGACGCTGGCCGCCAGCGCCACGCGGTCGGGGCGGTCCAGCAGGTCCGCCATGGTGGGCGCGGCGGCGGTGATGTCGATCACCTCGCCTTTGCGCACCGCCACCACGCTGGGACCATTGACCGGGCCCGGCCGCCACAACCGCCCCACCAGCAGCGCCTGCTCCAGATCGGCAGGCAGCGTCTTTGCTGCGTCCATGGGTCTCCTCGCCTTGTTCGAATGATGTGCGGGGCAGTCTAGGAGACTTCCATTATCATGTCCAATATCCTGAATTTATGTCCAATATATTGGACAATCAGCTCATGACCGCCGAATACGACGTCCCCGCCATCCGCCGCACCCACGACATCCTGCGGGTGCTAGCCAGCCGCCGCGCGCCCGTGAAGGCATCGGAACTGGCAGAGACCTGCCAACTCGCCCGCAGCACGCTATACCTGCTGCTGGATTGCCTGGAACAGCGCCGCTGGATCGAGCGCCGCGACGGCGGCTACGTCATCGGCATTGAGCTGATGGCGCTGGGCTACGCCTATCTACGCCAGGATGGCCTGCAAACCGCCTTTCAGGCGGCGGCCGGCGCCTTCGTGGCGCGGCACAACGAGGTGGTGCAGTTGGCAACACTGGACGGGTTCGACGTGGTCTACCTCGCCCGCGAAGACGCGCGCCGCCCGGTGCGGCTGGTGTCGGACCTGGGCCTGCGTCTGCCCGCCCACGCCTGCGCGCTGGGCAAGGCGCTGCTGGCCAGTCTGCCGCCAGAGGAACTGGACGCCCGTGCGCCCGATACGCTGCCGCGCGTCACGGAGCGCAGCCTCGCCACGCGCGCCGCGCTGGACCAGGAACTGGAACAGGTGCGCAGCACCGGGCTGGCGCAGGATCTGGAGGAAGTGGCCACTGGCCTGGTCTGCTTTGCCGCCTATGTAGGCATGACGCCGCTGGGCAAGCGGGTGGCCGTCAGCACCTCCATCCCCACCGACCGGCTGGACGAGGCGCACCGCCACGACGTCATGGCAGGGATCCGGCTGGTGGCGCGCGACATCGCCCTGCGAGTGATCCCGGGCGCTTGAAGCGCGCACGCCACACCTAAGCCCTTAGCCTGCAACAGCTTTTTGACTTTCTGAAAGTCCCGGGCTAATATCCCGGATTCGGTCAGCAATGCCCGAATTACGTCGGTTGCATTTGCGTCACCCCTCTGGGTGCAAAGGTAGGCTTTAGACCCGGTCTTGAATCCGGTTTTGAACCTTCCCCGAGCATCAAGGCCTTTTTTCTTCCGCCAGACTCTGGCGCCAGGAGACGAAAGCGCCCGCCAGAGCGGCAATCCCGCCCAGCAGGGCAGGCAGCGCGGATGAACCCATTTACCTATTTAAGGAACACCCCATGTACGCGGTCGTAAAAACCGGTGGCAAGCAGTATCGCGTTGCCGCTGGCGAAAAACTCAAGATAGAACAGATACCGGCAGACATTGGGCAAGAAATCACCCTGGACCAAGTGCTGTCCGTGGGCGAAGGCGACCAACTGAAAGTTGGCACGCCCCTCGTCTCCGGCGCTGTGGTCAAGGCAACGGTTCTTGCGCAAGGCCGCCACGACAAGGTCAAGATCTTCAAGATGCGCCGTCGCAAGCACTATCAGAAGCGTCAGGGCCACCGTCAGAACTACACCGAAATCCGCATCGAAGCCATCACGGCTTAAGAAGCGACTCGGTACCACTTAGCAGGAGCTAAACATGGCACAGAAAAAGGGCGGCGGCTCTACGCGAAACGGACGCGACTCAGAATCAAAGCGTCTGGGCGTCAAGACCTTCGGCGGTGAATTGATTCCCGCTGGTTCGATCATCGTGCGTCAGCGCGGTACGCGCTTCCACGCTGGCGTGAACGTCGGCATGGGCAAGGACCACACCCTGTTCGCGCTGGTCGACGGCAAGGTTCAATTCGGCTTCAAGGGCGCATTGAACAAGCAAACCGTTTCGATCATCGCTGCCGAGTAATCGGACAAGCACGGTCAGAGCTCGCGGTTCGCCGCGAGCTCGAACGGTAAAAGCCCTGTCGCATGCGGCAGGGCTTTTTTTGTTTTAAGCTTTTTTGTTTTCAGGCAGCAGCCGGAAGTCTCCCGCCCCTGCCTCCTGGCGGCTCCCAATAACGGGTCTCCGCCCCAATACCTACTACACGCACGGACACCATGAAATTCGTAGACGAAGCCACCATCGAAGTCGTCGCCGGCAAAGGCGGCAATGGCGTGGCGAGCTTTCGCCGCGAAAAATTCATCCCCAAGGGCGGCCCGGACGGCGGCGACGGCGGACGCGGGGGCACCATCTTCGCGGTGGCCGACCGCAACATCAACACCCTGATCGACTTCCGCTACGCGCGCCTGCACCGCGCCAAGGGTGGCGAAAACGGCCGCGGCTCGGACCAGTACGGCGCGGCCGCTCCCGACATCACGCTGCGCGTGCCGGTCGGCACCATCATCCATGACGCCGAAACCGGCGAAGTCCTGTTCGACCTGAACCAGCACGAACAAAAAGTCGTGCTGGCCGCCGGCGGCCAGGGCGGCATGGGCAACATCCACTTCAAGTCCAGCCTGAACCGCGCCCCCCGCCAGTGGACGCCCGGCAAGGAAGGCGAACACCGCTACCTGCGCATGGAACTGAAGGTGCTCGCCGACGTGGGTCTGCTGGGCCTGCCCAACGCCGGCAAGTCCACGCTGATCACCCGCATTTCCAATGCGAAGCCGAAGATCGCGGACTACCCCTTCACCACGCTGCACCCCAATCTGGGCGTGGTGCGGACCTCGCCGTCGCGCAGCTTCGTCGTGGCCGACATTCCCGGCCTGATCGAAGGCGCCTCCGAAGGCGCCGGCCTGGGTCACCTGTTCCTGCGCCATCTGGCACGCACCCGCGTGCTGCTGCATCTGGTCGACGTGTCCACGCCGGATCCCGACGCCGATCCCGTCGAGCAAGCCGTCGTCGACGCGCGCGCCATCGTCGAAGAACTGCGCCGCTATGACCCCGAACTGGCAGCCAAACCGCGCTGGCTGATCCTGAACAAGCTGGACATGGTGCCCGACCCCGAAGACACCAAGCGCCGCTTTCTCGAACTCTACGACTGGAACGGTCCGGTATTCGGCATTTCCGGCCTGTCCGGCGAGGGCACGCAAGACCTGCTCTACGCGCTGCAGGACTACCTGGACGCCGAACGCGAAAAGGAACACCTGTCGCAAGACCAGGCCAACGACAACTATGTGGCGCCGGACCCGCGTTTCGACGACAAACGTTCGGACGCCGACCAGCGCCCGGCGCCGCGCGGCGACGACGAATAAGCCATAATCGCAGTCCTTACGATTACGCCTTTTTTCTCGCCGCAGCCGGCCGCCATCATGTCAGCTGAAACACCCGCCGTTTCCGTCGTCACCAACGCCCAGCGCCTCGTCGCCAAAGTCGGCTCGTCGCTGGTCACCAACGAAGGCCGCGGCCTGGACCGCGCCGCCGTGGCGCACTGGGCCGCGCAGATCGCCGCCCTGCACAAGCAGGGCAAGCAGATCGTGCTGGTTTCCAGCGGCGCCATCGCGGAAGGCATGGCGCGCCTGGGCTGGCGCAAGCGCCCCTCGGTCATGCACGAACTGCAGGCGGCCGCAGCCGTAGGCCAGATGGGCCTGTGCCAGGCCTATGAGGCGGCTTTCGCCGAATACGGCCTGCGCACCGCCCAGATCCTGCTGACGCACGAAGACCTGGCCGACCGCCACCGCTACCTGAACGCGCGCAGCACGCTGTTCGCGCTGCTGCGCCTGGGCGTGGTCCCGATCGTGAACGAAAACGACACGGTGGTCACCGACGAAATCCGGCTGGGCGACAACGACACCCTGGGCGCGCTGGTCACCAACCTGATCGAAGCCGACACGCTGATCATCCTGACGGACCAGCGCGGCCTGTACGACTCCGATCCGCGCAAGAACCCCGAGGCGAAATTCATGTCGCACGCCCAGGCCGGCGACCCGGCGCTGGAAGCCATGGCTGGCGGCGCCGGCAGCGGCATCGGCACCGGCGGCATGCTGACCAAGGTGCTGGCGGCCAAGCGCGCGGCGCATAGCGGCGCGCATACCGTCATCGCATCCGGCCACGAGCGCAACGTGCTCACGCGCCTGGCCCAGGGCGAATGCATAGGCAGCGAATTGCGCGCCGTGTTGCCTGTGTGGTCCGCGCGCAAGCAATGGCTGGCCGATCACCTGCGCCTGCGCGGACGCGTGGTGCTGGACGACGGCGCCGTGCAGGCGCTGCTGCGTGAAGGCAAAAGCCTGCTGCCCATTGGCGTGACCGAAGTGGAAGGCGAATTCGGCCGCGGCGACGTGGTCGCCTGCGTGGATGGCCAGGGCCGCGAATGCGCCCGAGGCCTGATCAATTACTCATCGGTCGATACTCGCCGCATCCTGCGCCAGCCTTCGTCGCAGATCGCGCGCATCCTGGGCAGCATGACCGAACCCGAGCTCATGCATCGGGATAACCTGGTAGTGCTCTGAAGCCCTGCCCTCTCGCGGCGCCCTCGGGCAGCAAGATATAACCCCATCCCCGCACCGCGAGCACGGGCAGGTCGATATTGAGACGGCGCGCCTTGCTGCGCAGTCGCGACAACAGCACATCCACCCGCCGCGCCCCATCCAGGGAATTGCGCGCGCCGGCCGGGAAGAAGCATTCCCGGCGCAGGCAGTAGCCCGGCGCGTTCAATAAGCGGACAAAAAAAGCCCGCTCCGTTACCGTCAACGGCAGGAACTCCCCAGCCGGCCCGGCCAGCGCGCCGGCGTGCGGATCGAGCCGCCAAGGCAAGGCGACGGCCGGCGCCCGCCGGCACAGATTGCGCAGTAGAGCATCCCATTCCAGCGTTTCCATGCCTGCGGGGGTACAGACGTCCGCGCCCGCATCCAGCGCAGCGATGCGATCGGACGCGCTTGCGGCCACGGCCTGCCACAGCACCGCCGCGGCTGGCGCCGCCCGGCGCAGCATGGCGATAAGGCCCGGCACGCCCTGCATACCTCCCAAAAGTACCAGGGCATCGGCGGCTTGGGCCTGCAAGTGTTCCAATAGCCCGACGGACGAATCGAACACGCTGGCCTGCCAACGCAACAGACGCAAGGCCTCGGCGAAATCCTCACCCGCCGTTTCGTCTAGCCGTATGACGAAGACGCTGCCTCGTTGCTCCATGCGCTCACCTTTGATAAATATCACTTAAGTAATATTTATAACCACCAAAGCGCGCGACCAGCAAGCTTCAATCGCCGGTGTGAAAACATTCTCAGACCGACTGAAGCATGCGCGCCTGCTGCGTGGCCACACGCAGAAGGACCTCGCGCGTCTGGCCCGCATTTCGCAAAGCGCCATCGGCAGCTACGAAAGCGGCCTGCGACACTCAAGCCGCTCAGCGCGCAAGCTGGCACAGGTTCTGAAGGTCGAGGCCGAATGGCTGGAAACCGGCAAAGGCCCCATTGAACTCCCCGTGGAAGGCTACGACCTCAGCAACACCCTGCCCGCGCCTGGCGTGGCGGAACCGCCGCCACGCCCTGGCGCCCGACCGCGTCCCCTGGCGCCCTGGCCCTTCCCCAATATTTCGCCTTCGCAGTTCGAATCGCTGACGGCAGACGACCGCCTGATCCTTGAATCGATCACGCAGGCCTACATCGAAAAGACTATCCTGGTCCGCCGCGGCGCCAAGACGCGCGGCCGCAAGCTGGGCTGAACGCGGGCCGTCTTTCTTGCAGACGTTAAAAAGCCCGGCTATGCCGGGCTTTTTTTGTCGCTAGCTTCGCTCAGGGCTTGGCAGCGGGCGCCGGAGCAGCGCCGCCAGCCGGCGGCGGAGTGCCAGCGTCGCCGCGGATCTTGGCGGCGATTTCCGAGGCGGCCTGGGCCGAGGCCACGCCGAAGGCGAGGACGCCGCGGTTCAGCGGTTCGCCGATGAGCGGGGCGGCGACCAGTTCCTGGTCGATCACGAGCGCCAGCATATTGCCGACGTTCTTGGTGCTGACGTCATTGAGCTTGCGGGCGCCAGCTTCCGAGAAGCGCAGGCCGACGAAGTTCTGACCTTGGCGATCGACCAGCGCGGCGGCGTCGGTGAGGTCGGCGCGCGTCAGGACAGGCACGGACTGCATGTAGAGCTTGCCGTCGGGCAGCGCGATTTCGCGCAGGCCAGTACCGGGCTGCTTCTGCGCCAGATAGAAGTCCACGGACGCCGCGGCGGCGGGCTTGGAGGCCTCCTGGCCAGCTTGCGGCGCGGCGGTGTCGCCGGACGTCTTAGTCGGGGCGGTCTTGCAACCCGCTAGCGCCAACGTCACAACTACCAAGGCGGGCGCCAATTTGCGTAGGGTCAGTTGCATGCTCGATTCCTTCTTAAGTGGACTAAGACCAGGCCACTTCTCCATGGCCGGTAATAGGGAAAAGTGTACCGAACCTGAATGACAGTGTCGCCCCAGTCTGAATCCAAATGTAAAGCGGTAATACCAGCTGCCGCCTGCACCGGCCATCGCGACGCAGCAGCCGCGCGATTCGTCGGAACGCGCGCCAGCCTCTATACTTCGCTTTCGCGCAGGGGTACTCGTCCCGCCTTCATGGCCGGACGTGTTGAGAGAGTCCCTTCGTACCAGTACGGATAATGCCGATGCTGGGAGCCGTATTCCCGCCATGCGTCTTTGCGCGCGCGGCGGGAATTCCTTCCCGATCGGCTCCAACCACTCGCTTGGAGCTTTCCATGAACGCCAATCCCAAATTCCTGGCCGCTACCGCCGAAGTCGACGCGGCGGCCGTCGCACCGCTGCCCAAATCCCGTCGCGTGTATGAAGTGGGCTCGCGCCCCGACATCCGCGTGCCGTTCCGCGAAATCGAGCAGGACGACACGCCGACGATGTTCGGCGGCGAGAAGAATCCGCCCCTGACCGTCTATGACTGCAGCGGCCCCTACACCGACCCCGAAGCCAAGATCGACATCCGCCGCGGCCTGCCCGAACTGCGCCGCGGCTGGATCGAAGAGCGCGGCGACACGGAAGTGCTGTCCGGCCCGACCAGCGACTACGGCAAGGAACGCCTGACCGATCCCAAACTGACGGCCATGCGCTTCGACCTGCAACGTCCGCCGCGCCGCGCCAAGTCCGGCGCCAACGTATCGCAGATGCACTACGCCCGCCGCGGCATCATCACGCCGGAAATGGAATACGTGGCGATCCGCGAAAGCCTGCGTCGTGAGCACTATCTGCAGACGCTGCGCGACAGCGGCCCCGATGGCGAAAAGATGGTGAAGCGCCTGCTGCGCCAGCACCCGGGCCAATCGTTCGGCGCCGCCATTCCCGCCGCCATCACGCCCGAGTTCGTGCGCGACGAGATCGCGCGCGGCCGCGCCATCATTCCGGCCAACATCAACCACCCGGAAGTGGAGCCGATGGCCATCGGCCGCAATTTCCTGGTGAAGATCAATGCCAACATCGGCAACTCCGCAGTCAGCTCGGGCATCGGCGAGGAAGTGGAAAAGATGACGTGGGCGATCCGCTGGGGCGGCGACACGGTCATGGACCTGTCCACCGGCAAGCACATCCACGAAACGCGCGAATGGATCATCCGCAACTCGCCCGTGCCGATCGGCACCGTGCCGATCTATCAGGCGCTGGAGAAAGTGGACGGCAAGGCCGAGGACCTGACCTGGGAGATCTTCCGCGACACGCTGATCGAGCAGGCCGAACAAGGCGTGGACTACTTCACGATCCACGCGGGCGTGCGCCTGCCCTTCATCCCGATGACGGCCGACCGCATGACCGGCATCGTCTCGCGCGGCGGTTCGATCATGGCGAAGTGGTGCCTGGCGCATCACAAGGAGAGCTTCCTGTACGAGCGCTTCGAGGAGATCTGCGAAATCATGAAGGCCTACGACGTCAGCTTCTCACTGGGTGACGGTCTGCGCCCGGGTTCGGGCTACGACGCCAACGACGAGGCGCAATTCGCCGAGCTGAAGACGCTGGGCGAGCTGACGCAGGTGGCGTGGAAGCATGACGTGCAGGTCATGATCGAAGGCCCGGGCCACGTGCCGATGCAGATGATCAAGGAGAACATGGAGCTGCAACTGGAACACTGCCACGAGGCGCCGTTCTACACGCTGGGTCCCCTGACCACCGATATCGCCCCCGGCTACGACCACATCACGTCCGGCATCGGCGCGGCGCTGATCGGCTGGTACGGCACGGCAATGCTCTGTTATGTGACGCCCAAGGAGCACCTGGGCCTGCCGAACAAGAAGGACGTGAAGGACGGCATCATCACGTACAAGATCGCAGCCCACGCGGCGGACCTGGCGAAGGGCCATCCGGGCGCGGCGATCCGCGACAACGCGCTGTCCAAGGCGCGCTTCGAGTTCCGCTGGGACGACCAGTTCAACCTGGGTCTGGATCCGGACACCGCCAAGGAATTCCACGACGAGACGCTGCCCAAGGATTCGATGAAGGTGGCGCACTTCTGCTCAATGTGCGGGCCGCATTTCTGCTCGATGAAGATCACCCAGGACGTGCGGGATTATGCGGCGGCTCAGGGGGTTAGTGAGAAGGAGGCGTTGCAGAAGGGGATGGAGGAGAAGTCGATTGAGTTCGTTAAGAAAGGGGCCGAGGTTTATCATCGGCAGTGATGTTCTTGCTGCGTCTGTTTTGAGTTCTTGAGACGCACGGCGCGGCAGCGGCCTGCCGGGTGCGGGGCAACGATTGCGGTCCGGAGCCTTCGCTCCGGACTGCCCCGTCGTCATCGTCGTCCAGGCCTGCGGCCTTCCCTTCCGATTCCCTCGGGCTTATCGACGCCCCGCACCCGGCAGGCCGCTGCCGCGCCGTGCTCTTTCTATTGAATCTTCACGGACGCAGGGACGAGCAGTGTGCTTGGCGTTCTTGCCACCGGTGGGGGTGGGCGAGGATCTTGCGGGGCCCGCCCCCGGCCGGCCGCGCGGGCGGCCTTTGGGGGCTTACGCGGTGTCTGGCGTCAGATGATGACGCTGCGCGCTGATGACGATCACATCGAACGGATGAAATGCTTACAGGCATGCCCATAAGTTGCCGCACATGTCGCACTAACCCATCATCGACGCATGCAGATCATGATGCGATGCTGAAAATTCGCCATTTCAACTCCGCCGCCGGATGGGCGGCGCGCGCGAGAGGATCTGCGTGCGCAAGCCACTACCCATCGCGCGCCGCCCATCACCGCCCCTCCCCCAAAACGGCGACAACCACTAGCAAACCACCCGCCGCATTCGCGCCAGCGCAGCCATCGCGACGCACACTAGCGCGTATGCCGATTACGGCCGCCCGGGCGGCCGTAATCGGCGGGCCCCGCAAGACTCGTCACTAACCACGGCTCTAACAGCGCAACAGACCGAGACGCAAGTAGCACGGCGGCGCGGGCGGCATGGCGGCGAGCAACCTCGATGCGCCCGGGGGAATCGGAAGGCAGCCGCCGCAGGCGGCAACGACGATGACGAAGGGGCAGTCCGGAGCGAAGGCTCCGGACCGCAATCGTGGGCGCTCGCCGCCATGCCGCCCGCGCCGCCGTGCGGCCTACGAAGCTCTGTTCACGCGTACCAGCGAACACCCCACGAAGCTCCGCTCAAGAACGCCCCAACAGAAACTACAGCAGCTTCCCAGGATTCATAATCCCCGCAGGATCCAATACAGCCTTGATCTCCCGCATCAACCGCAATTCCAGCGCATCCTTGCTATGCAGGAAATGATCCCGCTTCAACTGCCCGATCCCGTGCTCAGCAGAAATGCTCCCGCCGTAACGATTGACCTCGTCCAGCACCACGTCCGTGATCGCCGCCCCATGCACCGCCACCCAGTCGCGGTCCGCGCCCGCCGGCCGCGACAGGTTGTAGTGCAAATTGCCGTCGCCGAAATGGCCGAAGATGAAGGGGCGAAGGTCCGGGTATAGCGCGCGCACGCGGGCTTCGGCGGATTCCATGAAGTCGGGGATGCGTTCGATCGGCAGCGACACGTCGTGCTTCAGGTGCGGGCCGTCGGCGCGCTGGGCTTCGGAGATTTCCTCGCGCAGCTTCCACAGCGCCTGCAATTGCGCCAGCGATGCGGACACGGCCGCGTCCAGGCACAGGCCGCGTTCCAGCGCCGTGCCGATCACGTTTTCCACCAGACCGTTCAGCGCGGCCTCGTCGGCGGTATCCGCCAATTCCACCAGCACGTAAGCCGGATAGCGCTGACCGAACGGCTCCTGCACGCCCGCGGCGTGTGCCAGCACCAGGTCCAGGCAATCGCCCGAAAAGTATTCGAACGCTTGCAGGCGCGCGCCGCACTGTTCGAACAGGATCTCGAACAGCTGCAAGGCCTGCGCCGGCGACTCGACGGCGGCCAGCACTACCGAGCGCACGTCGGTACGCGGGAACAGACGCAAGGCGACGGCGGTGATGACGCCCAGCGTACCTTCGGAGCCGATCAGCAACTGCTTCAGGTCGTAGCCGGTGTTGTCCTTGCGCAGCGTGCGCAGGCCATGAAAGATTTCACCCGTGGGCAGCACGGCCTCCAGGCCCAGTACCAGTTCGCGCGCCATGCCGTAGCGCACCACGTTCACGCCGCCGGCGTTGGTGGCGACGTTGCCGCCGATCTGGCTGGAGTCTTCCGCCGCCAGGCTCAGCGGCAGCAAGCGGCCCGCGTCCTGCGCGGCGCGGCGCAGATTGCCGAGGATGGCGCCGGCCTCGGCCACCATGGTGTTGGCGATGGTATCGATGGATCGCACGGCGTTCATGCGATCCAGGCTGAGCACCACGTTGCCTGCGCTGCCGTCCGGCGTGGCGCCGCCGCACAGGCCGGTGTTGCCGCCGCGCGGCACCACCGGCACGCCTGCCTGCTGGCACAGCGCCAGGCAGGTGGCGACCTCGGCGGTCGTGCGCGGGCGCACCACGGCCTGCGCGCGGCCTTTGTACAGGCCGCGCCAGTCGGACAGCCAGGGCGCGATGTCGGCCTCGGCAGTGATGACGGTGTCGGGGCCCAAGGCCTGGACCAGGCGTTGCGTAAAGTCGGATGCGCTCATGATGTCAGCCTTGCGGCGGGAGAGAGTAGATCGAGTTGAAGGCGGCTGGCCGCCTGTTGCAGATGGCGGGCGGCGGCATGCCGCGCCCGTTCGGGATCGCGCGCGCGGATGGCCTCGAACACGGCCACGTGCTCCTGGTGCACGGCAGCCGTCAGCCCGGCCTGCAGGCGGCTATTGCTGCGCGCGGTGCTGACGGCCAGCCTGAGTTGCAGGTTCAGGTACTGCAGCAGGTCTTGATAGCAACTATTGTGGGTAGCGGCGGCGATGGCGCGGTGGAAGGCGATGTCATGCTCCACGCCCCGCTCCGGATCTTCCAGATGCGACTCCAGGTCGTCCAGGGCGCGCGCCATGGCGGCCAGGTCGGCGTCGTCGCGCCGCAGCGCGGCCAGCGCTGCCGCGCCGCCTTCCAGCTCCATGCGCAATTCGTACACGCCGGCCAGCTGCTTGCGGTCCACGGCGATGCCGGCGGACAACTGGAAGCCCTGCGCGCCGGTGCGCGACAGCACGGTGCTGCCGGAACCCTGGCGGCTCTGGATCAGGCCCTGGGCGCGCAGGCGTTCGGTGGCCTCGCGGATGACCGCGGCGCTGACGCCGTATTGCTCCGCCAGCACACGGCCCGCCGGCAACTTGGCGCCCACGGGATAGGCGCCGCCGGCGATGTCGGCGGCGATCTGGCGGGCGACCTGTTCGGTCAGGGTGAGGCTCTTGGTCAACATCAAAGGATTATAGGCACACTTCTCAGGTTATCTGATAACTTTTGAGAAACCAGTCGCGAAAATCCGGGATCAGGTCTTGCAGGCTGCCGCAGGCGGCTTGGTTCAGGCCGCTGCGGGTTCCCCGTCCAGCAGCGTCTTCTCGGTCTCTTCCGCCCCTGCCACCGCGCAGCAACGGCCGCCCTGCGCCTTGGCGCGATAGAGGGCGGCATCGGCGGAATGCAGCGCCGCTTGCGGGCTGCGGTTGGCGCCGGACACGATGGAAATACCGATGGACAGGCCCACGCTGACCCGCGTGCCATCCGCCAGCGTAATCGGCTGGGAGGCGTCATGCAGCAGATGTTCGCCCAGCTTCAACGCGGCCGTGGCGTCGATGCCGGTCACCAGCACGATGAACTCGTCGCCGCCGATCCGCGCCGCCACGTCGTCCACCCGCAGCATGGAGCGCATGCGCTGGGCGATGGTCATCAGCACCTGGTCGCCTGCGGCATGGCCGTAGGTGTCGTTGATGAGCTTGAAATCGTCCATGTCCATGTACAGCAACGCCGCCGAGCTGTCGTGGCCGCGCGCGCTGGTGCAGACGCGCTCCAGCGCGGCCTGCAGGCCGGCGCGGTTGGCCAGGCCGGTCAGCGCGTCTTCGCTGGCGCGGCGCTCGCTGTCGCGCTCGGCCAGCATGGTGGACACCAGGATGCGGTTAAGCCGGTGCGAGGCGATACTCATGCTGACCAGATAGAACGGGATCTGGATGAAGACGATGGCCGTGACGTATTCGCCGGTGAAGGCCGCGCCCAGGCACATCGGTCCCAGGCTCAGGAAGATCATGGCGCCCACCAGCCGCGGCGCGCCGTAATTACGGAAGCAGATACCGCCGGCCATGGCGCCACAGGACACGCCGGCCAGGGTGGCGGCCAGCCAATCGCCATTGATGAACGTGACGAAGACGCCGTAGCCCACGCTGAACGCCCACAGCAGCGCCAGCAGGATGTAGATGTCGGTATGGGTGTTGCCGCCCTTGGGTGCGGCGCGCAGGGCGGACCGCAGGATCAGGACGCGAATCAGCGCCAGCACCACCTCCATCCCCAGCCAGGACAGGTACAGCGGCTCGGGGCGGCGCCAGGCGACCACGCCGGAGATCATTAGGGTGTTGATGACGCCGCCGGCAAAGATGGGAAGCGTGCCGAACAGGCTGGCGATCAGGGCCGAGCGGATGTCCGCGGGGGTATCGTGCCCGGAATGCGTCAACCAACGCGTCAGGCGCCATTTGGGCAAGCTGAACTTAAGTGCTGTATCCACGCGGTCACGTCCCTGGCCGTCCACCCGATTTCAGGTAGGCTGGCTGGCGTTATAGCAGGTATTTCAAGCCTTTAATATTGTCCGCGGGGCCAATCCAGGCCATCGGATCAGTATCGGATCAGTGCCCGCGATGCCCGCAGACGGCGCACTCGGGGTCGCGTTGGACGTTGACGCTGCGCCATTGCATGGTGCGCACGTCCAGCCACAGCAGGCGGCCGGACAGGCTTTCGCCCACGCCGGACAGCAGCTTGAGGGCTTCGGCGGCCTGCATGCTGCCGATGATGCCGACGACCGGGGCGAACACGCCCATCGTGGCGCAATTGGCCTGCTCGACGTCGTCGCCTTCCGGGAACAGGCAGTGGTAACAGGGCGCGTTGCCGTCGCGCAGGTCGTAGACGCTGACCTGGCCGTCGAAGCGGATCGCGGCGCCGGACACCAGCGGTTTGCGATGCTGCACGCAGGCGCGGTTGATGGCGTGGCGGGTGGCGAAATTGTCGGTGCAGTCCAGCACCAGGTCCGCCTTCGCGACGGCGTCGGACAAGGCCTGGCCTTCCAGCCGCTCGACGCGGGCGTGGACTCGGGTCTGCGGATTGAAGGCAGCCAGCATGTCGCGTCCCGACTCGGCCTTGTGGCGGCCGACGCTGGCGGTGGTGTGCAGGATCTGGCGTTGGAGGTTGCTCAGCTCGACGATGTCGTCGTCGGCCAGGGTGATGTCGCCCACGCCGGCAGTGGCCAGGTAGAGCGCGGCGGGAGAACCCAGTCCACCCGCCCCCACGATGAGCACACGCGCCGCCAGCAGTTTCTCCTGCCCTTCTATTCCCAGCTCGTCGAGCAGGATGTGGCGGGCGTAGCGCAGCAGTTGCTCGTCGTTCATTTGTCCTTGCTGGGCTCGACTCCGGTCGGCGTGATCTTCATGCGCTGGGGCGTGCCGCCGCCGGCCTTGGCATCGGCCTTGGCCTGGGCGCGAGCCGATCCCTTCTGCACCGGCTTGCCGGCCAGCACGTTCAGGGCCTGCTGCAGTTGGAAGTCGTCCTTGCCGCCGAATTCGAACACCTTGGTCGGCACGTCGGCGTTGTCGTCGCCGCCGCTGGACTTCACTTCGTTGGCGGTCTGCTGGTTGGACAGGTGGCGCTGCAGGTCGGCTTCGCGCGGCAGGCGGAACAGGTCGCCTTCGGCCGTGTCGGCGACGACGTAGTCCGGTTCGATGCCGGTGGCCTGGATGGAGCGGCCGCTGGGCGTGAAGTAGCGCGAGGTGGTGAGCTTGACCGCGGTGGTTTCGGACAGCGGCAGGATCACCTGCACCGAGCCCTTGCCAAAGGTGCGGTTGCCCAGGACCTTGGCGCGCTTGTGGTCCTGCAGCGCGCCGGCCACGATCTCGGAGGCCGAGGCGGAGCCCACGTTCACCAGCACCACCATCGGCACGGTCTTGGTCCAGGCAGGCAGGCCGGCCAGATAGTTGCTTTCGCCGCGGGCGTACTCCGACGGCGTGGCCAGGTACTTGTGGCGGGCGTCGGGAGTGCGGCCGTCGGTGGTGACGACCACCGAGTCGGGCGGCAGGAACGCGCCGGACACGCCGATGGCGCTGGTCAGCAGGCCGCCCGGGTCATTGCGCAGGTCCAGCACCAAGCCCTTGGGGGCTTCCTTGGCGCCGAGGTCCTTCAACTGCTTGGCCAGGTCGGCGCCGGTCTTTTCCTGGAACTGGGCGACGCGCACGTAGCCGATGCCGTTGTCCAGCATCTTGCTGCGCACGCTGCGCACCTTGATGACGTCGCGCACGATCTTCAGCACGATGGGCTGCGGGCGGTCGGCGCGCATGATGGTCAGCGTGATCGGCGACTTGGGCGCGCCGCGCATCAGCTTGACGGCGTCGTTGAGCGTCATGCCCTTGGTGGGCGTGTCGTCGATCTTGATGATGAGGTCGCCGGCCATCACGCCAGCGCGGGCGGCGGGCGTGTCTTCGATCGGGGAGATGACCTTGACGAAGCCGTCTTCGGCGCCGACCTCGATGCCCAGGCCGCCGAATTCGCCTTGCGTGGCCGTCTGCATTTCGCGGAAGGCATCGGCGTCCAGGTAGGCGGAGTGCGGGTCCAGGTTCGACACCATGCCGGAGATGGCGTTGTCGATCAGGGTCTTGTCGTCGACGGCTTCGACGTAGTTGTTCTTGATGGCGGCGAACACGTTGCTCAGTTGCCTGAGCTCGTCCAACGGCAGGGGACTGCCGCGCTGGGCGACCGCGGTCACGCCTACGCTGAGCAAAACACCAGCCACCGCACCGATGGCAATCAGACCGAAACCGCGAAACTTACGAGTGCCCATGCACACTTCCCGAATTTTGTTTTCGCCGATGGGGTTTGGTAATTACCAACGACATCAATCTACTGCGCCAGCCATTGTGCCGGATCCACAGGAGCGCCACGATGGCGAATTTCAAAGTATAGGCCGGATTCCACTTGGCCGCCGGTTGCCCCTACCGTAGCAATAGTATCGCCACCCGTCACCGAATCACCCACCCGTTTGAGCAGACTTTGGTTGTAAGCATAGACGGTCAGGTATTGCTGCCCATGATCCACAATGATGAGGTTGCCAAAACCGCGCAGCCAATCGGCGTAGACCACCGTGCCGGGGGCCACCACCTTGACCGGCGTGCCTTCGGGCGCGCGCAGCACCACCCCGCGCCAGACGCCGCCATCCGGACGGTCGACCCCGAAGCGCCCCTGCACCTGGCCGCGCACCGGCATGGACAGCCCGTGGCGCAGGCCGTTGCCGCCGCCCACCGGCGCGGCGCGGGCGGTCTGGGTTTGGGTCTGCTGCGCAGGCTCGCTACGGCTTGGAGCGGGATTCTCCTGTACAGGTTCCGCCTTTTTGGGCGGATCTGCGGGTTTAACCTGAGGTGGCGGCTCACCGGTAGTCAGACGGGACTGTTTCTGCTCGGCAGGACGCAATCCGGCGGCATCCGGGTCGGCCACGGCGACGGGGCCGCGGTTCTGCCGCGACGCGGCTTCGACCTGCTCGCGCGCCTGGGCCGCATCGCGGGCATCCCGCTCGCGTTTGGCGTTGTCGGCAGCCAGCTTGGCGTTGTCGGAGGCGACCTTGGCCTTGTCGGCGGCGAGCTTGCGGTCGGCCTCGGCCTGCTTGCGGGCATCCTCGGCGGCGCGGCGCTCGGCGTCGGCGCGCTTTTTGGCTTCCTCGGCGGCACGGCGGGCTTCTTCCGCCCGGCGCACTTCCTCGGCCCGCTTGCGCGCTTCCTCGGCCTTTCGGGCGTCCTCGATCTGCTTGGCGATGGCCGCGTCCAGATCGGTGATGAGCCGCGACAGGCGCTGGTCGTCGCGCCCCAGCTTGTTGGCTTCGGCGCGCTGGGCGGCGATCTGCCCCTCCAGCTGCGCCAGCAGCGTGGCGCGCTCTTTCTGCTGACCGACCAGCGCGGTCTTCTGCTCGGAGGTTTCGGCCACGACTTTTTCGATTTCAGCCCGGCGGGCGTCGGCGCGCCCCTGCAGGGCGGCCAGGCGCTCGATGTCCTCGCGCAGGGCCTGCACCGCGCTGGCGCGGGCCTGCGAGACGTAATCCAGATAGCCCAGGTTGCGCCCCAGCACCTGCGGGTCGTCGCCGGACAGCAGGGCCGTCCAGGGCGACAGGCCGCTGGTGTATTGGGTGCGCAGTTGCTCGGCCAGTTCGGTGCGGCGCTTGGCCAGCACCACCTGCTGCGTGCCGATCTGCTTTTCCAGGCCAGTCAGGTCGGTCTGCGCCTGGCGGTTGGCCTCGGCCAGCTCCCGCAGACGCAGGTTGATCTTGGAAATGGCCGACTCGGACTGCTTGAGCCCGTCGGCCGCTTCCTTGCGGGCAGCCTCGCGGTCATCGATGTCCTTTTGCAGGTTCTCGATGCGGTCGCGCAAGGCGGCCTGCTGCTTTTCCGCGTCGGACTGGCGGCCGGCAAGGTCGTTGGGCGCGGCGCCAGCCGACAACGCCCCACCGGTCAGCATGACCGCCAACAACAACCCTGCCGCGCGACGCATAGAAATATCAGTCCTTCTTAGCCTTGCCCTGGGCCGCCACCGCAGCCATGGCCGCCTCGATCTCGGCGGCATCGCCCAGATAATAGTGGCGGATCGGGCGCAGGTCATCATCCAATTCGTAGACCAGCGGCTGGCCGGTAGGAATGTTCAGGTTGACGATGTCTTCGTCCGAGACGTTGTCCAGGTGCTTGATCAGGGCGCGCAGGCTGTTGCCGTGGGCGGCGATCAGGACATTGCGGCCGGCGCGGATGGCCGGGGCGATGGATTCGTTCCAGAACGGCAGCACGCGCTCCACCGTGTCCTTCAGACATTCGGTGGCGGGCAGCTGGTCGGCCGGCACCTTGGCATAGCGCTTGTCGAAACGCGGATGGCGTTCGTCGTCCAGCGCCAGCGGTTCCGGGGCGATGGCGTAGGCGCGGCGCCAGATCAGCACCTGCTCGTCGCCGTACTTGGCGGCGGTTTCGGCCTTGTTCAGGCCTTGCAGCGCGCCGTAGTGGCGTTCGTTCAGGCGCCAGGTCACGCCGACCGGGGTGTACATGGCGTCCATGGCGTCCAGGGCGATCCACAGGGTGCGGATGGCGCGCTTGAGCAGCGAGGAGTAGGCCAGGTCGAAGGTAAAGCCCTCTTTCTTGAGCAGCTCGCCAGCCTTGCGGGCCTGTTCGCGGCCGGTCTCGGTCAGGTCGACGTCGGTCCAGCCGGTGAAGCGGTTTTCCAGATTCCACTGGCTTTCGCCGTGGCGCATCAGAACGAGTTTGTGCATGATTTGGGACGCTTGTAACGCGGGTTAAAGTGAAGGAATGCGGTGAAGGAATGCGCTCATTTTATAATTGAGCGATTTTGCCCTTGATTTTGCCCCGGCGCACCCGCCCATTTCCGTGGCGCGGCGCTTCAGGGTTCGCCTATACCAGGCTAGTCGCCGCACTTCAGGATGCCCCGTGGACCTTTTGCAATTCTTGATCGATAAAAACAACGTCTTCATTGTCGCCGTTGCCGTGATTTCCGGCGTGATGCTGGCCATCCCCGCCCTGCGCAAAGGCCGCAGCGGTTCGGCCGTGAGCACGGCCGAGGCCATCCAGATGGTCAATCAGCGCCAGGCCGTCTGGGTCGACGTGCGCCCCGCCGAGCAATTCCAGGCCGGCCACATCGCCCAGGCGCGCAACGTGCCGGCTGCCGACCTCGAGCAGAAGGCCGCCTCGCTGCCCAAGAACAAGCCGCTGGTCGTGGTTTGCGACAATGGCCGCGATTCGGCCCGCGCCGCCGCCAAGCTGCGCACTCAAGGATTCGCCGACGTCGTGCCGCTGGATGGCGGCATGCGCGCCTGGTCGGCCGCCAACCTGCCGGTGACCCAGAAGGGTTGAAGCCAGGGGCCGCGCCCCCATCTACCTATTCTTGTACCCCCAGGAGCGCCTATGAACAAAGTCGTCATGTACAGCAAGGACTATTGTCCCTATTGCGCCCGCGCCAAGGCGCTGCTGGAGCAGCGCGGCGTGACGGATCTGGAAATCATCCAGATCGACCGGGATCCGTCCCAGCGCGAGGTCATGATCGAACGCACCGGCCGGCGCACCGTCCCGCAGATCTTCATCGGCGATACCCATGTCGGCGGTTGCGACGACCTGATGGCCCTGGACCGCTCGGGTGGCCTCGCCCCCATGCTGGCCAGCTGAACTCCCTCTTTTGCCCCTCCCACCAACGGAAACACTCATGGCTGATCAAGACCAAAACACCCAGCAAGAAGGCGGCAACGACGCGCCCTCGTTCAATCTGCAGCGCGTCTACCTGAAAGACCTTTCGCTGGAAATGCCGAATGCGCCCCACGTCTTCCTGGAGCAGGAAGCGCCCCAGGTCGAGGTGAGCATCACCGTGGGCGGCCAGCGCCTGGCTGAAACCGTGTTCGAAACCACGGTCACCGTCACGGTCACCACCCGCATCAATGAAAAGGTCGTGTACCTGGTCGAAGGCACGCAAGCCGGCATCTTCGAAGCCGCCAACATCCCCGAAGAGCAGCTCGACCCGCTGCTGGGCATCGTCTGCCCGACCATGCTGTACCCCTACCTGCGCGCCAACATCGCCGATGCGATCACCCGCACCTCGATGCCGCCGCTGCACCTGACCGAAGTGAACTTCCAAGCCCTGTACGAACAGCGCCTGGCCGAACTGCAACAGCAGCAAGGCGCCGCCAACGGCAACGGCAGCGACTCGGGCATCATCCTGCCCCCCGGCGCGACCCGCCAGTAAGGCAAGCCGCGGCGTGCCCCCCATGAACAATCCCGTTGTGCCACGCCTGCGCGTCGCCGTCCTGGGTGCGGGAAGTTGGGGCACCGCGCTGGCGGCGGCCGCCAGCCGCCGCCACGACACCGTACTCTGGGCGCGCGATGCCGCGCAGGCGGCCGACATGGCCGCCACGCATGAAAACGCGCGCTACCTGCCGGGCATCCCGCTGCCCCAGGCACTGAACATCTCCTCCGATCTCGACGCCACGCTGCGCGGCCTGCAAGAAGACGGCGCGCGCCGCCTGATCGTGCTGGGCGTGCCCGTGGCCGGCCTGACCGCCATCTGCGGCGAGCTGTCCCGCCGGCTGCCCGCGCTGGGATTGCAGGACACCCCCATCGTCTGGACGTGCAAGGGCTTTGAAGCCGACACGGCCAGGCTGCCCCACGAAATCATGCGCGAGGCCCTGCCTGGCGCGACCGGCGGCGCATTGTCGGGCCCCTCGTTCGCGCGCGAAGTCGCGCAGGGCCTGCCGGTGGCGCTGACCGTAGCCAGCGACAACCCGGCCTTGCGCGATGCCACCACCGCCGCCTTCCATGGCGCGGCGCTGCGCGTGTATGCCAGCACCGACCTGGTCGGCGTGGAAGTGGGCGGCGCGCTGAAAAACGTGATCGCCGTCGCCTGCGGCATCGGCGACGGCCTGGCGCTGGGCACCAATGCCCGCGCCGCGCTGATCACCCGCGGCCTGGCCGAGATGACCCGCTTCGGCGTGGCGCTGGGCGCCCAGGCCGAAACTTTCGCCGGCCTGACCGGCCTGGGCGACCTGGTGCTGACCGCGACCGGCGAGCTGTCGCGCAACCGCCGCGTGGGCCTGGAAATCGGCGCCGGCCGCAAGCTAACCGACATCCTGGCCAGCGGCATCACGGCCGAAGGCGTGCGCTGCGCGCGCGCTGCGCTGGACCGCGCCCGTGCCATCGGGGTCGAACTGCCGATCACCGAGGCCGTCTGCGCCGTGCTGTTCGAGGGCGTGGCCCCCATGACGGCCGTATCCGCCCTGCTGGCGCGCGACGCCCGCTATGAAAGCGTGGCGGGCGGCGGCCAGCCGGACGCGGCGCCGGATCGACAGTCCAACTGATTCGCCTAACAACAAACACCACGCACCGAGGAGACATCCTTCATGACGCAAGCCCGCAAGTTCCGGGTCGGCCCGCTGCTACGCGGCCTGTGCCTGAGCCTGGCCGCCATCCTACCGGCCGCCGCCCACGCCGACTGGCCCGACCGCCCGATCCACATGGTCGTGCCCTTCCCGCCCGGCTCGTCGCCCGACATCCTGGCGCGGACCATCTCCGAACCGCTGTCCCAGGCGCTGGGCCAGCCCATCGTGATCGACAACAAACCGGGCGCCGGCGGCAACATCGGCACCCGCATCGTGTCGCAAGCCAAGCCGGACGGCTACACGCTGCTCTACACGATCAACGGCCCGCTGGTCACCGCACCCACGCTGTACAAGAAGACGCTGGGCTACGATCCGCTGCGCGACCTGCAGCCGGTGTCGCTGGTGGGCACCAGCCCCAACGTGCTGGTCGTGCCCAGCAGCCTCAAGGTCGATAACGTCAAGGACTTCGTCGCGCTGGTGAAGGGCCGCGGCAATTCGCTGAACTACGGCTCCGTCGGCCCGGGCAGCTCGGCTCACCTGGCGATGGAAATGTTCAAGGAAAGCGCGGGCGTGGACCTGGCGCACATCCCCTATTCCGGCTTCCCGCAGGTGATTTCCGCCATCATCGGCGGCGACGTCCAGGCCGGTTTCATGGTGCCCGCCATCGCCGTGCCCCAGGCGCGAGACGGCAAGGTAAAGCTGTTGGCCGTGACCAGCCTGCAGCCCAGCGAGGCCTTGCCCGGCGTGCCGACGATGGCGTCGCAGGGCTATCCGGACTTCGAAGCCATTTCCTGGAATGCCGTGCTGGTCCCGGCCGGCACGCCCACGCCCATCGTCGAGCGCCTCAACAGCGAGCTGGCGCGCATCATCGGCAGCGATGCGGTGCGCAAGCAGCTGGCGCTGCAGTACTTCACGCCCGCGCCGTCCACGCCTGAAGCCCTGACCGCCCGCATCAAGAACGAAAAAGCGCGCTGGGACCAGGTGATCGAGAAGCTGAATCTGTCGCTGGACTGATTACAGGACCGCTAGTGGGTCAAGCGCGATAGGTAGCGGGGCTTTTGCCCCGCGTTTCTCGCGCGACTCCCGTCACACGCCCCCTTCATACCCCTGCTGCCGCCAGGCCTCGAACACCGTCACCGCGACGGCATTGGACAGGTTCAGGCTGCGCTGGCCGGCGCGCATGGGCAGCCGCAGACGCTGCTGGGGCGGGAACATCGCCTGGTGTTCGTCCGACAGGCCCGCCGTTTCACGGCCGAACACGAACACGTCGCCCGGCTTGAAGCCGATATCCGCCACGCTGCGCTGTGCGTGCGTGGTCAGCGCGTAGATGCTGGAGGGCGCCGCGCCGGTATCGGCCAGGGCCTCCTGCAGGGTGTCATGCACGCGGACGGGCTGCCATTCGTGGTAGTCCAGCCCGGCGCGGCGCATGCGGGCGTCGTCGAGCTCGAAGCCCAAGGGGCGGACCAGATGCAGTTGCGCGCCCGTATTGGCGCACAGGCGGATGGCGTTGCCGGTATTGGGCGGAATTTCAGGACAGACGAGGATGACGTGGAACATGGCGCTAGAGACTCGGGACGGCTTGCGGCGGGAAGATCGCCGCACACCTGGAATTGTCGCCGATTTGACCGCGGGCAGACTCAGGGCGTGCGCGCGGCGACCAGCACCGTGACGCTCGCCGCGCCCGCGGCCACCAAGGCGGCGGCAGCGGCGTTGGCCGTGCTGCCCGTGGTCATGACGTCGTCCACCACGACCAGGTGCCGTCCGCGCACCTCCCCTGCGCAATAAAACAGGTCTTGCGCGCCGAGCCGGCGGGCGCGGCGGCCCTGGGCGGTCTGCCTGGGCG
>NZ_JBARYB010000020.1:0-39245 GCF_049647645.1 Achromobacter sp.
GCGCACGGTGACGCCGCGCAGGACTTCCTTGCGGTAGCGGCCGGCGCGGTAGCCCTCGTGCACCTGCCATTGCGGGTAATAGGGCGGGGCCGTCACCACGCTGACTTGGTGGCCGCGCGCGGCCAGCCATTCGGCCAGCTCGGCGCTGTACTTGCCTATGCCGGTGAGTTCGGGCGCGTAGTTGATGCCGTAGATGAGAATTTTCATGCCGGGCCAGCCTGGCGCGGGCGGATGGGGCGGCACGGATTGCCGTGGCACACCATGGCGGGCGGCATGTTGCGGAACACCGAGCTGCGCGCGCCGATCACGGCTTCGCGCCCCACGGTCACGCCGGGGCCGATGAACACGTCGGTCGCCACCCAGGCGCCGTCCTCGATGCGCACCGCGCGCTCGCGCAAGGGGAAATCAGGCTGCCCCGCATCGTGGTCCGCTGCGCACAGGTAGCTGCGCTGCGACACCACGGCGTGGGCGCCGATATGGATGGGGCCGAGGCTGTAGATGACCGCGTCGTCGCCGATCCAGGCGTAATCGCCGATTTCGACTTTCCACGGATAGGTCACGGTGGCGCTAGGCCGGATCAACACCTTGCGGCCGACCTGCGCGCCGAAGCAACGCAGCAGCCAGCGGCGGAATCCATAGGCCACCTGCGGCGACCAGCGGAACAGCGTCGCCTGCACCGTCCACCAGAGCTGCACGGTCAGGGCCGAGCGGCCGCGCTGGCCGGGCGCCAGCGCAAAGCGGTCCAGGCGTTGCAGGGCGCTCATTTGGCGGCTCCCGCCACCGTGTCGTCGCGCGCGGCGGCTGCGTTGGCTTGCTGCGTCTTCTTCAGTTCCTCGGTCTTGATCCCGATTTGCCAGTAGTACATGGCGCGCGCCACCGCGTAGTCGTAGCCGGCCTTGCCGTCCAGGAAGCCCAGGCGGATGACGTAGGAATGCAGGAACGAGATCGGCGCCTTGAACGGCATGGCCTGGAAGATGCGCTTGAGCAGGGCCCGCGCGCCGACATTGGCCTCGCGCGGATCGTTCATCAGGCCCTTGGTGCGCAGGTTCGCTTCCCAGTCGGAATAGCGGTTGTGCTTGTCGAAGTAGTGGAACAGCGAATCATGGTCGTTGTGCACCATGCGCTGGCGCAGGGCGAAAGTCTCGCCTTCCACCTGCGGCTGGTAGTGGCCTTCCACTTCCCACATGTGGGCCACGTCCAGATCGTCGTAGTCCAGGAAGCGCGAGCGGTCGCGCGCCAGCAGCGCCAGCTTGTAGACGCGGTGCCCGTGTTCCAGCTTTTTGCCGCAGAACACGTAATCGAACGGCACGAAGGCGCCGCCCGCGCCCGCCGCAAAGCGCGGCAGGACTTCGCGGATCTCGGCGGCCAGGCCAGGCGTCATCTCTTCGTCCGCGTCCACGTACAGCACCACGGGATGCGAGAACGGCAGCTGTTCCAGGCACCACTGCTTCTTCTTGGGATACTTGCCGTTCCACTGGAAGTTCGAGACCTTGGCGCCCAGCGCTGTCGCCATCGCGCAGGTCGCGTCGGTGCTGTTGGAATCCACCACGAATACTTCGTCGAATTCGACCAGCGCCTTCAGGCATTTGTTGATGTTGCGTTCCTCGTTCTTCGTCATGACGACGACCGATACCGGTATCTTCTGCATGATGCTGTCCTGTTCAGGGCGTGCCGCGCTGCATCAGCGGGCGGAAGAGGGCGATGACGTTGCGGCAGTGCCGTTCCAGCGAAAAGGCGTCGGCGCGTTCGGGGCCTTGCACGGCAAACCGTTCGCGCATCTCGGCGTCGTAGGCCAGGCGCCGCACCGCGTCGGCCAGGGCGGCGGCATCGCCCACCGGCACCAGCAGGCCGTAGCGGCCGGAATCCAGGATCTCGGCCGGGCCATGCGGGCAGTCGGTGGAAATCACCGGCACGCCCAGGCACAGGGCTTCCACCAGCACATTGCCGAAACTCTCGCGCAGCGAGGTCAGGGCGAACGCGCCCGCGCCCGCTATCACCGGAAACGGGTTGTCGATATGGCCGGCCAGGGTGACCGGGCTGCGCGAGCTCTTTTCATCGATGCGCTTCTGCAGGGCGGCGTGCTCGGATCCTTCGCCCAGGATGGTGAAGCGGATGCCGGGGTCATCCAGCAGCGCGGCCGCGTCGATCAGCGTCGCATAGTCCTTCACTGCTTCGAGCCGGCCCACGGCCACCACATGGTAGGGCGCGGGTTGCGAGGCTTCGTCCCCGTCGCGGCCGCCCTGCGCCCGGACATTGTCCAGCGGCACGCCGTTGTAGATGGTGTGGACCTTGCCGCGCAGCGGCGGAAACATGCTGACCAGGTCTTCCTTGACGCCGCGCGACACGCCCACCACCGCATCGTGGCGGCGGTAGGTCTGGCTGACCAGCCAGTACTTCAGGCGCCGCATGCGCGAAGCCCCGTAATGGATGGCGGGGCTGCTGTGTTCGAAGGCGACCGTGCTGAACTTGCCGCGCAGCAGCTTCTTGGCCACGACCACCAGCATGTTGCACAAGAGGCCGTGCGAGCAGACGATGGCGGGTTTGTCGCGCCTGATCTGCCTGAGCAGCTTGAAGAAGGCCACGGGCAGCATCAGCCGCAGCGCGGCGGGAGATTCGTTGACAGGAAGGGCCCGGGTTACCTTGGGGTTGGAGACGGGATATTCGCGAATGCGCGAGCGCAGCAGGAACAAGGCGGAATCCACCCCTTGTTCCGGCAAGGCATCCACGATGAAGGCGACGCATCTTCCTACGCCGCCGTGCAGGTCTGGCGCGACAAACAAGACATCAGGCATGTGGGATCACTCTAGTTGGCGTCCGGCGCGCGGTGTCCGGACGGTGGCTGGGGGCGGATGTCGTTCTTTGTTCGGGTACGGGCATGACCTGGGCATTGCGCATGAGCGACAGGCAATAGCACAGCAGGAACCCGGTGAAGGCGGTCTTGGGCGCGTAGGCCAGGCCGCCGGAAAGCGAATCGATGAAGATGTAGATGGGAGCCGTGGCCAGCAGGTAGCGCCGGTGCAGCTCCAGGCCCGGATGCGCGTATCGTCGCAGCAGGGTAAGCAACAGGATGAGCACGGGCGGCAGCATGATCATGATGGTGCCAACCACGCCGAATTTCATCAGGTAGAAGGCCCAGGAGTTGTGGGCGAAGGTGCTGAGTTCGAAGCCGTTTTCGCCCATGACCCAGCTGCGAAAGCCCGCGCCCTTGCCGAACACCGGGCTTTCCGCGAAGAAGTCCATCTGCCCCTGCATTTCCTGGATGCGCGCGCCGTAGCTGGAGTCTTCGTCCAGGCGCTCGACGCTGAAGATGCGGTTGGTCAGCACGTCCAGGTAGCCGATGCTGGCAAAGACCAGCACGCCGGCGACCGCGGCGGGCGCGAAGACCAGGACCGCGCGCCGCCGGATTTCGGGGCCCGCGCCCAGCAGCACGGCGATGATTACCGAGATCGCCAGCTGCAGGTATTGGCTGCGGTTCAGCGAAAACACCAGGGCCAGCAGCATGTAGACCGTCAGCGCGTAAGCCTTGGGTCCGGAGACGTTGAGCGTGCGCCGGAAGTACAGCAGCGACACCACGCCGAACGGAATGGCCCAGACGCCCAGGCGCACGTTGCGCAGCGGATTCGCCACGCTGAAGCCCTGCAGCTGCTCGGCCAGCATCAGCGTGGCGACGGCCAGGCAAGACGCCACGATGTACTTCTGCAGCACCGCATAGGCGGCCGGACTGTCGATGTCCTTGTAGCAAAGAAAGGGCGTGCACAGGAAATAGAACACGATGCGCAGGTCGCGCGCCACGTCGCCGGTCTCGATGCCCGGGTGATGCAGCGATACCAGTAGCAGGTAGATCACCGACAGGCTCTGGATACCTAGCAGCATGCCCAGCAGGCCGCGGGGCAGCGCATAGGCCGCGGGATCCGCAAGCCGCAATGCCTTGACCACCAGCATCGCGACGAACAGGAAATCGAAGGGCGACAGCTTGAAACTGCCGACGCCCAGGACGAAGCGGTCGTCGTTCAGGGCCAGGGCCGTGAAGGCGAACAGGCCCAGCAGATGCAGGGTGGAAAGGCGGCGGTGCGTGGTCATTGCGGTTCTTCTCGGTTTGGACAGGCGCTAGTGCGACGCCCAGTCGTCGCGTCCGAATATCTTGGTGGTCAGCTTTTCGAACAGATAGGACAGGTCTCCCTGGCGCGCATGCGCGGCCACCTTGGAGGCGCGGCAGGACAGCTCGAACAGCTTGCCCAGGCCAGGTTCCGTGCGGCGGATGCGCGTGACGATCTGCTCGCGCTCCTCCAGCAGCACGTCCTGCATCAGCGCCGTCTTGGTTTCGTCATGGGCGGTGTATACGCCCATGGCGTCCGGCACGATCAGGTTCTTGCCTTCACGCAGTAGCCGGCTCCAGAGTTCCAGGTCCATGCAGTAGCGCATGCTTTCCTGCAGGAGTCCGTACTTCTGCAGCAGGTCGCGGCGGAAGATCGCCGACTGGTTCGGGATGGATGCCTTCACCACCGTCAATGTGCCGCGGTTGACCGGGGTGTAATGGATCTTGCGGAAGATCTTGTTGTCGGCGTCAGCCACGAACAGGTTGCCGCTGACGATGGGCGCGCGGCCCTTCGAGGCGGCCGTGCCCAGCTTGCGCAGGGCGCCGGGGAAGTACAGGTCGTCGGAGTTCTGCCAGCCTACGTAATCGCCGGTGGCGCGTTCGAAGCCCTTGTTGATGGCATGCGACTGGCCGCGGTCCGGCGTGCTTTCCCAGTACGTCAGGTAGCGTTCGTACTTGCGGATGATGTCCACGCTGCCGTCGGTGGAGCCGCCGTCGATGATGATGTACTCCAGCCGCGGATAGCCCTGGTTCAGCACGGACAGGATGGTGCGTTCCAGGAAGCGGGCCTGGTTGAACGAGGGGGTCACGATGGTCACTTTCGGCAACAGGCTGCCGGCGATCGGCGCCGGCGGCCGCAACTCGCGGACGAAGTCGATGAGCTGACGTGAATACTCGTTATGACGCTTGCGCATGTAGGACCTCAGCATTTGAATTAACGGGTGGCCGCAGGCAAGGCGCCCGGAAAATCTGGGCGGGATTGACGGATGGCGAGGGCCACGCCGGCCAGCGTGATCGCCGCGTAGGCCATGCGGCCCCAGGCCGCGGCGTGTTCGCCCGCCGCGTGTACCAATCCCGCCATGACGCACAGCATTGCCAGGCCGCCCAGGCCGTTCAGGATGGCGACCGCGCGGGAATTGCCGAGCCCGAGCAGGGAGAAGTGCGCGGCGGCGTTCAGGGACAGCAGCCCCGAGGCCACGATCAGCAATCGGAACGTGCCCAGATGGCCGCTGGCGACGTTGTCCCCCAGCAGCAGGTTCAAGAGCGGATGGCTGACCGCCAGCACTGCCAGCGTGGCGCTGGCCGACAGCGCCAGATTCCACAGCATCATGCGGCGGATCTCGTGTTCGACCGCGCCCGGATAGGGCGGCGAAACCGACAGGCGGGTGACGCGCGGCATGGCCTTCTGGAAGATGGCGACCGACGCGGTATGGATGATCTGGCCGACCTGCACGCCGACCGTGTAGATCGCGAGCGCTGCGGGCCCCATGAGGCTGCCGACCAGCACCCGGTCGACCGAGCCGAAGGCCAGGGCGCTCAGGCTGTTCAGCCAGGACCAGCGGGAAAACTTGAAGGCGTCCATCATGGCGCCGCGGTCGCGCACCGGGCGCACCAGGATGCGGCCATAGCTGCGCGCGAACACGCGCATCTTCACGCTGCCCGCCACCAGCAGCCCGAGCGCTTGCGCCAGTCCGGTCCAGGTGGGCGATGCGGTCAGCCAGGCCGTGGCGCAGGCCAGCGCCATCGTGCCGGTGCGGCTGAAGACTTCGCACAGCGCCGTGGCGCGGAAGTCCTCGCGGCCTTTCAGGCAGCCGGAAAACAGCTGGTCATACTGCTGCGTCAGGTAGATGGCCAACGCCGGCATGGCCAGCATCGTCACCGCCACGCCACCGAAGGTCGCCTCCGGCCAACCCAGGCCCACGACGCCCCACAGCAGCACCGCGGCCAGCGTGACGACCGCCAGCGCGCAGCCGATCAGCGACATGCTCACGCCGGCTGCGCGGTAAGCGCCGCCGGGCTCGTGCATGCGCTCGGACACCAGCTTGGTCGCGGTTACGGCCGCGCCCAGGTTGGCGGCATTGCCGAAGCCGGCCAGGGCGATGATCATCGAGTACTGGCCGAAGCCCACGGTCCCCAGCTGCCGGAACAGGATGGGCAAGGCCACCAGCGCCGCGACCGGGCCGATGCCATACTCCACCAGCCCCCAGAAGGAGGCATTGCCGGCGACATGTTTCCTGAGAAATCCGAGCATGGCTGGGGCCTGTAGACATAAGGGTTCTGGCGAGGCCGTCAGGCCACGGGCAGCGCATGCTGCGTGCGTTCACGCAGGAAATGCCCGTAGGCCAGCGTGATGCCATGCGTCAGCGAGATCTCCGGTTTCCAGCCCAGCGCCTGCACGCGGGCCGAGTCCATCAGCTTGCGCGGGGTGCCGTCGGGCTTGCTGCTGTCGTAGACGATGCTGCCTTCGTAGCCGACGACGCGGGCCACGAGCTTGGCCAGGTCGGCGATCGAGATGTCCTGCCCGGCGCCGATGTTGTACATGCCTTCCGCTTGCGGATGCTCCATCAGCATGACGCAGGCCTGGGCCAGGTCGTCCACGTACAGGAACTCCCGCAGCGGCGCGCCAGTGCCCCAGATCGCCACGCTTTCCTGGCCGGCTTCCCGGCCTTCATGGAATTTGCGGATCAGCGCGGGCAGCACGTGGCTGCTTTGCAGGTCGTAGTTGTCATGCTGGCCATAGAGATTGGTCGGCATGGCGCAGATGAAGCGCGCGCCGAACTCGCGCTGGTAGGCCTCGCACAGCTTCAGTCCCGCGATCTTGGCGATGGCGTAAGGCTCGTTGGTGGCTTCCAGCGGTCCCGTCAGCAAGGCGTCCTCGCGGATCGGTTGGGGAGCTTCGCGCGGATAGATGCATGACGAACCCAGGAACAGCAGCTTGCGCACTCCGGCCGCATAGGCGGCGCGGATCACGTTGCACTGGATCATCAGGTTCTTGTACAGGAACTCCACCGGATGCGTCTGGTTGGCCAGGATGCCGCCGACCTTGGCCGCGGCCAGGTACACCACGTCGACCGGCGTGGTCGAGAAGAAGCGGTTGACCTGGTTCTGGTTCTCCAGGTCCAGCTCCTCCCGGCCGCGGGTCAGCACGTTGCGGTAGCCGCGGCGCTGCAGCTCGCGGGTGATCGCGGCGCCCACCATGCCGCGATGACCCGCGACGAAGACGCGTTGCTCCAGGTTCGTCATGTCGTGCTACTCCTTGTAGGCGTAGATTTCGTAGCCGTTCTGCTCGACCAGGGCATCGCGCCGCGCGTCGCGCAGATCGCTCTCGACCATTTCCTTGACCAGTTGCGCGAAGGAGGTGCGGGGCGACCATCCCAGCTTTTCGCGCGCCTTGGTCGGGTCGCCCAGCAGGGTTTCCACCTCGGTCGGACGGAAGTAGCGCGGATCCACCCGGACGATGACCTGGCCAGGCTTGATGTCGTGCACCGGGGAGAACAGCACGGTGGCGGTCTCTTCCAGGCCTTCGCCTTCCCAGGCCAGCAGGATGCCCAGCTCGCGCGCCGCCGTATTGATGAACTCGCGCACGCTGTATTGCATGCCGGTGGCGATGACGTAGTCCTCCGGCGTGTCCTGCTGCAGCATCAGCCACTGCATTTCGACGTAGTCGCGGGCATGGCCCCAGTCGCGCAGCGCGGACAGGTTGCCCAGGTACAGGCATTCCTGCAGGCCGAGCACGATGCGGGCCAGGCCGCGGGTGATCTTGCGCGTTACGAAGGTTTCGCCGCGCTTGGGCGATTCGTGGTTGAACAGGATGCCGTTGCAGGCATACATTCCATACGCTTCGCGGTAGTTCACGCTGATCCAGTAGGCATACAGCTTGGCCGCCGCATACGGGCTGCGCGGGTAGAACGGCGTGGTTTCCTTTTGCGGCGTCTCCTGCACCAGGCCATACAGCTCGGAAGTGGAGGCCTGATAGAAGCGTGCCTTGTTCTCCAGCTTCAGGATGCGGATGGCTTCCAGCAGGCGCAGGGTGCCCAGGCCGTCGGCGTTGGCCGTGTACTCGGGTTCCTCGAACGAGACGCCGACATGGCTTTGGGCGGCCAGGTTGTAGATCTCGTCGGGCTGCACCGACTGCACGATGCGGATCAGGCTGCAAGAGTCGGTCATATCGCCGTGATGCAGCACGAAATTGCGGGGCTGGTCATGCGGATCCTGGTACAGATGGTCGATCCGCGCGGTATTGAACAGCGAAGCGCGCCGCTTGATGCCGTGGACCTCATAGCCCTTGGCCAGCAAAAACTCCGCCAGATAGGCCCCGTCTTGGCCAGTAACGCCGGTAATCAGTGCCCGTTTTGGCATGGTTGTATCCTTAAGACTTAGTGACTGCACGAAAGGAGCCGAAGGCTGCGGTACCAATGTGCAATGAGATTACTGTTGCACCAGCCGCGGAGATATCGGCCAAAAGGTCTAATAAATCAGCCTGTCGATACGGAAAAAAGGACTGGATTGCTTCATCCAAAGCGCCCAGGGCCGCCACCCCCAGCAGGGCCGTCAGTCCGGGACGCCGCTGCACCGAGAAATAGATCAACGTGGTCAGAAAGGCGTAAGCCGCAAGATGCAGACGCTTGTCCCCAAAGGCGTCGGACATCTCGGCGGCCAGGCCAGGCAGGTTGCCCACCGTCACCAGCACGGCGAAGAACAGGCCTGCCAGGGGCAGGCAGATCCGCGCCATGCCCGGCCTGAAGAAGGACTCCTTCTCGGAGGCCGGCAAGCGCGTGCGGCGTGGGGGCTCCTCACACTCGGCCATACATGTCCTGGAATCTGACGATGTCGTCCTCGCCCAGGTAGGCCCCCGATTGCACCTCGATGATTTCCAGCGGGATCTTTCCCGGATTCTCCAGGCTGTGGATTTCGCCCAGGGGGATGTAGGTCGACTGGTTTTCGGTCAGCAGGTACTGCTTGTCGCCGTTGTAGATGCGCGCCGTGCCCGAGACCACGATCCAGTGCTCCGCGCGGTGATGGTGCATCTGCGAGGACAGGCGCGCGCCGGGCTTCACCGTGATGCGCTTGACCTGGTAGCGCGGGCCCTGGCCCACCGAGTCATAGGATCCCCAGGGCCGCTGCACCTCGCGGTGATGGTTGAGTTCCGAGCGGTGCTGCGTCTTGAAGATCTCGACCAGCCGCTTGACGTCCTGCGAGCGCGATTTGTGCGCCACCAGCACGGCGTCGGCGGTTTCGATCACGACGATGTCGTCCAGGCCGACCGAGGCGACCAGCCGGCTGGTGGAGTGGATCAGGCAGTTGCGCGAATCCTCCACCATGACGTCGCCGGTGGTGGAGTTGCCTTCCACCGTCTTCTGGGCGATGCCCCAGACCGCGTCCCAGGCGCCGACGTCGCTCCACGAGGCGGCCAGCGGGATGACCACGGCGCTGTCGGTGCGTTCCATGATGGCGTAGTCCATGGAGTCGCTGGGGCAGGCCTCGAAGGAGGGACCGTCCAGGTGGAACAGCGCGTTCTCGCCATGGCCGATGGCCACCGCCGCCTGCACCTGTTCCAGCATCTTGGGCGCCAGGCGCGCCATTTCCGACAGGAACACCGAGGCCTGGAAGGCGAACATGCCGCTGTTCCAGTAGTAGCCGCCATCCTCGATGAAACGCTGCGCGACCTCGGGCGAGGGCTTCTCGACGAAGCGGCGCACCCGGCGCGCGGGCGCCATGACCCCGGGTTCGTCCGCGTGGATGTAGCCGTAGCCGCTGAGCGGCGCGGTGGGGGTGATGCCGAAGGTCACCAACGCGCCCTGGAGCGCGGCCTGGTAGGCCTCGGCGAAGGCGGCGCGCAGCACTTCGCCGTCTTCCAGCACGTGGTCCGACGGCATGATGAGCATGACGGGATCCTCGCCGTCGCGCATGGCGCGCAGGGTGGCGGCGGCGATGGCCGGCGCCGTGTTGCGGGCGAACGGCTCCAGGATCACCTCCACGTCCTTGATGCCCAGCTCCAGCGCCTGCTCCGCCGCAATGTAACGATGGGCGTCGTTGCACACCAGCATGGGCCGCGCCTCGGCGCCGGCCGAGCCCAGCCGCAGCAAGGTGTTCTGCAGCAGGCTGCGGGCATCGGTCAAACGGATGAACTGCTTCGGCAGCAGTTCACGCGACAACGGCCACAGGCGCGAGCCTGAACCGCCGCAGAGTATGACTGCCCGGTACGGGGGAGGGGGATTGGTCATGGCGCTCACTCCTTGAAGTAGGCCTGGGTGTAGGGGTGCACGCCGGGATCGGCGGCAATGGCCCGGGCGGGCAACCAGCGGTAGCTGCGGTGCTGCGCCTGCGGCAGGCTGGAAATGTCCAAAGAAAGCTCGGCCTCATAGGCGAGGACGACGTAATGGGTGGAGCGTCCGGCTTCACCCGCAAAATTGGTGCCATAGAAGTGCTCGTACACGCCGCGCGGGGTCCAGGCCAGCTGGTTGACCGGGATGCCCAGTTCGTCGCTGGCGATGCGGCGCAGCGCGTCGTGCAGGGTCTCGTTCTTGCGGATGCGGCCGCCCGGCACGAACCAGGCGCCCTGGGCCGGAGGATTGGCGCGCAGGCCGGTCAGGTAGCGGCCGGAGGCGTCGCGCAGCAGCAGATCGATGGAAACCAGCGGCAACATTTCGACCGCCTGGCGGAACTCCGCCTGCGCCAGCACGCCGCCGGGGGCCGCGGCCCGTTGCCGCCCCGATTGTTCGGGCCATCCCAAAGGTCTAGTAGACATTGCGGCCCGTCCATCCGGACACCGCCGTGCGGGCGATGATCTGCAGGTCCATCCTGAACGTCCAGTGCTGGATGTAATAGATGTCGTACTCGACGCGATCGCTCATCTTGCGCAGCGTGTCCGTCTGCCCGCGCAGGCCGTTGACCTGCGCCCAACCCGTGATGCCGGGCTTGACGCGGTGGCGCATCATGTAGCGCTGCACCAGGTCCTTGTACATTTCGTTGTGCTCCAGCGCGTGGGGGCGCGGACCCACCACCGACATGTCGCCCATCAGCACATTCAGGAACTGGGGCAGCTCGTCCAGGCTGGTGCGCCTGAGGAAGCCGCCGATGCGGGTGATGCGCGCGTCGTTGCGGGTCGCCTGGGTGACCACGCCGTGCTCCTGATGCACGGTCATGGTGCGGAACTTGTAGACATGGAAGACCTTGCCGTCCACG
Source organism: Achromobacter sp. (assembly GCF_049647645.1). Taxonomy (GTDB): domain Bacteria; phylum Pseudomonadota; class Gammaproteobacteria; order Burkholderiales; family Burkholderiaceae_B; genus Achromobacter. The sequence goes on from NZ_JBARYB010000020.1 coordinate 11,282, forward strand.
CCCAGCCGGGGCTGGGTGAAGAACACAGGGCCGCGCGAGGTCACCTTGACCAGGAAGGCCACCGTCAGCATCAGGGGCGACAGTCCGATCAGCGCGCAGAAGGCGAAGCTGCGGTCGAAGATCTCCTTGGCCCAGCCTCGCACGCCTGCGGCGGGCAGGCTGTTGAGCTGTATGGCGGGCAGGCCCAGGAATTCCCCGATGCGGTGTCCCAGCAGCTGGATGGACATGACATCGGGAATCCAGCGGATATCCACCAGGTCGTTGCGCAGGTGATAGAGGACTTCGCGCAGTTCCTGGCCCGCCTCCATCGGCAGCACGATCCAGATCTCGCGCACGGTGTGCTCATGCACGAAGGCATGCAGCGCGTCCAGGTCATGCAGGCGGCGGACTTGCGGCGGCAGGTTTTCGTGGGGCTCGGCGTAGATGCCCGCTACTTCGTAGCCCGCGCCGCGGTATTGCTCGACGCGGCGCCACAGGTCATGGCCCAGCGCGCCGAAGCCCACCAGCAGCACGCGCTTGCGGTCCAGCCCGCGGTCGCGCGCGGCGCCCAGCACCGCGTAGACCGCAATGCGTAAGCCGGCCAGCGTCAGCGCCGACATGCCAAACCACGTAGCCGCCCATACGCGGGATATCGCCGCGGTCTGGTGCATGAGAAAACTGATGCAGATGCCCAGCGCAAATACCAGCGCCCACGCCGCCAGGCTGCGCACCACCAGGTCCGTGAGCAGGCGGCCGCGCCAGGATACGTACAGGCGGAAGGCCGGAAAAATGGCCACGACGCCGAGGCCGCACAGATACACAAGGAACAGATGGATCTGCGGAGGATCCGCCAAGGCATCGTCCGAGAATTTCAAGCCGGTGGCAGTCAGGCCGCAGGTGATGACGATCGCGGCATCGAGCAAGCGGTAGAGATAGCTTGCCCCGCTGAATCTAGACGACGTGTCCGTTTGGGACGGGTCCATCGCGCACTCCTGTTCGTGGGGAGCCGCCGTGCGGAAAGCAAATACCGTGCACTGCCGCAAAGCTTGTGGCTACCGACAAAATCTTATTGAGTGCGCAACGCACCCGAAACCTCCAAACGATGTAGGAGAAGGCTTAGGACATCCGTCGAATGTGCGGGCCTAGGAAAAGAGAGTGGAATGTCGCAACCCGTTACGCATCGGGCTCACTCCAAGCAACGAAGTCATTCACAAGTGGATTTGCCATGACGACATTTTTCGGAACGTTGAGCCGAGCCATAGCCGCTATCGCGCTCGTGTCCTCGCTGGGCGCTTGCGCCTTGTCCCCCGGTATGACCTTTGACGCCAATCAACTTGCGGATCCGCTGGATCCGAACTCCAAGGCGGTCATCAAGGAAATCACGCCGTCGCTGGTGCTTGATGACCAGCGCGCACGCCAGGCATTGCTCGACAACGAAGGCGTCGACAAGCTCTACGGCAAATCGGGGCCATACCTGATAGGGCCAGGAGACATTCTTTCGGTCGTGGTGTGGGATCACCCGGAGCTCGTGCTTCCGACGCAAACCTACGCCATCGGGACTGGGGTGACCGAACTAGCCGTTGGGGATACCGCCTCGGGCATTCCGGGCTATACGGTTTCATCCACTGGACATATCCAATTTCCCTATGCGGGATTGCTGAAAGTGGCCGGCTTGACGGAACTTCAGGCGCGCAATCTCATAGTGAATAGTTCGAGCAAGTACATCCAGGATCCGCAGATCACCGTACGCGTTCTGGGATATCGCAGCAAGCGTGTTTACGTGGATGGCGAAGTCAGGACGCCAGGCGCGATCGCGATCAACGATATCCCGATGACCCTGTTGGAAGCGGTCAACAGGGCCGGAGGCATTCTGCCGACGGGAGACCGCAGCGCGGTCTACGTGATCCGGGAGGGCCGCCGCACCCGCGTCAACGTGCCGGCGCTGATAGAGCGTGGCCAGGATCTGAATCAAGTGCTGCTGAGGTCGGGCGACATCGTGAGGGTCACGCCGCGCGACGACAGCAAGATTTTCGTGATGGGCGAAGTCACCGTGCCGACCACGGCGGTGATGCGTGATGGACGCATGTCGTTGACCGAGGCGCTGGGCCTGGCCGGAGGACCGAGCCAACTGACCTCGAATCCGTCGCAGATATTCGTTGTGCGCAGTACGGAGCAAGCGACGCCGCTGGTGTTCCACCTGAACGCCGGCTCGCCGCAGAACCTTGCGGTGGCGGAGAAGTTCGAGTTGCAACCCAAAGATGTCGTGTTCGTGGATTCGGCCGGCCTGGTGCGGTGGAACCGCTTCATCAGCAACCTGTTCCCGAGCGCCCAAACGGTACAGACCGTGAATTCCATCAAGTAGTCCGCTTCAACCTACGCCTTTGGGGGCGCCGCAACCAGAGCGGCGTCTTCTCTTGGAGAGCTGCATGTCGTTGCCCATCGAATCGTTCGAGCCGTCCGTGCCGGCTCGCCAGCAGGAAACTCCGTTGTCGTCCCACGTGGACGCCATCTTCTCCAACCGGTGGATGATCATCGCGATCACTCTGCTTGCATTATTGGGGGCGCTCACCTACGTGATGATCACGCCCAAGGTGTATTCGGCCGACATCATCGTGCAGGTGGAGGAGGAAATGCCCCAGGGGCAGAGCCGCAGCCTGCTGGGGGATGTTTCTTCCATGTTCGATACCAAGGCGGAGACCTCGGGCGAAATGGAAGTGCTGCGCTCACGCATGGTGGTCGGGCCCGCGGTCGACAAGTTCCTGCTGTACATCCAGGCCAAGCCGCGCTATTTCCCAGTGGTTGGCGAATGGCTGGCGCAGCGCTATGAAAGCCTGCCGTACCCGTCGAGCTTTCCGCGCGGCGGCTATGCCTGGGGCGGCGAAGCCATCGCGATTTCGCAGTTGGACGTACCCAACGAATGGCTGGGCAAACCCTTTCGCGTGACCACGCTGGGAGAAGGACGCTACACGCTGAGCGACAAGTTCACGGGCGCCACGTTCAACGGCACGGTGGGCAAGCCCGAGCACTTCCGGCTGCCGGGCGGCGGCGCCATGGACGTGCATATCGATGCGCTGACGGGACGCCCCGGCACCGAGTTCACGGTCTCGCGCAGCTCGCGCCTGGCGGCCATCGAGGACGTGCAGGCGCGCCTGGGCATCTTCGAACGCGGCCGCACCTCGGGCGTGATCGGCGTCACGCTGGAAGGCAACGATCCCGCGCTGACCACCGCCGTGCTCAACCAGATCGGCCAGGAGTACGTGCAGCAGAACGTGAATCGCAAGTCGGCGCAGGCCGAGAAGTCGCTGGTGTTCCTTGAACAGCAGCTGCCGGTGCTCAAGGGCGAGCTGGACGCGGCCGAGACCAAGTACAACTCCTTGCGCAACAAGCGCGGCACCATCGACCTGAGCGAAGAGGCCAAGCTGATCCTCGCGCAGTCGGTGGACGCGCAGACCAAGGTGATGGAACTGCGCTCCAAGCGGCAGGAAATGATCACCCGCTTCGCGCCGACCCATCCCAGCATCGTGGCCATCGACCGCCAGATCGCCGGACTGACTGGCGACGTGAACCGCATCGGCAACAACATCAAGCAGTTGCCCGACCTGGAGCAGGACGTGGTGCGACTGGTGCGCGACGTGCGCGTCAACACCGAGCTCTACACGGCGCTGCTCAATAACGCCCAGCAACTGCGCCTGATCCGAGCCGGCAAGGTCGGCAACGTGCGCATCCTGGACTCGGCGGTGCAGCCGGACAAGCCGGTGCGTCCCAAGGCCGCCATCATCATTGGCGTCGCAACCGCCTTTGGCCTGATCTTCGGCTTGCTGTGCGCCTTCGTGCGCAACGCCCTGTTCGGCGGCCTGTCCGAGCCCGACGACGTCGAGCGCCATACCGGCCTGCCGGTGCTGGCCGCCATTCCGTACAGCGACATGCAGGACAAGCTGTGGCGGCGCAGCCGGCGCAAGAATGCCAGCGTGCCCGCGCTGCTGGCCCAGAGCCAGGGCAATGCGCCGCCCATCGAAAGCCTGAGATCGTTCCGCAACGTGCTGCAGGCGTCGCTGCGCCAGTCGGCCAACAACATGGTCATGTTCACCGGGCCGGTGGCAGGCGTGGGGAAGTCCTTCCTGTCGGCCAACTTCGCCTTCATCCAGGGCGGCGTGGGCAAGCGCGTGCTGCTGATCGACGCTGACTTCCGCAAGGGCCAGCTCAACCGCTACTTTGGCGTACCCAAGGAGGACGGCCTGTTCGAAGTCCTGTCGGGAACCATACCGCTGACGCAGGTCCGCAAGCACAGCGTGTCCGAAGGCGTGGACTTCATCGCCACGGGCGCGGTCACTTTCGATCCTTCCGAGCTGCTGGCTTCGCCGGTGTTCGGCGAAACCCTGCGCGAACTGGCATCGCAGTACGACATGGTGATCCTGGACACGGCGCCCGTGCTGTCGTCGCCGGATGCGGCCGTGGTCGGCACGCATGCGGCCGCGGTGATGGTGGTGGTGCGCTCGGGCATGAACACGGTGGGTGAAATCCGCGAGACGGCCAAGCGCCTGATCCAGGCGGGCGCGCCGGTGGACGGCGTGCTCTTCAATGGTCTCAAGCTTATGCCGGAACGCTTCGGCTTCCGGTCCAAGTACGGTAGTTATCGTTACTCCCGTGCGGCGTATTACGGCGATTTCAAACAGAACGGCCCTAAATAACGCCACCCGGAGAAACTGGCATGCACGGAACTTTTGGCTGGGATACCCCGCAAATTCTGGATGCGGTTTTCAAGGCTTATGACATACGCGGCACGGTGCCGGAAGAGATCGATGCGCGGTTCGCGCACAGCCTGGGCATGGCGACGGGGACCCAGGCCCGCGAACTGGGCGCGCGGTCCATCGTGGTGGGCAGGGATGGCAGGCTGAGCAGCGTCGAGCTGGCGGCCGCCTTGCAGGCGGGCTTGCGTTCGGCGGGCATGCACGTCATCGACATCGGCATGGCGACCACGCCGATGGTGTACTTCGCGACCCGTCTGATGGACACGGGCGCGGGAATCGCCGTCACGGGCAGCCATAATCCGCCCGCGCACAACGGCTTCAAGATCGTGCTGGACGGCGCGTCGCTATACGGCGAGGGCATCACCGCGCTGCGCGACGCGATGCGCCTGCCGATCGAATCGGCCAGCGCGTCGGGCGGGCGCACCCAGATGCAGATCATGCCGTGCTACACGGCGCGCCTGATGGGCGACATCCGCATGGCGCGCCCGATGAAGATCGCCATCGATTGTGGCAATGGCGTGGCCGGCGCGGCGGCGCCGGCGCTGTTCCGCGCCCTGGGCTGCGAAGTGGTCGAACTGTTCTGCGAAGTCGACGGCTCGTTTCCGGGCCACCATCCGGACCCCGCCGATCCGCAGAACCTGCAGGACCTGATCTATTGCCTGCGCTATTCCGACTGCGAGGTCGGCCTGGCGTTCGACGGCGACGGCGACCGCCTCGGCGTGGTGACCAAGACGGGGCAGATCATCTGGCCGGATCGCCTGCTGATCCTGCTGGCACGCGATGTGTTGTCGCGCAATCCGGGCGCCGAAATCCTGTACGACGTCAAATGCAGCCGCCATGTGGCGCGCGCGATCACCGAGGCCGGCGGCAAGGCCACCATGTGCAAGACCGGGCATTCGCTGATCAAGGCCAAGATGCGCGAGACCGGCGCGCAGCTGGCGGGCGAGATGAGCGGCCACATCTTTTTCAAGGAGCGCTGGTACGGCTTCGACGACGGCATCTATGCGGCCGCCCGGCTGCTGGAGATCCTGTCCGGGGCGCCCGATCCCTCGGCCCTGCTTGAAAGCCTGCCGCAGTCCTGCGCCACTCCTGAAATCAAGCTGGAAACCGCCGAAGGCGAGCAGTTCGACCTGGTGGAGGCCTTGCGCGCGCAGGGGCAGTTCCCTGGCGCGCAGTCCATCAACGATCTGGACGGCATCCGGGTGGATTACGCCGACGGCTTCGGCCTGGCGCGTCCGTCCAACACCACGCCGACGGTGGTATTGCGTTTCGAAGGGGACACCGTGGCCGCACTGGCCCGTATCGAGGAGGATTTCCGCAACGCGTTCCGGCGCATTGCCCCTCATGTTCGTTTACCGTTTTAAGGAGCATCACGCGATGGGAAAGGCCAAGTATGCGGTTGAGGCGCTAAGGGCGAATTCCGGCCTGGCGAATAGCCCTGAGTGGCAGGCGTTCGCACAAGCCGCGCACGGCGCGGAACTGGATGGCGCGGCGCTGAAGGTCATCGAAGCGGCCGGTTTATGCGTGGACCTGAGCATGCAGCGGCAGTCGCCGGCGCTGGAAGCCGCGGCCATGGCGCTGCTGCAGGCGCGCGGCGTGGCGGACGCGCGCCAGGCGCTGTTCGCGGGCGAGCCGGTCAACTGGACCGAAGGCAAGCCGGCATGGCATACGGCGCTGCGCGCCGGGCGCACGCGGGAACAACCCGACGGGCAGGACGCGGACTCTGTTTGCGAGCATTCGCGCATGACGGACTTCGTGCGCCGCGTCGATCAGACGGCCGACTTCAACACGGTGCTGCACATCGGCATCGGCGGCAGCGATTGGGGGCCGCGCCTGGCGGTCCAGGCATTCGGCGGCGCGTCGCAGCGCCGGCAGATCCGCTTCGTGTCCAACATCGACGGACACGCGTTCCATGACGCGGTGGCCGGGCTGGATCCGCGCCGTTGCCTGGTGGTGGTGTCGTCCAAGTCCTTCACCACCGCCGAAACGCTGCACAATGCGCGCGCCGCCATCGCCTGGCTCAAGCAGGGCGGCGTGGCCGACGCGTCGGAGCACCTGGCGGCGGTCACCGCCAACGTGTCGGCGGCGCGGGCGCTGGGCGTGCCGTCCAGCCAGATCTTCAAGATGTGCGACTGGGTCGGCGGACGCTATTCGGTCTGGTCGGTGGCCGGCCTGTCGATCGCGCTGACGGTGGGTGCGGACGTGCTGATCGGCATGCGGGCGGGCGCCGAAGCCATGGACCAGCATTTCCAGCAGGCGCCGTTCGCGTCGAACGCGCCGATTCAGCTGGCGCTGGCGGGTCTGGTCAACTGCAGCGTGCTGGGCCACAACTCGCTCAACATCGCGGCCTACAGCGCACGGCTGCTGCATCTGGTCACCTATCTGCAGCAGCTGGAAATGGAGTCTCTGGGCAAGCGGGTCGCGGGCGACGGCGCGGCGGTCGGCGTGCCGACCGCGCCCATCATCTGGGGCATGCCCGGCACCGATGGCCAGCACACTTTTTTCCAGTGGCTGCATCAGAGCGAGGACGGCGCGCCGGTGGACTTCATCGCCAGCCTGCAAGGCCATGCCGACAGTCCGGACGCGCACCGCATGCTGCTGGCCAACTGCCTGGCGCAGCGCCAGGCGCTGCTGCGCGGCAAGTGCCTGGAACAGGCCCTGCTGGACGTGGCGCACATCGATGACCAGGAGCGCGCGCTGAGCCTGGCGCAGCACATGGTCCATCCGGGCGGGCGGCCTTCCACCCTGATCGTGCTGCGCCAGCTGGATCCGCGCGGCTTGGGCGCGCTGCTGGCCCTGTACGAGCACAAGGTGTTCGTGCAGAGCGTGGTCTGGGGCATCAATCCCTTCGACCAATGGGGCGTGGAGCTGGGCAAGCGCCTGGCGACCGGCATCGAGCGCGAGCTGGCGGTGCCGGTGTCGGCCGGCGTGGTGGACTGGGGCCACGACGCGTCCACTTCGTACTGGATCGACCGCTACCGCAGCCATGCGCAGGCGCCGCGGCCGCGCCATGCCTGGGTGCCGGGCGTGGCGGCGCATCTGTGAAGGAGGCCTGGCCATGCCGGACCTGCATGTATTGGTGACCGGCGGCGCCGGCTACATCGGCACGCACACGCTGGTGGCGATGTTGGCGGCGGGCCAGCGGCCGTTGGTGCTGGACGACTTCAGCAACGGCAGCCGCGAGGCCGTGCGCCGCGTCGAGCGCCTCTGCGGCGTGGAAATCCCGCTGGTGGAAGGGGATATCCGCAGCCCCGGCCTGGTCGAGTCGGTGCTGGCCGAATCGGCCGCGCGCGGCGCGCCGGTGCGGGCGGTGCTGCATCTGGCCGGCAGCAAGGCGGTGGGCGAGTCGGTCGCCGATCCGCTCAAGTACTACGACAACAATGTGGGCGGTTCGGTGGCGCTGCTGCGCGCCATGCGCGAAGCCGGGGTGGCGCGCATGGTGTTCAGTTCATCGGCCACGGTCTATGGCGAGCCGCAGTACCTGCCGTTCACCGAGGCGCACCCGCTGGCGCCGACCAATCCCTATGGCCGCACCAAGATGATGGTGGAAGAGGTGTTGCGCGACGTCTGCAGGGCGGACCCGGCCTTCAGCGCCGTCACGCTGCGCTACTTCAATCCCATCGGCGCGCACCATAGCGGGCAGATCGGCGAAAGCCCGCGCGACATTCCGAACAATCTGTTTCCCTTCATCACCCAGGTGGCGGTGGGGCGCCAGCCTTACCTGCGGGTGTTCGGCGACGACTACGACACGGCCGACGGCACCGGCGTGCGCGACTATCTGCACGTCATGGACCTGGCGCAAGGGCATGTGCAGGCGCTCGCGTACTCGGAGAGCCATCCCGGGTTCGTGGCGGTCAACCTGGGCACGGGGCAGGGCACCAGCGTGCTGGAGCTGGTGCATGCGTTCGAGCGGGTCAACGGCTGTCGGATTCCCTTGCGCGCGCAAGCCAGGCGTCCCGGCGATATCGAGCGCATGTGGGCCGATCCGGCCCTGGCGGCCAGCTTGCTCGGCTGGCGCAGCACGCATGGCGTGGATGCGATGTGCGCGGACGGCTGGCGCTGGCAGCAGGGCAATCCTCAGGGCTACGAGCAGGACGCGGGGACATAACCCCTGCGCCGTGTCGGATGGATTCCGCGAAATCGGCGCGAGCGGTTACAGTTGACGGAAATATTGCGAAGCAGCATAGCCCGGCGGCCAGGCCGCCGCGGCCATGCACCGTCAACGAGGCGCACCCATGTTTGATTTCATTCCCTCCATCGGCATCGCCGGCTTGCGGCTGGAGCCGCAGCCATGAGCGGGCCGACCTACAACGCGCCGGCCCACTGGAACCTGGACAGCATCGTGTCCGGCCTGCACGAAGCGCGCGTGGCCTGGCGCGGTCCCCGCGGCCGCCTGCGCGAAGACGCCGGCCTGCGCGAGTTCCCGTCGCAGGAAAGCCTGCGCCAGATCGTCAAGAACCTCTGTGGCGCCTTGTTCCCGATGCGCTTGGGGCCGATCGATCTGCGTGAGGAAGTCGAGGACTTCTACGTCGGGCATACCATCGGCGCCGCGCTGGACGCGCTGCTGCACCAGGTCTGTCTTGAGCTGCAATACGTGGGCCGCCCGGAACAGGCGGAACCCGCGGATACGCGCCAGCGCGCCATCGAGATCGTGCGGCAGTTCGGCGCCGAACTGCCGCGTGTGCGCGCCGCGCTGGACCTGGACGTGACCGCCGCCTATCAAGGCGACCCGGCCGCGCACAACGTGGACGAAGTGCTGCTGTGCTATCCGGGCGTGGCGGCGATGATCCATCACCGCCTGGCCAACGTGCTGTACCGCCTGGGCGCGCCGATGCTGGCGCGCATCGTGGCGGAAATCGCGCATGCGGACACGGGCATCGATATCCACCCGGGCGCGACCATCGGCCGCAGCTTCTTCATCGACCACGGCACCGGCGTCGTGATCGGCGAGACCGCCATCATCGGCGACCGCGTGCGCCTCTACCAAATGGTCACCTTGGGCGCGAAGCGCTTTCCGCCGGGCGAAAACGGCGAACTCAAGAAGGGTCTGGCGCGCCACCCCTTGATCGAGGACGACGTGGTGATCTACGCTGGCGCGACGATTCTCGGCCGCGTCACCATCGGCAAGGGTTCGACCATCGGCGGCAACGTCTGGCTGACCCGTAGCGTGCCGCCGGGCAGCAACGTGACCCAGGCCAGCCTGGTCAGCGACATGCCCGACTGCGGCCTGGGCGGCTGAGCGGCGTTCGCGGCGGCCGCCATTGGTAGCGGCCGGCATTGAGGAGCCTGGATGGACACACGAGTCTCGGATCTGGCCGCGCTGCGCGGCTTCGTCGACCGCCACCCGCGGCTGTTCGTGCTGACGGGGGCGGGCGTCAGCACCGACTCCGGCATTCCCGACTACCGCGACACCGAAGGCGAATGGAAGCGCAAGCCGCCCATGACGCTGCAGACCTTCATGGGCGGCGAACTGGCGCGGGCGCGCTACTGGGCGCGCAGCATGGTGGGCTGGCGCCGTTTTGGCCGCGTGCAGCCCAATACCTCGCACCGGGCGCTGGCGCGGCTGGAATCGCGCGGCCGCGTCTCGGTGCTGGTGACGCAGAACGTCGATGGCCTGCACGAGGCCGCCGGCAGCCGCGAGGTCGTGGACTTGCACGGCCGGCTCGACGAGGTGCGCTGCATGGCCTGCGATTGGCGCGGCGGCCGCCAGGACTGGCAGGAGAGGCTGCAGGACGGCAATCCACAGTGGATGCTGCTGGATGCCACGGACGCGCCCGACGGCGACGCCGATCTGGAAGGTGAAGACTTCGCGCGCTTCAAGGTGCCGCCCTGTCCACGCTGCAGCGGCGTCGTCAAACCCGACGTGGTGTTCTTTGGCGAAACCGTGCCGCGCGAGCGGGTGGACCGCGCCAACGCCGGCCTCATGAACGCCGACGCGGTGCTGGTGGTGGGATCTTCATTGATGGTGTATTCGGGCTACCGGTTCGTGTCCGCCGCTTCGCGCAACGGCATGCCGATAGCGGCCATCAACCTGGGACGCACCCGCGCCGACAGCATGCTGACCCTCAAGGTGGAACTGCCTTGCGCCGTGGCGCTGGATGCGCTGTAAAGCGGCCTGCGGTCGGCCGGTTTTTGACCGGTCTAAGCAAGTGCTTGCCCTGAAAAGGTTTTTTTCCGCTGTTACAGACCTTTCCATAGGGTTGTCCACAGGAACTGTGGATAATTCCTAGGGATAACCCCGAGTTTTTGACCTTTCTCGGGGGCGATCTGTCAAGTCTCTCCGGCTTCCGCCACGTCCCCCATTAGCGCTTTGCGAGCCGCGTGCCAGCTGCCGGCGTCCGGCGCGTACAGCAGGCCGCCGCTGCGGTGCGTGGGTTTGTAGGGGGAACCATCGAAGTGCGCGGCGTAGCCGCCGGCCTCGCGGTGCAGCAGCCAGCCGGCCGCGTGATCCCAGGCGGTCAGCTGGTTGTACAGCGCGACATGGCAGTGGCCCGCGGCCAGCATGCGGTATTCGTGCGCGGCGCAGCGCAGCGAGGCGGTGCTGCCCAGCCGCGACAGATTGCTGTTGACGGTTGTGCGCAGCGGCTCGGGCAGGGCGCCGGTCGAGATCAGGCCGTCCATGTCGTCGGGAGGCGCGGGGCTGGCCACCGCGAGCGGGACCTGCCTGCCATTTTCGTATTCCATCCAGGCGCCTTCGCCGCGCACGGCCAGCGCGCTGTCGCGGCTGACCGGGTCGTAGATGACGCCCGCGATCACGTCGCCGCGATGGCAGGCGGCGATCATCATGCCGAAGAGCGGCAGGCCCGCCACGTAGTTGCGGGTGCCGTCGATGGGGTCGATCAGGAACGCCAGGTCGGCGTCGACCAGCATGTTGAGCAGCGCGGGGTTGCGCGCCGAGGCTTCCTCGCCGATCAGCACGGCGCCCGGATGCAGCTTGGCCAGGCGCGCCGCGATCAGGCGCTCGGCGGCTTCGTCCGCATCGGTCACCAGATCCCGCGCGGAGCTTTTGCCGCGCACCGCGCCTTCCGGCAGATTGCGAAAGCGCGGCATGACTTCCGCCAGGGCCGTCTCGGCCAGGACGGCCGCAAGCCGGCGGGTGTCCTCGCGGGTAAAGGTTCTGCTCATACGGACTCGTTCGTTTGGGGAACGCGCAAATCTACCACGCCGGACGCGGGCCGGGATGCAACATGTCGGACTGCCGGAAACCCGCGCAGGAAATGCGCGCGGCCCTCGCCGGAGATGCCGGCGAGGGCCGCGCCTCCGGGGCCGTTCAGGCGCCCAGGTCCACGCAGAGGTACTTGATCTCCAGGTACTCTTCGATGCCGTACTTGGAGCCTTCACGGCCCAGGCCGGATTGCTTGACGCCGCCGAACGGACCGACTTCGTTGGAGATGATGCCGGTGTTGATGCCGACGATGCCGTACTCCAGCGCTTCGGACACGCGCCAGATGCGGGCGTAGTCGCGGGTGAAGAAGTAGGCGGCCAGGCCGAAGATGGTGTCGTTGGCCATGCCGATGACTTCCTGTTCCGTTTCGAAGCGGAACAGCGGAGCCACCGGACCGAAGGTTTCCTCGGTCGCGAAGCGCATGGACTGGGTCACGTCGCGCACCACGGTCGGTTCAAAGAAGGTGCCGCCCAGCGCATGCGGCTTGCCGCCGGCGATTACCTTGGCGCCGTGCGACGTCGCGTCGGCGATGTGCTCCTGCACCTTTTCCACGGCGCTGCCGTCGATCAGCGGGCCCTGGGTCACGCCGTCGGCGAAGCCGTCGCCGACCTTCATGGCTTCGACCTTGGCGACCAGGCGCTTGGCGATCTCTTCGTAGACGCCGGCCTGCACGTAGATGCGGTTGGCGCAGACGCAGGTCTGGCCGGCGTTGCGGTACTTGGAGGCCAGGATGCCGTCGATGGCGCGGTCCAGGTCGGCATCGTCGAACACGATGAAGGGCGCGTTGCCGCCCAGTTCCAGCGACAGCTTCTTGATGGTGGGGGCGCATTGCTCCATCAGCGTGCGGCCGACTTCGGTGGAGCCGGTGAAGCTCAGCTTGCGCACCACATCGCTTTCGCACAGGGCCGCGCCGATCTCGCGCGAGCTGCCGGTGATGACGTGGAAGACGCCCGCGGGCACGCCGGCTTCTTCAGCCAGCACGGCCAGCGCCAGTGCGGTCAGCGGGGTCTGCTGGGCGGGCTTGACCACCATGGTGCAGCCAGCGGCCAGGGCCGGGCCGACCTTGCGCGTGATCATCGCGGCCGGGAAGTTCCAGGGCGTGATGGCGGCGGTGACGCCGATGGGCTGCTTGAGCGCCATCAGGCGCTGGCCGGCCTTGGGGCTTTGCAGGATGTCGCCGTCGATGCGCTTGGCTTCTTCGCCGAACCACTCCAGGAACGAGGCGGCATAGGCGATTTCGCCGGCGGCTTCGGTCACGGGCTTGCCCTGTTCGGACGTCATGATGGCGGCCAGGTCCTGCTGGTTCTGCATCATGAGCTGGGCCCACTTCAGCAGGATGGCGGCGCGTTCCTTGCCGGTCTTGGCGCTCCAGGCGGGCAGGGCGGCCTCGGCGCTGGCGATGGCCTGTTCGGCTTCCTTGCGGCCCAGCTTGGGCACGGACACGATGGTCTTGCCGGTGGAGGGATTGTCCACGGGGATGGACGGGCCGTTGCCGGCGGCTACCCACTTGCCGTCGATGTAGCAGGCGTCGCGCAGCAGGTCGGGGCGCGCCAGGGGATGAGTCAGTGCGGTCATTGTTGCAGTCTCCTTGAATGGAAGCGGCCGGCCAGGAAACGTTTACGGGCGTGGCGGGTAACCCGCTACGCCCGCAAAACTCGTGCCTGCCCGCCGGAATACCGGTTTGTTCAGGCCCTGTGCGTCAGGCGGCGAGCGCCTCGGACAGGATGGCCAGCGCGCGATCGAACTGGGCGTCGGGGATGGTCAAGGGGTACAGGAAGCGCAGGACGTTGCCGTACACACCGCAGCTTAGCAAAATCAGACCCTTTTCGATGGCGCGGGCTTGCACGCGCTTGACCGCTTCCGCGTCCGGCTTGCCGCTGGCGGGATCGTTCAGCTCCACGGCGACCATGGAGCCCAGGCCGCGCACGTCGGCGATGCCCGGAACCTTGGCGCGCAGGCCTTCCAGATGCGCGCGCAGCTTGTCGCCCAGGATGACGGCGCGTTCGCACAGCTTTTCCTCGGCGATCACGTCCAGCACGGCGTGCGCCGCGGCGACCGCCAGCGGGTTGCCGGCATAGGTGCCGCCCAGGCCGCCGGCGGCGGGCGCGTCCATGACGTCGGCGCGGCCGACCACGCCCGAGATCGGGAAGCCGCCGCCCAGGCTCTTGGCCATGGTGATCAGGTCGGCCTGGACCGAGTGGTGCTCCATGGCGAACAGCTTGCCGGTGCGGCCGAAGCCGGTCTGGACTTCATCGGCGATCAGCAGGATGCCATGCTCGTCGCAGACCTTGCGCAGCGCCGTCATCAGTTCGGGCGGGGTGATATTGAAGCCGCCTTCGCCCTGCACCGGCTCGATGATGATGGCCGCGACGCGCTTGGGATCGATGTCGCACTTGAACAGCAGATCCAGCGCCTTGAGCGAGTCCGCCACGCTGATGGACTGAGTGGCGTTGGGGAAGGGTACGTGGTAGATGTCGCCGGGCATCGGACCGAACGACAGCTTGTACGGGGCGACCTTGCCGGTCAGCGCCATGCCCAGCATGGTGCGGCCGTGGAACGAGCCCGAGAAAGCGATGACGCCCGAGCGGCCGGTGGCCGAACGCGCGATCTTGACGGCGTTTTCGACGGCTTCCACGCCGGTGGTGAAGAAGGCGCTCTTCTTCAGGCCGTCGATGGGAGCGAGGCGGTTGATGCGCTCGGCCAGCGAGACATAGCCTTCGTACGGCACGATCTGATAGGCCGTGTGGGTGAAGTTGTCCAGCTGTGCGGCAACCGCGGCCTTGATCTTCGGGTGCAGATGGCCCGTGTTCAGGACGGCGATGCCGCCTGCGAAATCGATGTACTCCTTGCCATTGGCGTCCCACAGGGTGGCGTTTTCGGCGCGCACCGCGTAGAAGTCGCACATGACGCCGACGCCGCGGGGCGTGGCCAGGGAACGGCGGGTATTCAGGTCCTGATTCTTCATCTCAGCCTCGGAGAGCATGATGGGCGGGAAAACCTTATTTAATGCTACGATGGCCCCATTTGTGGGAACCACTTTTATAAATCAGGTAGAACCAATTGCGGTCCATAGTCGGTGACTTGCTGCAGCTGCGGCTGGCGGACGGCTCCAGCGAGCCCATGAACAAGCGGCTGTACCGCGGTATCCGGGAAGCCATCCTGGACGGGGCCATCGCCGCGGACTCGCGCCTGCCCGCCTCGCGCGACCTGGCGGCCGAGCTCGGCATCGCCCGCAACACGGTGGTCCACGTCTACAGCCAGCTGCTGGCCGAAGGCTACACCCGCAGCCGCCAGGGCAACGGCACCTTCGTCAACGCCTCGGTCCCGGATTCCTACCTGGCCAGCGGCCGGCGCAAAAGCCAGCCGCCGCCGGCGCAAGCGCGTCCGGCGCTGTCGCCGCGCGGCGCTGCCATCGTCGACGGCGTCTCGGCCTCGCCCTACCAATGGGGCGCCTTCATGCCCGGCGTACCCGACCTGACCGAGTTCCCGCACAAGAAGTTCGGCCGCATCTTCAGCGCCCTGTGGCGCAATCCCTCGCCGGACCTGCTGACCTACGCCTATGGCGGCGGGCTGCCGGCGTTGCGCGAGGCGCTGGCGCAGCATCTGGCGCTGACCCGCTCGATCGATTGCGATCCCGAGCAGATCATCATCACCGAAGGCTCGCACCAGGCCATCGACCTGACCACCCGCATCCTGGGCGAGGCCGGCGAGACCGCCTGGGTCGAGGATCCGGGCTATTGGGGCGCGCGCACCATCCTGCAGGCCAACGGCCTGCACACCGTGCACCTGCCGGTGGACGAGGAAGGCATGCGCCTGCCGGAGACCGTCGGCACGCCGCCGCGCTTCATCTTCGTCACGCCTTCGCACCAGTATCCGCTGGGCCCGGTCATGTCGCTGACGCGCCGGCGCCAGTTGTTGGCAGTGGCGCGGCAAAGCGGCAGCTGGATCATCGAAGACGATTACGACAGCGAATTCCGCTTCTCGGGCCGGCCCATCGCTTCGCTGCTGGGACTGGAGCCGGACGCGCCCGTGATCTATATGGGCACGTTCAGCAAGACCCTCTACCCGGGCCTGCGCGTGGGCTATCTGGTGCTGCCCAAGACCCTGACCGCCGCGTTCCAGGCGGCGCACGCGGAGCTATACCGCGAAGGCCATCTGATGACGCACGCGGCCCTGGCCACCTTCATCTCGGAAGGGCATTACGCGGCCCACATCCGCCGCATGCGCATGCTGTACGGACGCCGCCGCGCCATGCTGGTCAACCTGATCGAACGGCGGCTGGGACCCGACTGGCTGCATCGCGACGCCAGCATGGCGGGGCTGCATCTGGTGTTGACGCTGCCGCAGGACATGGACGACCTGCGCGTGGTGGACGTGGCGCGCGGCAAGGGCGTGCTGACGCGCGCGCTGTCGCGCTATTACGTCAATGACGAGGGCCGCCGGCCCGGCCTGCTGCTGGGCTACGCCTGCGTGCCCGAGCACGACATCGCGCGCAAGTTCGAGGTGCTGCTGGAAAGCCTGAATGAAGTGGCGCGCGCGCCCGCGCCCGCCGCGGCGCAGCCCCTGGCCGCCTCAGGCCGGCGCTAGCGCGGCCGCGAAGGCAGCGGCGTTGCGCATGCCCTGGTCTTCGAAATTGGTGTTGAAGACCGCGTGCGCCTGGGCGCTTTGCGCGGCCAGCCGCAAGAAGCGCTCGGCCAGTTCGGCCAGCTCCTGCTCGGAGTATTCATATTGGAAGCGGCCCGAGGATGCGGCGCCGGACACGTTCCACGTGGCGGTGTTGCGCCCATGCAGGCGCAGCAGCGTCAGTTCCGGATGGGTGCATTCCCAGATGGCGGGCACGGTGTTGTCAAAGCCCTGAGGGCTGTCGACCACCGTGTGCGCCACCCCCAGGTCGCGTTCGAAGGCCAGCGTGTCCGCAGTGGCGGAGGGCGACTCGAACCAGCTGCGGTGGCGGAATTCCACCGACACCAGGTGTTCCTCCATGCGCCGCGCACAGTCGGCGACGCGGGCGCGGCCGCGGGCGTCGCGCCGGATCCAGGGCGGGAACTGGAAATGCACCGCGCCCAGCTTGCCGGGCATGCGCAGCGGTTCCAGCGCGAGCTGGTAGCGGCGCCAGAGTTCGTCGCGCAAATCCGCGGGCATGCGGTCGTGGTAGATGAAGGGTTCGGGCCAGTCCGGCAGTTCGCGCCGGATGTCCGCGGGCAGGGCGGAAAGCGGCGTCTGATGACCGGTGAACAGCCGGAAGGCCTTGATATTGAAGACGAAATCTTCCGGCGTGCGCTGCGCCCAGAGATAGGCGTTTTCGGCCGTGGGCATGGCGTAGTAGCTGGAATCGACCTCGGCCATGGGAAAGCGGCCGCAGGCCAGCAGGGTGGGGTCGGTCCAGGAGGCGGTGCCGGTTAGTAGGCGCATGGCCACGGGCAAATCAGACGGAAGTGAAAAAATTCTGTATAAATATACAGTGCTCACCGAGGGCCGGGCAACGCCGGTCCTCTAATTTTCAGCGGCCGCGGCATTGCGGCCCCGCTCCATGTCCGACCAAACCCACTCGCCGTCCCCATCCGCCTCCAACCGTCCCGATCCCCTGGCCGATCTCAACCCCGCCCAACGCGAAGCCGCCGAGTTCGGCGTGGCCGGCGCGCCGGGCGACGGTGGTCCGCTGCTGGTGATCGCGGGGGCGGGTTCGGGCAAAACCAACACGCTAGCCCACCGGGTCGCGCACCTGATCCTGAACGGCGCGGACCCGCAGCGCATGCTGCTCCTGACCTTCTCGCGCCGCGCGGCGCAGGAAATGGAACGGCGCGTGGGCTCGGTGCTGCAGCGGGTGATGAACCTGCGCGCCACCCAGCAGGCGCCGTCGCTGCCCTGGGCCGGCACCTTCCATGCCATCGGCGCGCGCCTGCTGCGCGATTGCGCGCAACGCATCGGCTTGTCCGAAGCCTTCACCATCCATGACCGCGGCGATGCCGAGGACTTGATGGGCATGGTGCGCCACGAGCTGGGCCTGTCGTCCACCAAGTCGCGTTTTCCGCTCAAGGGCACCTGCCTGGCCATTTATTCGCGCGTGGTCAACAGCCAGACGCCGGTGGCCGACGTGCTGAAGACGTCCTTTCCCTGGTGCGCGCAATGGGAAGATGAACTCAAGAACCTGTTCCGCGCCTATGTCGCGGCCAAGCAGGACCAGCAGGTGCTGGACTACGACGACCTGCTGCTTTATTGGGCCGAGATGATGGGCGAGCCCGGCATCGCGGCCGACGTGGGCGCGCGCTTTGACCACGTGCTGGTGGACGAATACCAGGACACCAACCGCCTGCAGTCCGCCATCCTGCTGGCGATGAAACCGGACGGGCGCGGCTTGACGGTGGTGGGCGACGATGCCCAGTCCATCTATTCGTTCCGCGCGGCCACGGTGCGCAACATCCTGGACTTTCCGGGGCAGTTTCCCACCCCCGCGCGCGTCATCACGCTGGACCGCAATTACCGTTCCACGCAACCCATACTGAACGCGTCCAACGCCGTGATCGGCCTGGCTACCGAGCGCTACGCCAAGGACTTGTGGACCGACCGCAAGTCGTCGCAGCTGCCTGAACTGGTCACGGTCAGCGATGAGGCCGGCCAGGCGCGCTGGGTGGCCGACCAGGTGCTGGCGCAACGCGAGGGCGGGGCCACGCTCAAGTCGCAGGCGGCGCTGTTCCGCACCGCCAGCCATAGCGCCGCGCTGGAACTGGAGCTGACCCGCCGCAACATCCCCTTCGTGAAGTTCGGCGGCCTGCGCTTCCTGGAGGCCGCGCACGTCAAGGACTTGTTGTCGCTGTTGCGCTGGGCGGAAAATCCGCGCGGCCGCATGGCGGGCTTTCGCGTGGCGCAGTTGCTGCCCGGCATCGGCCCGGCCACGGCGGGCAAATTGATGGACGCCATGTCGGCGTCCGCCGAACCCCTGCGCGCGTTGCGCGAGTTCAAGCCGGGCGCGGCGGCGCAGGGCGAGTGGGGGGCTTTCGCCGACACCTACGCGGCGCTGTGCGACCCTGCGCTGAAATGGCCTGCCGACGTGGACCTGGCCCTGCGCTGGTACGGCGCGCAGCTGGAGCGCCTGTACGACGATGCGCGCGTGCGCCGCGCGGACCTGGACCAGTTGGCGCGCATCGCCGCGAGCTACGGCACGCGCGAACGCTTCCTGACCGAGCTGACGCTGGATCCGCCGGACGCCACCAGCGACGAGTCCGGCGCGCCGCATCGCGACGAGGACTACATGATCCTGTCCACCATCCATTCCGCCAAGGGCCAGGAATGGAAGGCGGTCTACGTGCTGAACGTGGTCGACGGCTGCATTCCGTCCGACATGAGCACCGGCACCGCCGAGGAAATCGAGGAAGAGCGCCGCCTGCTGTACGTGGCGATGACGCGCGCCAAGGAACGCCTGCAGCTGATCGTGCCGCAGCGCTTCTATGTGCACCAGCAGACCGGCATGGGCGACCGCCACGTCTACGGATCGCGCACCCGCTACATCACCAATGCGATGCTGCCGCTGTTCGATCACTTGCCCAAGCCGCCGGATCTGCCCGAGGGGCGCGGCGCGCCCAAGGAACCGCAGGCGCCCAGCGTGGACGTGGCCAAGCGGGTGCGCAACCTGTTCTCCTAGGCTGGGCTATCATCGCCCGATATATAAGCTGTCCGGTAGGGATCGCATTGCAAAAGGGTGTTTATGGCTACTGAAGAACATGCCGCCGACGACTCCAAGAGAGAAGTCGTCGCATCGATCGCCTACGTGAACGGACGGCGGGACCGCGAGGTCCCGATCGATGAGGTCGCCCAGTACGTCAGCCAGGACCACGGCATGCTGTGGATCGGCTTGCGCAATCCGCGCCCGGAAATGCTGGCCAAGGTCGCCAGCGAGCTCGGCGCCTGCGACAAGAATCAGGAAGAAATGCTGGAATCCCACCGGCGGCCGAAAATCATCGACTACGGCAATATGATCCTCATCGTCGCCATCACGGTGGAGGTCGAGGCCGAGCGTCCCATCTTTGGCGAGACCCAGTTCCTCATCGGCGACGGTTTTTTGGTCACGGTGCGGCGCGGCGCCACCGCCGGCCACAGCCCCTTGCGCGAACGGCTGGAAGCCTCGCCCGACCTGCTCAAGCGCGGCAGCGATTACGTGGCCTCGGAATTGCTGGATTGGCTGGTGGACCGCTACGTCGCGGCGGCCGGCAAGATCGAATCCGTGGTCGAGGGCGCCGAGCAGAAGCTGCTGATCCGCGGCGCCAAGGACTCGGACATCCGCAGGCTATACCGCCAGCGCCGCGACCTGCTGCGCATCCATACCGTGGTGTCGCCGCTGGCCGAGATCTGCCGCCGCCTGGCGCGGGTCGAGATGTCGGCGGTGGACGAGCATGCCCGTCCGTACTTCGGCGAGGTCGCCGACCGCGTGCTGCGCGTGGACGAACTGTTCAACTCGCTGCGCGAATCCCTGGCCTTCGCCTTTGAAGCCAGCCTGATGATCGGCCAGGCGGCCCAGAACGACACCACCCGCAAGCTGGCGTCCTGGGCCGCCATCCTGGCGGTGCCTACGGCCATCGCGGGTATCTACGGCATGAACTTCGAGTTCATGCCCGAGCTGAAATCGCCCTGGGGCTATCCGATCACGCTGGGCGTCATCGCATCGATCTGTACGCTGCTGTATTGGCGGTTCCGCAAGTCGGGCTGGCTGTAGGAGTTGCGCGCGCGAATGGTCGCTGGCGTCCAGCGCGCGCAACTCATAGATCACCATCGCCCAAAACACGGCTTCGCGCTCGGCCTTTATGGCAAACTGCCTGCGTTTTCCTACCTGGAGCGCTAGCGGTGCGTGGCAAACCCAACTTTCGCGGCGGCAGCAAGCTGACCGCCCTGATCGTCGCCCTGATACTTGCGGCGGCCGGCGCCATCGTCAATTGGCTGCAGCCCTCGGGACGGGACGGGCAGGACCGGACCGAACGTCCGACTGCTTCAGCTCCGAACCGCCCGGGCGCAACGCTGGCCGGCGGCATACCGCAGGGCAGCTACACGCTGACGGGCTCGATCGTGAACGTGGCCGACGGCGACACCGTGACCCTGCGCGCCCCGGACGGCCAGCACCGCATCCGCTTGGACAGCATCGACGCGCCGGAAGAGGGCCATGGCTCCGACCAGCCGGGACAGCCCTATGCCGAGGCCGCGCGCAAGAGCCTGGCTGGCCTGGTCGCGGGCAAGACGCTCACCGCGCAGTGCTACGAGAAGGACCAGTACGGCCGGGAAGTCTGCGCCCTGATCCTGGATGACGGCCGCTCGGCCAACCGCCTGCAAGTGGAGGCCGGCTACGCCTGGGCCTATACCGCGCGCCAGGGCGACTACCTGCGCGACAAGGCCATGCCGGACCTGCAGCGCCAGGCCAAGGCGGCCGGGCGCGGCCTGTGGGCGCAGCCGGGCGCCATGCAACCCTGGAAGTGGCGCTACGACTGCTGGCGGCAGCGCCAGTGCGGCTGAGCCTGGGCGGCTCCGGGCTGGAAACCGCGCCTGAGGGCGGACTGCCTTGGGGGATGCCTGGGTATAGTCCCTGGCCCGTGTTTGCTATCCTCTGTCGCAACGATTCGAAGGGAAGGTTTCCATGCGTGCATTGAAGCGGCTCTGGGCGGCGGCCATGCTGTTGTCGCTGGCGTTGGCGGGCTGCTCGCAAGAGAGCCCCATCAACAGCCCGTACCCGTCCGGCGCCGAAAGCCAGAACACGCTGTTTTCCGCCTTCGTCAAGCGGTCTCCGAAGTACCTGGACCCGGCCAGCTCTTATTCCGGCGACGAGACCCCTTATACGTACAACATCTATGAGACGCTGTACGGCTACCACTACCTGAAGCGGCCCTACGAACTGGTGCCGCGCGCGGCGGCGTCGATCGACCCGCCCGTCTACCTGGACGCGCAAGGCAACACGCTGCCCGCCGACACCCCCGGCGAGCAGATCGCGCAAAGCGTTTACGACATCAAGATCCGGCCTGGCGCGCGTTACGCGCCGCATCCGGCCTTCGCCCGCAAGACCGACGGCAGCTACGACTACTTTCCGCTGGCCGCGGGCGAACTGGACGACAAGTTCTACATTCCCGACTTCCCGCGCGCCGGCACGCGCGAACTGACGGCCGACGATTATGTCTACGCTTTCCGGCGCCTGGTCAGCCCGCGCGTGGTGTCGCCGATCTCCAGCCTCATGACCGAGCACGTGGCCGGCCTGAAAGAGTACGCAGACCGCCTGCGCCAGCGCGACCAGGCGTTGCGGCGCGATGTGCCGGGCGGCGCCGGCGCGCCGCCCTGGCTGGACCTGCGCGAGGCCGACGGTTTCACGGGCGTGCAGGCGCTGGATCCGCACACGCTGCGCATCCGCGTCAACGGCAAGTACCCGCAGTTCAAATACTGGCTGGCCATGACCTTCACCGCGCCCATTCCTTGGGAAGCCGACCGCTTCTACAGCCAGCCCGGCATGGGGGCGCACGATCTGTCGTTCAACACCTGGCCGGTGGGCACCGGCCCGTACATGCTGGTGGAGTCGTTGCAGAACCGCCGCCACGTGCTGGGCCGCAATCCCAATTTCCATGGCGAACCCTATCCCTGCGAAGGCGAGCCCGGCGACGCGGCCGCCGGCCTGCTGGCCGACTGCGGCAAGCCCACGCCTTTCATCGACCGCGCGGAATTCAGCGTCGAAAAGGAAGCCATCCCGCTGACCGGCAAGTTCTTGCAGGGCTATTACGACGTGCCGCAGATCGAGCGCGGCGAGTATGGCGTGGCCATGCTGGTCGCCGCTGGCGACAGCCAGGACAAGGCGCGCCTGTACAGCGAGCATGGCATCAAGCTGCCGACCACGGTCGAGACCGCCAACTGGTACATGGGTTTCAACTGGCTGGACCCGGTGGTGGGCAAGGGCGATACGCCGGCGCAGGAAGAAAAGAACCGCAAGCTGCGCCAGGCCATCAGCATCGCCTTCGACTGGGAGGAATACGTGGCCGTGTTCGAGAACAGCCAGGCCTCGGTGGCTTATGGCCCGGTGCCGCCGGGCGTGCTTGGCTACCGCGAACCGCCCGAAGGCGTGAATCCGGTGGTCTACGACCTGGTGGACGGCAAACCCGTGCGCAAGTCCGTGGACGTGGCCCGTCGCCTGTTGGCCGAAGCGGGCTACCCCGACGGCCGCAACGCCAAGACGGGCGCGCCGCTGGTGCTCTATTACGACTCGATGCAGGGCGGCGGCTCCAATCCGCAGTTCGACTGGATGCGGCGCCAACTGGCCAAGATAGGCGTGCAGCTGGACGTGCGCGCCACCGACTACAACCGCTTCCAGGACAAGATGATGCGCGGGTCGGCGCAAATCTTCCTGTGGGGCTGGAACGCCGACTATCCCGACGCCGAGAACTTCCTGTTCCTGCTCTACGGCCCCAACGCCAAGGCCAAGGGCGGCGGGGAGAATGCGGCCAACTACGCCAGCCCCGAGTTCGACCGCCTCTTCGAGCAGATGAAGTTCCTGGACGACGGTCCCGAAAAGGCACAGCTCATCGCCAGGATGATAGCCATCGTGCAGCGCGACGCACCCTGGATGTTCGGCTACTTCCCGATGTCGGGCGGTGCCTACCAGCAGTGGGTCGGCAACGCCAAGCCGACCCAGATGGTCCGCAACACGCTGCAGTACATGAAGATCGATGCCGCCCTGCGGCAGCAGAAGATCGATGAGTGGAACTATCCGCGGTGGTGGCCGATCGGCCTGTTCGCGCTGTTGCTGGCGCTGGCGATATGGCCTTCGTATGTGGCGCTGAAGCGGCGCGAGCGCCAGACGGCATTTACGCCGGCCCTGGGCAAGGAGCATCAATCATGATCGGCTACGTGATCCGCCGGTTGCTGTACGGCGTGCTGATCCTGATCGGCGTGAACCTTTTCACCTTCGTCCTGTTCTTCGCCGTGAATACGCCCGACGACATGGCGCGGCTGGCCATCGGCGGGCAGCGCGTCAACCCGGATGCCATTGAAAAATGGAAGGTCGAGCGCGGCTACGACAAGCCGCTGTTCTTCAACGCCAAGGCGGAAGGCGCGGCTCAACTGACCGACACCGTGTTCTACCAGCGCTCAGTGCCCTTGCTGGTCATGGACTTCGGCGCGTCCGACGGCGGGCGCGACATCGGCCGCGAGATCAAGACGCGCATGGGCCCCAGTTTGGCCCTGGCGGTGCCCACCTTTTTCCTGGGGCTGTTCGTCAGCATCGTCTTTTCCCTGACGCTGGTCTACTTCCGCGCCACGCGGCTCGACTTCTGGGGCGTGGTGGTCTGCGTGTTGCTGCTATCCATCTCCAGCCTGTTCTACATCATCGCCGGCCAATGGGTCTTCGCCAAGCTGCTGCGGCTGGTGCCGTTCTCGGGCTTTTCGGGCGGGCTCGACGTGGTCAAGTTCCTGGCGTTGCCGGTGCTGGTCGCGATCGTGTCGCGGCTGGGTCCGGAAGCGCGCTTCTACCGCACCCTGTTCCTGGAAGAGATCGGCAAGGACTATGTGCGCACCGCGCGCTCCAAGGGGCTGGCCGAACGCATCGTGCTGTTCCGGCATGTGCTGCGCAACGCCATGCTGCCCATCCTGACCAGCACGGTGGCGGCCTTGCCGCTGCTGTTCATGGGCAGCTTGATCGCGGAGTCCTTCTTCGGCATTCCAGGGCTGGGCAGCTACACCATCGACGCCATCAACGCGCAGGACTTCTCCATCGTGCGCGCCATGGTGTTCCTGGGCGCCGCGCTCTACATCGTGGGGCTGATCCTGGCCGACATTTCCTACACGCTGGCCGACCCCCGCGTCCGATTCGAGTAGCCGCCATGCCCAAGTTCGTCTTCCTCTGGACCGATATCGCGCTGTGGCTCATGGCGCTGGGCGCGCTGGCCTATGTCTGGCACGTGCGCCGCAGCCCGAACCTGCGCGCGACCTGGGCGCGCGTGGCGCGCGACACGCCGGCCATGTGCTCGGCCGTGATTCTGGCCGCCTTCGTGGTGGTGGGCCTGCTGGACTCGGTGCACTACCGGCCGCTGCTGCCGCCGGCTCCGGGCGCCGCCGCCGACGCGCCGCCGGCCTATGCGCCCGCGGTGCGCTCGGCGCTGGACGGCCTGCTGACGGGTTCGGTGCTGACCACGCCGGAAAAAACCTATTCCGAGCCCTTGGCGATACGGCAGTTCACCAAGGAAACCATGCTCGTCAACGATAAGCCGGTGCGCGATTTTCCCCGCCTGCGGGGCGCGGGCGTCCATCTGCAGGATCCCGACCGCGATCACCTGGGCGATGTGGCCAAGCGGGTCGGGCTGGGCTTGGCCGCGGGGCTGGCGGTGTCCGCCTTCGTGGTTGGAATCATGTATGCCGGCCTGGCCAGGCGGCGCGCCGCCCGGGTTGCCGCCGGGGATCCGCAGGGCGGCTATTCGGAAGTGCCCTGGCGCGCCATGGCCGTCACCTTCACGCTACTGTGCCTGACGGCGGGCGCCCTGGCCGGCCTGTCCAGCGGCTATCACGCGCTGGGCACCGACCGCATCGGCAACGACGTGCTGTGGCAGGCGCTCAAGAGCATCCGCACGGCGCTGGTCATCGGCAGCCTCACCACCATTGCGATGCTGCCGCCGGCCATCGTCTTCGGCATCGCCGCCGGCTACTTCAAGGGCAAGATCGACGACGGCATCCAGTATCTCTACACCACCATTACCTCGATTCCGGGCGTGCTGCTGGTGGCGGCCTGCGCGCTGATGATGCAGGTGTACATCGACAACAACGCGGACCTGTTCGACACGTCGGCCGCGCGCGCGGACCTGCGGCTGTTCCTGCTCTGCATGATCCTGGGCTTTACCGGCTGGGCCGGGCTGTGCCGCCTGCTGCGCGCCGAAACCCTCAAGCTGCGCGAGTTGGAATACGTGCAGGCGGCGCGGGCCTTCGGCGTATCGCACTGGCGCATCATGACGCGCCATCTGCTGCCCAATGTGGCGCACCTGGTTCTCATCACCGTGGTGCTGGAGTTCTCGGGCCTGGTTTTGTACGAGGCCGTGCTGTCCTATCTGGGCATAGGCGTGGATCCCAGCATGAATTCCTTCGGTTCCATGATCGACGGCGCCCGGCTGGAAATGTCCCGCGACCCCATGATCTGGTGGAACCTGATGACCGCATTCCTGTTCATGCTGGCGCTGGTGCTGGCGGCCAACCTGTTCGCCGACGCGGTGCGCGACGCCTTCGATCCGCGCACGCGTCGCTACAAGCCCGGCCGCATGGCGCGCTTCGGCCTGTTCGGCCGCGCACCGCGCGCGGCGCTGGCCACCGATACGCGCCAGTCCCGCCCGGGAGATGCGCCATGAGCCAGGCTCCCTTGCTTGACGTGCACGGCCTGGACGTGGACATTGCCAGCGAAAGCGGCATGACGCATGCGGTCAAACGCCTGCAGCTGGCGATCTCCAGGCGGCAGACTTTCGCGCTGGTCGGCGAATCGGGGTGCGGCAAGAGCATGACGGCGCTGGCGCTATTGCGCCTGCTGCCCGACGCCGGACGCATCGTGGGCGGGCAGATCGACCTGGACGGGGAAGACCTCAACCGCCTGCCGGAAAGCGCCATGCGCGGCGTGCGCGGCGGGCGCATCGGCATCATCTTCCAGGAACCGTCCACCAGCCTGAATCCGGTCATGCGGGTGGGCGACCAGATCATCGAGACCCTGATCGCCCATACGCCCCTGCGCGGCGCCGCGGCGCGCGCGCGGGCCGTCGACTGGCTGCGGCGGGTGGGCATCCCCGAACCCGAGCGGCGCATCGACGACTATCCCTTCCAGTTCTCGGGCGGGCAGAAGCAGCGCGTCATGATCGCCATCGCGCTGGCGGCCGAACCCGTCCTGCTCATCGCGGACGAACCCACCACGGCGCTGGATGTCACGGTGCAGGCGCAGGTGCTGGACCTGCTGGCCGACATCCAGCGGGAAATGGGCATGGCGGTGCTGCTGATCACCCACGATCTCGCGGTGGTGAAGAACGTCGCCCACCACGTGGCGCTGATGCGTGGCGGCGAGATCGTCGAAAGCGCCGACGCCGAGGAGTTCTTCCGCGCGCCCAAGCACCCCTATGCGCGGCAGCTGTTCGAAGCGATCCCCACATTTGAAAAGCGCGGCACGCCGTTGACCGAAAGCGGCCGCGAGGCCATGGCGCGCGACGACGCCCGGCTGGCCGGGAGCCCCAAGGCGCGCGACGCCGGGGTGGTGCTGGATGTGCAGGACCTGAAGGTCCACTACCCCGTGCGCAAGGGACCGCTGCGCCGCATCGCGTCCTGGGTCAAGGCCGTGGACGGCGTGACCTTCACCCTGAAGGCGGGCGAAACCCTGGCCCTGCTGGGCGAGTCCGGCTGCGGCAAGACCACCACGGGCAAGGCGTTGCTGCGCTTGATCGACGGCGCACGCGTGTCGGGCCGCGCGATGCTGCAGGGGCAGGACTTGTTGTCCGCCGACCGGCGCACGCTGCAGCGCCTGAGGCAGGACATCCAGATCATCTTCCAGGACCCGTACGCCTCGCTCGACCCGCGCATGCGGGTGGGTGACATCCTGGACGAGGGGCTGGCGTCCCTGCGCGCCGGCATGGACAAGGAGGCGCGCCGCGCCCACGCCGCCCGGCTGGTCGAACGCGTGGGCCTGCCGGCCAATACCCTGGCGCGCTATCCGCACGAATTTTCTGGCGGCCAGCGCCAGCGGATCGCGATCGCGCGGGCGCTGGCGGTCGAACCGAAAGTGCTGATCTGCGATGAACCCACATCGGCGCTGGATGTTTCCGTGCAGGCGCAGATACTGGACCTGCTGCGCGAGCTGCAGCACGAGCTCGGCATCGCCTATCTGTTCATCACGCACAACTTCGGCGTGGTCGAATATCTGGCGGACCGCATCGCCGTCATGGACGCAGGCCGCATCATCGAATTGGGACTGGCTGACGCGGTGCTGCACCAGCCGCGCGAGGACATGACGCGCAGGCTGCTGGCCGCCGTGCCGCGCCTGCACTTCGGGCCGCCCGAGACGACCTGACCCGGTTGAAGCGGCGGGGGGGGGGGGGGGCCCCCC
>NZ_JBARYB010000021.1:0-2836 GCF_049647645.1 Achromobacter sp.
GCCACGGGCTGCGCGGCCGCCATGATCTCGACCATGCGCGCGGCCAGCGCGTCCGGCAGCTGCAGCGCACCCAGCAGCCGGCGCAGCACCAGTTCCTGCTCGGGCTGCGGCACGCCATTGTTCGCCAGGTTGTAGAGGTTGTATTTGCCTTGCTCGTCCTGCACGCGGCCGGAGAACACGGCGACGCGCTCGTCGCCGGGCCGCTCGATGCGGGTGTCGAGTACCGGGGTGGCCCAGATCTGGTCGCCGCGGGTGGTGGATTCGCGCTTGCCGTGGTCGCGCACGATCAGGCGGGCCCAGTCGATGCCGCCGGCCAGCATGGCGCGCGCCTGCACCCGCGCCATTTCATTTTCCACGCGCCGCGTGCTGGCGGTCTGGCGCTGGAACAGGCCGGTGGTCAAGGCCGCGACGATGGCGACGATGATGAGCGCGCTGACGACGGCGGCGCCGCGTTCGCGCCCGGCGGGGCGAGCGGGGCTCATGGCAGCTCCAACACGCGGGTGTAGCGCTCTGGAGTGACGGGAGAGCCTCGCTCCAGAGCGATCTCCAGGCCGCTCGGGGCGGCGGCCAGGCTGGTCTCGCCATCTACCCAGCCGGTCCCTGGTACCCAGGCGCGCAGCTTCAGGGCCCGCGTGCCGGGCAGCAGCAGGATACCTGCGCCCGCGGCCGGCAGTGGACTGCGCGCGGCCGACGGCCCGCTGGCGCGCCACAGGCCGTCCTTGCGCACCTGCCATTGCACGCGCTGCCACAGGCCATTGCCGTCGGGATCGGGGCGCAGGATCTCGAACACCGGGCCGCCGCTTGCGCGGCGCAACAGGCGCAGGCCGCTGGTGTAGGCCTGCGCATCGAGGCCCGCCGGGTCGAAGCCCGGGCCGGTGTAGGACAGTTCGACATCGCGCGCCAGCTGGCCCAGCGTGCGGACGATGGCGTCGATGTCCTCGGCCTGCTCCTCGATGCGGTCGCGGGCGCTGGACACGCTGGCCAGGCCGCGCCAGGCCATCAGGCTGACCAGCGCCATCAGCGCCAGGGCCACCAGCACTTCGATCAGCGTGAAGCCGGCTTGGGATCGGGGAGGGCGGCGCATGGCTATCGCAGGCTGGACAGCAGGCCGTCGAGCTGCAGCAGCACGGCGTCCGCCCGTGGAGCGCCAGCGTCGCGCACCTTGACCGACACCTGGCGAAAACTCCGGTTCATCGAATTCGTAAACTCCATTTCGCATTGCAGCGCCCGGCCGCCTTGCGGACAGGGCGCGCTGCGCGTGCCGGCGCGCGGCAGGGTCTGTTCCAGCCGCAGTTGGGTCAGCGCATTCTGCGCGGCCAGCAGCGCCAGCGTCTTGTCCTGCAGGGCGCGGTTGTTCTCCGCCATGACGCCGGTGGCGCGCAGGGCGGCGCCCATGGCGACGGCGATGATGGCCAGGGCGACCAGCACTTCGATCAGCGTGAAGCCGCGCTGCCGAGCGGGCGGGCGGGGCGGCTCATTGAATTTCATAGCGGCCCGCGGCATCGCGCAGCAGAGTGATGCGGGCTTCTCCCGCGCTCAACGTCAGCGTAATGGGCGCGGCGACCCATTCCGTGTTGAACACCAGCGGCCGGTCCGGATCGAGCCGCAGCTCCACCGGGGCGGTCGACCAGGATTGCGGGCGCAGCACCTCGTCGCGTTCCATCTTGTCCAGGGGCAGGGGCCTGTCTTCCTCGGCGCTGAGTCCCGGCAGCCGTCCCTGACGCTCGAACGACCAGCCCTGGCCGCTGGCCAACCAGCGTATCGGGCGGCCGTCGCTGCGCGCCTCGCTCTGCGCCACCGTGAAGGCGTCCGCCAGGCGCTGGGCGTCGCCGCGCAGCCTGTTTTCGCCACGGCCCACGGACAGGCTCACCATGCTGGCCGCGATCGCCACGATCACCAGCACGACCAGGACTTCGACCAGCGTGAAGCCGCGCTCAGAGTTCCCAGGAACCGATGTCGGCATCGCCGCTTTCTCCGCCGGGCTTGTTGTCGGCGCCGAACGAGAACACATCGATGTCGCCTTTGACGCCAGGGCTCAGGTATTGGTAGGGATGGCCCCAGGGATCGTTGGGCAGCTTGTCCAGGTAGCCGCGCCAGTTGGTCGCGCCGTCGGGCTTCTGCACCAGCGCGCGCAAGCCCTGCGCGGTATTGGGGTAACGGCCGTTGTCCAGGCGATACAGCTTCAGCGCCTGCATGATGCCGGCGATATCCTGGCGCGCGGCGACCTGGCGGGCCTGGTCGGGGCGGTCGAGCACGCGGGGAACGATCAGCGCCGCAAGTATCCCCATGATCACAATCACCACCATGATCTCGATCAGGGTGAAACCTTGCTGGCGGGCAAGCCCGCGCGGTAACTGACGCACTTGATGACTCCGGTCTTTCAGTAGAAGCGGAGGATTGTGGACATGAAATATGACAGCAATACTCACGACGCCGCCAAATAAGCGTAGGCCCGATCCACGCGCATGGCATTCATCGCCGCACGCGCGGCCGCGCTCATTTTTCGCGTGATATGCCGGCGGGCGCGGGCAGTGCGGCCGGCGCGGGCAGGCGGCTGGCGCGCCCGGCCTGCTCCACTGTCACCGCGTCCGCGGCGACCTCGCGCAGCACGATGCCGGGGGCCACTTCGCCGCCCGCGCGCCAGGCCAGCGGCGGGCCGCCGTCGATGCTGAGCACGGCGGCGCCGTCGGCGCCTGCCGCGATCACGCCCAGCACGGTGATCTGCGTGCGCATGGCTTCGTCCTTGCCGAACCACAGCGCGACCGGCGTGTTGTCCGCCGCGCGTGGCGCGGCGGCCGATACCGCCGGGGGCATGGGGCCGGCCTTGGGCGCAAGC
>NZ_JBARYB010000022.1:0-37083 GCF_049647645.1 Achromobacter sp.
GCCCTTGCCCGGCGCGCATTCGGCCAGGGCGCGCAACCACGCCAGCGCCGCGCGCGCCATGGGCCATTCGTTCAAGGGCCGGCCCACCGCCACGTTGAAGGCATACGCGGCTTCGCCGCCGCGCCCGGCCAGGGCCTGGCTCAGCACCCGCCGCGCGAAAGGCGATTCCGCCTCCAGCTGGGGCGAGACGATGGCGTAGCGGCCATGCGGATGCGCCTTCAGATGCTCGGCCGCCCAGGCCGCGGCAGCGCGCCATTCCGCGCCTTGATCCGCAGCCTCGAAGCGCCGCGCCGCTGTTGCGACGCGCTGCGCATCGCGCCATTGCGCGACGGCGGCGCCCTGCTCTTCGAAGGCGCGCAGCAGCCGGCGGAATCGCGGCGAGATATCGGTAAACCCTGCCAGCACCAGTTGCTGCGGAATGGGCAGGCGCCCGTCCTCCAGCGCCCGCAGCACGCGCGCGTAGCCCTGATTGGCGTCCTCGGCATCGATGCCGGCCAGCGCCTGGCGATAGCGCATGCGCCATTTCGCGAAGCCGCGGTACTCGTCGGTGTCCGCACCCGAAGGCACCTGCAGTTGCCATTCGTCCATCAGCAGGTCCGCGTCCATTGACAGGCGCGCGGCCTGGCTGGCGTCCAACAGCACGCGTTCGGCTTCTTCCGCGCGGATCGCCTCGGTCCACACCAGCTGCGTGGCGAAGCTGTCCAGCCGATAGGCGGGCACATCGTCATCTGTCTCGAACGCGAGCTCGTTGGCGGCATCGGCCAGCCAGGCGGACAGCGGCAGGATGCGCGGCAATTCGCTGACCTGGCGCTCCTGGCGCAGCAGCCCAGCCAGCTCCAGCGTGAGGCGGCGCGACAGGCGGTTGTTCACCGTCAGCACCAGCGTGTCGGCGGCAGGCATGCCGCCGATGTCCGGCAGCGATAGATCGGGAAAGGAAGGCGAAGAGTCCTGCATGGGTATCCGGAGCGCCCGCCAGAAGCGGCGCGCGATGAGGGAAGAAATACCGCCGTAGGATACCGCGAGGCCGAGCGGAAAACGCTTCTAGAAGCCGCAGAGCGCGGCCAGGTTTTCCCAGTGGATCTGCATTTCCGGCGTGGTGTAGCCCCAGAACGCCAGGCCCATGACGGCAACCAGGGCCAGCGCGCCCGCGATGCGCCAGCCGCGATGGCGGCGGACGGCGGAGGCGGAGTGGGTCGGGGAAGACATCAGCATTCCTGGCAAGCCCGGCCTCAGGCCGGGGCCGGCTGGCCCACCGGCTGTTCGCGCACCGGCAGGCACAGCAGTGCGGCGAGGATGGCCAGCGCCACGCCCAGCCACCAGACTGCATCGTAGTTGCCAGTCTTGGCGTAGGCGTATCCGCCCAGCCACACGCCGATGAAACTGCCCAGTTGGTGGCCCAGGAAGACGATGCCGGACAAGGTGGCCGCATAGCGCAGGCCGTAGATCTGGCCGATCAAACCCTGCGTGAGCGGCACGGTCCCCAGCCAGAACAGCCCCATCCACGCCGCGAAGGCGTACAGCACCCACGGCGACAAGGGCATCCACAACAGCAGCAGGATGCCGAAGGCGCGCATGCCGTACACCACCGCCAAGAGGCGCTTCTTGCTGTACTTGCCGCCCAGCTTGCCAGCATAGAACGAACCCAGCACGTTGAACAGGCCGATCAGCGCGATGGCGGTCGCGCCCTGCCCCGCGCTCAGGCCGCCGTCGCTGACGTAGGCCGGCAGATGCAGCGTGATGAAGGCGGTGTGGAAGCCGCAGACGAAGTAGCTCCAGAACAGGAAGTGGAACGAGGGGTGGCGCACCGCCTGCTTGACCGCCGAGGCGAGCGATTGCTGCGGTCCGCTGTGGGCTTGCGGACGGCCACGCAGGAAATAGGCCAGGGGCGCGCCGCAAGCAACAAACAGCGACAAGACCCACAACGCGCCCGGCCAGTCCAGGCCGCTGATCAGCACCTGTCCCGTTGGCACCACGGCGAACTGGCCCAGGGAGCCGCCGGCGCTGGCGATGCCCATGGCCGTGCTGCGGTAGGCGGGCGGGACCGCGCGCGCCACCACGGGCAGGATCACCGGAAAAGTCGTGCCAGCCTGGCCCAGCCCGACCAGCACGCCGGCCGTCAGGTAGAGCGTGGCTTCGTCGGTGGCGAAGCGCGTTCCTATCATGCCCAGCATGTACAGCACCGCGCCCAGGGCGATGGTGCGGCCCGAACCGTAGCGGTCGGCCATGATGCCCATGAAGATACAGGCCACGCCCCACACCAGGTTTTGCAGCGCGAAGGCCATGGAGAACACTTCGCGCCCCCAGCCCTGCGCCAGCCCCATAGGCTGCATGAAGAGGCCAAAGGTGGCGCGCACCCCCATGGCGAGCAGCACGACCAGCGTGCCCACGATCAGGGTGCGGGTGAAATTCGTATCGGTTTGGCTAGACATGAAACCTGTTCTTCGTTGTTTTGGTTCGCCACCCCCTCCTCGGGGCGGTCCGGCGCGCGCGGCGCAGGACTCGGACATCATATACAAATAGCTTCCGGCCCCAGGCAATAGCCGCGTCGAGCGCCGGGTCCGGGACGCGAGGCTGCGGGCTACGGATTTGGGGCTTGCGCCGCCTGCTGATAGACTTGCGTCCTGCGCCGAAGCCCGTGTCCCCAGTGATAAACTCGGAACTGAAAGATTCGTAGCAATATCAAGGCCTTAGTGAGCAGGCACGGTCCCTTCGACCGGCCGTGCCGCCTGATCAGAAATTGTCTCGCCGTAGTTAAATGGATATAACCGGCCCCTCCTAAGGGTCAATTGGTGGTTCGATTCCACCCGGCGAGGCCACCTTTGGCGTCGATTCCGACGCTTTCCTTCCCCCCAGCATGTTCCCCATCCGCCTGACGCAACTGCTCTCCAGTGAGCACGTTTTGCGCTGCGCCGGCGAGTCGAAAATCTCACTTTCAGCCAGATGAGGGTTAATCCGGGCTACGCTCACGCGCCGCCTGCC
Organism: Achromobacter sp.; assembly: GCF_049647645.1. Taxonomy (GTDB): domain Bacteria; phylum Pseudomonadota; class Gammaproteobacteria; order Burkholderiales; family Burkholderiaceae_B; genus Achromobacter. Next base: position 2,980 of record NZ_JBARYB010000022.1, read on the forward strand.
GTTAGCTTCTCGGACTTGTCTTGTGACGAATTGAAGCGACCGTCAATACGTCACTATTATTTTTTTCAACGATGATAGCGAATCGCCTTGCGCGCAACTTGAAATTGCTGTTTAAATTCGACGCGTAAGCCTCTAATTCATCTGGATTTTTTCTGACCCGACGAAACGCCGGCTTAAGAAATATTTACTCACAGACTGACAAGCCAGCTCAAACCATGGCATTTCCCTGGAAACGTGCGATTGCGAACGCGATAGCGCCGGTGGCGCTGGCGGTGTGCGCGCTCCTGCCCCCCGCCGCGCAAGCCGCGAAGAATACGGACCCTTGCAAGACCAACGCCAAGTCGTCGGCCTGCAAGGCGCAACAAGCGAAGAAGGCTCCGGCCCCCAAGGCCAGCTCCGGCAAGAGCGCCTCCGGCAAACAGGCCGCCTCCTCCGCCAAGAAAGCTCCCCCCAAATCCTCCGCCGGCAAGAAGGCCGCCGCCCCCAAGGGCGGTAAACAGGTCGCCGCCAAGGGCACGCCGCCCAAGAAGGGCGCCGCCGCCGGCAAGAACGGCAAGCCGAACAAACCGTCGCAGCCGTCGCGCGCGCAACGCGCCGCCGCCGCTGCCGCGCTGGGTTCGGCCGCCATGCCGCCGCCCGCCTCCTCGGTGCGCGCCGAAGCAGCCGCCCTGCGCTCCACCACCGCTTACGTGCAGGACCTGGAAACGTCCACGGTCATCTTCGCCAAGAACGAAAACGTGGTGCGCCCCATCGCTTCCATCTCGAAGCTGATGACCGCCGTCGTCGTGGTCGACGCCAACCTGCCCATGGACGAAATGCTGGAGATCACCGACGAAGACGTCGACGGCCTCAAGCACACCACCTCGCGCCTGCGCGTGGGCACCAAGCTGACGCGCGGCGACATGCTGCACCTGGCGCTGATGTCGTCCGAGAACCGCGCCGCCAACGCGCTGGGCCGCCACTATCCTGGCGGCCTGCCCGCGTTCGTGGCCGCCATGAACGCCAAGGCGCAGGCGCTGGGCATGGCCAGCACCCGCTTCATCGAACCCACCGGCCTGTCCAGCGACAACGTCTCGTCGCCGCACGACTTGGCCCGCTTGCTGCGCGCCGCCTCCCAGCGCCCGCTGATCCACCGCTACTCCACCGATACCGAGTACGAGGTCGAGGTCAACAACCGTACGCAAACGTTCCGCAACACCAACCTGCTGGTGCGCAAGCCCGACTGGGACATCAAGGTGTCGAAGACGGGCTACATCAACGAAGCGGGCGAATGCCTGGTCATGCTGGCCCGCATCAACGGCCGCGACCTGGCCATCGTGCTGCTGGATTCGCAAGGCAAGCTGTCGCGCATCGGCGATGCGGTGCGCATCCGCCGCATCGTGCAGAACGAAGTGGCGATGGCGTCGATTCAGCCCGGCGGCTGAACGCCGGCCGCGGTAGGCGGCAATAGAAACAAAGGGCCCGAAAATTCGGGCCCTTTGTTTTTTGGCGCGGCAGCAGCGCCAGCGCGGACGGCTTACGCGGCCTTGCGTTTGGGGCGCAGGGGCTGGGCGTCGTACAGCGTGGACGGCAGGCCTTCCAGCACGGCTTGGGGATTGAGCGAGCGGATCGGCACGGCCGCGTCCAGCGGGATGCGGCCCTCGGCCTGCAACAGCTGATAGCGCAGGCAGCACACGCGCAGAAACGAGGTGAAGTTGGCGGCCTCGCCCCGGTACTCGATGAGTTCGTCATACAAACGTTCGATCAGCTGCGTCACGCGCATGCCGTCGCGGCCGGCGATTTCTTCCAATACCTGCCAGAACAGCTGCTCCAGCCGCAAGCTGGTGGCCACGCCATGCAGCCGCAACGAACGGGTTTCGGGCGCGTAGGACTGCTCGGTGGCGCGAATGAAGATTTCACACATGGAAGCTCCTGGAACTCGGGTCTGGGCCTTGGGCCTGGGCCGGGATGCATACGGCTGACTGTACGCCGTTTGCGGCGGCCGCGGCAAGACGCGGCGGCGGGTCGGATTCGCCCCCAGGCACTGGCCTCTTTCTGCAACCACACGTTTCCTGCATCGGCGGGCAGTCCCTTCGGTTGATATAAATCATGGTCGGGAAAGCGTCCTCGTTCGAGCATAAGGAATCTTGATCAGACTTCGGAGGCAGTGATGGATAAAACCATGAAAGCAGCGGTTGCACGAGCATTCGGCAAGCCCCTGGCAATCGAAGAAGTCGCGGTGCCGCGCCCGGGTCCGGGCGAATTGCTGGTAAAGATCGAGGCCTGCGGGGTATGCCATACCGACCTGCACGCGGTCGAAGGCGACTGGCCCGTCAAGCCCAACCCGCCGTTCATCCCCGGCCACGAAGGCGTCGGCCACGTGGTGGCGGTGGGCGCCGGCGTCACCCATGTGAAGGAAGGCGACCGCGTTGGCATCCCCTGGCTGTACTCCGCCTGCGGACATTGCGAGCACTGCCTGGGCGGCTGGGAAACCCTGTGCGAACAGCAGCAGAACGCGGGCTATTCGGTGAACGGCGGCTTCGCCGAATATGCGCTGGCCGCGGCCGACTATGTGGGCCTGCTGCCCAAGAACGTCAGCTTCGTGGACATCGCGCCCGTGCTGTGTGCCGGCGTCACCGTCTACAAGGGCCTGAAGATGACGGATACCCGTCCGGGCAACTGGGTGGTGATCTCGGGCATCGGCGGGCTGGGCCATATGGCGGTGCAGTACGCCAAGGCCATGGGGCTGAACGTGGCCGCGGTGGACATCGACGACGCCAAGCTGGACTTCGCCCGCCGCCTGGGCGCCGAAGTCACGGTCAACGCCAAGACCACCGATCCCGCCGCCTACCTGAAGCGTGAAATCGGCGGCGCGCATGGCGCGCTGATCACGGCGGTATCGCCCAAGGCCTTCGAGCAGGCGCTGGGCATGGTGCGACGCGGCGGCACGGTGGCGCTAAACGGGCTGCCGCCGGGCGACTTCCCGCTGTCGATCTTCGACATGGTGCTCAACGGCGTCACCGTGCGCGGCTCCATCGTGGGTTCACGCCTGGATCTGCAGGAATCGCTGCAGTTCGCCGAAGAGGGCAAGGTACACGCCACCGTCGCCACCGAAAGCCTGGAGAACATCAATAACGTGTTCGACCGCATGCGCCGCGGCCAGATCGAAGGTCGCATCGTGCTCGATTTCGCCTGATCGGCGCGCACTAACGGAAAGCGCCTGGGGCGGCAAGATTGCCGCCCCAGGCGCTTTTCCTGGTTGCTGGAGATCAGTGCGTGATCTTGGTGCCCAGCACCGCCAGGAATTGCGACATCCAGGCCGGATGCGCAGGCCACGCCGGCGCCGTCACCAGGTTGCCATCGGTGTAGGCCTGATCGATGCCGATCTCGGCGTAGGTGCCGCCTGCCAGGCGCACTTCCGGCGCGCACGCGGGATAGGCGGAGCAGGTGCGGCCCTTCAGGATTCCGGCCGCAGCCAGCAGTTGCGCGCCGTGGCAGACCGCCGCGATAGGCTTGCCGGCCTGGTCGAAGGCGCGCACGATGTCCAGCACCTTTTCGTTCAGGCGCAGATATTCCGGCGCGCGGCCGCCCGGGATCACCAAGCCGTCGTATGAGGCCGGCTCGACGCGGTCGAAGTCGTAGTTGAGCGCAAAATTGTGGCCGCGCTTTTCGGTGTAGGTCTGCGCGCCTTCGAAATCATGGATGGCGGTGGCAATGGTGTCGCCCGCCTTCTTGTCCGGGCATACCGCGTGCACCGTGTGCCCCACCGTCAGCAGGGTCTGGTACGGCACCATGGTTTCATAGTCCTCGGCGTAGTCGCCGACCAGCATCAACAGTCGCTTGCTCATGTTTGTCTCCTAGGGATGGCGGAAAGCCGGTTCAGCGCCCGTGGCGGGCTCCGGTTCTTGCTCTACGCCCCTATTGTGGCGCGGCCGCCAGCCCAGGAGGTGGTATGGGAATACCACGTCCGGACAAGGGCGACCTACTCCAGCGCGACGGACACGCCCTTGGCGCCCAGCAGCGCGACCAGCACTTTAGGGTCGATGCCGATCAGATACCCGCGCCGCCCGCCGTTGATGTAGACCACGGGGTAATCCAGCACTTCCGCCTCGACCCATACCGGCATTTTCTTGCGCGTGCCGAAGGGCGAGGTGCCCCCCACCTGGTAGCCCGAATGGCGCTGCGCCACCTCGGGCTTGCAGGGTTCGACCCGCTTGAGGCCCGCCTGGCGCGCCAGGTTCTTGGTGGAGACCTCGCGGTCGCCGTGCATGACGACGATCAGGGGCTTGGCGGACTCGTCCTCCATCACCAGGGTCTTGACCACCGCATGCGGATCCAGCCCCAGCTGGCGCGCAGCTTCGCCGGCGCCGCCGTGGTCCACATAGTCGTAGGTGTGTTCCGTGTAGGCGACCTTGTGCTGCTTGAGGAACTGGGTGGCGGGCGTTTCCGAAACGTGGCGGGCTTTGCTCATGGGAATGCGTGAAGAAAGAAGTATGGAAACCGCGTCAGGCTAGCCGCGCGGATGGTGCGCCGCGTGCAGCGCCTTCAGGCGTTCGCGCGCGACGTGCGTGTAGATCTGCGTGGTGGAAATGTCGGCATGCCCCAGCAGCATCTGCACCACGCGCAGGTCGGCGCCGTGGTTCAGCAGGTGGGTGGCGAAGGCGTGCCGCAGCACGTGCGGCGACAGCGGCGCGCGCACGTCGGCCAGCAGGGCGTACTTCTTCACCAGTTGCCAGAAAGCCTGGCGCGACATCGCTTCGGCCCGGCCGGTGATGAAGAGCGCATCGCTCACGCGTCCGGCCGCCAGCTCCGGCCGCGCTGACTTGAGGTAGCGGTCGATCCAATGCGCGGCCTCGGCGCCCAGCGGCACCAGCCGGTCCTTGCCACCCTTGCCCAGCACCACCCGCACCACGCCTTCATTCAGGCTCACGTCGAGCGCGCGCACGCTTACCAGCTCGGACACGCGCAACCCCGTGGCGTACAACGTTTCCAGCATGGCGCGGTCGCGCAGGCCGCGGGCCTGCTCCAGGTCGGGCGCGCGCAGCAAGGCGTCCACCTGCTGCTCGGACAAGGTCTTGGGCATGCGCGGCGGCTGCTTGGCGGCGATCAGCGTCAGGCAGGGATCGCATTCGGCACGGTGTTCGCGCAAGGCCCAGGCGTAGAAGCGGCGCAACGCGGCCAGCCTGCGGTTGGCGGTGGTGGCGCGGGTTTCCTCGTGGCGGAAGGCGAACCACGCTTCGATGTCGGCCTTGCCTGCATCGCGCAGGGGCTTGGCGGGCCCCGCGGGCAGCGCATGGGCCTGCGCGGTATCGCCATGGCGGTCGGCCATTTCGCGCGCATAGGCCTCGGGATCTTCCAGCCAGCGGGCAAAGCCGGTCAGGTCGCGCCGGTAGGCGGCCAGGGTGTTGGCCGACAAGCCGTCCTCGAGCCATACGGCGTCGATGAAGGCGTCGATATCGGCCTGGGATTCAAGTGGCGGGCGGGATGCGGACATGGCTGGGATTCTACGGCTCAGCGTTCGCCCACGCCGGCAGCGGCAGTCTTCAGCCAACTCTCGAAGACTTTCAGCGCTTCGGAGCGTTCGCTGCGTTGTGGATAGCCAAAGTAATAGCCCTGGCTGACCGCCAGCGATTGGGGCACCGGCATCACCAGCGTACCTTGGTCCAGCGCGGGCTGGGCCAGGAAGCGCGGCATCAGCCCTACTCCCAGGCCGGCCTGCACCGCCGCCATCACCATGGTGAAGAGCTCGTAGCGCGGCCCGCCAGCGGCTTGCGGACCGTACAGGTGGCTATTGGCCCCATACCATTGCCGCCAGGCGTCCGGCCGCGACGCCAGATGCAGATGGGTCATGCCGGACAGCGCGCTGGCGCCCGGCTCCGCCACGCGTTGCGCCAACTCCGGCGCGCACACCGGCACCAGCTCCCGCTCGGGAAACAACAGCACGCCCTGGGTGCCCGGCCACACTCCGTCCCCGTGATACAGCGCGCCGTCGAAGGGCTGGTCCTTGAACTGGAACGGCAGCGTGCGCACGGACAGGCTGACCGTGATGTCGCCGTGCTCGCGCTGGAAGCCCGCCAGGCGCGGTATCAGCCAGGTCGTCGCCAGCGTGGGCACCACGGCGATATGGATGCTGCGGCCCATGCCGGTGCGGCTGACCAGGCCGAACGTGTCTTTTTCGATCTGGTCCAGGTGGTGCCGGATGCGGCCGGCGTACTCCGCCCCGTGGTCGGTCAGCACGATGCGCCGCCGCACCCGGGTGAACAGCTGCACGCCCAGGCGCGACTCCAGGCTGGCCACCTGCCGGTAGACCGCGCTGTGCGTCAGGGACAGTTCTTCCGCCGCGCGGGAAAAGCTGCCCAGGCGGGCCGAAGCTTCAAACGCCTGCAGGGCGCTCAGGTTGGGAATGCCGTTTCTCATGGAGCGGGAACCGCCAGATGCCGGCGGGCGCCGCCGCGCCCCGTCACGCGGTTTTCGCCGCGGCGCAGCATGGCAGGTCGTGCCGGTGGGTCAATAGATTGTGCAATTTTATCAATTGCCTTGTGCGATCAAGGAACATTATGCTCGGATGTCCTAACCTCGGCTCATCATGACTACCACCCCCATGTCCCAGCAAGAATCCCGCCTTGGCGGACACATCCTGGTCGACCAGCTGGTTGCACAGGGCGTCAAACATGTTTTCTGCGTCCCTGGCGAAAGCTATCTGGCAGTGCTGGACGGCCTGCACGATGCGGACATCAAGGTCACGGTGTGCCGCCAGGAAGGCGGCGCGGCCATGATGGCCGACGCCCACGGCAAGCTGACCGGCGAACCCGGCATCTGCATGGTGACCCGCGGCCCGGGCGCGTCCAACGCGCTGGCCGGCGTGCACATCGCCAAGCAGGACTCCACCCCCCTGATCCTCTTCGTCGGCCAGATCGAGCGCGGCATGCGCGAACGCGAGGCCTTCCAGGAAATGGACTACCGCGCCGTGTTCGGCACGCAGGCCAAGTGGGTCACCGAGATCGACCAGGTCGAACGCATCCCCGAACTGGTGTCGCGCGCCTTCCACATCGCCACCTCGGGCCGTCCCGGCCCGGTGGTGATCGCGCTGCCGGAAGACATGCTGGTCGAAGCCGCCAAGGTGGCCGACGCGCCGCGCTACGAGGTCATCGATTCCGCCCCCACGGCCGGCCAACTGGCCGACCTGGAAAAGCTGCTGGCCGAGGCCAAGAGCCCGGTCGCGATCCTGGGCGGCACGCGCTGGGACGCCCGCGCGGTACAGCAATTCGCCGATTTCGCGCAGCGCCACGCGCTGCCCACGGCGGTGTCCTTCCGCCGCCAGATGCTGTTCCCGGCCGACCATCCCTGCTTCATCGGCGACGTGGGCCTGGGCATCAACCCGGCGCTGCTCAAGCGCGTCGCCGATGCGGACCTGATCCTGCTGGTGGGCGGCCGCATGTCGGAGAACCCCAGCCAGGCCTACACCCTGCTGGACATCCCCGTACCCAAGCAGAAGCTGGTGCACGTGCATCCCGACACCGCCGAACTGGGACGCGTCTACCGCGCCACCCTGGCCATCAACACCTCGCCCGCCGCCTTCACGCAGGCGCTGGCCGGCCTGAAGACCCCGGCCCAGCCCGCCTGGGCCGCCGGCACGCAAGCCATGCGCGAGTCGTACCTGAAATGGAGCGACCCCGGCGCCATCACGACGCCAGGCGCGCTGCAAATGGGCCAGGTCATGGCCTACCTGGAAAAGACGCTGCCGGCCGACGCCATCATGACCAACGGCGCCGGCAACTACGCCACCTGGCTGCACCGCTTCCACCGTTTTACGCGCTTCGGCACGCAACTGGCGCCCACCTCGGGCTCCATGGGCTACGGCCTGCCCGCGGCCGTAGGCGCCAAACGCGTCTCGCCCGACAAGACCGTGGTCTGCTTCGCCGGCGACGGCTGCTTCCTGATGCATGGCCAGGAATTCGCGACCGCGGTGCAGTACGACCTGCCCATCGTCGTGGTGCTGGTGGACAACGGCATGTACGGCACGATCCGCATGCACCAGGAAAAGCACTACCCCGGCCGCATTTCCGCGACCGAGCTGAAGAATCCGGACTTCGCCGACTACGCGCGCGCCTTCGGCGGCCACGGCGAACGCGTCGAGACCACCGAGCAATTCGGCCCGGCCTTCGAACGCGCCCTGGCCAGCGGCAAGCCGGCCATCCTGCATTGCTTCATCGATCCGGAAACCATCACCCCGGGCACGACCCTGGAAAAGATCCGCGACGCCGCGCTCAAGGCGCAGCACTAAAGGCGGGACGGAACGGCGGCGCCGCGCGCCGGCCGTTCCAATCGCTGCTTGCCGCCCGAATTATTTTAGGTTTAAACTTTCTAGCATTCCGAAATCCATAGCGGAGACCCTGCATGTCCTCGAATCCTTCCTTTCACTGGCAAGACCCCCTGTTGCTGGACCAGCAACTGACCGACGAAGAACGCATGGTGCGCGACGCCGCCCTGGCCTATTCGCAGGACAAGCTCGCCCCGCGCGTGCTGAACGCGTTCCGCAATGAACAGACCGACCCGGCCATCTTCTCCGAAATGGGCGAACTGGGCCTGCTGGGCGCCACCATCCCCGTCGAGTACGGCGGCGCCGGCCTGAACTACGTCAGCTACGGCCTGATCGCCCGCGAAGTCGAACGCATCGACTCCGGCTACCGCTCCATGATGAGCGTGCAGTCGTCCCTGGTGATGGTGCCCATCAATGAATTCGGCAGCGAAGCGCAAAAGCAGAAGTACCTGCCCAAGCTGGCCCGCGGCGAATGGATCGGCTGCTTCGGCCTGACCGAACCCAACCACGGCTCCGACCCCGGCGGCATGGAAACCCGCGCCGTCAAGACGGCCGACGGCTACAAGGTTTCCGGCAACAAGATGTGGATCACCAACTCCCCCATCGCGGACGTGTTCGTGGTGTGGGCCAAGTGCGTCGGCGGCGACTTCGACGGCAAGATCCGCGGCTTCATCCTGGAAAAGGGCATGAAGGGCCTGTCGGCCCCGGCCATCCACGGCAAGGTCGGCCTGCGCGCCTCGATCACCGGCGAAATCGTCATGGACGAAGTGGAAATTTCCGCTGACCAGATGATGCCCGGCGTGTCCGGCCTGAAGGGTCCGTTCACCTGCCTGAACTCGGCCCGCTACGGCATCGCCTGGGGCGCCATCGGCGCCGCCGAAGCCTGCTGGCACACCGCCCGCCAGTACACGCTGGACCGCAAGCAATTCGGCCGTCCGCTGGCCGCCAACCAGCTGATCCAGAAGAAGCTGGCCGACATGCAGACCGACATCACCCTGGCCCTGCAAGGCTGCCTGCGCCTGGGCCGCATGAAGGACGAAGGCACCGCCGCCGTCGAAATCACCTCCATCATGAAGCGCAATTCCTGCGGCAAGGCGCTGGACATCGCCCGCCTGGCGCGCGACATGCTCGGCGGCAACGGCATCTCCGATGAATTCGGCGTGGCCCGCCACCTGGTGAACCTGGAAGTGGTCAACACCTACGAAGGCACCCACGACGTGCACGCCCTGATCCTGGGCCGCGCGCAGACCGGCATCCAGGCGTTCTATTGATCGCCTGATCGGCCACAAAGCCCAAGCCGCCCTTCTGGGGCGGCTTTTTTTGGTTCATCACGCATACCGGCACCCTTGTCATTCCATTCAGGCGTGGCCATCAAGCAGGCCCTCTGCGGCACTAGCGAAAGCTGCATAACAGGTCTGGAAATCCGGCTTGTGCGCGGCATAGAGCAGCGGCTTCAAGCGCCGCTCGAAATTTGCCCTTAGCCCTTCATCGACGGCAACAACGGCCAATGTCCGCCGAAGCACCGCATACGGATCTCGATCAAACTCGGGATGCTGGCCCAGGAATTCCTCCACATCTTTCTTGACCAAGCCGGCAAAGATCCGACGGGCAGCCTCCAAGGCATCAGGCCGACTTCCCGCAATGCGCCAGACGTCGTAGATATGACGGACCAAAGCGGTATCGAACTCGCCACGTTGATGCCCGTCCCAGTTCCAGGCGCAACGGCGCAGTAGTGACAACACCTTCTCTGCCAGCGTCTCGGCCACCGTAATGCACGCCATGGAAAAGCGAAGAGGCATTTCGCGGGGAACGAAGCCATCTAGCATGTATCCCATTTCGCGCATTTCAGCCGCCAACACGGGAGGACGGTGTATCAGCTCAAGCTTGAGTTCGGGACGCAGTGCGCCAGACACGTCCTGGAAATACGCCGCATACGAAACCGATAGACAGTAATAACGGCGGCTGTCACGCGACACAGGATTCTCGCCATTGTCATGGACCGTGAGTTGGAAGCCCGCCTCCGCGAGACGCCGCCCTACCTCCCTATGCAAATGGCCCAATCGCGCCCGGTCTGTGTGCCCGTCCTGCAGGACGTAACCCTCCGGTACCACTTCCAGCTCAACTTTGATGTCGATATCTTCAGACATCCGCTCTATGAGACCGTGCGCTTTCGAAAGGCATGTCCCGCCCGCGAAGACCAATCTTGTAGCCACGAAGATAGACACGGGCTCGGAATCACCCTTTTTTCGGTCCTTCTGATGCGCAATGTGCGTGACCTTGATCTGGGCCAGAACCCGCAGTGCGTCAGTGATGTGCAGGTCTTTTTCCGCGACGGAAGCCGGCAAGTTTCCCAGCAGCCCGGCCGTGGCGGCGTCTTCAATATCAGACTTCAGCTCGTCTGGAATTTTTTTCATACGTCAGCGTGCTGTTCCCCACCGTCACTTTCCGAGTGATGCGCCGGCGCCCCGTATTGACAGTCGCATCCATGGGAATCTGAGTCGATTGGCCACTGTTGTATTCAGTCACGAGCGCGCTGGGTTCCACAGAGATCCTGAGCTTGCGGAAAAGCTCTGCCGCAATCATTTCCAACGTTCCCGCGGGAGTTGGCTTGCCGGTGTACTTGTTAATGCGGGCCTTGGCAAAAGCCCCCTTGCTTACACGAACAAGCCTGCCCTCATCCACAAAGCGGGCCAAGACACGTCCGATCTGAGAATCGCTCGCCATCTCAGCGAAGTCTGAGCGCAAGACCACGACGCTTGCACGCTGCTTGATCGATCGACTCATGCGATCTTCCAGTTTCATACTTTACCTCCGACAGAGAGCGCAATGTCGATAGTCACCTTAATCCATAACTATCATTTTTCCCAGTAATTACAGTATATTACATTGCAAAAACCACGCACTAATGCGCAGTTTTTGTTATTTCCAGATGGCAATGGCTGCCACCACGCACATTGCACATCCAACGTAAGTCCGTCCATGCACAAAGGATACTCACGTGACTCCGCGTCAGCTTGTCGAAGAATGGGTCGCGCGGTTCAATGCCGCCGATGCCGGCGGCCTGGCCGAGCTCTACGATGAGGCGGCAGTAAACCACCAGGTCACCCAGGAACCCATCGTCGGACGCGATGCCATACGGGCGATGTTCGAACGCGAGTTTGCCCAGGCCGACATGACCTGCATCGTGGAAGCGATCCACGAAGCCGGCGAGGTCGTCGCCCTGGAGTGGCGCGATCCCCTGGGCTTGCGCGGCTGCGGGTTCTTCACCGTGCGCGCGGGCAGGATCGTGTTCCAACGAGGTTACTGGGACAAACTGTCTTTCCTGAAGATGCACGACTTGCCCATCGAGTAACTGCCGCGCAGCCTCCATGGCGCCGCAATCATCCCCAAAAAGCCCCCGCATTGCCGAAAGCCCGTATAGGCGAGTCCTTGCACAAGCCGTACGCTTTGCGGCATCGGCCAGGCACAGGCTCCGGCGCCCCCGCGCCGTCCCGCGTGTCCGGACCAGGTTTCCTCCACGCGACCAGGAGCCGCGCATGCAAGGCTGTCCTTCTTTCCGTCTGATGACGGGCATCGCCATGGCGTTCGTCGCCCATGGCGCCTACGCCGCCACCACCCTCACGATGACCACCGAGTACCCGGCCACCTCCATGCCGGGGCAAGGCGTGACCACCTTTGCCGAGCTGGTCCGCGCCAAGACGGCCGGCAGCGTGGTCATTGATGCCAGCTATGACGCCTCCAAGGGGATCAAGTCGGGCGACATGATAGATGCCGTTGAAACGCGCAAGGTGGACGCGGGCGATGCCTTCGCCGGCGCGCTCGCCACCAAGTACCCCTTGTTCGGCGTGTCGTCGCTGCCGTTCCTGGCGGACTCCCTGTCCAAGGCCCGCAATCTGAACAAAGCCGCCCGGCCCGCGTATGAAAAGCTGCTGGCGGCGCACGGGCAGAAGCTGCTCTACACCACGCCCTGGCCCGCGTCCGGCATCTGGTCCAAGCAGAAGCTGGACAGCGTCGCGGCACTGAAGGGCTTGAGCATACGCACCTACGACGCCACGTCGCAGGACGTCATGCAAAAGGCCGGCGCCCGCGCGCAGAACATTTCCTTCGCCGATGCGATGCCGCTGATCGCCTCGGGCGAAGTAAACGCGGTGCTGTCATCGGGCGACGGCGGCGCGGGCCGCAAGCTGTGGGAGCATCTGCCCAACTTCGCCGAAATCAACTATGCCATGCCGATCTCGGTGGCGACGATGAACCTGCAGGCGTATCAGGCGCTGGATGCGCGCACGCGCCGCGCGATCGACCAGGCAGCGGCGCAGACGGAAACCGAACAGTGGAAGCGCATCGAGGGGCGCTTGCAGCAGAACTACGCCAGCATGCGCAAGAACGGAGTGGCGATCAATACGTCGGTGCCGCTGCCCGTGCGCAAGGCGCTGAAGGACGCGGCAGCGGACTCGGTCAAGACCTGGAAAGCCGCGGCCGGGCCCGAGGCTACGGCCATCCTGAAGCAGGCGGGCAAGCGCTAGCGCCACGCCGCCCGGCCCATTGGCGCCAGCCTCAGTTCTCGCCCGAAAGATCGAACAGGCTGGTCGCGTCCAGTTCCAGCACGCCTTCGTCGTGCTGGTTCAGGACCGTCCAGGCCCAGGTGATGATGCCCAGGTCCGGGCGCGATGACGACGTGCGCACGCCCTGCACGCGCGCTTCCAGGCGCAGCGTGTCGCCGGGACGCACCGGCGTGCGCCAGCGCACTTCGCCCAGGCCGGGGGAGCCGAAGGATTCGGAATCGTGCAGCGCCGCGTCCACCGCCATGCGCATGGCCAGCGCGCAGGTATGCCAGCCGCTGGCGATCAGCCCGCCCCAGCGGCCTTCCGAGGCGCGCTTGGGATCGGTGTGGAACCACTGGGGATCGAACTTGCGTGCGAACTCCAGGATCTCGGCTTCCGTCACGCTGACCGGACCGCCCTTGATGACCATGCCGTCCTTGAACTCGGCGAACTTCATTTGTGGTTTTCCCCCGCAAATGCAATCGGCGCGCCATGGCGCGCCGATTGCCACGCATGTTTGTGGATTCAGTACGTTTCGAAATGCAGGCGCCCTTCGCGGCGCAATGCATCATGCAGGATAGACCAATCCTGGCCCGCTTGCAGCGTCACCTCGCGCAGGGCGTCCAGCACGCCAAGCTCCATGCCCTTCAGGCCGCACACGTAGATGCAGGTGTTGCGGTCCGCCAGCAGTTCGCGCACGGCGCCTGCGCGGTCGCGGATCAGGTCCTGCACATAGCGCTTGGGTTGTCCGGCTTCGCGCGACAGCGCCAGATTGATGTCGATGAAGTCGCGCGGCAGCTTCATCAGCGGCCCGAAGTACGGCAGCTCGCGCTCGGTGCGCGCGCCGAAGAACAGCAATAGCCGGCCGTTTTCACCGGTCTCGATACGGCGCCGGTAGCGCTCGGTCATGGCGCGCATGGGGGCCGAACCCGTGCCGGTGCAGATCATGATCAGATTGGCGCGAGGGTGGTTGGGCATCAGGAAGGTGTTGCCGAACGGTCCGATCACCTGCACCTTGTCGTTCTTGGCCAGGTCGCACAGATAGTTCGAGCACACGCCGTGGGCCGCGGCGCCGGCATGGTCCTCGGTGACGCGCTTCACCGTCAGGGAAAGATTGTTGTAGCCGGCGCGTTCGCCGTCGCGCGGACTGGCCAGCGAATACTGGCGCGCGTGGTGCGCCCGACCCTGGGCATCCAGGCCCGGCGGCAGGATGCCGATGGACTGCCCCTCCAGCACCGGGAACGGCAGTTCGCCGAAGTCGAGCACGATATGGTGGATGTCGCTTTCGGTATCCGCGCCTGTCACGCGATAGTTGCCGACCACGGTCGCCGTCATCGGCGCCTTGTGCGTGTACAGGTTGACGTAGGGATGGGCGGCGGACCAGGGCGGAACCGTGGCGCCAGGCGCGGCGGACAACGGCGGCGCGATGGCTGCCTCGGTTGCATCAGGCGCATTGCTTGCGGGCGCGGCAGCCATCGCTTCCGGCAGCGCCTTCTCGCCCGGCAGTTCTTCCCAGCCCAGTTGCTCCTGCAGGCCATAGGCTTCAGTGCGCACCATCAGCCGCCAATTGTCGATGGCTCCCGTGGGACAAGGCGGCACGCAGGCCATGCAGCCGTTGCAGATCTCGGGATCCACCACGTAGTTGTTCGAATCGTGGGTGATCGCCTTGATCGGACAGGTTTCTTCGCAGGTATTGCAGCGGATGCAGATCTCGGGATCGATCAGATGCTGCTTCAGGACTTCTGCTGGTAAGGGAGCGTTCATCTTGGTCTTCCCCATGCTCCGGTAGGCGGCCGCGGGCGCGGCCGCCGCCCCGCTTTAGTTGAAACGGACGTAGTCGAAATTCACCGGCTGGCGGTTGATGCCCATGACCGGCGGCGCGATCCAGTTGGCGAACTTGCCCGGCTCGGTGACGCGCCCCATCAGCGACGCGACGAAGGCGCGGTCCTCGGGCGTGGGCAGCCACTTGTGGCTGTTGGCCTGCCATTGCGACTCGGAAAGGATCTCGCCTTCAGGCGACATGCGGATGCCGGCCAGCGTGCCGATCTGGCGGTTGAAGGCCTTGTGCGGCACCTGCAGCCGGAACGGCACGCCGCTTTTTTCGATGACCTTGTTCCAGCGGCCGATGCCGGCGACCGAATCGCGGATGAAATCGTCGCGCAGCACTTCGTTCAAGGCGTTCAGCATCGGCACCTCGGTCTCGCGCAACTGGCCGTTTTCCACCGTCAGCACGCGGTAGGTGTCGTTCTTCAACTGGTGGTCGTCGGTGCGCTTGCTCTCTTCGTAGCGGCCTTTCAGGCCCGAGCCGTAGAAGATGGCGGCATTGGACGACTGGTCCGCGCCGAACAGGTCGATGGTGACGCTGTAATGGAAGTTCAGGTAGCGCTGGATGGTGGGCAGGTCGATCACGCCGGCCGCGCGCACGCTGGCCGGATCGTCGGTCTTGAGCTGGTTCATGACCTCGCAGGTGCGCTGGATGACGCGCGAGATGCCGGACTCGCCCACGAACATATGGTGCGCTTCCTCGGTCAGCATGAACTTGGTGGTGCGCGCCAGCGGATCGAAGCTGGACTCCGCCAACGCGCACAGCTGGAACTTGCCGTCGCGGTCGGTGAAGTAGGTGAACATGTAGAAGGCCAGCCAGTCGGGGGTCTTCTCGTTGAATGCGCCCAGGATGCGCGGGTTGTCGGAATCCCCCGAGCTGCGTTGAAGCAACGCATCGGCTTCTTCGCGGCCGTCGCGGCCGAAGTAGCGGTGCAGCAGATAGACCATGGCCCACAGGTGGCGGCCTTCCTCGACGTTGATCTGGAACAGGTTGCGCAGGTCGTACTGCGACGGCGCAGTCAGGCCCAGATGGCGCTGTTGCTCGATCGAGGCCGGCTCGGTATCGCCCTGCGTGACGATGATGCGGCGCAGGTTGGCGCGGTGCTCGCCGGGCACGTCCTGCCAGACGTCGCGGCCCATGTTTTCGCCGAAATGGATCTTGCGCTGGCCGTCCTGCGGCGCCAG
Organism: Achromobacter sp.; assembly: GCF_049647645.1. Classification (GTDB taxonomy): domain Bacteria; phylum Pseudomonadota; class Gammaproteobacteria; order Burkholderiales; family Burkholderiaceae_B; genus Achromobacter. Next base: position 18,829 of record NZ_JBARYB010000022.1, read on the forward strand.
GAAAATGCCCCAGCGGTAGTCCGGCATCTTGACGTGGTTGAAGTGCGCCCAGCCGTCGGGCTGCACGCTGACCGCCGTGCGCAGGTAGACGTCAAAGCCATGGGAGCCATCGGGCCCCATGTCCTGCCACCATTGCAGGTAATTCGGCTGCCAATGTTCCAGCGCGCGCTGCAAGGTGCGGTCGCCGGACAGATTGACGTTGTTGGGGATCTTATCGGTGTAATTGATTCCAGACATGTCTCGCTCCTGTTCCTGTGGGGTGGCCGCGGTCACGCGGCGCGGTGTCGCGGGGCCGTCAGACCCGGTTCCAGTCGAATGCGGCCTGCTCGCCCTTGCCGTAGAGCTTGAGCGCGCCCTTGTCGCCGGCGGCGTTGGGGCGGTTGAAGATCCAGTTCTGCCACGCGGTGAGGCGGCCGAAGATGCGGGTCTCCATCGTTTCCTTGCCGCCGAAACGCAGGTTGGCCTCCAGGCCGGTCAGGGCGTCGGGCGAGAGCGCGCGGCGCTCTTCCAGCATCATCCGCACCTCGTCGTCCCAATCGATGTTGTCCGGCGCGTAGGTGACCAGGCCCAATTCCAGCGCATCGGTGGCCGACAGCGGCTGGTCGGCGCGCGCCCGGACCGCTTCCAGGGGGCTTTCCTCTTCGTAGAAGCGGCGCTGCAACCGGCTCTGGCCGTTGACCATCGGATAGGCGCCGAAATTGCGCGCACCCACCACGATTTGCGCGGGCGCGGACTCGTCCTCGTTGTCCAGCATGTAGCTGCGGTCTGCGGCCAGCGCCAGTTCCAGCAAGGTGCCGGCAAAGCAGGAGCTCGGCTCGATCAACGCGAACAGGCTGCGCGAGGTAACGTCCAGGCGCGCCAGCGTGCGGCGCAGCATGCCGGCCGTTTCGCGCACGAACCAGTGGTCCGCGTGCCGTTCCAGGGCGGCATCGGCGGCCAATACCAGCGCGGCGTCGCCCTCGGTCTTGATGATCCAGGTGCCGATGTCCAGCTCGTTGGTGCGCAGGGTCAGGATGGCGTCGTCCAGTTCGCGCGCCATCTGCAAGGGCCACCAGTTGGCGCCCGCGGCGACGATGTCCCGCAGTTCAGACTCCACCGCGCCTTCGGGCGCGCGCACCGTCCAGGTGGCCTGGCGCTTCTCGCGATCCAACTGGATACCCACGTAGCGGTAGGCAAGGCCGTCGGCGCTTTCGGTGCGCTGCACGGGCGTCAGCGCGATGCCTTGCTCACCGGCCGGGCGGTCGCTGCCCTGCGCCAGCGCCTGCGCGCGTTCGCTCACGGCCGCCTCGAAACGGGCCGGCTTGACCACCTCGTCCACCAGGCGCCAGTCCTTGGCGCGCTGGCCGCGCACGCCCTCGACCAGGGTGCAGAAAATGTCGGCATGGTCGTGGCGCACGCGGCGCTTGTCAGTGACGCGGGTCAGGCCGCCGGTGCCCGGCAGCACGCCCAGCAGCGGCACCTCGGGCAGTGCGACGGCGGAAGAGCGGTCATCGATCAGCATGATCTCGTCGCAGGCCAGCGCCAGCTCATAACCGCCCCCGGCGCAGGCGCCATTGAGCGCGGCGATGAACTTCAGCCCACTATGGCGGCTGGAGTCCTCGATGCCGTTGCGGGTTTCGTTGGTGAACTTGCAGAAGTTCACCTTCCAGGCGTGCGAGGACAAGCCCAGCATGAAGATATTGGCGCCGGAACAGAAAATGCGGTCCTTCATGCTGGTCACGACCACGGTGCGCACTTCCGGATGCTCGAAGCGGATGCGCTGCAAGGCATCGTGCAGTTCGATGTCCACGCCCAGGTCGTAGGAATTCAGCTTGAGCTTGTAGCCCGGACGCAGCCCGCCGTCTTCGGCGACATCCATGGCCAGCGTGGCAACCGGGCCGTCGAAGCTCAGGCGCCAGTGGCGGTACTGCTCGGGGTCGGTACGGAAATCAACCCGGTTGAGGGTGCTGCTCATAGTGTGTCTCCTCGTACGCCTGCCAAAACAGGAAAAATACTGCACTACATGAATTATTGTGCAGATTAGAGGACAAAAAAAGCCCCGTCAAGCGGGGCATGCACAAAAATGCATATTGCCGGTCAGGCCGGCATCGAGTCCGCCTATAGCGGCAGGCCGCAGGCTTTGCGCACCTGGGTACGCAAGCCGGCAAAGCTCTCCTGCACTTCCAGATTGCTGGTGACCCAGGTGAGGTCCGCCTTGGCATAGAAGGCCTCGCGCCCGGCCAGGATGCGCTTGAGGTCGGCCATGGCTTCGTTGTTGCCCGACATGGGGCGGAAGTCGCCCTGCGCCATGACGCGGCCCATGTGCTCCTCGGGCGTGGCGCGCAGCCACACCGTATAGCAATGCGCCAGCAGCAGGTTGAGGGTGGCCGGCTCGGACACCAGGCCGCCCGGCGTCGCCAGCACCATTTCCGGGTAGATCTGCACGGCCTCTTCCAGCGCCCGCCGTTCGTAGCGGCGGTAGGCGTTGGGGCCGTACAGATTGTGGATTTCCAGGATGCTGCATCCGGCCACCCGCTCGATCTCGCGGTTCAATTCCACGAAGGGGTAGCCGAGGTCGTCGGCCAGCATCTGGCCCAAGGTGGACTTGCCCGCGCCGCGCAGGCCGATCAGCGCCACGCGCTGGGTGCGGTTGGGGCGCTGCGCGCCCGCCCCCACCCCGAACAACTGGGTCAGGGCCTCGCGCGCGCGCTGCAGGTCGGATTCCGTGCGGCCGCTGAGCAGTTCGCGGATCAGCAACCAATCGGGCGATTCGGTGGTCACATCGCCCACCAGTTCGGCGAGCGCGCAGTTGAAGGCTCGGGCGATCTGCAACAACACCAGGATGGACGCGTTGCCCACCCCGTGTTCCAGATTGGCCAGATGACGTTCCGACACGCCGGTCACCTGGGACAGGCTCTTGCGGGTCATGCCGCGTATGGCCCGCAGGCGGCGTACCCGCTCGCCCAATGCCACCAGGAACGCTTCCCGCCTGGGTTCGGATGGCGCCGCGTCTAGCGCTTGATTCATGTTTACGTGACTCCGCAAAAACCCTGATTACCACGTTTTATGCACTATAGTGCTTGACCATAATCAATGGAAGCACTATTTTTCCATTCAATCAGCCCAAAGCGGCCCGGGTGCAAAAAAACAGCAGTCGATTTCATATCGATTCTGAAGCGCCGACAGTGTAAAGGAGGAGCCTGGTGAGTACGCCTGATCAATTCCATGCCCTGATGCGCGAGGTCACGCGCCTGACAGAAGGCCAGCCACTGGATGCCGCGCTCCAGCAAAACCTGAACCGCGAGGCCGGCCCCCAAAGCGCCCTGTTCCAGAACATATTCGCCGCCTGTAGACAGGGTGTGGCCGATGGCTGGATGTGCAACCGGGAAGGCGGCGGCATCCGCTACGGCCGCGTCATCAAGCCGGCGCCGGACCTGGCGGACTGTTCGGTCGACGTGGTGGACATGAACGACCTGGCCGGCCCCCACCACGCCCATCCCAATGGCGAGATCGACATGATCATGCCGCTGACCGAGGGCGCCCGCTTCGACGGCCAGGGCGCCGGCTGGCTGGTCTATGGCCCCGGCAGCGCGCACAGCCCGACCGTCAGCGGCGGCCGCGCCCTGGTGCTGTACCTGCTGCCCGGCGGCGCCATCGATTTCACGCGGTCCTAGCGCCCGCCCCGCCGCCAGAAAAAAACCACAGCGCGGCTTTCCCCCACAGGACATCAGGAGACAACCGTGAACACCTGTCCCGCCGAACTCAACTTCGCCAGCCACCTGGCGGCGCTCAATGCGCCGCGCGCCGCCAAGCCGGCCTACATCGACGATACGCGCCAGCTCTCCTACGGCGAACTGGCGGAGCGGGTGGCGCGCATGGCCGGCGCCTTGCGCCAACTGGGCCTGAGGCGCGAGGAGCGCATCCTGCTGCTGATGCAGGACAGCGTCGACTGGCCGGTAGTCTTCCTGGGCGCGCTGCATGCGGGCGTGGTGCCGGTGGCCGTGAACACCCTGCTGACCGCCGACGACTACGCCTACATCATCGGTCACAGCCGCGTGCGCGCCGTGTTCGTGTCGGGCGCCTTGCTGCCTGTCGTGCAGGCGGCGCTGGCGCAGGCCCCGGCCGATATCGAACACCTGGTGATATCGCAACCCGCCGGCCCCCTGCCGGAGGCCGCACGTGAATTCGAATCCCTGCTGGCGGCGGCGCCCCTTGCGCCCGCGGCGCGCACCCTGTCTGATGAAATCGCCTTCTGGCTGTATTCCTCCGGCTCCACCGGCAAGCCCAAGGGCGTGGTCCACACCCACGGCAACCTCTGGCACACCGCCGAACTCTACGCCAAGCCCGTGCTCGGCATCCGCGAGGACGACGTGGTGTTCTCGGCCGCCAAGCTGTTCTTCGCCTATGGCCTGGGCAACGGCCTGACCTTCCCGCTGTCCGTCGGCGCGACCGTCATCCTGATGGGCGAACGCCCCACGCCGCAAGCCGTATTCCAGCGCCTGACCCGGCACCGCCCCACGGTGTTCTACGGCGTGCCCACGCTGTACGCCAGCATGCTGGCCTCGCCAGACCTCCCGCCGCGCGAACAAGTGGCCATGCGCATCTGCACCTCCGCCGGCGAAGCCCTGCCGCGCGACATCGGCGAACGCTACACGCGCCACTTCGGCTGCGAGATCCTGGACGGCATCGGCTCCACCGAGATGCTGCACATCTTCATTTCCAACCAGACCGGGCAGCTGCGTTATGGCACCACGGGCAAGCCCGTGCCTGGCTATGAAGTGCAACTGCGCGACGAGAACGGCGCCCCGGTGCCCTCAGGCGCTATCGGCGACCTCTATATCAAAGGCCCGAGCGCGGCCCTGATGTACTGGAACAACCGCGACAAGACGCGCCAGTGCTTCCTGGGCGACTGGCTCAAGAGCGGCGACAAGTACACCTGCGACGCGGACGGCTACTACACCTATGCCGGGCGCAGCGACGACATGATCAAGGTCAGCGGCCAGTATGTGTCGCCGGTCGAGGTCGAGAACATCCTGGTGCAGCACGAGGCCGTGCTCGAAGCGGCCGTGATCGGCGTGCCGGACCATGACGGACTGGTCAAGACCAAGGCCTATGTGGTGCTGCGCCCCGGCTTCGAGCCCGACGCCCAAACCGGGGCCGCGTTGCAGAACTACGTGAAGCAGCACCTGGCGCCGTTCAAGTATCCGCGCCAGATCAATTTCACCGAAGAGCTGCCCAAGACCGCCACCGGGAAGATACAGCGCTTCCGCCTACGCCAGCTGGAAGAGGCCACGCTATGAGTACTTGCGCCGTGGCCGAGGCCATCTTCACCGAGCTCCATGCCGGCGGACGAGATCTGCGCCTGGAATGCCAGTGGATCGAATCCGACCGCTCGGGCGCCCCGTTGCTGGTGTTCCTGCACGAAGGGCTGGGCTCGGCGGCCATGTGGAAGGATTGGCCCCAACGCGTCTGCGAGGCTGCCGGCTGCCGCGGGCTGGTGTACTCGCGCTACGGCTATGGGCAATCGACGCCCTTGCCGCCTGGAGAAAAGCGGCCGGTGGATTTCATGCACCACGAGGCAAACGAGGTGCTGCCCGCGCTGCTTCGCGCCCTGGACGTGGACGCCACGCAAGACAAGCCGGTGCTGTTCGGCCATAGCGACGGCGCTTCGATCGCCCTGCTGTACGCCGCGATGCATCCTGACGCCGTCGCTGGCGTGGTGGCCGCGGCGCCGCACATCCTGGTCGAAGAGGTGTCGGTCGCCAGCATCGCGCAGGCGCGCCAGGCCTATCTGGAAACGGACCTGCGCGCCCGGCTGGGCCGCTATCACGCGGACCCGGATTCGGCGTTCTGGGGCTGGAACGACATCTGGCTGGACCCTGCGTTCCGCCGCTGGAACCTGGACGAATACCTGTCCCGCATCGCCTGTCCGGTGCTTGCCATCCAGGGCGTGGACGACGAATACGGCACCTTGGCGCAGATCCGCGGCATACGCCGGCTCGCGCCCCAGACCGAACTGCTGGAGATCCCCGACTGCGGCCACTCTGCGCACAAGGACCAGCCGGCCCGCGTAATCCAGGCCATCGCCGGCTTCGTCGGCAGCCTGGAACAACCCCGCTGACCTCGCGTCGGCCCATAACAAGCACGGAGACTAACCATGAACCACGCCCTGACCCGCGCTGCGCTCGCCGCGGCCCTGACGCTCGCCGCCGCCGGCGCCCAGGCCGCTGACAAGATCAAGGTCGGCTTCATGCTGCCCTATAGCGGCACCTACGCCGCGCTGGGCAACGCCATCGAGAACGGCTTCAAGCTCTACGTCGCCGAACAAGGCGGCAAGCTGGGCGGACGCGAGATCGAATACTTCAAGGTGGACGATGAGTCCAATCCCGCCAAGGCCGCCGAAAACGCCAACCGCCTGATCAAGCGCGACCAGGTCGACGTGCTGATCGGCACCGTGCACTCGGGCGTGGCGATGGCGCTGGCCAAGGCCGCCAAGGACGCCGACACCACGCTGATCGTGACCAACGCGGGCGCCAACGCCATCACCGGCCCGCTGTGCAGCCCGGGCATCTTCCGCACCTCGTTCACCAACTGGCAGCCCGCCTACGCCATGGGCCCGGTGGCCTTCGCCAAGGGCCACAAGACGGCCGTCACCATTACCTGGAAGTATGCGGCCGGCGACGAGGCCATCGGCGGCTTCAAGGAAGGCTTCGAGAAGGCCGGCGGCAAAGTCGTGAAGGAACTGAGCCTGCCGTTTCCCAACGTGGAATTCCAGCCGCTGCTGACCGAGATCGCGGCGCTCAAGCCCGACATGGTGTTCACGTTCTTCGCGGGCGGCGGGGCGGTGAAGTTCGTGCAGGACTACCATGCGGCTGGCTTGAGCAAGATCATTCCCCTGTACGGCTCGGGCTTCCTCACCGACGGCACGCTGGAGGCCCAGGGCGCTTCCGCACAAGGCCTGCTGACCACCCTGCACTATGCCGACGGCCTGAACACGCCGCGCGACAACGCCTTCCGCGCCGACTACAGCAAGGCCTACAAGGCGCAGCCCGACGTGTACGCGGTGCAGGGCTATGACGCGGCGCAGCTGATGCAGTCGGGCCTGGCCGCGGTCAAGGGCGATTTCGCCAAGAAGGAAGACTTCCGCAAGGCCATGCGCGGCGCCACGGTGGACAGCCCGCGCGGCCCCTTCACGCTGTCCAGCGCCGGCAACCCGGTGCAGGACATCTATCTGCGCCGCGTCGACGGGCTGGAGAACAAGGTCGTGGATGTCGCGGTGAAGAAGCTGGCCGATCCGGCCCGCGGCTGCAAGCTCTGACGCCGACCGCAATCCGCCAAGGGAGGCCCCATGGACATCAGCATCCTGCTCATCCAAAGCCTGAACGCATTCCAGTACGGCTTGCTGCTGTTCCTGGTGGCCAGCGGACTCACGCTGATCTTCGGCATCATGGGCATCATCAATCTGGCCCATGGCAGTTTCTACATGATAGGCGCGTACATGGCGTTCGCGCTGGGCCCGGCCGTGGACCGCTGGCTGGGCGGCGGCTTCCTGGCCACGCTGGCGATCTGCGTGCTGGCGGCCGGCGCGCTGGGCTACCTGCTGGAAGCCGCGTTCTTCAGCTATCTGTACAAGCGCAACCACTTGCAGCAGGTGTTGATGACCTACGGGCTGATCCTGGTCTTCGAGGAGCTGCGCAGCATCCTGGTGGGCAACGACGTGCACGGCGTGCCCCTGCCCGCCTGGCTGCAGGGCAGCATCGCGCTGGGCGACGTCATGACCTACCCGGTCTACCGGCTGTTCATCTCGGCAGTCGGCATCGCGGTGGCCTTGCTGCTGTACTGGGTCATCACGCGCACACGCCTGGGCATGATGCTGCGGGCCGGCGCCAGCAACCGCGAGATGATCGGATCGCTGGGCATAGACATCAACAAGCTCTACCGCCTGGTGTTCGCGGCGGGCGTGGCGCTGGCGGCCCTGGCCGGCAGCATCGCCGCGCCGGTGTCCTCGGTCTACCCCGGCATGGGCAACGGCGTGCTGATCATCTGCTTCGTGGTGGTCGTGATCGGCGGCATAGGCTCGATCCGCGGCGCCTTCCTGGCCGCGATGCTGGTGGGCGTGGTGGAAACCTTCGGGCAGGTGCTGTTCCCGTCCGCGGCAGGCGTGCTGGTGTACCTGCTGATGGCGTTCATACTTCTTTGCAAGCCCGAAGGGCTGTTCAAGCAGGGCTGACCATGTTGAACCGACTACTGCCCATTGCGGCGCTGCTGGCCCTGGCCGCTTTTTCCTGGAGCGGCAGCGACTACTACACCGGCCTGGCGATCAAGATCATGATCTACGCGATTTTCGCGCTCAGCCTGCAACTGCTGGTGGGCGGCGCGGGGCTGGTCAGCCTGGGCCACGCCGCCTTCTTCGGCATCGGCGCCTACGTGGCGGCGCTGCTGTCGCCGGAATCCGAGGCCGCCAGCCTGTGGTGGCTGCTGCCGGCCGCCCTGCTCGCCGCCGCGGCCTATGCGCTCGTGACCGGCGCGCTGGCGCTGCGCACGCGCGGCGTCTACTTCATCATGGTCACGCTGGCTTTCTCGCAGATGGCCTACTACGTGTTCCACGACACCAAGATCGGCGGCGGCAGCGACGGCATCTATCTGTACTTCCGGCCCGAGCTGTCCGTGGGCGGCTGGATGCCGTTCGACCTAAGCGATGCGCGGACCTTCTACCTCTTCGTGCTGGCCTGCCTGGCGCTGGCCTGGGGCTTTCTGGCGCTGCTGCGGCGTTCGCCCTTCGGCGCCGCGCTGGCCGGCATCCGCATCAACGAACAGCGCATGCGCGCGGCCGGCTACTCGACCTATCCCTACAAGCTGGCCGCCTACGTGGTGGGCGCCACGCTGGCCAGCCTGGCGGGCTTTCTGTTCGCGCTGAAAGACGGCTTCGTCACGCCCGAACTGCTGGCCTGGGAGCAATCCGGCCTGGTGCTGCTGATGGTGATCCTGGGCGGCATGGGCAGCCTGGGCGGCGCGGTGCTGGGCACCGTGGCCCTGGTGCTGTTGCAGGAACTGTTCCAGTCACAGGAGCTGTTCGGCGAGTACGCGCGCCACTGGCATCTGCCTTTGGGCATCGCCATCATCGCCTTGGTGGCCTTGTTGCCCAACGGCCTGGCCGGACTGCCGGCACAACTGCGCCAACGGCGCGCGGCCCGCAACGCTGCGCCCAACCCGGGCCACGACGCCACCCGCAATGCCGCGCCCAAGCCGGACACCTCCCCTTGCAGCCGTCCGGCCCCCGCCCGCCTGCCCATCCAGGGAGAGCCCCATGTCTGACGTTCTGCTTGCCGCCAGCGCGGTCACGCGCCGCTTCGGCGGCCTGACGGCGGTGAACGGCGTGTCGCTGGCATTGCAACGCGGCCAAGTCCACGCCGTCATCGGCACCAACGGCGCGGGCAAGTCCACGCTGATCAACATCCTGTCGGGCGAACTGGCGCCCAGCAGCGGCCAGGTGACGCTGGGCGGCCGCGACATCACCGCCTGGCGCCAGCCCGACCGCGCCCGCGCCGGCCTGGGCCGCAGCTACCAGCGGTCCACCATCTTTCCCGAACTGAGCGTGTTCGAAAACTGCAGGCTGGCCGCCCAGGCGCGCCGCCAGCGCTTCTGGCACTGGTGGCGCTCGGCCTCGGAATGCCGCCACAGCGCGGACCTGGCGCGCCACGCGCTGGAGCGCACCGGCCTGGCCGACGACGCCACACGCGAGGCCGGGCTGCTGCCGCATGGCCGCAAGCGCCAGCTTGAGATCGCCATGTGCCTGGCGGGCGAGCCGCAGGTGCTGCTGCTGGACGAACCCCTGGCCGGCATGGGGCCGGAGGAAACCGACCGCATCCTGGAACTGCTGGAAGCGCTCAAGCCCGGCCACGCCATCCTGCTGGTGGAACACGACATGGACGCGGTCTTCCGCATCGCCGAGACCATCACCGTCATGGTCAACGGCGCCGCCATCGCCAGCGGCAATCCGGACGAGATCCGCGCCAACCCCGAAGTGCGCACCGCATACCTCGGCGAAGATACGCATGGAGTCCATCTATGAGCGCACTGATCGAAGCGGGCGGCCTGCATGTCTACTACGGCGCCAGCCACGTGCTGCGCGGCATAGACATGCATATCGCACCGGGAGAATCCGTCGGCCTGGTGGGCCGCAACGGCATGGGCAAGACCACTCTGATCCGCAGCCTGATGGGCCACGTCAAGAGCTCCCAGGGCAGCGTGCGCGTGGACGGCCGCGACTGCACCCGCGCACAGCCGCACGCCATCGCCCGCATGGGTGTGGCCTATGTGCCTGAAGGGCGCGGCATCTTTCCCAACCTTAACGTGCGCGAAAACCTGCAAGTGGCAGCGCGGGCCGGCAGGAACAGCCGCCAGGAATGGACCTACGCCCGCGTGCTGGAGGTGTTTCCGCGCCTGCAGGAACGCCTGGGCCATGGCGGCCAGCAGTTGTCGGGCGGCGAACAGCAGATGCTGGCCATAGGCCGGGCGCTGATGACCAACCCCGAACTGCTGATCCTGGACGAGGCCACCGAGGGCCTGGCGCCGCTGATCGTGGCCGAGATCTGGAAGATCATCCGGCAGATCCGCGCCAGCGGCATGTCCACACTGATCGTGGACCGCAACTACCGCGCGGTGCTGGAGCATACCGACCGCTGCCTGGTGATGGAAAAAGGCCAGATCGTGCAGGATGGCGACAGCGCGTCGCTGGCCCGGCAACCGGAGCAACTGACGCGCTATCTCGGGGTATAGGTCAGGCCGGCTCCACAGCGTCCAGAACCGTGACGGCCGCCGCGTCCAGCACCAGGCTTACGTCGGCCCCCGGGCGCAAGTCCGGAAGACCCGGCGCACCGGCGACCAGCTCCAGATACAGCGGCGTGCCGCGAGGAGTGCGCAACAGGTAGTTGAGCAGATTGCCCGCATAGCTGAGCGCTTCGACCCTGGCCTGCAGGCCGGGACGCCCCGCAGGCGCCAGGCGTAGCTGGTGCGGCCGCACCACCAGACGCACGCTGTCTCCGGCCGCATGGGTGCGGCTGACGACACCCGCCTGTATCGTTCCCCCTTCGTAGTTCACCGCCACGCCGTCCTGGCCCACGGACCGCACCGTGCCCTCCAGCACGTTGCTGCGGCCCAGGAATTCCGCCACGAACAGGTTGGCCGGCCGCTCATAGAGTTCGGCAGGCGAGCCGATCTGTGCGATGCGGCCCTGGTTGAAGATCACGATGCGGTCCGACATGGACAAGGCCTCTTCCTGGTCGTGCGTCACATACAGGAACGAAGCGCCGGACTCCTTGTTCAACTTGCGCAGCTCCCATTGCAGATCCGCGCGCAGTTTCTTGTCCAGGGCGGAAAGCGGTTCGTCCAGCAGCAGCGCGTCGGGCCGATACACCAGCGCACGCGCCAGCGCCACGCGCTGCTGCTGTCCGCCCGAAAGCTGCCGGGGATATCTTGCCGTGTAGGCGCCGAGCTGCACCTGCTCCAGCGCCGCGCGGGCGCGGCTGCGCGCCTCGGCGGCGGGTACTCCGCGTATCGACAAGGGGAACTTCACATTCTGTTCCACCGTCATGTGGGGAAACAGCGCATAGCCCTGGAACACCATGCCGAAGCCCCGCTCCTCGGGCTGGCGCCGCGTGATCGGTTCGCCCCTGTGGAATATCTCGCCCGCAGTAGGCGCGACAAAGCCCGCAATCGACATCAGGGTCGTCGTCTTGCCGGATCCCGACGGGCCCAGCAAGGTGAGGAATTCTCCCGGAGCCAGCGAGAAATCAACGCCATCCAGCGCCACCGTGGCGCCGAACAGTTTGCGCAGACCCTGCACGCGCAGCAAGGGCTCGGATGAAGCAAGAGACGGATTCATGGGGATTCCCGCTTTCCTTTCCGATGCGCGAGCAAGCGCTCGACGCACAGGCAGATGAAGGTGATCAAGATCATCAAAGTGGCCACGGCCGCTATGGTGGGATCGACGTTCTCATTGATTCCGTCCCACATTGCGCGCGGCAGCAGATAGACGTTGCGCGTGGTGATGAAGAGCAGCACGACCAGTTCGTCCCAGGACACGATGAACGCGAAGATCGCGCCCGAGACGATGCCGGGCCGGATGCCAGGCAGGGTCACGCGCCGCAGGACCTGCAGGGGCCGCGCGCCCATGGAACGGGCGGCCTGTTCCAGGCGCGGGTCGAAATTGGCCAGGGCCGATCCCACCGACACGAACACGAAGGGCGTGGCAGCCACCACATGCGCCAGCACCACGCCGGTGTAGGTATCCAGCAAGCCCAGGTCGATGTACAAGCGGTAGTACGCCAGCGCGCCCACAATGGTGGGCACGATCAGCGGCAGCAAGGCAAGCATGCGAACCAGGCCGCCCATGCGCGCGCCCAGCCTCCAGGCGCCGATGGCGGCCGCGCAACCCAGCGCGGTGGCGGCAAGCGTGGAAACCGCCGAAACGGCGACGCTCTGCAACAGGCTGTCGCGCCAGACCGGGCTTTCCACCAGTTGCCTGTAGTGTTGCAGGGACCAGGATTCCGCCGGAAACGACAGATAGCTGCGGTCGGTAAACGAAACGGGGATGACCACCAGCGCCGGCAGAAACAGGTAGGCCAGAACCAGTCCCGCGCCCAGGGCCGCCGCCGCGAACCACCATGAAGGACGTATGCTCATGGCGCACCGAACAGGGAAGGAACGCGCACACAACGCGACATCAGGATCAAGCTCAGCACCACGGTGACCAGCAAGGCGCTGGCGAATGCGGTCGAGATCCCCCAGTTCATGGTTTCGCTGATGCCGAACTCGATGTACTGCGCCACCATCACGGTCTTTCCTCCGCCCAGCAAGGCCGGCGTGATGAAGAACCCCAGGCAGAAAATAAAGACCAGCACCGCCGCTGCCAACACGCCCGGCAGCGACAGCGGCAAGTACACGCGCAGGAAGGTCTGTACCGGTCCCGCGCCCAGCGCGCGCGAGGCGGCCATCAACGACCGGTCCATGCCCAGCATATTGGTCAGCATCGGCAACACCGCGTACGGAATCATGTAGTGCACCATGCCGATCAGCACGCCGGTCTCGTTGCGCAACAGCGCCAGGGGCCGGTCGACCAGTCCCAGCGCCATCAGCGTGGCGTTGACCACGCCCTCCTTGGACAGCAAGAGGACCCAGGCGAACGCCCGCACCAGCACCGACAACCAGAACGGCACCAACAGGCATATCGTCATCCAGCTGCGCACGTGCTCAGGCACATTCGCCATGACATAGGCCACTACGTAGCCCAGCGTCAGGGCAATGACCGTGGTCCAGATGCATACCCTGGCCGTGGTGGCCATGATCTTCAGGTAGAGCGGCTCTGTGAACAGCGCCACGTAGTTTCCGATGCCCGCGACGGGCTCGGTGAAGCTGATCGCCAGGATGCGCAGGACCGGCAGCAGGAACAAGCCTCCGACCAGCAACACCACGGGCAGGACCAGCACTGCGGGAAGCGAGCGCTGCATGGGTCAGTCCTCCTCGGGCAATTGATCCGCCCATGACGCGAGCGGTGAACGGAATACGGTGCGTCCGCCCACCAGCGTGGCGCGCACCGCCGTGTCGCGGATCTGGTCCGCCGGAATGCGGTACAGATCATGGTCCAGCACGATCAGGTCGGCGAGCTTGCCCGGCGCCAGCGTGCCCTTGCTTGCCGCCTGGCGTTCGGCCAGCGCGGGATTGACGGTGTAGCAGCGCATGGCCTCGTCCACCGAGATCGCCTGGGCCGCGCCTATTTCCGCCCCCGTGGCCGTCTTGCGCGTCACCATGGACCACATGCCGAGGAAGGGATTGCGGTCGCACACGGGGGCATCGGAATGTCCGCAAACCAGCACGCCGCGATCCAGCATGTCTCGATGCGGCCACAGCCAGGGCCAGTCGGATGCGGGCCGGTTGCGCAAGTAGGCGTCGCCCAGGTTGTAGGCAAAGCCTGCGGCGGACGAGTCGATCACGCCCAGCCTCGCCATGCGTTCCTGGATGGCTGGCGGCGCGCAGCAGCAATGCTCTATGCGCGGCGGCACCGCGCCAGGATGCCGCGCGAGCGCCTGTTCGAACGCATCCAACGCGAAGTCGATGCCGCGATCGCCGTTGCCGGTGGCGGCCGCCTGCAGGCCGGCGCCCATGACCCGTTCCACCTTGAACGCGAGTTCCTCGGCAGAAAAATTCACGTCGCCGAATTCCGGCGAACCGTCCGCACCGCCCTGCGCGGCATAGGGTTGGTAGTAGGCCGCCGTCCGGCCGCTGGTGCTGCCGTCCGATCCATACTCGACACCCAGCAAACGCAGGTAATCGTCGCCAAAGCCGAAGCGCATGCCGGATCCCAGCACATCCTCCACCAGGGATTCGTCGCGCCCGTTCAGCATCATGCCCACGCGCACGGGCAAGCGTCCCGCCGCGTGCAAATGCCGATAGGCCTGCATCGCCAACGCGCTGGTCAGCGCATTGTGTACGCTGGTGATGCCCAGCCTCGCCATCTCGCCGAAGATCGCGGGATAGCCTCCGAGATAATCCTCCACCCGGTCGCCCGCGGCGATATGCGTGGTGAACGCGAACACTCCGCGACCGCGCGCCATGCCTTCGACGGCATTCAGGCAATGCTCCGGAACCGTGCGCGACAGGCCGCTGGCCGCCAATCCGTCGAAAGCGGCCTTGCTGGCCACGCCGACCTGCGCATCCCGCCGCAACAGGAAAACCGGCCGCCCCGGCGCCGCCGCGTCCAGCGCGGCGCGCGAGGGATAGCCGCCGATATCGTTCTCGTCCAGGCGGAATCCCAGATACCAGGCGCCAGCGGGCGCCTGGCCATGGAATGCCGCAACGCGCTGGAGCAGCGCTGGCAGCGCAGCGATACCGGACAGATCATCCCACCGCCCCGCCTTGACCGCTTGCCCGTCAGGATGGCAATGGCTGTCGTTGATTCCTGGCATGGCAAAGGCGCCGCCCAGGTCTATCCTCGATGTGCCGGGTCCGGCCAGCGCCAGGCAATCCGCGTCCGTGCCGGCGCCGATCACGTACCCGCCCCGTATCGCCAATGCCTGCACGATGCCCAGGGATCCATCCAGCGTGGCGATGCGGCCGCCATGCAACACCATATCCGCGTATGCGTTCATGCTGGCGGCTCAGCCCGTGATGACTTTGACGTATTCGTTGTAGATGCGGTCCTGATTCTCGCCGTGCCAGGTCGCATCCGCCACGATCTGCAGCCGGAAATTGTCGTCGTCAGTGGGGTTGTCCTTGCGCAGTTCCGGCGGCACCAGCGCGTTCGCCGCGGGATTGGCGGGCCCATTGCCCATCAGCCGCAACAACTCGATCTGACTTTCCGGCGATTGCGTCGAGGCGATGAAGTCGAACACCTTGCGCCCGGCCGGGTTGCCCTTGGGAACCAGCCAGCCGGCGGGAATCAGGATGCCCTGGTTCCAGGTGAAATCGATGGTCGAGCCCGGCTCGCGCCGCATCACGGTCGCGCGGGTATGCCACACCAGTCCCATGCTGGCCTCCCCCTGCCGGAGCAACTGCTGGCTCTCCGCGCCGGTCTTCCAGAAGATCGCGTGCTCCTTGATCGCCGCAATCTTGTCCAGCGCGCGCTTCTCGTCGATGGGATAGATCTTGGCCGCATCCGCGGGCACCCCATCGGCCATCAGCGCGGCCTCAAGCGAGGCCAGCACGCGATCCGGCAGGATGCGCGTTCCAGGGAAGTCCTTCGTGTTCCAGAAATCGGCCCAGGTCCTGGGCACGCGATCGCCGAAGGCCTTCTTGTCGTACGCCAGCACAAAGCTGTAGATGAAATGCGAGATCCCATACTCGCTGCTGAAGCCGGGCCGCACCTTGTTGCGGTCCACGATCGTGTAGTCGATGGGTTCCAGATAGCCGCGCTTGCCTAGCGAATGCGCCGCGGCAAGGTTGGCATCGCACACGTCCCACACCACGTTCTTCGATTCCACCATGGTGCGGATCTTGCCGAACGAGGGGCCGGTTCCATCGAATTCGACCTTGGTTCCGCTCGCCTTTTCAAAGGGCTTGCCCCATACGGTAGGCTGGTGCTTGATGGCGTCTCCGCCCCAATTGCAGACGACGATCTTGCCCGCGTCGGCGCGCGCGCGGCCCAACGGCAACATGGCAGACACGCCTGCTGCGCCCAGCAAGGCCAGCAGCTGGCGGCGGCGCGCGGAACTCAACGAGGGATCGCTCAGCGCAAGGCGCGCCGCATCGGTCAGGCAAGGGTCTTGCGTAGGCGTCTTCATCGGCTTGCTCCTGTTGGGGATGGGGAGCGGGCATGATGACGGCGCCATTTCTTTCATGCAATATATGAGCTTTGCACCTATCCGTACTTCCCCTAGGCCCTCTTGCTCATGAGCCCTCGCTCGCATCTCGGACTGGCCAGATCCCACGAACCGCGCGAACCCAGTTTCGCGCAGTTGGGGGTGTTCAATGCCATCATGATTTCAGGCTCCGTGTCGCGCGCGGCGAAGCTGTTGGGCATGACGCAATCCGCAGCCAGCAAGATGCTGCGCCAGCTCGAGGACGACACGGGCCTGCTGCTGTTCGAACGCGCGCACCAGCGTCTGGTGCCGACGCCGCAAGCGTTGCGGCTGCAGGAAAGCGTGGAACATCTCTACGGATCCTATGGCGTGGTGCAGCGCCTGATCGGCAGCCTCGCCAATCCGGACCACGGCAACGTCACCGTGGCCGCCATCCCCACGCAGGCGGCGACCTTCATTCCGCAAGCCGTCAAACACTTGCGCGAACGCCACCCCGGCATCACCGTCACGCTGGAAATCCTGGCCAACCAGCCTGTGGTCGACCGCGTGCTGAACGGACAGGCGGATTTCGGCCTGGTGCATGACATCACCGCGTCGCCCGACACGCACAACGAAGATCTCGGCCCGCAGCACCTGGTCTGCGTCGCCGCCCGCGGCCACCGCTACGCCGGCCTGGATCATGTCACGGCGCAGGATCTGAAATCCGAGACCTTCCTGTCATACGGCCCGCAAACGAATTTCGGCAGTTTCCTGGAGATCGCGTTCTCCGAGGCCGGCCTGCACATGCCGGTGTCTGTCGAGGTGACCTCATCGGCCGCGCTGCTGGCGCTGATACGCGCGGGCGTGGGCGTGGGCCTGGTCGAGCCCGCCGCCATCGTGCCGTTTCCCGAAGACCAATTCGTCGTCAGGCCTTTCCGTCCCAGCCTGCTGATCCACTCGCGCATCGTCCGCTCGCGCATACGGCCGCTGACGCGGCACGCCGAACTGCTGCTAGACGAGTACCGCGCCGTCATCGCCGCGCCTCAGCCCGGCTATTTCCTGGACTGAGGCGCGAGCGCCGCTCAGATCACCGCTTCGATCAGGAACGGGCCGCGGCGCTTCAGGCCTTCCTGCAGCGCGCGCGCGAATCCTTCCACCGTATCCACGCTGACCGCTTCCACGCCCATGCCGCGAGCCAGATGCGTCCACTCCAGATGCGGCTCCTGCAGGTCCAGCATGCGGCGGGCGTTACGGCCCGGCTCCTGGACGCCCACGTTCTTCATCTCGCCGTGCAGCGTGGCGTAGGATCGGTTGGCCAGGATCACCGTCAGGCAGTCCAGGTTTTCGCGCGCCTGCGTCCACAGCGCCTGCAAGGTGTACATGCCGCTGCCGTCGGCTTGCAAGGTGATGACCTTGCGGTCCGGGCAGGCGACCGCGGCGCCGGTCGCCATGGGCAGGCCGATGCCGATGGCGCCGCCGGTCAGCATCAGCCAGTCGTGCGGTGCGCTGCTGGCGCTGTAGATGGGGAATTCGCGGCCCTGCGTGATGGACTCGTCGCAGACGATGGCCTGTTCCGGCAGATGCTGCGCGACCAGCACATTGACGGCAGCGCCAGTCAGCTTGCCGGATTGCGGCACCTCGTAGCTGGCGGCCGCCGCGGTCAGTCGCGGCGCGTCCTTGGCGATGCCCAGCTCGTCGGCCAGCCATTCCAGCGCATGCGCCAGGTCCTGCTCGGGCGTGCCCAGCACCACTTGCTTGCAGTCGGGCGGCGCCAACAGGCTGGGCTTGCCCGGATAGGCGAAGAAACCGACCGGCGCCTTCGCGCCCACCAGCACCAGATGGCGCACATCTTTCAGCTTGGCGACCGCCAGGTCGATGGGATACGGCAGGCGATCCACCGGCGTGCGCGAGCCGCCGCGCTCGATGCGGCGGTTCGAGGTTTCCGATACGAGCCGCACGCCGGTGGCGCGCGCGATGCGGCCGGCGGCGTTCAGCGCACGCT
>NZ_JBARYB010000023.1:0-7408 GCF_049647645.1 Achromobacter sp.
GGCCTCTGCCGGCTGCACTGCTGGTTTCGACGCAGGCTGCGCCTGCGTGGCGGCGGGCGCAGCCACCGGCGCAGCGCCCGTGGGCGCGGCGGAAGCAGACTGCGCTGGCAAGGCAGCGCGCGGAACCGGCGCTGCCTCGCCTTCCATCTGGATTCTTGCTATCACCGTATCCGCGTTCACAATGCCGTCCACGGCAACCAGATGCTCCACCATGACCCCGTCATCGTGCGCAGGCACCTCGATGATGGACTTGTCCGTTTCGATCTCTACCAGCACGTCGCCCGCCTTGAAGGCCTGGCCCGGCGTCACGATCCACGCAACCAGGCGGGCGGCGTCCAGGGCCTCGCCCGTCGGCGGGACGACCATATCCAACATTCTCGTCATGCTTGTTCCTTCGAAATTCGATGCGCCCCTCGGGTTTTCGGGATGCCTTGTGCCAGCGCGGCGTCAGGCGGCCGGGTTCATGAATTGGATGAACTCGGTGATGGCGCCTTCGGGCTCCATCAGATAGAACACCTTGGTGCGTCCTTGCCGCATGACTCGCGGCGAGGACACGCTTTGGTAGCCGGCCTGCGTCGCCTGCTCGTACACGGCATCCACGTCCGCCACCTCGAAGGCCATGTGGCTGTAGCCGAAATCGCATTGGCGGCGCGGCTGCCTGTCGCCGTCGGGCGTGTAGTACTTGAACAGCTCGACCCGGTACCCGCCGTGGCGCAGCATGGCCCAGCGTATGGTCGCGCCCGGCAATCCGACCACTTCGCCCAGCGCCGGCTCGCAGCGGTGGTCCATTTCCCCCTCCAGCTCGAAGCCGAGGAAACCGGTGTAGAAATTCCGTGCGCGCTCGAAATCATTGACGCAGACAGCCGTATGGTGCGTGGCAAGCAATTTGTCTTTCAGCATTTGTCTCTCCCAGGCGCAAGCGCCTGCGTCAGCGTGAACCGCCGCGGCGGCTGTCCAGGGACCGCAACGCCGTCTCCACGGCCTGCGCATCCGCCAGCGCCGCGCGCTCCAGCACCTTGGAAACCACGGGCGAGGAATTGGCGCCCGTGACATGCACGATCTCGTGGTCCAACCAGTCGAACAACCGCGACTGCGCCTCGCTCGCCACCCGCGAGCCGATCGAAGTGCCGCGCGTGGTCTGCTCCACGATCATCAGCGCCTGAGTACGCTTGACGCCCGCCGCGATGGTTTCCCAATCGATGCCCAGCGGATCCAGCGTGCGCAGGTCTATCACCTGGGCATCGATACCGGTCCGTTCCGCCACCTGGCAGCAGACTTCGACCATGACGCCATAGGTCAGGATGGTGCAGCGCGCGCCGTCGCGCGCGACGCGGGCCCGCCCGATGGGCACGATGTAGTCCCAATCTGCGGCCGGCACCTTGTCCACCTGCTTGAACAGGTCGTTGTATTCCACCATCAGGACCGGATCGTCGCAGCGCAACGCGGCGTTGAGCAGCCCGATGTAGTCGTAAGGCCGCGACGGCGCCAGGATGCGCCATCCCGGGTATTGCGCGAACAAGCCGCTGGCATCCATGGAATGCTGCGAGCCGTAGCCGGTGCCGGCCGTGACCCGGCTGCGCACCAGCACGGGCACCGCGAACTTGCCGCCGAACATGTGGCGCACCTTGGCGATCTGGTTGAACAGCTGGTCCGCCGCCACCAGCGCGAAGTCGGGATACATGATCTCCACCACCGGGCGCATGCCATTCAAGGCCGCGCCCAGCGCCAGGCCGGTGAAGCCGTTCTCGCAGATGGGCGTGCCGATGAGGCGGCCCGGAAAATGGTCGCCGATGTCCTTGGTGGCGCCGGCCGTGCCTCCTTTCAGGCGATGCACGTCTTCGCCCAGAATGAAGATGCCGTCGTCGCGCTGCATGTTCAGCAGCATGGCGCGCGAGATCACGTCCTGGAACTTGGCGTCCGCCAGATCGGCCGGCGCCTGCTCCTCCAGCTCCACGGCGCGCAAGCCTTTCAACTCGCTCAGGTCGCCGCGGATGCCGCTGTCCACGCTGTCCGGGTCCGGCCACAGCTCGGGGCGGATACGCTGCGCGGCCTCGTCGCCGTAGTTCTCCAGCAGGCGGTCCAGCGCGCCGTCGATCAACTCGTCGGCGCGGCGCTCCAGGCGAGCCATGCCGGCGTCATCGATGAGGCCGAGCGACTTCAGCTGCGCCGGGAAGGTCGAGATGGGATCGCGCGCGCCCCAGGCCTCTTCCTCGTCCTTGTCGCGGTAGCGGAAGGCGCTGCCCTTCAGGGCGCCCGACTGGTGCAGATAGCGGTAGGTCTGGGCTTCCAGCAACACCGGCCCGCGGTCGCGGCGGATGATGGCGCGGGCCTCCTGCATGGCCAGGCGCGCCGCGACGACGTCCATGCCGTCGAACTCGATGGCCGGCACGCCCAGGGACAGGCCGCGCGCCGACAGGCGGGTCTCGCGGGTCTGCTCCGACACGTGCGTGGACACCGCGTACAGATTGTTTTCCACGAAGAAAATAGTGGGCGTGCTGTAGAGCGCCGCCAGGTTCATGGCCTCGTAGGCCGCGCCGCTCTGCATGGCGCCGTCGCCGAAGAAGGCCACGGACACATGGTCGCGTCCGCGCAGCTTGTCGGCAAAGGCGTAGCCCACCGCATGCGAAGGATTGCCGCCGACGATGGCGTTGGAGCCGTAGATGCCCGCCTCGGGATAGCGCAAGTGCATGGAACCGCCGCGCCCGCCGCAATAGCCTGGCGTCAGGCCCAGGATCTCGGCATAGGTCCGGTAGATCACGTCGCGGTGCGCGTCCAGCGTATCCGAGGCTAGCGGCGAATAATCCGCCGGCGTGGCGTGATTCAGCGCCTTGGCCAGGAACTGGTGGTGCATGCGGTGGGTGCCGTTGATCTTGTCCGCCGACTCCAGCACCGACATGACGCCCACGGCCGCCCCATCCTGGCCGATGCTGGAATGCGCCGGACCATGCAGGATGCCGGCCACGCTCAGCTTCAAGAGCTTTTCCTCGAAGCGCCGGATCAGTATCAGCTGCTCCAGCATGCGGACCATTTCACGCGGCTCGATGGCCTGCGCGTCCGCGGCGGTGGCGCTGAGCCGCCACCACGGCGTCTCGGTATGCAGGGCGGCAAGCCGCGAGGTCTTCGCGGCGGGCGCCGCGCCTTCATTGATATGCTTCATCGATGCTTCCCTTCAGTGGGCCGCGGCCAGGGCGGCGTCCAGCGGTTCGGTCTCCTGCGCGCGCAGCAGCTTCCAGATATGCGTGCGCAAATGCACGAACGCCTCCATGTCCATCACGTCCTCGATCCGCTCCATGCTGTCCCAGGCCTCGCGTTTGCGCACGTCGGCCACGTTGATGATTTCCTTGATCTGCCCCGGGCGGCCCGTCAGCACTACCACGCGGTCGGACAGGTACACCGCTTCCTCCACGCTGTGGGTAATGAAAAGCACGGTGCGCGGATTGAGCCGCGACAGCTTGACCAGCTCTTCCTGCATGACCACGCGGGTCTGGGCGTCCAGCGCGCCGAAGGGCTCGTCCATCAGCAGCACGTCGGGATCCAGCGCGTAGCTGCGCGCGATGGCCACGCGCTGCTGCATGCCGCCGGACAGCTGGTGCGGATAGGCTTGCTCGTAACCCGACAGGCCCATCAGTTCTATGTAGCGCGCCACCGTCTTGGCCCGAGCCTCGCGCGTGGCGCCCTTGCACTTCAGGCCAAAGCCGATGTTCTCGGTCACGGTCTTCCAGGGAAACAACGCGAATTGCTGGAACACGACGGCGCGGTCCGGACCGGGTTCCTCTACCTCCTTGCCGCCCACCCGCACGCTGCCAGCGGACGGAAACTCCAGGCCTGCCGCCATGCGCATCAAGGTGGTCTTGCCGCAACCGGACGGCCCGACAATGGAAACGAATTCCCTCTCGCCCACCTCGAAACTCACGTCATCCAGGGCCAGGAAGCTTTCCCCGCCCCGGCTGAACGTGCGCTGCACCCGCTCGAAAGTAATCTGACTCATGCTTGCGTTCCTTTATAGAGAGCCGCGGCCGCAGGCCTACTTCGCGACGTCGGCGACGAAGGCCCTGAGCTTGGGATCGTCCTGGATCATCTGCAGATACTTGCCCGTGACCATGGTCTTGGGATCGGGGATCTTCTTGACCACGCCCGCGGACACCATGAATTCCCCCACGCTGTTCCACCAGCCGACCATCTCCGAGGTACCGCCCGGGCCGGACGCGAACAGCTTCGTCTGCTCCGCCAGGTCGAAGGCGGGCCGGTCGCGCAACTCCTGCTCCAGGTACTTGTCCGGGAACTTCACGCCCACGCTGCCGAAGAAGGCTTTCAGGTACGCCCTCGCCTCTTCGGGATGAGCCCGCTGCCACGCCACCGCACGCAAATAGACCGCCAGGAAGCGGGCGACCTTGTCCGGATGCTGCTTGGCGAATGCGGGCGTCGTGAACAGGTAGCTGTGGATCGGCATCTTCAGTTCGGCGCCGGTGCAGATCACTTTTGCGCCGATGGCCTCCTGCAGGATGTAGGTGTTGGGCGCCCACACGGAAGAGATGTCGTACTTGCCGCTCATCACCGCGGCGTTGATGTCGGGCGGAGACAGGTTGACGAAACGATAGTCCTCGGGCTTGAGCCCGAACTTCTTGGACAGGCATTCGGCCGCGCCCCACTGGCCGGTGGAGTTGCTGGTGACGGGGATGGTCTTGCCCTTGAGCAGCGCGGGATTCTTCAGGTACTCGTCGGCCCGGTCCTTGGTGGCCATCAGCGTGATGATGGCGGCCTCGCCGTCGGCGATGCCTATGGTCTGCAAGCCATACTTCGACGCCCCCAGCAGCGACGGGATGTTGCCCGCCCCGCCCACGTCCCATGATCCGGACGCGCCCGCGGCGATTTCCAACGCGCCTGAGGCGAAGGTCGAGATCTCCGGCTTCAGGCCCACCTCTTGCCACCAGCCTTTCTCGCTGGCGATATACCACTCCAGCGCCCACCGCTGCGGCTGCTGGCCGATGCGGATGGTGAACAGCTCCGTGCCCGCGGGCGCGGCCTGGGCCGCCGCCTGTCCGGGTCCCCCCAGCCAGCACCCGATCACGAGCGCTGCCAAGGCCTTGAGGCCTTTGTAATGTGTCATCTGTCTCTCTCCAATGTGGAATGCCGCTACCTGCACTGCCTGCCAGTGATTCCTCCTTTTTCCCCGGGGTCAGCGCGACCAGTTGCGCTGCACCCGCCGCTGCAAGGCGCGCATGCCGTAGTCGATGCCCGCGCCTATCAATCCGATGGTGATCATTCCGCTGATCACGATGGCGGGTTCCAGATTGCTGCCGCCCTGCACGATCATGTAGCCCAGCCCGGTGGAGCCCACGATCAGCTCCGCGCCGATCAGCGACTGCCAGCCGAATCCCGCGCCAACCCGGATGCCGGCGACGATGTGCGCCAGGGACGCCGGCAGCAGGATCTCGGTCAGCGTCACCCAGCGCCCGGCCCCCAGCATCTGGCCGGCCTCGATCAGGGCGCGGTCGATCTGCTTGGCGCCGCGGTAGGCGTTCAGCACGCAAGGCGCGAAAGCCCCGGCAAAGATCACCAGCGTGGGCGACAGGAAGCCGGTGCCGAACCAGAAGATCGCGAACGGCACCCAGGCAATGGGGGGAATGAAACGGAACGCCTCGAACACCGGCGTCACCGCCCAGTCCAGGGCCTTGAAGCGCCCCATGAACAGCCCCAGCGGCACGCCCAGCAGGACCGCGATGGAGAAGCTGATCAGGAATTTCTCCAGGCTGGCCAGCAGATGCATCTGCAGCACCGAGCCCGCATAGGGTTCGCGCGTGTGCTCGGCCATGCTGCGCAACACCGTCAGCGGCCCCGGCAGGAAAGCCGGCGACACCAGGCCCAGGCCGGAGAGCAGCGCCCAGCCGCCAAACAGCGTGGCCAGGCCCAGGGCCGGCATCAGCCAGCGTTCCAGCACCCGGCGCGAGACGATGGCGTGGCCGCTGCCCTGGGCTGCCCTGTTCATGCTTTCCATGGCATCACCCTGCGTTCGACTTGCGCCAGCAGCGCGGACATCAGCATGCCCATGCCGGCCACGGCGGTCATGGCCACCACGATCATCCCCGAGTTCAGGTCGCGGGTGGCGATGATCAGCACATGGCCCAGGCCGATGAAGGAGCCGACCAGTTCCGCCGCCACCAGCACCATCCAGCAGGCCTGCAGCGAAGTCCGCAGGCCCGTGAAGATGGCGGGCAAGGCGCCAGGCACGATGACATCCAGCAGCATCCGGCGGCCGGCGGCGCCATTGACGCGCGCCGCCTGGATCAGCGTGTCGTCGATGTTGCGCACGCCGGTGTAGGTGTTGATCACGGTGGGCGCGAAGGCCGCCAGCCAGATCACGAAGACCTTGGCGCTGGTGCCCAGCCCGAACCACAGGATGGTCAGCGGAATCCAGGCAATCGGCGCTATCGGGCGGACGATCTGGAACACCGGGTTGACATAGGCTTCGACCAGCCGGCTCTGCCCCATCAGGATGCCCAGCGGCACGCCGGTCAGCGCCGCCGCCGCGAAGCCGTACAGCACCAGCCCGGTGCTGGCCGCGATGTGCTGCAGCAGCGTGCCGTCGGCGTAGCCTGCGCCCGCGATCTCCAGCAAGGCGTCCCAGGCGTCAACCGGCGACGGCAGTTGCACCGCGCTCAGGAGTTCCAGCGGACCCGTGGCCAGGTACCAGGCCAGCAGCAGCGCCGCGACCGATGCGCCGCTGACCAGCCAGCGCAGGGACAGGCGCCGACGTGCCGGCGCGGGCGGATTGGCGGGGGGGCTGACGACAGTCATGGCGGCGCTCCGGTCGAGCAGGGCCAGGGCGGCCGGGGCGCCGGCGACGGCGCGGGGGGAAAGCGGATGCCGGACCATGTCAATGCGTCCTCAGCACGATCTTGGCCGACGCCGCGCGACCGCCGTCCAGGTCGGAGAAGGCCTGCGCGCCCACTCCCAGCTCACGCTCCTCGACCCAGGACAGATCGCCGAAGACGCCTCGATGCAGCGCGTCCACGGTCGCCCACAGGTCGGCGCTGGTATAGGTGTAGGCGCCGATCAAGGTGATCTCGTCCAGCGTCAGCCGCCGCATGTCGATCTCGCTGGCCCAGTCCTGCAGGCCGATGTGCAGCATCACGCCGCCCGGTTGGACCGCGGCCAGCGCGGCCGGACGCGTGAGCTTGCCGCCCACCGCGTCCACCACCAGTTCATAAGCGCCACGCGCCGGAGCGGTCTCGCGCGGATCGAAGGCGATGCAGCCCGCATGCTTCTCTGCCGAGGCGCGCCGCAGCGGGTTGGTTTCGGCCAGGCTGACGCGGCACCCCTGGCTGCGCAGCAGCAGCGCCGTCAGCAGGCCAATGGCGCCGCCGCCCACCACCAGCGCCCGAGCCTCGGCTAGCGGGCGGAACAACGC
>NZ_JBARYB010000024.1:0-18495 GCF_049647645.1 Achromobacter sp.
CCGATGCGGCCCCGGGCGTGCCGCCTGTGCGGGCGTCTGCCTCCGGAAACGCAGCTCCGGTGGCGCCTCCTGCTTACGTTGCCTCGGCGCCTGCGGCCCACTTGCCGGCAGCGCCGCAGTCCGCGGCTGCGTCTTCCATGGCTCGCATGCCTGATGCGCCGCTGCGCCAGCCCGCGGTGGCGCCGTCGGCCGCTTTGCCTTCCGACGCGGCAGCCGGCTTGCAGGATGCCATCAGCGCCCTGCGCGGCGCGCTGGAAAGCCGCATGGATGGACTGCTTTGGGGCGGCCGCCAAGGGCCGGGTCGGGAACCCGTGGGCGCAGCTTTGTTCCGTAGCCTGCTGGACGCGGGCTTCAGTACCAAGCTGGTGCGCACGCTGGTGGAACGCCTGCCTGAGGGAATGACGCAGGAAGCGGCGCTGAGCTGGGCCCGCAACGAGCTGGTAACGCACTTGCCGGTGCTGCGTTCCGAAGACGAGTTCCTGGCCGGCGGCGTGTATGCCCTGGTCGGCCCGACCGGCGTCGGCAAGACCACCACGCTGGCCAAGCTGGCCGCGCGCTGCGTGGCGCGCGAGGGCCGCGAGCAGGTCGCGATGCTGACCACCGACAATTTCCGGATCGGCGCGCTGGAGCAGCTGCAGATCTATGGCCGCCTGATGGGGGTGCCTGCCCATTCGGTACGTGACGCGGGCGAATTGCGCCGCATCCTGGCTGAACTGGGCAGCCGCAAGATCGTGCTGATCGACACCACTGGCATCAGCCAGCGCGATCGCCTGGTGGCGGAACAAGCGGCAATGCTGTGCAACGCGGGCAAGCCGGTGCGCCGGCTGCTGGTGCTCAATGCGGCCAGCCAGGGCGACACCCTGGACGAAGTGGCGCACGCCTATCGCAATGGCGTGGGCGAGGACGTGGCCGGCTGCATCATCACCAAGCTGGACGAAGCCACCCGCCTGGGTGCGGCGCTGGACACGGCCATCCGCCATCGCCTGCCGATTCATTACATGTCGGTTGGACAGAAAGTGCCCGAGCACATGGAACTGGCCCGGGCCGACGTGTTGATCGACCGCGCCTTCTCCATGGTCGAGCGCGCCCGCGCGCTGTACACGCCCAGCGAGGCCGACCTCGCGACGCTGGTGTCCGCATCGCGGGAATCCGAAAGCGTGGATCCTGCCCGCAAGCGGCAATTGCTGGCTTCCGCCATTCTGCGGCCACAAGGTGGCGCCGGTTCCATCGAGGCGGCGCAAAACCTGGACGACGCCATCGCCTGGCTGGAAAGTGACCCGGCTTGCGTGCAGGCTCGTGCATCCTGGCGTGGCTATGTCGGAGATAGTTCGGGCGCCAGCCTGGCCGCGCTGGGCGACGAACCCTTGGCGATGGTTCGCCGTGAGTTTTCCTCGCTCTGCGGACGGCATCTGCTTGCCATGCATGGCAAGGCCGCCATGAAGGGAGAGGGTTTGCCGGGTGGAGCGTTGCTGGGCACGTTGCTGATGAGCGATCGCGGTACGGCTCTGGCAGCGCCCGCGCAGCAACTGGTTCTGCCGCACGGCATGCTGTCTTCATTCGCTCCGGCGGCGCCGGCGCAGCCGGACGCGGCCCTGGCGTTGCAGGCGCGGGTGGGTTGGCTCGCCGAAAAACTGGCGCGTGTGCCAGTCGTGCATATGCTCGAGGCCGGTACCTCCGCCTTGTGGCAAGCCTTGAGCGAGCAAGGCGTCGCCTGGGTGGCGCGCAGCGCCGGCGGCCAGCGCGTGGTCCAGGATGACTGCCCGACCAATCTGAATGCCGTGGGCAAGAGCGTGGGCTATCTGCCCGTCGGCCAGCCCGGCGACATGCCGGGGCTGCTCAGTGTCCAGGGCGGCAAGCGCGTGCCCCTGGCGTTGTGGGCCTCCGGCACGGAAGTGACGCTGCCAGGCCGCAGCGGCGGCGAACCCGTGCGGCTGGTCTGCGCCCGCCTGATCGACACGGTCAGTGGCGAGGTGGCCGGACAGCTGTTCGGCATGACCAACCTGCCTGCATCCCAGGCGGACGCCGCCACCGTGGCGCGCTGGCTGGTGCTGCAGGACGAGGCCAAGGCGGGATTCCGCTATATGGTGAACGCTTGGCTGGCTCTGCCCGCCGTGGACGGCGCCCATGCATTGGCACGCCAATCGCTGATGGCCGGTCAGATGGGCGCGGCATGCTGGCAGCTCGCGCATACGCCGGCGGCGGAAGTGCTGCGCGGGCCCCTGTCGGGCATCATGGGAACGGATCGCAAGCTGTCCGGGCGCATGCTGCCGGTCGCGTTGCTGAAGATGTATGCGATGCTGGAGATGACGGCGGCGTGACGCGAGCCGCTATTCGATAGGGTGCGCGATAAAGAGTGGGCGTTCTTGCGCAAGAGCATGCGCGCCACCCCCATTTTGCGGATCGAGCAGCGCTGTGCAAGCGCTGCTGTTCACCGTGTTGTGGTTCGGTTCAACCAGCCACGATGGGCTTGCGGCCCGGCGCGGTGCGCGCGCCGCGGCCGCGGGCGTCGTAGGTGGACAGTGCGCCGCCAGCGGCGCCCATGTTGCGCAGGGCGTCCAGAGATTGCTGCGTATAGCGCAGGTGCACGTCGATGAGCGCGCCGTTGCGCATATTGATTTCGTTGGCCGATGCCGATTTGCTCAGCAAGGCCTGCCAGACGCCTGACAGCTGCGGGTGCAGAACGGCTGCCTGCTCCGTGCCGGCGTGCCCGGCGGGCAGGCCGATTTCCGCGAGCAGGGAATCACGGACCTGGCTCAGGTCCACGAGCTTGCGGGCGACTTCGCCCTTGCGTTCAGTGATTTCCTGTAGCGTACCCACGCTTCCCAAGCCCACCAGCACTTCGGTCTCTTCTTCCAGAATGGCGGAGAACTCGGTGATCAGGGCATCTTCCTGCCGCATGCAGGATTGGAGGGATTCGACGGTGCTCATGGTCATGCTGTTCGGCTCGGGAGGTTCGGGGTTACTTCAGCAGGTCGCGGGCGCTGGCGATCAGGCTGTCCGCGATGCGGCCGGTGTCGATCTTCAACTGACCCGAGGCGATGGCGGCGCGGATGGCGGCCACGCGTTCGACGTTGATGTCATCGGAGCCGTCCTGTAGCGCCAACAGCTTGCGCGATGCGGAGCTCAGCGCCACCTGCGAGCTGCTGGAGCCGCTGGAGCTGCCGGCGCCATAGGCCTGGGCAACCGCCGAGTCGGCGCGAGGCGCGACGGCGTCAGCCGATAGGGGGCGGTTGGTGGTGGAATTGATCTTCAAGATTTTCTCCGCGGGGCGTCCAGGGTCGGTTTTGCGACGGAATCGCCTACTTATGCCTCAGTAACGGCAGGGCCGGAAGGAACTTTAGGGGCGGGCGGGGTATTGGTGCGATGCGACATGTAACAACAATTACAGTTGTATTTCCACCAGGGTGGCATTGCGCACCACGCCGCTGACCACCTGGCCGCCCGCGGTGCGCACTTGTACGGTGGCGCCGGGCGCCGCGTTATCGAGCGCCTGGCCTTCGCTGCTGACCACAAAGCCCTTGCCCAGCGCGTTGATGCGGACATTGGCGCCGCGCAGCACCGATTGCGCGTTGCGCAGCCCGGAACCCCGCACCGCTTGGCCGGCATTGATCCGGTGCACCGCCGTCATCCCCACCACGGTTTGCGGATCTGTGATCGCGCCCGGGGGCAGGGCGACCAGGTCGCCGTCGCGCGGCGCGAGGTCATCCGGCGTCAGGGCTTGCCCGGCAGCAATCAGACGCGCCGCGACGTAATAGTGGCCCGGCACGCTTACCGTCGCCTGGACGTAGGCCGTCCAAGGCTTGGGCGCATTGCAGCGCACTCCCACCGTCATGCGCGAGCGCAGCTTCATGCCTGAAGGCATGAATGGGGACATGGCGTCGCAGGGCGCCAGCCGCTCGGCGCGCGGCGGATCGATTGCGACCGAGGGCTGCCCGGGCAGGCCGGCCAGCTGATCCAGCAGATAGGTCTGCGCCGCAAGGGCGATGGCCTCGGGCGCCTGGGTCGCCGCTTCCTGCCCCTGCGCGGCAGCCAGGGGCAGCAGCAGGGCAGCCAGGCAGCCTGCGCGCGCGCGGAGTCGGGTTGCGGATATTTTCATGATGGATGGATTGTAGAAGTCCGCGGCATTCGGCAATACGTGAATTGGATGAGAAATGACGGGTTATTTGGCTGATTGTGTTGAGCCTCCGGCCCCTATGATGCCGTCATCCAATGGGATAACGGTCTGTCCGGGGTCCCTCGTTTTATCCGAATTGCAACGCACCAAGGCGCCCCGATGCTAGACCGGCTTAATGAAGATTTCCGCTTCTTCCAGCAGTCCCTGGGGCTGCGCGCGCAACGCCAGGAAGTGCTGTCGTCGAACATCGCCAACGCCGATACGCCCAACTACAAGGCGCGCGATTTCGACTTCAAGACGGCGATGGCCAACGCCATGGAAGGCACCAAGCGCCTGCCCGACACCTCGCTCACGCTGACGTCCGCGCGCCATATTCCCGCCAAGGCCGTATCCCAGGGGCCGACGGAGCTCCTGTATCGCCTGCCGTACCAGCCCAGCATGGACGGCAACACGGTGGACATGGACATCGAACGGGTGCAGTTCGCGGATAACACCCTGCATTACCAAAGCACGATGCAGATGCTGTCTGGCCGTATCCGGACCATGATGGCCGCAATTCAGGAATGATTTTCAAAGGGAGCGGCAGGCAATGTCCTTGTTGAGCATTTTCGATATCGCCGGTTCGGCGCTCAGTGCGCAATCGCAGCGCATGAACGTGGCGGCCAGCAACATGGCCAACGCCGACAGCGTGGTTGGCCCCGACGGCAAACCGTACCGCGCCCGCCAGGTCGTGTTCCAGGTGAATCCCCCGGCTGGCCAAGCGTTGGGCCAGGAGATCGGCGGCGTGCGCGTGGCCGGGGTGATCGAGGACCAATCCCCCTTGAAGCAGGTCTACGACCCGCAGCACCCATTGGCCGACGCCCAGGGCTACGTCAGCATGCCTAATGTCGACCCGGTGGCCGAAACCGTGAACATGATCGCGGCCTCGCGCTCGTACCAGGCGAACGTGGAAGTGCTCAATACCGCCAAGGCCCTGATGCAGAAGACGCTGACCATCGGCCAGTCCTAATTTCCGGAACCCGTGTATCCATGACCACTATCGACCAATCGACGAGCAAGACCGGCCTGGGCCTGGCGCAAACCGGCGCCAACGGCAGCAGCACGGCGCAAGGCCTGCAGGACCAGTTCCTGAAGCTGCTGGTTACCCAGTTGCAGAACCAGGATCCCCTGAACCCGATGCAGAACGCCGAGCTGACCTCCCAGCTGGCGCAGATCTCCACCGTGGAAGGCATCACCAATCTGAAGAACACCATGCTCGCCATCAGCGGGCAGATCGACGTGTCTCAGTCGATGAATGCGGTGGCGATGATAGGGAAGGGCGTGTTGATCCCTGGCTCCAAGATCAAGTCTGGCGTGGATGCTGCGAATCCCGAGGCCCGTGTCGTCACGCCTTACGGTCTGGACCTGCAGGGCGACGCCCAGAAAGTGCAGATCCGCATTTCGGACGCCAACGGCGCGGTGGTACGTACGATCGAAACGACGGACCAGAAGCCCGGCGTGTACACGCTGTCCTGGGATGGCAAGAACGATAGCGGCGTTGTGCTGGAACCGGGCGCGTACACCGTGTCCGTCATGGCCACGGATGCGGACGGCAAGAAGGTGAATGCAGAAGTGCTGAGCTATGGCCAGGTCAAGAGCGTGGCGTATTCCACCGAAGGCCTGCGTCTGGATCTGGGCCTGGATGGCCAGACCAGCATGCTGGACGTGCGCAAGGTAATCGGCGCCTGAAGCGGCCGCAATGTATCGGTGCCGGCGCATGGGCGGCGGCTTCCCCTAGTTAAAGATTAGCGAGAAAAAACATGGGTTTCGGACAAGGATTGAGCGGCTTGAACGCCGCAGCACAGAACCTGGACGTCATCGGCAACAACATTGCCAACTCCGGCACCGTCGGCTTCAAGTCGGCGACCGCGTCGTTCGCTGACGTCTACGCCAGTTCGCGCGTCGGTCTGGGCGTGAAGGTCGCGGCCATCAACCAGCGCTTTACCGTGGGTACGGTGAACGGCGGCGGTGGCGAATACGACATCGCGATCGACGGCGCCAAGGGGATGTTCCGCGTCACCGACCAGAGCGGCGCGGTGATGTACACCCGCAACGGCGAATTCCTGGTCGACAAGAACAACTTCATCGTGAACGCCCAGGGTTATCGCCTGACGGGCTATCCGCCGGGCTCCGTCGGCGCGAATCCGGTTGAGTTGCAGCTGCCCACGGCGAACGTGGCTCCGCTGGCGACGTCCACGGGTACCACGGTGGCCAACCTGAACGCCAACGCGAAAGTCATCTACGAAACGGATACGCAAACCAAGGCGGCTGTCCCCGGGACGGTGACGCTGGGCGCGGCGCCTGGCACTGTGTACACCTTCACCCGTGACGCCACGGGAACGGCGAAACTGGAGGATACCGTACCGGCTGGTGGTGCGCTGCCCGCCCCAGGCTCCACCTTCACCGTCGGTACGGAAACGGTAACCGTGGGCGCGGGCGGCGTTATTACGGGCGGTGATCTGTCGAAGATGGGGGCGTTCACTGAGTACACGGCGGCTGTCGTCGAAACAGGCAGGCCGTTCGACCCGAAGCTGTCCAACTCCTATACCAACGCC
The DNA here is from genome assembly GCF_049647645.1 of Achromobacter sp. Classification (GTDB taxonomy): domain Bacteria; phylum Pseudomonadota; class Gammaproteobacteria; order Burkholderiales; family Burkholderiaceae_B; genus Achromobacter. The sequence goes on from NZ_JBARYB010000024.1 coordinate 6,709, forward strand.
TCGCCGATGACCGTGTTCGACTCGCTGGGCAACTCCCACCAGGTCATGCAGTACTTCGTGAAGCGTCCTGCCGCCACTGCGGACACCAGCACTTACGACGTCTATTACACGATTGACGGTCAGGCCATGGCGCCGACCACTGAAGCGGGCGGGGTCTGGGGCAACCCGCAGAAGTTCACGTTCAACAAGGCCGGCGTGTTGACCAGCGCGCCCGTGGTCAACCTGTCCTTCGCGAACCCGGGCGGCGGCACCACACCTGCAGACCCGATCAACATTGCGATGAACTACACGGGCACCACCCAGTTCGGCAGCGCCTACAAGCTGGTAGCCAAGCCGGACGGGTACGCTTCCGGCGAGTTCAGCGGCATCAATATCAGCGGCGACGGCAGCATAGTGGCCAGCTACACCAACGGTGAGACCCAGGTCGTAGGCACCATCGTGCTGGCCGACTTCTCCAACCTGCAGGGCCTGCAGCCCGTGGGCAACAACGCCTGGACCGAAACCTCGGCGTCCGGCCAGCCCATCCTGGGCCAGCCCGGCAGCAATGGCCTGTCCAAGGTCGTGGGCCAGGCCACCGAGTCGTCCAACGTCGACATGAGCAAGGAGCTGGTGAACATGATCATCGCCCAGCGCACCTATCAGGCCAACTCCCAGACCATCAAGACCCAGGACGAAATCATGCAAGTCCTGATGAACCTGAAGTAAGCCCGGCAGGCACGCGACGACACCAACGGAATAGGCAATGGACCGTATCATCTACACCGCCATGAATGGCGCGGCGCGCATTACCGAGCATCAGGCCGCGCTTTCCAACAACATGGCCAACGTGAACACGGCGGGTTTTCGCGAGCAGATCGCGCTGTACCGCTCGGTGCCGGTCACGGACGGGACGAGTCTGCCCACGCGTGTTTCGACGGTGGCGTCCACGCCGCGCAACAGCTTCCAGATGGGCAATATGCAGACCACGGGCCGGGACCTGGACGTGGCCTTGTCCAGCGAACGCGGCTGGATCGCCGTGCAGACTCCGCAAGGCGAGGCCTACACCCGCGCTGGCGGCCTGCAGGTCGGCATCAATGGCCTGCTGCAGACCTCGCTGGGTCAGCCCGTGCTGTCGGATCAGGGCGGTCCCATCGACATACCCGACCAGGCTGCCCTGACGATCACGGCGGACGGCACCATTACCGCCATTGGCGCCGGCGATGCGCCGAACAACATCCTGAACCTGGGCCGGATCAAGCTGGCCAGCCCGCAGAACGATCAGCTGGTGCATGGCGACGACGGCGTGTTCCGCATGGCTCCCGTCAACGGCCAGCCTGCGCCTCCGGTCCCCGCCGATCCCAGCCTGCGGCTGTTGTCGGGCGTGCTGGAAGGCAGCAACACCAACCCGATGGCGGCGATGGTCGGAATGATTGCCAATGCGCGCCGCTTCGAGCAGCAGATGCAGGTGATCCAGCACTCGGACCGCAACGCCGAACGTGCCAACGGCATCCTGTCGGTAAGCGCCTGATACGGCAACTGAACTAAAAACACTATTCGCGCGCGGCCGGGCCGCGCCACCAGGAGTACTTCATCATGATGCGTTCGTTGTGGATCGCCAAGACGGGTCTGGAAGGTCAGCAGACCTCCATGGACGTGATTTCGAACAACTTGGCCAACGTTTCGACCAATGGCTTCAAGCGCGGTCGGGCCGTGTTCCAGGACCTGATGTACCAGACGCTGCGTCAGCCCGGCGCCCAGGTCGGCGACGCCACCCAACTGCCGTCTGGCCTGCAGCTGGGCACCGGCGCGCGCGTGGCCGCGACCGAGCGCATCCATACCGCGGGCAACCTGAACAACACCGGCAGCGAGATGGACATCGCCATCAACGGCCGCGGCTTTCTGCAGATCGAACTGCCGGATGGCACCCAGGCCTACACCCGCGACGGCGCCTTGCAGCGCGACCAGAATGGCCAGCTGACCACTGTCAGCGGCTATGTGATCCAGCCGCCGATGAACATCCCCGACAACGCGCTGTCGATCTCGATCGGCAACGACGGCATCGTCTCGGTGACGCAGCCCGGCGCGGCCGGCATCAACGTGCAGATCGGCCAGTTGCAGATCGCGACGTTCATCAATCCCACCGGCCTGCAGAGCATAGGCGAGAACCTGTACCTCGAAACCGACGCTTCGGGTCCCGCCAACCTGCTGCAGCCGGGCGTGGACGGCGCGGGTTCCATCATGCAGAAGTATGTCGAGACCTCCAACGTCAACGTCGCTGAAGAGCTGGTCAACATGATCACCACGCAGCGCGCCTACGAAATGAACAGCAAGGCCGTCAAGACCTCGGACGAAATGCTGGCCCGCCTGACCCAATTGTGATGTCCATGTCTGTCCTGCGCCTGGTATCGAGTGCGGCACTGGCTATGCTGGTGGCCGGTTGCGCCATGATTCCGCCCGAGCCTATCGTGACCGGGCCGACGACGGCCGCGCCGCCGCCTCCGGCCGCGCCGATGGCGCAGCCCACGGGCTCCATCTACCAGCCGACCACCTACGGCAACTATCCCTTGTTCGAGGACCGTCGGCCGCGCAACGTGGGAGATATCGTCACCGTCGTGCTGAACGAGAAGACGAACGCCTCCAAGAACGTCGCCACCAATACCAACCGCAGCGGCAGCGCCAGCCTCGGCATCGCCGCCGCGCCGTCGTTCATGGACAGCTGGGCCAACGCCAACCTGAACACCGATGCCAAGGGCGGCAATGTGTCGCAGGGCAAGGGCGACAGCACCGCGAACAATGCCTTCACCGGCACCATCACCACCACGGTGGTGGGGGTGATGTCCAACGGCAACCTGCAGGTCGCGGGAGAAAAGCAGATCGCCATCAACCGGGGCAGCGAATTCGTGCGCTTCTCAGGGGTGGTCGATCCGCGCTCCATCACCGGCACGAACACCGTGTCGTCCACCCAGGTGGCCGACGCCCGCATCGAGTACCGCAGCAAGGGCGTCATGGACGAAGTCCAGACCATGGGCTGGCTGCAACGCTTCTTCCTGATCGCTTCGCCGTTCTGAACATGAAACAACCGAATCCGATATCCGCCTTGTTGTCCTTGTTGGCGCGCGTCTGCGTTTCGGTCGGGCTGGTGGCCGGCGCCGGCGCGGCTCATGCCGAGCGGCTCAAGGATCTGGCTTCGATCCAGGGCGTGCGGGGCAACCAGCTGATCGGCTATGGCCTGGTGGTGGGCCTGGATGGCAGCGGCGACCAGGTGCGCCAGACGCCATTCACCCAGCAAAGCCTGACCAATATGCTGTCCCAGCTAGGCATTACGGTGCCCGCCGGCAGCAATATGCAGCTCAAGAACGTGGCGGCCGTCATGGTCACGACCACGCTGCCCGCATTCGCCCGGCCGGGCCAGACGCTGGACGTGGTGGTTTCGTCCATGGGTAACGCCAAGAGCTTGCGCGGCGGCACGCTGTTGATGACCCCGCTCAAAGGGGCCGACAGCCAGGTCTACGCCATCGCCCAGGGCAACATCCTGGTGGGTGGCGCGGGTGCTTCCGCCGGCGGCTCCAGCGTGCAGATCAACCAGCTGAATGGCGGCCGCATCAGCGCGGGCGCCATCGTCGAACGCGGCGTGCCCACCACGTTCTCGCGTGACGGCTACATTCATGTGGAACTGAACAACACCGATTTCGGCACGGCGCAGAATGTGGCCATGGCGCTGAACCGCAAGTTCGGCCAGGGCACTGCCACCGCGCTGGATGGCCGTGTCGTGCAGGTGCGCACGCCCATGGAGCAGGCCTCGCAGGCGCGCTTCCTGTCGCAGGTGGAAGACCTGCAGGTGGCGCGCGCGCCCACGGTGGCCAAGGTCATCATCAATGCCCGCACGGGTTCGGTCGTCATGAATCGCACCGTCATGATCGAAGAGGCCGCCGTGGCGCATGGCAACCTGTCGGTCATCATCAATCGCCAGAACCAGGTGTCGCAACCGGACACGCCGTTCACGGAAGGGCAGACGGTAGTGGTGCCCAACACCCAGATCGAGGTGCGGCAGGAAAACGGTTCCCTGCAACGGGTGAGCACCAGCGCTAATCTGGCGGACGTGGTCAAGGGCTTGAACGCCCTGGGCGCCACGCCGCAAGACCTGCTGGCAATCCTGCAGGCGATGAAGACCGCCGGCGCCTTGCGCGCCGAACTGGAAATCATCTGACGGCCATGGCGTACACCAATGATGCGGCACGCGGCTCCAGCCGGCAGGACTCGGTCTTCGACATGGGCCGCCTGTCGGACCTCAAGCGCGACGTCAAGAAGGATCCTGACGGGACCGAGCAGCAGAAGCAGGTAGCCAAGCAATTCGAGGCCCTGTTCCTGCAGATGATGGTCAAGCGCATGCGCGAAGCCACCCCCAAGGAAGGGCTGTTCGATTCGCAGCAGACCCAGATGCTGCAGTCCATGGCGGACGAGCAGTTGGCTTTGCACCTGGCGTCGCCTGGTATCGGCTTGTCCGGCGCCATTCTGGCGCAGATGCAGCAAGGCAAGCCCGGCGAGTTGGGCGCGGATACGGTCAAGCGCCTGGGAGAGGGAGCGGATCTCGATTTCCGTTCCGCCGGTTCGCGCGAAGTCTCGGCGCTGCTGAACGTGATGCGCAACAACAGCGCCCAAAATAGGGCGTTGGCCGCGGCGGAAGGCGCTCCGGAGCACGTCGTCACATTCGTCTCCAAGATGTCGCGCGCGGCCAATCTGGCTTCGCAGCAAAGCGGCGTGCCGGCGCGCCTCATCCTGGGGCAGGCGGCGCTGGAGTCGGGCTGGGGCAAGCGCGAAATCAAGCACCAGGACGGCAGCACCAGCTACAACCTGTTCGGCATCAAGGCGGGATCCAGCTGGAAGGGCCAGGTCGTCAACGTGCTCACCACCGAATACGAAGACGGTGTGGCGAAAAAGGTGACGCAACCGTTCCGCGCCTATGCATCCTATGAGGAATCGTTCGCCGACTACGCACGCCTGATCGGCAACAGCCCGCGCTACGAGGGCGTCACGCAAGCGCGTAACGAGATCGAGGCCGCGCGCAAGATCCAGGACGCGGGCTACGCGACGGATCCGCAGTACGCGCAAAAGCTGATCGGCGTCATGGGCCAGTTGCGGGGCGCGGCATCCAAGGTGGAAATTTCTCGCCAGATGTTGGAAGGACTCTAAATTCGGATCATCTCCTGCCGTTAATGGAGTATCCAGGTATATCAGCGGTTAAATACGGGGCATTGTCAGCATGAATATGTATAAATTGGCGCTGGGCGGGCTGAACGCCGCCCAGGCAGGGCTGGCCACCACCAGCCACAATATCAACAATGCCACCACGGTCGGGTATAACCGCCAGCGCGTCATGGTTTCGACCGCCGGCGCCCAGGCCACCAGCAACGGCTACATCGGCCGCGGGGTCCAGGTCGACACGGTCGAGCGCAGCTACGACAGCTTCCTGTACAAGCAACTGGTAGGCGCGCAGGGCAGCGGTGCCCAGCTCCAAACGCAATACAACCAGGTTTCGGCGATAAACAACCTATTTGCGGACCGCACCGTCGGCATCGCGCCGGGCCTGGCCAATTTCTTCACCAGCATGAACGCGGTGGCCAGCAAGCCGGCCGACCCCGCTGCGCGTCAGGATCTGCTGGGCAAGGCCAACAGCCTGGCCACGCAGATCCGTTCGGCTTATACCGAAATGCAGAATCAGCGCATCGGCCTGAATACGCAGATCACCACGACGGTCGAGCAGGTCAACAGCTATCTGACGCGTATCGACGACCTGAACCAGCAGATTTCGCTGGCTACGGGTAAGGCAGGGGGTAGTCCTCCGAACGATCTCCTGGATCAGCGTGACCAGGCGGTCATGGAACTGAATCAGTTGGTGGGGGTTACCACCTACGAGCAAGGGGACAAGATCAACATTACGTTGGCCAACGGCGGGCAAGCGCTGCTGTCGGGCAACACCATCTATCCCTTGCAGGCGGTGGCTTCCTCCAAGGATGCGGGGCGCACTACCATTGCCTACACGCTGCCAGCCGGCGCGGGCAAAACGGTTGCCGTGGAACTGAACGATACGGAAGTGACTGGCGGCTCGCTGGGCGGCTTGCTGCAATTCCGCGCTACTTCGCTGGATGTCATGCAAAGCCAGCTGGGCCAAATGGCCGTCGGGCTGGCGCTGTCTTTCAACGAACAGCACAAGCAGGGCCTGGACCAGAATGGCAATCCTGGCACGGACTTCTTCGGCATCGGCTCGCCGCAAGGCGTGCCCAATGCGCAGAACAAGAGCAACGCGTCGATTTCCGGCCAGTTCACGAACCTGAACAACATCAACGCCAAGGAATACGAGATTTCCTTCGACGGCACGAACTACCGTGTGCTGCGCATGCCCGAAGGTTCGCAGGTTTACAACGGCCCGGCGACCGGCACGCCCGGCACGCTGAATCTCGACGGCGAGATGGGGGTGACCCTGACCATCAGCGCGCCGCCCCAGGCTGGCGACAAATGGTCGCTGGCGCCCACGCGCGACGCGGCGCGCGACCTCACCGTACTGATCTCCGACCCCTACAAGATTGCGGCGGCCGATACGGCTGGCGGTGACGCCAACGGCAAGAATGCACTGAAGCTGGCGCAACTGCAGAACAGCAAGGTGCTGGGTAACGGCACGATGAGCGTGAACGACATGTTCGGCCAGGTCGTGAATACCGTCGGGGTCCAGACCGCTCAGCTCAAGTCCGCGGCGACAGCGCAGGCGAACCTGATCACGCAGAAGACTGCGGCGCAGCAGGCGGTTTCGGGCGTCAACCTGAACGAAGAATACGTCAGCCTGTCGCTGTACCAGGAACAGTATCAAGCAAGCGCCCGCATCATTGATGTGGCAAGCACCATGTTCGACACGCTGCTGGGTCTGCGCGGCTGATCGGATCGTTGAATCGTGACCAATAAAGAAAATTTCGGAGCTTCACCATGCGCCTGAGCACCTCGATGATGTACTCGAACGGCCTGAAAGGCGTTCTCTCTCAGGAATCCGACATGAACCGCCTGGTCGAGCAGGTCGGCAGCGGGCGCAAGAACCTGACCCCGGCGGACGATCCCCTGGCCGCCGCGCTCGCCATCAGCGTGGCGCAGACGCAGAGCATGAACAACACGTATGGCATGAACCGCCAGACCGCCAACACGAATCTGGGCCTGGAAAGCAATACGTTGACGGCCGTGACGAACGCCTTGCAGGAAGCGCGCACGCGCATCATCCAGGCGGGAAGTACCCTGTCGGATAGCGACCGGCGCACCTTGTCTACGGCGCTCAAGAGCACTCGTGATGCCCTGCTGGGTCTGGCCAATACGACCGACGGCAATGGTCAGTATTTGTTCTCCGGCAATAATGGCAGCGTAATGCCTTATTCCAAGAACGCCGCGGGCCAGATTGCCTACAGCAATTCGGTAGGCGAACGCACGATTCAGGTGGATCAAAATCGTCAGATGTCCACCAGCGATCTCGGCAAGGACATCTTTGGGCGCGCCAATCCGGGCTCGCAGGCCTACGTCGCTTCAGCACCGCAAACGAACACGGGTTCGGCGGAATTTGGCGCCGTTTCGGTGACTCCGGGGGCTGGAGCCGGCGGGAAGACGTTCGAAGTGAAGTATGAGGCCGATGCGACGACGGGCGCTGTGGGCTATCGGATCACGACCACGAACCCCGACGGAAGCTCCGCGGTCGTTCCGCAGCCTCCGCAAGCTGCGACGCTCTACGCCGATGGCGCAGTGATCGACTTCGGCGGTGTCTCGGTGGCCATCAAGGGTGCTCCCAAGCCGGGAGATTCGATCAAGGTTCAAAGTCTCCAGTCGACTGACATGGACGTGTTCGCCACCTTGGACAACGTCATCGCCGCATTGGATGCGCCCAATGATGGCGATCCGGTGGCGATGGCCAGGCTGAACAACGCGCTGGCAACAGCCAACAAGAAATTCGCGAACAACTACGACAACGTGCTGACGGTGCAGGCGTCGGTTGGCGCTCGCATGAACGAGCTGGATGCGTTGGACGCCACCGGCACGCAGAAGGGCCTGTCTTACTCCAAGTCCCTGTCGGATCTGGAAGAACTGGACTACTACCAAGGCGCCAGCCAGCTCGCGTTGCGCCAAGTTGCGCTGCAAGCGGCATCGGCGGCGTTCATGACCATCCAGGGATCGAGTCTGTTCAGCCGCAAGTAGTAATGCGGCAGGGAAAAACGCGCTATCGAGTGCGTAGAGTTGCGCCTTTGCGGACGCTACTGGCCAGGGGTCGGGGCGTCCGTGTGTGCGTGCAGAGTAGGAAATAGTCGTTTCACATTGCTTAACGCTCGGATATTCCATGCTTGTCAACTTGAAAGTCCGCACCTGTCTCGTTCTGGTGTTGCTGCTCTTCACGGGCGCCATGTTCATATCCAATGGCGTCGCGTGGATGGGCCTGAACTCGAGCAATGAGAAGCTGGAGCGGGTCAACGACGCCTACTCTACGCAGGCCGCGCAGTTAAACCGCTCGTACATCCTGTTCCTGCGGGGCCGTTTGCTGCTGGCGACATCCCTGATGGATCTGCAGCAGGGCAAGACCGAACAGGCGAACGCGCAAGTCAAGCGCGCCGAAGGCCTGATGCAGGATGGCGTCAAGGCGCTGGACGCGTACCGCAAGGCGCCGCGCCTGGAAGGCTCGGAGGCCGTGAACCAAAAGCTGGAGAACGCCTACAAGCAATTCGACGGCGTGGTCAAGCGTCAGGTGACTGCCCTATCGACCATGGCCGTGCAGGACTACCTGGACTTGAACGATGCCGGCAGCGCCGCGAACACTGTGCTGAGAGAGGCGGTGGGAGAGGTGCTGGCGCATATCGACTCCAGCACCGACGAACTGGTTTCGCAGGCCGAATCGGCCCACGGCGTTTCCCGCACGGTCACGATCGTGATGCTGGCGATCTCCCTGGCCCTGGCATTGGGATGCTGGCTATTCATCAGCCGGACCGTGCTGCGGCCGCTGCGTGAAGCGGGCGATCATTTCGAGAAGATCTCGGGTGGCGATTTCACTGGCCGCATCGACGTACGCAGCACCAACGAGATCGGCCAGTTGTTCGGCGCGATCAAACGCATGCAGGAAAGCCTGACCCGCACGGTGGCGCTGGTTCGCCGGGGCGTGGATGAGATCAATGTCGGGTCGCGCGAGATCTCGGCGGGCAACACCGACCTGTCCAGCCGCACCGAGCAGCAGGCGGCCTCGCTGGAGGAAACCGCGGCTTCGATGGAGCAACTGGCTTCGACCGTGAAGCAGAACGCGGACAACGCGCGCCAGGCCAACCAATTGGCCGCCAGCGCCTCGGACGTGGCGGAGCGCGGCGGATCAGCGGTGTCTGAAGTGGTCAGCACGATGCAAGGCATTTCGGCCAGCTCGCGCAAGATCTCCGAAATCGTGTCGGTGATCGACGGCATCGCCTTCCAGACCAACATCCTGGCGCTGAACGCCGCAGTGGAAGCGGCGCGGGCGGGCGAGCAGGGCAAGGGTTTTGCGGTGGTGGCGGGCGAAGTCCGTTCGCTGGCGCAGCGCAGCGCCCAGGCCGCCAAGGAAATCAAGGGCCTGATCGAAGACTCGGTGACCAAGGTCGGCGCGGGCTCGCAGCAGGTGGAGCGGGCCGGCGCGACGATGCAGGAGATCGTGGCCTCGGTGAAGCGGGTGACGGACATCATGGGCGAGATCTCGGCGGCGTCCGAAGAGCAGTCCAGCGGCATCGACCAGGTGAACCGCGCGGTGTCGCAGATGGACGAGGTGACGCAGCAGAACGCGGCGCTGGTGGAAGAAGCGGCCGCGGCCGCGGGATCGCTGCAGGAGCAGGCGCAGCGCCTGGCCGAGGCGGTGGCCGTGTTCAAGATCAACGCGGGCGAAGTCATCGAAGCCCCCGCGCAGCAATTCGCATCGCAACGCAGCGCGCCGCGCATGCCGGCGCCGCAAGCGGCGGAGGGCAAGGCGTCTGCCGAACCTGCCATGGCGGAATCGCTGGCGCCGGCGGAATCAGCCCCGAAGGCGGCACCCGCGCCACGCCTGACACAAGTCGCCCGGCCCAAACCGGCGCCGGAAGCCGCCACCACCGTTCGTCCGCTACGCCGACCGGCCACCCGCTCGACGAGCGCCAAGGATGCCGCACCTGCGGCGCCACCGGCCAGCCGACGGCCGACGCCTCAGTCGGATGACGATTGGGAGTCTTTCTGACGGAGGGATCCGTCAGCGCAGCACATGCAGTAAAGCTACCCCCCTATTTACGGCTTGGCGGCAACAATGCCGCCGGGACGACTACCGGAATATACGGAAATGTTTAGCAATCTGAAGGTGCGCACGGGCCTGATGCTCGCCCAGTTGGCTGTGGCCCTGGCCGCGCTGGTGTCCATCGCCCTGGGCTGGAACAGCATGCGATCCAACTCCGAGGCGATCAACGCCTTGGATTCCTTGAGCGTACAACAGGCCACTCTGATCAAGGACGCGTACACGCAGATGCTGCGCGCCACGATACGCGCCGACATCGCCGCCGCGCAGCGCGCCGCGGGCGATGCCAGCGGCGCCAGCGAGAACACGCGCACGGTGCAGCAATTGGTTGCCGATGCCAAGAAGAAGATGGAGACCTTCAAGACCATTCCGAAAACCACGGCAATCGGGAAGAGCTCCGAAGGCGACCTCATTTCGTCGTTCAACGGCTTTGCCGACGCCTTGCAGGCCATGATGTCGGCCCTGGACAAGGGCGATTCGGCGGCCTACCTGGACCTGAAGAACACCCGGGCGGGCGCGGCGAGCGGGGCTTTTTCGAAGCAACTGGGCGAATTCGCCAACGACATTACCGCCTATAGCGAAGAGATGGTGTCGTCCTCGCGCTCGCAGGCGGCGATGATGGCCATCGTGTACGTCGTGCTGGCCGTGCTGATCGTAGCGGTATGGCTGGGCGCCTTCCTGTTCATGAACCGCGTGGTCCTGCGTCCCTTGCGCGCCGTCAGCGACAGTTTTGACAAGATCGCCGGCGGTGACCTGACCGTGCGCGTGGATGTGGCCTCGAGCAACGAGATAGGCACGTTGATGGCGGCGGTCAAGCGCATGCAGGAAAGCCTGACCCGTACGGTGGTGTCGGTGCGCCGCGGCGTGGACGAGATCAACGTGGGCTCGCGAGAAATTTCCGCGGGCAACACGGATCTGTCCAGTCGCACTGAAGAGCAGGCGGCTTCGCTGGAGGAAACCGCAGCCTCGATGGAGCAACTGGCATCGACCGTGAAACAGAACGCGGACAACGCGCGCCAGGCCAATCAGTTGGCGGCCAGCGCGTCCGACGTGGCGGAACGCGGCGGTTCGGCGGTGTCGGAAGTGGTCAACACCATGCAGGAAATTTCGGCCAGCTCGCGCAAGATTTCCGAGATTGTGTCGGTGATCGATGGCATTGCGTTCCAGACCAACATCCTGGCGCTGAACGCGGCGGTGGAAGCGGCGCGGGCGGGCGAGCAGGGCAAGGGTTTTGCGGTGGTGGCGGGCGAAGTCCGTTCGCTGGCGCAGCGCAGCGCCCAGGCGGCCAAGGAAATCAAGGGCCTGATCGAGGACTCGGTGACCAAGGTCGGCGCGGGTTCGCAGCAGGTGGAGCGCGCCGGCGCGACGATGCAGGAGATCGTGGCCTCGGTGAAGCGGGTGACGGATATCATGGGCGAGATCTCGGCGGCGTCGGAAGAGCAGTCCAGCGGCATCGACCAGGTGAACCGCGCGGTGTCGCAGATGGACGAGGTGACGCAGCAGAACGCGGCGCTGGTGGA
>NZ_JBARYB010000025.1:0-16378 GCF_049647645.1 Achromobacter sp.
CATCAGGTCAGTCGGCAAGGCCGCCAGCAGGGCTGCGGCGCGGGTGGCGGCATCGGTATGCAGGGCCGCCAGGATGCGGACCACGCCCGCGCCGTGCCCGGCCAGGGGCTCGCCGGTCAGCGCCTGCTGTCCTTCGAAACGCGGCTCGGCCCAGGCCACCGCCTGGTCGATCAGCGCCATGCCATCGGCATCCAGGCCGGCGCCTACCTCCTGGCGCCAGGAAGCGTCGAAAGGCGTAGGCGCGTCGGGAACAGGCGGGGCGGACATGACGGACGTCGAACGGATGTAGTTTGATATCCCGACACTCTACACTAGGGTTTGTAGACACCAAAAGCAGCCGCTAGCCCCGGCATATGGAAGGAACTGAAGCTTATGTTGCGCTGGCTCAAGGGCCGGGGCGCCCGCCCCGCCGCGGTGGCCGAAATGCAGGCCCGCATCTCGCCGGAACTGTGGCAACAGGTACTGGAGGCCCACCCGTTCCTGGCGGCCTTGAACACCGAAGAAGCGGCCCAGCTGCAGGCGCGTTCCGCCTGGCTGCTGGCCAGCAAGAACATCAACGGCGCGCAGGGACTGGAGGTCTCGGATTTCATGCGCCTGAGCATCGCGGCCCAGGCCAGCCTGCCCATCCTCAACCTGGCGCCGGAACTGTATGAAGGCTGGGACGAGATCATCGTATACCCGGCCAGCTTCCGCATCCCGCGTTCGAGCCAGGACGACGACGGCGTGGTGCACGAATACATGGAAGACGCCGCCGGCGAGGCCTGGGAAGGCGGGCCGCTGGTCCTGTCCTGGGAAGACACCCAGCTCTCGGACGGCGGCTTCAACGTGGTCATCCACGAGTTCGCCCACAAGCTGGACCTGCGCTCGGGCTACGCCGACGGCATGCCCTCGCTGGCCGCGCACCCCGAGCTCAAGCCCCAGGCCTGGCGCCGCATCCTGGACGACAGCCTGGACCGCTTCATTGCGGCCGTGGACGCGGTCGAAGCCGCCATCCCGCAGGACGTGGACCCGGAAAGCGAGGCCGCTGACGCCTGGTATGGCCAGCTACCCATGGATCCCTACGCCGCCACCGACGAGGCCGAGTTCTTCGCGGTCAGCTCGGAGCACTTCTTCGTGGACCCCTACCCCATGCACGAAGCGCTGCCGCAATGGTATGGGTTGCTGCGGGCCTACTATCGGCAGGATCCCCTGGAACGCTACGCATGAAACAGCTGCTGATCGTGTGGCATTCGCGCACCGGCGCCGCGCGGCAGATGGCCGAAGCCGCGGCGCGCGGAGCGCTCTCGGCCGCCACACAGCTGGAACAGGCGGCCGATCTGAACGTGCTCCTGCGGCGGGCCGCGGACACGCAGGCCGAGGAGCTACTCGCCAGCCAGGGCTATCTGTTCTGCGCTCCCGAAAACCTGGCGTCGCTGAGCGGCGAGATGAAGGAATTCTTCGACCGCAACTACTACGCGGTGCTGGATCGGATACAAGGGCTGCCCTATGCCTGCGCCATCAGCGCGGGCAGCGATGGCGCGGGCGCGGCGCGTCAGGTGGAACGCATCTGCACCGGCTGGCGGCTCAGCGCGCTGGCGCCGCCGCTCATCGTCAACATGGGTGCGCAGACTGCGCAGCAGATCCTGGCGCCCAAGACCGTGGCCAGCGCGGACCTTGCAAGATGCGAGGAATTGGGCGGCCTGCTGGCCGCGACGCTGCTGCTGGGGCAGTAGCCGGCAGAGCGCGGGGAAGATCTGGCGCGTGCCGGACGCAAAAGTCCGGCACTCAGGGGAATGCCCTGCCAGGCATCAGGCGCCTGCGGCGCCCGACACCGGGAAGCGTCTTCAGACGGCAGCCGTCACGACGATTTCGACCTTGAAATCCGGGTTGGCCAGACGGGCCTCGACGGTGGCGCGCGGGGGCGAGTTGCCGTCGGCGACCCAAGCGTCCCAGGCCTTGTTCATGCCATCGAATTCCTTCATGTTGGCCACGTAGATCTGGGCCATCAGGATCTTGGTCTTGTCGGTGCCGGCTTCGGCCAGCAGGCGGTCGATCGTGGCGAGCACCTGTTCGGTCTGGCCGGTGATGTCCAGCGTGGAATCGTCCGGCACTTGGCCGGCCAGGTACGCGACGCCGTTGTACACGGCCATGTCGGACAGGCGCTTGGCCACGTGGAAGCGCTTGATGCTGCTCATGAATATTCCCCTAGATTCGAGTGGGTTGGGTGGAACTATGCAGAAGAATCCGCAATTTACCCCGAGCCGCCATCAGGCGGGGGGCAACTGGAAAACCTGGCGCAGATAGGCCAGATAGGCCGGATCGTCGCACATGGTCTTTTCCGGCGCATCGGACACCTTGGCCACCGGCTGGCCATTGCAGCGGACCATCTTCATGACGATCTGCAGAGGCTCGTGGCCCAGGTCGTTGGTCAGATTGGTGCCGATGCCGAAGGACACCTTGCAACGGCCGGAGAACTGGCGGGCCAGTTCGATGGCGCGCGGGAATGTCAGTGAATCCGAGAACACCAGCGTCTTGGCGCGCGGATCCACGCGGTTCTTGCGGTAGTGCTCGAGCAGGCGCTCGCCCCAGACGAAGGGATCGCCGGAGTCATGCCGGGCGCCGTCGAACAGCTTGCAGAAATACATGTCGAAATCGCGCAGGAAGGCATCCATGCCGTAGACGTCCGACAGCGCGATGCCCAGGTCGCCACGGTATTCCTTGGCCCAGACCTCCAGCGCGTACACCTGCGAATCGCGCAGCCGCGGCCCCAGCGCCTGGCAGGCCTGCAGGTATTCGTGACCCATCGTGCCCAGCGGCAGGACTTCGTGCTGCTTGGCCAGCAGCACATTGCTGGTGCCGGCGAAATGATCGCCCATCTGCGCCTTCATGGTGGACACGATCTCCTCGTGCCAGACCTTGGAGAAGCGGCGGCGCGTGCCGTATTCAGCCACGCGGAAGTCGGCCAGCGCGGGATCGTCCAGCACCAGGTGCATCTTGGACTGCAGGCGCTTGCGGCCCTCTTCCCAGTCGGGATTCTTGCGTGTGTTGCGGAAGTAGACTTCGTTGACGATGGCCAGCACCGGAATCTCGAACAGGATCGTGTGCAGCCAGGGGCCCTTGACCTCGATGCTGATTTCGCCCGGACCCTCGCCTTCCTCTATATGGATGCAGCGCTCCGGCAGATGGAACAGCTCCAGGAAGTCGATGAAGTCGCTTTTGATAAAGCGCAAGCCGCCCAGATAATTAAGCTCGTCCTCGGTGAAGCGCAGCTGGCATAGCTGGCGTACTTCCTCGCGGATTTCATCCAGGTAGGGACGCAGGTCGACCCCGGGCGTGCGGCATTTGTAACGGTACTCGACCTGGGCAGCGGGAAACTGATGCAGAACCACCTGCATCATGCTGAATTTATACAGATCGGTGTCGAGCAGCGAAGTGATTATCATGGTGGCGCGTTTCGTTTCGCGACACCATAGCATAGAGCCCCCGCCATTAAGGGCGAAGGGCCACTATGTCAATACGGGTATTGCCGGCACATCGGCGCGGCATTGGGTAAAATCCGCCCAACAAGACACAAAAGCCGCCGCTCCCGGAGTTCCTGAATGACCCACGTTGTCACCGAAAACTGTATTAAGTGCAAGTACACCGACTGCGTAGACGTGTGCCCGGTGGACTGTTTTCGTGAGGGTCCGAACTTCCTCGTGATCGACCCTGACGAATGCATCGACTGCGCCGTCTGCATCCCGGAATGCCCGGCCAATGCCATCTACGCCGAAGAAGATGTGCCGCAGGACCAAATGAATTTCATCGCGCTGAACGCCGAACTCTCGCCCGAGTTCGGCAGCATCAGCCGCGCCAAGAAGCCCCTGCCCGACGCCGACGAATGGAACGGCAAGCAGGACAAGCTGCAATACCTGGAAAAATAATCCACGGGGCCGGCCCCAGCCTGGCGGCCGGCCCCGCGCGATGTGCCGATGACCGACGACTCCAAATACACGCGCCAGACCGTAACCCACGTCCACACCTGGGTGCCTGACAAGCTGTTCTCCGTGCGCGTAACGCGCGACGACGCGTATACGTTCCAGCCGGGCCAGTTCGCCCGGGTGGGTCTGCCGGAAGCCGGCGCCGCCAAAGGCGAACCCACGCTGTGGCGCGCCTACTCCATGGTGTCGGCGCCGCACGAACCCTGGCTGGAGTTCTATTCCATCGTGGTCCCCGAAGGCCAGTTCAGCCCGCGCATGGCGCGGCTGCAGCCCGGCGACGACCTCTATGTGGAAAAGACGCCCTACGGCTTCCTGACCCTGGAGCGCTTTGCGCCCGGCGGCGATCTCTGGCTGCTGGCCTCGGGCACCGGCCTGTCGGCGTACCTGTCGATCCTGCGCGACCCCGCCGTCTGGCGCGCCTATCGCCGCATCATCCTGGTGCACGGCGTGCGCACCGCCGCGGAGCTCGCCTACCGCGGCGAAATCGAATCCTGGCGCGCCGAACCGGCCCTGGCCGAGTTTTTCGCCGCTGACCCGCAGAAGCTCGTCTACCTGCCCATCGCCACCCGCGAAGCCCTGCCCGGCATGCCGCAGGAACGCCTGACCACGCTGATCGCTGACGGCCGCCTGGAGCAGTTGGCAGGCCAACCGCTGGATCCGGAACAGGCCAAGATCATGCTTTGCGGCAACCCCGACATGCTGGCGGACGCCCGCAAGCTGCTGGGCGAACGCGGCTTCAAGCCAGGACGCCGGGGCATCCCGGGCAATCTGGCGGTGGAAAACTACTGGTAGTTCTCTCCGTCCGACTTAGTGCATAAACCCTCCCTTTGGTATGACAGCGCGTTGTAAAAAGCGCCCTAAACTGGTGCCTAATGGGTATCGGGTCGCTTTTTAGCAACAGATTTGCTTTTTTTGTCGGCGTTTCTTCAGGCTGTTTAGAAATATCGTTAGTCCCCGGGGCAATAATCGGGGCACACGCACGACCCAGAAGGACTTTTCTCAAATGCTGTATCAATTGCACGAAATGCAGCGCGCCTTCCTGACTCCGTTCGCAGCATTCACGGACGCCGGTTCTCAGCTGTTCTCCAGCCCCTACAGCCCCCTCGCCTATACCCCGATCTCCCGCCAGATGGCGGCCGGGTATGAGCTGATGACCCGTATCGGCAAGGAATACCAGAAGCCTGCCTGGAACCTGCCCACCACGGAAATCAAGGGCAAGTCCGTCCGCGTCATTGAAGGCGTGGCCATGGACAAGCCGTTCTGCCGCCTGCTGCACTTCCAGCGCGACGTCCGCCACGCGGGCCAGGACGATCCCAAGGTCCTGCTGGTCGCGCCGCTGTCCGGCCACCACGCCACCCTGCTGCGCGACACCGTGCGCGCCCTGTTGCCGGCCCACGACGTCTATGTCACGGACTGGGTCGACGCCCGCATGGTGCCGCTGTCGGCCGGCCCGTTCCACCTGAACGACTACGTGCGCTACGTGCAGGACTTCATCCGCCACCTGGGTCCGGACGTGCACGTCATTTCCGTGTGCCAGCCCACGGTGCCGGTGCTGGCCGCCGTCTCGTTGATGGCCTCCGCCAACGATCCTTGCCAGCCGCGCAGCATGGTGATGATGGGCGGGCCCATCGACCCGCGCCAGTCGCCCACGCAGGTGAACCGCCTGGCCACCACCAAGCCCTACTCCTGGTTCGAGAACCAGGTCATCCACCCAGTACCGCCGCGCTATCCGGGCGCCGGTCGCAAGGTCTATCCAGGCTTTCTGCAGCACGCAGGATTCATGGCCATGAATCCCGACCGCCACATGAAGTCGCATTACGACTTCTACCTGGACCTGCTGCGCGGCGACGACAGCGACGCCGAAGCGCACCGCCGCTTCTACGACGAATACAACGCCGTGCTGGACATGCCGGCCGAGTTCTACCTGGACACGATCCGCATGGTGTTCCAGGAATTCCAGCTGCCCAACGGCACCTGGGAAGTGGACGGCAAGCAGGTACGTCCGGCGGACATCAAGAAGGTCGCCCTCCTCACCATCGAAGGCGAGCTGGACGACATTTCCGGCCAAGGCCAGACCCGTGCCGCCATCAAGCTGTGCAAGAACATCCCGGCCGAGCGCAAGACGCACTACACGGCGCCGAACTGTGGCCACTACGGCATTTTCTCCGGCCGCCGCTGGCGCGAAATGATCTGTCCTAAAATTGCCGAATTCATCCGGCAATCTGCGTAGGATGGGTGCTGCGCGAGTCAAGCGGGACTAGAACCCGGACCTCCGACGCGCGCAACCCATCAAACAACGGTGGCTGGAAATGCCACTGTTGTTTGATGGGTTGCGCGCGATCTGCATTTGGGCCCCTGGCTTCTGTCTTTTCGCGCCCCGCCCCACGAGTTCTCCTACACATCCATGTCCTGTCGCTCACTAGCCGACCGCATCGACGCCTTGCTGCCCCAGACGCAATGCACCAAGTGCGGATACACCGGCTGCCGGCCCTATGCCGACGCCATCGCGGACGGCGCCGCCCCGATCAACCGTTGCCCGCCCGGAGGCGATGAAGGCATCGCCGCGCTGGCGGCCCTGCTCGACACCTCCGTCCTGCCCCTGGACGCCACGCGCGGCGAACCCGGGCCGCTGCTGGTCGCGCGCATCGACGAAGCGCATTGCATCGGCTGTACGCTGTGCATCCAGGCCTGTCCGGTGGACGCCATCGTGGGCGCCAACAAGCACATGCACACCGTGCTGACGGACTGGTGCACCGGCTGCGACCTGTGCGTGGCGCCCTGTCCGGTCGACTGCATCCAGATGGTGCCGGCAGGCCGCGCCTGGGGCGCGCAGGATGCCGCCATCGGCCGCCAGCGCCACCGCAGCCACCTGGCGCGGGCCGAACGCCTGGCCGCCGACAACGCACGCTTGATGGCGCCCGAAGCGGCTGCCGCGCCAAGCACTCCCGCTCCCGCCGCCGACGATGCGCGCGACGAGGACCGCAAGCGTTCCGCCATTGAATCCGCGCTGGCCCGCGCCCGGGCCCGCCGCAACCCCACGCAATCATGAACGCAGCCAAACGCCGAGAGATCTTCGCCCGCCTGCAGGCCGCCAACCCGCACCCGACCACCGAACTCGAATACGACACGCCGTTCCATCTGCTGATCGCCGTGCTGCTATCGGCGCAGGCGACCGACAAGTCGGTCAACATCGCCACGCGCAAATTCTTCCCCGCTTACGGCACGCCGCAGGCCCTGCTGGCACTGGGCGAGCAAGGCCTGTCGGACTACATCAAGACGATCGGGCTGTACCGCACCAAGGCGAAGAACACCATCGCCACCTGCAAGATCCTGATCGAACAACATGGCGGCGAAGTGCCGCAGACCCGCGAGGCGCTCGAAGCCCTGCCCGGCGTGGGACGCAAGACCGCCAACGTGGTGCTCAACACCGCGTTCGGACAACCCACGATGGCGGTGGATACGCACATCTTCCGCGTATCGAACCGCACCGGCATCGCGCCCGGCAAGAACGTGCTGGAGGTCGAACAGAAACTCGAAAAGTTCGTGCCGCGCGAATACATGCAGGACGCGCATCACTGGCTGATCCTGCTGGGCCGCTACGTCTGTGTGGCGCGCAAGCCCAAATGCCCTCAATGCGGCATTTCCGACCTCTGCGAATTCAAGCAGAAAACGCCCGCCTGATCAGCGCATGCGCTGATGCGCCGACACGATATCGGCTTGCGGAAAACCGGGTTTTCCCTCGTTATGAAATGCATGACGCGTTGATGACGATCAACGCGTATTTGCTGCAATGCATTTCCATTATGGAAAGGCTCTCTTCCCTTGTAGAGCAAGCATTGTCGGCCTGCCGACAATTGCCCTTGCCGCACTGCAAAACCTATGACAAACCCTCATGGAATTTTGATAAATAGGTGCGCATACTCGCCGGCAACTCATAAGAAAACGGCGATGCTTCGCCAGTTTTCCGGACCCTGCGGGGACCTGGCGCAACGACGGCAGGTGGAGACCGAAATAAATACAACGCCGGTGCAGCGAACATGGACGACACGATCCTGGAGACAAAAGGCCTCACCAAGGAATTCCGCGGATTCGTCGCGGTCAATGGGGTCGATTTGCGTATCAAGCGGGGCGAGATTCATGCCTTGATCGGGCCTAACGGCGCGGGCAAGACCACTTGCTTCAACCTGCTTACCAAGTTTCTCTCTCCCACGTCGGGAACCATCAAGTTCAACGGTATCGACATTACCGGCGAGCGGCCCGCGCAGATCGCGCGGCGCGGCGTGATCCGTTCATTCCAGATCTCGGCAGTGTTCCCGCACCTGACCGTACTGGAGAACGTCCGCATCGGCTTGCAGCGCAAGACCGGCCTGTCGTTCCACTTCTGGAAGAGCGACAAGCAACTGGCCGCGCTGAACGAGCCTGCGCGCGCGCTGCTGGAACAGGTCGACCTGGGCGCCTTCGCCGACGAGACCACCGTAAACCTGCCCTACGGCCGCAAGCGCGCGCTGGAAATCGCCACCACGCTGGCGATGGAACCGGAACTGATGCTGCTGGACGAACCCACGCAGGGCATGGGCCACGAGGACGTGGACCGCGTCACGCAACTGATCAAGCGCGTCAGCGCCGGGCGGACCATCCTGATGGTGGAACACAACATGAATGTCGTGTCCTCCATCGCCAACACCATCACCGTGCTCGCGCGCGGCTCCGTACTGGCCGAAGGATCGTACGCCGAAGTCTCCCGCCATCCGGCCGTGATGCAGGCTTACATGGGCACCACCGAGGGCGAACTTCAAGGAGCGCACGCATGAGCACCCCGGCACTGGAAATTTCGGGCCTGCAGGCCTGGTACGGGGAATCGCATATCCTGCACGGCGTGGATATGCGCGTTGGACAAGGCGAAGTGGTCACGCTGCTCGGACGCAATGGCGCCGGGCGCACCACGACCCTGCGGGCCATCCTGGGCCTAACGGGATCGCGCAAGGGTTCGGTACGCATCCACGGCACCGAAGCCATCGACCTGCCCACCTACAAGATCGCCCACCTGGGCGTGGGCTACTGCCCCGAGGAACGCGGCATCTTCGCCAGCCTGTCTTGCGAAGAAAACCTGCTGCTGCCGCCGGTCGTCGGCTCGCTGGGCGGCGGCATGTCGCTGGCCGAAATCTACGACATGTTCCCCAACCTGCAGGAGCGCCGGAATTCTCCCGGCACGCGCCTGTCGGGCGGCGAACAACAGATGCTGGCCGTGGCGCGCATCCTGCGCACCGGCGCAAACCTGCTGCTGCTCGACGAAATCTCCGAAGGCCTGGCCCCTGTCATCGTGCAGGCGCTGGCGCGCATGATCACGGCGCTGAAGCAGCGCGGCTACACCATCGTCATGGTGGAGCAGAACTTCCGCTTCGCAGCGCCCTTGGCCGACCGCTTCTATGTCATGGAGCACGGCCAGATCGTCGAGCACTTCGAAGCCGCAGAACTTTCAGAAAAACAGGACACGCTCAACGAACTGCTGGGCGTCTAGAACCTGTGTCATCCGCCGGAAATCCGGCAACACTACACCGTAGGGAAGAGGAGTCATCCCATGAAGCTGCACACCATCACTGCTGCACTGGCCATGGCGGGCCTGGGATTTGCTGGGGCAACCGCCCACGCGCAAGGTATCTCCGACGATGTCATCCGCATCGGCTTCATCACTGACATGTCGGGCGTGTATTCCGACATCGACGGCAAGGCCGGTCTGGAAGCCGTCCGCATGGCGATCGAAGATGCGGGCGGTTCGATCAACGGCAAGAAGATCGAAGTCGTGTCGGCCGACCACCAGAACAAGGCCGACGTGGCGTCCGCACGCGTGCGCGAATGGTTCGACGAGCAGAAGGTGGACGTCATCATCGCCGGCACCAACTCGTCGACCAGCCTGGCCATGGCCGGCGTGGCCGCCGCGAAGAAGAAGCCCTTCATGGCGATCGGCGCGGGCGCGTCGGACCTGACCAACGCCCAATGCTCGCCCTATACCGTGCACTATGCCTACGACACCGTGGCCCTGGCGCGCGGCACGGGTTCCGCCGTGGTGAAGGACGGCGGCAAGAGCTGGTTCTTCCTGACCGCGGACTACGCCTTCGGCCACGCGCTGGAACGCGACACCATGGCCGTGGTCAAGGCCGCGGGCGGCGAGGTCAAGGGCCAGGTGCGCGCGCCGCTGGGCGCGTCGGACTTCTCGTCCTTCCTGCTGCAGGCGCAAGCCTCCAAGGCGCAGATCCTGGGCCTGGCCAACGCCGGCGGCGACACCATCAACTCGATCAAGGCCGCCAATGAATTCGGCGTGACCAAGACCATGAAGATGGCCGGCCTGCTGGTCTTCATCAACGACGTGCACGCGCTGGGCCTGCAAGCCACCCAGGGCATGTACCTGACCGACGGCTGGTATTGGGACCAATCCGATGCCTCGCGCGCCTGGTCCAAGAAATTCGAAGCCAAGGTCGGCCGCAAGCCTTCCATGCTGCAGGCGGGCGACTACTCGGCCACGGCTTTCTACCTGAACGCCATCAAGTCCACCGGCACGGACGACGGCGACGCCGTCATGAAGTGGATGAAGTCGAACAAGGTCAACGACTTCTTCGCGCAAGGCGGTTATGTGCGCGAAGACGGCCGCATGATCCACGACATGTACCTGATGCAAGTCAAGACGCCGGCCGAATCCAAGGCTCCGTGGGACTACTACAAGGTCGTGGCGACGCTGCCCGGCGACGAGGTCTACACCAAGTTGTCCGAGTCCACCTGCAAGCTGGTCAAGAAGTAATCCAGCCCAGGTGATTCCAGACGCGACCCGGCGGCGCGAGGCGCCGGGTCACGTCTTGATCGGTCAAGTTTCAACTAACTCGCTTCCATCCGTACGCGCAGGATTTTCACAAGATGACTGACATTTTCGGCATCCCCATACAGGCCTTGTTCGGCCAGCTATTGCTGGGCCTGGTCAACGGCTCCTTCTACGCCATGCTGTCGCTCGGGCTGGCCGTCATCTTCGGGCTGCTGAACGTCATCAACTTCGCGCACGGCGCGCTCTACATGCTGGGCGCATTCGTCGCCTGGATGGGGCTGTCGTACCTGGGATTGAACTACTGGATCATGCTGATCCTGGCGCCGCTGGTCGTCGGACTATTCGGCATCATCATAGAAAAGCTGTTGCTGCGGCATCTGTACAAGCTCGATCACCTGTACGGGCTGCTGCTCACCTTCGGCCTGACGCTGCTCATAGAAGGCCTGTTCCGCAGCTTCTACGGCGTCTCGGGCCAGCCCTACCCCACGCCCGACGCGCTGCGCGGCGCCACCAACCTGGGCTTCATGGTCCTGCCGAACTACCGCGGCTGGGTCGTGGCAGCCTCCCTGGTGGTGTGCCTGGCAACCTGGTTCGTCATTGAGCGCACCCGCCTGGGCGCCCTGCTGCGCGCCGGCACCGAGAACCCGCGGCTGGTGGAGGCCTTCGGCGTGAACGTGCCGCGCATGATCACGCTGACCTATGGCTTCGGCGTGGCGCTGGCAGGCTTTGCCGGCGTGCTGGCCGCGCCCGTGCTGCAGATTTCCCCGCTGATGGGCTCCAACCTCATCATCGTCGTGTTCGCCGTGGTCGTGATCGGGGGCATGGGGTCCATCATGGGCGCCATCGTGACCGGTCTGGGCCTGGGCGTGATCGAAGGACTGACCAAGGTGTTCTGGCCCGAGGCCTCCAGCACGGTCGTGTTCATCATCATGGCCATCGTTCTGTTGATCCGCCCGGCCGGGCTGTTCGGAAAAGAAAAATGAATCGTCAATTCCTGGGCTATGCAGTACTGGCCGTCGTGGTGGCCATACTTCCCTTTGTCGGGGTGTATCCGATCTTCGCCATGAAGATCATGTGCTACGCGCTCTTCGCGTGCGCATTCAACCTGCTGCTGGGTTTCACTGGCCTCTTGTCGTTCGGGCACGCCGCCTTCCTGGGCAGCGCGGCCTACGCGACCGGCCACGCGCTCAAGGTGTGGGGCTTTCCCACCGAGATCGGCCTGCTGTTCGGCGTGGCCGTGGCGGCGCTGCTGGGCCTGGCAATGGGCGCCATCGCCATCCGCCGCAGCGGCATCTACTTCGCCATGATCACCCTGGCCCTGTCCCAGATGGTGTTCTTCTTCTTCCTCCAGGCGAAGTTCACGGGCGGCGAGGACGGCCTGCAAAGCGTGCCGCGCGGCACCCTGTTCGGCCTGATCGACCTGTCCAAGGACCTGAACCTGTACTACGTGGTGATGGCCATCTTCATCCTCGGCTACTTCATCATCTGGCGCACGGTGAACTCGCCCTTCGGCCAGGTGCTGCAGGCGCTGCGCGAGAACGAACCGCGCGCCATCTCGCTGGGCTACGACGTCGACCGCTTCAAGCTGCTGGCCTTCGTGCTGTCGGCCGCGCTGGCCGGTTTGGCGGGCGCCACCAAGACCCTGGTGTTCGTATCGGCCACCTTGTCCGACGCCACCTGGCAGATGTCCGGCCTGGTCATCCTGATGACGCTGATCGGCGGACTGGGCACCTTGACCGGCCCCATCCTCGGCGCCTTCATCGTGGTGCTGCTGGAGAACAAGGTCGGCGACTTCGGCCAGATGATGGCCAGCCTGACCGGCGTGGACTGGTTCCTGCGCCTGGGCGAATCGGTCACCATCGTGATCGGCCTGATCTTCGTGATCTGCGTGCTGGCCTTCCGCCGCGGCATCGTGGGCGAGGCTGGCGCCTTCATCAACCGTCGGCGCGCCGCCCGCGCCTGATCCGGGCAATGCAAGCACGGGGCCGCAATCCGCGGCCCCGTTTCATTTGGCGCGCCGGCTGCCGCCCGTACAATGAACGGCACCCAACCAAACAGGTGCCTGACCATGCGCAACCCGCATCCGCTCGCCCCCGTCCTTGGCGCCCTGGCGCTGGCAGCCGCTCTCCTCCCCGCCGCCGCGACAGCCGCGGATTCCGCCGCTCCCGTCTGCGAAATCAACCGGCCGGTCCGCTTCAGCGGCCTGAACTGGGAATCCAACCTGGTCCTGGCCGGTATCGAACGCTATGTGCTGGAACATGGCTACGGCTGCAAGACCACGGTCGAGATCGGCGAAACCCTGCCCATGCTGGCCGCGTTGCAACGCGGCGACGTCGACGTGACCCCGGAAGTGTGGCCCGGCCAGATCGAAGGCGCATGGAAGAAGGCCCTGGCCAGCGGCAAAGTGCTGGGCGTGGGCCACGTATACGACGCCGGCGAAGGCTGGTACGTGCCGCGCTACACCATTGAACGCCACCCCGGCTTGAAATCCGCGGCCGACCTGGCGCGTTTCAAGGAAGTATTCGCCGACCCCGAGGAGCCCGGTCGCGGCCGCATCTACGGCTGCCCGGCAGGCTGGGCCTGCGGCACCCTGAACGAGAACCTGCTGCGCGCCTTGAAGCTCGAAAAGGACTACGCGATGTTCGCGCCCGGTTCCGGCGCCGCACAGAAGGCCGCCATCGTGTCCGCGTACAAGCGCAAGCGCGACATCGTCTTCTACTACTGGACGCCCACCTCGCTGGTCGGGGCGCTGGACCTGGTGAAGCTGGAGCTGCCCGCCTTCGACCAGGCCGCCTATACCTGCATGACCGATCCCAAGTGCGCCAATCCCGTGGCCACCGAGTTCAAGCCCAATCCCGTGGTCACCGGCGTGAATGCCCAGTTCGCGAAACAGGCGCCGCAGATCGCCGAATTCCTGGGCAAATTGACCGTACCCAGCGACGCCATCGACGCCACGCTGGGCTGGCTGGAAAACGAAGGCAAGGAGCCCGAGGACGCCGCGCGCTATTTCCTCAAGCAGTACGGCGCCGTCTGGCGGCAATGGATGCCGGCGCAGGCGGCCGACCGCGTGCAGGCAGCGCTGGCGCGCGAATGACAGCCGGAACCCGGCCGCCGCCTCATGTATCCTGACGTTTCGGCGCGCCGACAGCGCCAACCCAATTCAAGCGAAGGAAGACAACCATGGATGCCTTGTTCTGGCACAACGGTCACTGGACCACTGAAAACCCCAAACTGCTCGGCCCCGCCGACCACGCCTTCTGGATGGCCAGCATGGTGTTCGACGGCGCGCGCGCCTTCCGCGGCCTGACGCCGGACCTGGACCTGCACTGCCAGCGCGTGGTTCGCTCAGCCGAAAAAATGCTGATGAAGCCGCAGATCGGCTGGGAAGAAATCCAGCAGCTATGCCTGCAGGCGGTCGCGAAATTCCCGCAAGGCACCGAGCTCTACATCAAGCCCATGTTCTATTGCGCCGACGGCTTCCTGCTGCCGGACGCCGACAAGACCCAGTTCGTGCTGCATGTGTTCAAGGTGCCGATGCCGGGCGACCAGGGCTTCTCCGCCTGCTTCTCCAGCTTTGCGCGCTCCTGGCCCAATATGGCGCCGACCGACGCCAAGGCGTCCTGCCTCTACCCCAACGGCCAGCGCGCCATCCGCGAAGCCGCCGAGAAGGGTTTCGACAACGCCATCATGCTGGACGGCGCGGGTAACATCGCCGAATTCGCCACCAGCAACCTGTGGATCGCCAAGGACGGCGTGGTGTCCACGCCGGCCGACAACGGCACCTTCCTGAACGGCATCACGCGCCGCCGCGTGCTGGCCTTGCTGAAGGCCGACGGCGTCGACGTACAGGAGCGCAGCCTGACCCGCGCCGACATCGAGGCAGCCAACGAAGTGTTCTCGTCCGGCAACTACGGCAAGGTGGTGCACGTGAATCGCGTCGAAGACCGCAAGCTCGAATACGGCCCGATGGCCCGCCGCGCGCACAAGCTGTACATGGATTACGCGGAAAGCACCGGCGCGAAGTAGGATCGCCGCTGCCGCCAGCCCACTCCCAGCTGCCCGCCCCGTGCGGGCAGCGTCGTTCTCAGGAATGCCCAATGCAGACCCGACGTGACTTTCTCCGCAGCGGCGCCTCGCTGGCCGGCGCCGGCAGCGCCCTGGCCCTGCTGCCCGCTTCCATCCGTCGCGCGCTCGCGATCCCGGCCGCGCGCCGCACGGGCACGATCCGCGACGTGGAGCACATCGTCATCTTCATGCAGGAGAACCGTTCGTTCGACCATTACTTCGGTGGACTGGCGGGCGTGCGCGGGTTCGGCGACCGCTTTCCCATACCCGTGCCGGACAGCCTCGATGCGCGTCATCGCAGCGTCTGGGCGCAGTACAACGACAAACCCGATGAAGGCGCGCCGCGCACGGTGCTGCCCTTCCACCTGGATACGCACGAGGCTTTCGAGACCATGCGCGTGGCCAGCACGCCGCACACCTGGTCCAACGCCCAGGACGCGTGGGACGCGGGCCGCATGGGCAACTGGCCTGCCGCCAAGAAGAACCATTCGATGGCGTACTTCGCGGCCGAGGACATGCCCTTCCAATACGCCATGGCGCGCGCCTTCACGGTCTGCGACGCCTATCACTGCTCGTTCACCGGCGGCACCAACACCAACCGGCTGTTCGTGTGGACCGGCACCAATGACGGCCTGGGCCGCGGCAATGGTCCGGCCTTGGGCAATACCTACAACAAGCTCACGGGAGGCGATCCGGCGCGCGCCTACACCTGGACGACCTATCCAGAACGCCTGGAGGCGGCGGGCGTCAGCTGGCGCATCTACCAGAACATGGCGGACAACTATTCGTTGAACCCCACCGCCGGGTTCAAGGCCTATCGGGATGCCTATCAAGGCCTGCCCGGGTCGGTAGCCGCGTTGAAGGACAAGGCGCTCACCACCCGCGACCTGGACCTGCTGCGCCAGGACGTGCTGGACGGCGCGCTGCCGCAGGTGTCCTGGATCTGTGCGACCAAGGCCGGCTCCGAGCACCCCAGCCCGTCCAGCCCGGCCCAGGGCGCGGACTACACGGCCCGGGTGCTGGATGCGCTGACGGCCAACCCCGAGGTCTGGAGCAAAACCGTCCTGCTGCTGATGTTCGATGAGAACGACGGCTTCTTCGACCACATGCCCCCGCCCGCGCCGCCCTCGCGCGATGCCTCGGGCGCGCTGGCCGGAGCTTCCACGGCGGATACGCGCGGCGAATATCATGAGATCGTCGCCGGCGCGGAAAAGGACGATACCCCGGCGCATCTGCACGGCGTCTACGGGCTGGGCCCGCGCGTGCCCATGTATGTGCTGTCGCCCTGGACCAAGGGCGGCTGGGTCAACTCGCAGGTGTTCGACCACACGTCGGTGCTGCGTTTCATCGAGCAGCGCTTCGGCGTGGCCGAGCCCAATATCTCGCCCTGGCGCCGTGCCGTCTGCGGCGACCTCACGTCGATTTTCGACTTCGCCGCGCCGGAGGGCGAGGACCTGCCCAGCGGCTTGCCAGCCACGGCCGAACGCGCCGGACTCGCGTCGGCGCTACCGGGCACGGTCACGCCGCCCGCGCCGCTGCAGCC